>JAEYUC010000046.1 GCA_023433705.1 Pseudomonadota bacterium
TCCTCGAAGCGATCGTGGCCCGCGTGCCGCCGCCGAAGGGCGACGCGGACAAGCCCACCAAGGCGCTGATCTTCGACTCCTGGTACGACAGCTACCGCGGCGTGGTCATGCTCGTGCGCATGCTCGAGGGCAGGATCGCGCCCAAGCAGAAGATCCAGCTGTGGAGCAACAAGAAGCAGTTCGAGGTGCAGGCGGTCGGCCATTTCCGGCCCAAGCCCATGCCCGCCGACACGCTCATGGCCGGCGAAGTGGGCTTCCTCATCTGCAACATCAAGGACGTCCACGACGCCAAGGTCGGCGACACGATCACCGACGCGGCGCGGCCCACCGACAAGCCGTTCCCGGGCTTCAAGGAGATCCAGCCCATGGTCTTCTCGGGGATTTTCCCCGTGGAGAGCCATGAGTACGAGAACCTCCGCGACGCCCTCGACAAGCTCAAGCTCAACGACGCCGCGTTCACGTACGAGCCCGAAGTGTCGCAGGCGCTGGGCTTCGGCTTCCGCTGCGGCTACCTCGGCCTGCTGCACATGGAGATCGTGCAGGAGCGCCTCGAACGCGAATACGAGATGGACCTGGTCACCTCGGCGCCCACCGTGGTTTACGAGGTCACGACCACGGATGGGGAGACCATCAACGTCGACAATCCGGCCAAACTACCGCCGATCGACAAGATCGAGGAGCTGCGCGAGCCCATCATCCTGGCCAACATCCTCGTGCCGCCCGATCACGTGGGCGGCGTGCTGCAGCTGTGCGCGGACAAGCGCGGCGTGCAGAAGAAGATGCTGTATCTCGGCACCCAGGTGTCGCTGCAGTACGAGTTGCCGCTCGCGGAGGTGGTGCTCGACTTCTTCGACCGCCTCAAGTCCACGAGCCGCGGTTATGCGTCGTTCGACTACGACTTCAGTCATTTCCAGCCCGCGCCGCTCGTGAAGCTCGACGTGCTGATCAACGGCGACAAGGTCGATGCGCTGTCGATCATCGTCCACAAGGACTCGGCCTACGAGCGCGGCCGGCAGCTCGTCGACAAGATGCAGGAGCTGATCCCGCGCCAGATGTTCGAGGTCGCCGTGCAGGCGGCCATCGGCAGCCACATCATCGCCCGCGCGACCGTGAAGGCGCTGCGCAAGAACGTGCTCGCCAAGTGTTACGGCGGCGACATCACGCGCAAGAAGAAGCTGCTCGAGAAGCAGAAGGAAGGCAAGAAGCGCATGAAGCAGCTGGGCCAGGTGGAGATCCCCCAGGAAGCGTTCCTCGCCGTGCTCAAGGTGGGAAAGAAGTAGGCCGGAAGAACCAGGGCAAGAACAATGATCAAACAACTGCTCGACCTGCTGATTCTCGTCCTCGCGGTGTTCGCGGTGCCGGTGATTCTCGTGTGCATCTACGATCAGCTGGTGCTGGGTCCGAAACGGCCGCTGACCGACGAGGGCGTGCCCGAGCCGGGCCCGCGTTACGTGCAGATCGCGTACAACCTGCTGCCCTTCGTCATCATCGGCGCGATCGTGCAGATCGGCGCGAAGGAAGTGTTCGGCTGGTTCAGAGCGCTGATCGTGCCGCTCACCATCCTCGCGGCGCCGGTCGTGCTGGTGTCCGCGTACGATCGGTGGGTGACCGCGCCGCGGCGCCCGAAAACCGCCGCCGGCCATCCGACCCGCCCCCCACTTTACGTGCGCATTTCCAACGCGCTGCTGCCGATCGTGCTGATCGCGGCGGTCCTGTTCATCGGTGTCCCGGTGGTGTTCGGCTGGATCAAGGAAGTCTCCGTGCCGCTGAGCTGGCTCGCCGCGCCGGTCGCCCTGTGGTGCGCCGTGGACAGCTGGTTGTTCGCGCCGCGTCGCGCCATCGCGGCGGGTTCGACCAAGGTCCCGGATCCGCCGCTGCTGCGCGCCGCGTACGCCGTGCTGCCGGTCCTGGTCGTCGCGGTCATCGTGCGCATGATCAGCGCCGAGTCGCTGGATTTCAGCCTGGTGCTGCTGGTGTTGTCGGTCGCTACGGGCGCCGTCTGGGCGATCGATCATTTCCTGTTGCGCAAGGCGCGCGATGCCGCCGCGGCGGCGGCCAAGCCGGCGCCGATCGTGCTGCACGAGCCGGGCACCGTCGACTACGCGCGCAGCTTCTTCCCGGTCGCGTTCATCGTGTTGCTGGTCCGGGCCTTCATATTCGAGCCGTTCCGCATTCCTTCGGACTCGATGATGCCGACCCTGCTCGACGGCGATTTCATCGTGGTCAACAAGTACTCGTACGGGCTGCGCTGGCCCGTGATCAACGAGAAGTTCTTCGACATCGGCACTCCGCAGCGCGGCGACGTCGTCGTGTTCCGCTACCCGCCGAATCCGAGCATGAACTACATCAAGCGCCTCGTCGGCCTGCCGGGCGACCGGGTCGAGGTGCGTAACGATCAGCTGATCATCAATGGCGAGGCAATCCCCGCCGTCGAGACCGGCCGCTTCACCGACGGCTGCTACATCGACATGCGTCTATCTACCGAGCGACTCGGGCAGCATTCGCACGAAGTGATCTCGTGCAACTCGCCGGTGGGGCCGGTGCGCGCCTACCAGTTCGGGGGCAGCCTCGAGGGCATGCCCGCCTGCGACCGCAAGGCGATGGCCCAGAGGAACGAAGAACTGGTCTGCAGCGAGCTGCCGCCGGGAAACTGGCGGGACCGCAGTGACTACGTCTTCGACCAGGTGGTACCGGCCGGCCATTACCTGATGATCGGCGACAATCGCGACAACAGCGAGGACAGTCGCGTCTGGGGATTCGTCCCCGAAGCGAATCTGGTCGGCAAGGCGACGCGAATCTGGTTCAATTTCGACATGCAGCGCTCCACGGTCATCAACTGGGAGCGTATCGGCCAAGGCATCGAGTGACGGCACTACATAACGGGCGTTCGGGAGGACGTATGCGAAAACAACGTGGCGTGACGATGATCGGGTGGATATTCCTGCTGATTCCGATGGCGATCACGCTGTATGCCGCGATCCGGGTCGCGCCGGTGTACATGAATTACTACAAGCTGGTCTCGGCGATGGAGAAGACGGCTACCCAGCTCGAGGTCGATGAAGCCATATCGCCGCAGTCCATTCGAGCCACGCTCGGCAGGCAATTCAACACGGGCTACGTGGACGCGGTCACACCGGCGGAAATAGATGTCCAGCGCGGCGACGGGGTCTGGACGATGACGGCCGACTACGAGAAGACCGTCCCGTTGTTCGGCAACATGCATCTGCTCATGGCGTTCAAGAAATCGGTTTCCATAAACTGAATGCAGCGGCGCACATGGGGATGAGCCCGGCCAGCCTTGCGGACACGCTTCTCGCGCGGCTGGGTTACGAGCCGCGCGATCGCGCGCTGTTCGCGGTCGCGCTCACCCATCGCAGCGCCGAAGGCCCCAACAACGAACGTCTCGAATTCCTCGGCGACTCGGTGCTCAACCTGCTGATGTCAGAGCGGCTGTACCGCGAATTTCCGTCCGCGAGCGAGGGAGACCTGTCGCGGCTGCGCGCGCGGCTCGTGAGCGAGGAGCCGCTGGCCGGGATCGCGCAGGTCATGCAGCTCGGCGAATTGCTGCACCTCGGTTCCGGCGAGCTCAAAACCGGAGGCTTCCGCCGACAGTCGATCCTCGCGGACGCCTTCGAGGCGCTGTGCGGCGCGCTGTATCTGGATGGCGGACTGGAAGTCGTTCGCGAGAAAATCGGACCCATGTTCGAAGCCCGCATCGCTTCGCTGCCCGAGCCCGCGACGCTCAAGGACGCGAAGACGCGGCTGCAGGAACACCTGCAGTCGAAGGGGCGTCCGTTGCCGATGTATACCGTGAAGCGCACGAGCGGCGAGCCGCATGCGCAGGTCTTCCTCGTCTCGTGCGTATTGCCCGACACGGGAGTCGAAACCGAAGGCGAGGGCGCGAGCCGCCGCCGCGCCGAACAGATCGCGGCACAGGCGGCGCTGAAGGCGCTGGGTATGTATGACTGATTTTCGCGCCGGATTCGCGGCGCTCGTCGGCCGTCCGAACGTCGGCAAGTCGACGCTGCTCAATGCGCTGGTCGGCGAAAAACTGTCGATCGTGACGTCGCGTCCGCAAACCACGCGACATCGCGTGCTGGGCGTGCTCAACCGGCCCGGCGTGCAGATCGCGTTCGTCGACACGCCGGGGCTGCACCTCGGCGAGCGGCGCGCGCTCAACCGCGCGATGAATCGCACCGCCGCGGCCGCATTGGCCGATGCCGACCTCGTCGTGTTCGTCGTCGAGGCGCTGCGCTTCGGCGATGAAGACGAGGCCGTCCTGAGACGCATCAAGGACAGCGGACGCGGCTGCGTCGCGGTGGTGAACAAGGTCGACAAGGTTTATCCCAAGGACAAACTACTGCCGTTCGTGGCCGAGCTCGCGGGCCGCCACGAATTCCTCGACGTCGTGCCGGTGTCGGCGGAAAAGGGCGTCAATCTCGACCGCCTCATCGAGGTCATCGCATCGCGGCTGCCCGAGTCCCCCGAGCTGTTTCCGCCCGAGCAGCGCACGGACCGGGGCGAGGATTTCCAGATCGCCGAGACCATCCGCGAGAAGCTCACGATGGAACTCGTAGAAGAGGTGCCGTACGGCATCGCCGTCGAGATCGAGCAGAAGAAGGAAGACGGCGAGCAGCTCGTCATCGACGCCGTGATCTGGGTCGATCGGGCGGGGCAGAAACCCATCGTCATCGGCGCGAAGGGCGAACGCCTCAAGCGCGTCGGCCAGAAGGCCCGCCAGGAGCTCAACAAGCGGCTCGGCCGCCGCCTGCACCTCAATCTCTGGGTGAAGGTGCGCGAGGACTGGGCCGACGACGCGCGCGCCCTCGCGCAGCTCGGAATGGAATAGTCGCTCGATGCAACCCCGGGAACGCATCGCGCTCGAGCCGGCCTTCGTGCTGCACCATCGGGAATACCGCGATACCAGCCGGATCCTCGACGTATTCACCGCCCGGCACGGACGGCTCACCTTGTTCGCCCGCGGCGCGCGCGGCCCGAAATCCAAGCTCGCCTCGCTGCTAATGCCGTTCCGTCCGCTGCTGGTCTCGTGGACGGGACGCGGCGACGCCGCGCAGCTCTCGGCGGCGGAGCCCGGCGCCGATGCGCCCGCGATGCCGCCGGGGCGCGTGATGTCGGGCTTCTATCTCAACGAGCTCATCATCAACCTGACCACGCGTCACGACCCTCAACCTCAGCTTTTCGAGGACTACTCGCGCACGCTGCGGCGACTGTGCGTCGATACGCAGCCCGAGCCGGCGCTGCGCGTCTTCGAGAAGCGCCTGCTCGAATCGATCGGTTACGGACTCGAGTTCGACGTTTCGCCGGATAACCATTATCAATATCGCCCGGCGCAGGGCTTGAGCGAGGTGCGCGAAGACGCTCCCGGTAGTTATTCCGGGCGCTGCCTGATCGCATTGCGCGAAGAGTCGCTCGACGATCCGCAGGCACTCGATGCCGCGCGTCGCGTGCTGCGCCAGGCACTGGATCATTGTCTCGAAGGCCGTGAATTGCGCACGCGCACGGTTGCGCGCGCGATGACGCGGCGAGGTATGTCATGAGTCTCGGATACGGCGGAGCCTCGGCCCGCAACATCGCCCTCGGTATCAACATCGACCACGTTGCCACGGTTCGCCAGGCGCGCCGCGCGCCGTACCCGGATCCGGTGCACGCGGCGCTGCTGGCGGAACAGGCGGGCGCGGACAACATCACGTTGCACCTGCGCGAGGATCGCCGTCACATCCAGGACCGCGACGTGCACTCGCTGCGGCCGCTGCTGCAGACTCGCATGAACCTCGAGATGGGCCTGACCAACGAAATGGTGGAGATCGCCGTGGGCGTGCGGCCGCACGACTGCTGTCTCGTACCCGAGAGCCGCCAGGAAATCACCACCGAGGGCGGACTCGACGTGGCCGCCGATCTCGAGCGCGTGAGCGGGGGCGTGAAGAAACTCGCCGCGGCCGGCATTCGCGTCGCGTTGTTCATCGGCCCGGACCCGGCGCAGATCGATGCCGCGAAACGGTCCGGCGCACCCGTCATCGAACTACACACCGGTACCTATGCCGATGCGACCGGCGCCGCGCAGGCGCGCGAGCTCGAGCGATTGACGAGCGCGGCGAAATACGCGGCCGGACTCGGCCTCGAAGTGCACGCGGGTCATGGCCTCACCTACAACAACGTCACGCCCATCGCGGCCATTCCCGAGATCGTCGAGCTCAACATCGGCCATTGCATCGTCGCGCGCGCGATCTTCAGCGGGCTCGAAGCCGCGGTGCGCGACATGAAGGCGCTGATGCGGGGCGCACGCCGATGATCTTCGGAATCGGCGTCGACGTGCTCGAAGCCGCGCGCGTGAAAAAGCTCTACGAAAAGTATGGCGAACATTTCGTCGAACGACTGCTCATGCCTTCCGAACGGGAGCAGATGTCCAAAACGAAGCGGACCGAGCGGTTTCTCGCGATGCGTTTCGCGGCCAAGGAGGCCATCGTAAAGGCCATGGGAACGGGTTTCGCGCACGGCATCTGGATCCGCGACGTCGGCGTCGTGCAGAACGCGTGGGGCCGGCCGGAGGTCGTCTATTCCCCACGCGGCGAAAAAGTGCGGCGCCAGCTCGGCATCGGCGGTGGGCACGTGACCCTGACCGACGAGGCGGGGCTCATCGTCGCGGTCGCGGTGCTCGAAACCGCCGAGCCCGCGAAGCGCGTGGCGCGCAAGCGCGCGCGGCGCAAGACAGCGCGTGCCACGACGCGTCGCCGGGGGCGCCGATGAACACACTGGTATTCGACATAGAGACGGTTCCGGACGTGGAATTCGGGCGCCGGCTCTACGGCCTCGAAGGGCTCTCGGACGAAGAAGTCGGCAAGGCCATGCAGGCGCGCGCGCGCCAGGAATCCGGCAGCGATTTCCTGCCGCACGACCAGCATCGCATCGTCGCGATCTCCTGCGCTTTCCGCTCGCGCGAGGGATTCCGCGTCTGGAGCCTGGGCGAGGAATCCGCCTCCGAGCGCGAGCTCGTCATGCGGTTCTTCGATGGCATCGAAAGATTCTCGCCGGATCTCGTGAGCTGGAATGGCGGCGGCTTCGATCTGCCGGTGCTCCACTATCGCGCTTTACGGCACAAGGTGCAGGCGCCTCGCTACTGGGAAACGGGCGACGAAGACACCGCGTTCCGCTTCAACAATTACCTCGGGCGTTTTCACTGGCGCCACATCGACGTGATGGACGTGTTGTCCGCCTACCAGTCGCGCGCACGGGCGGCGCTGTCGGACGCGGCCGTGCTGCTCGGCTACCCGGGCAAGCTGGGCTTCGACGGTTCGCAGGTGTGGGACGCGTACCGCGCGGGGGACCTGACGCGCATCCGCCACTACTGCGAGACCGACGTCATCAATACCTGGCTGGTCTTCCTGCGCTTCCAGCACATGCGCGGCCGGCTCACCGACGCGGGACTCGCCGACGAACTGGCGCGCACACGCGCGTGGCTCGCCGAGGCGCGCCTGCCGCACTTCGATGAATTCCTCGCGGCGTGGCCACCCGAAAGTCCGGCCACTGCGAACGTCGAAGGAGTCATCTCTTGAGTCGCGCGGCGCGCGCGGCCAATGCCGCGCTCGAGACCGGCGTCGTCGCGGACCTGACCCACGAGGCCGAAGGCGTCGTGCGAGCCTCCGAGACGCAGGGTAAGACGGTGTTCGTCGCGGGCGCATTGCCCGGCGAGCGAATATCTTTCCGCCGCCGCAGCTTTCACAAGAGTCACGACGAGGCTGAGCTCGTCGAGGTCCTCGAGCCGTCGCCCGACCGTGTCACGCCGCGCTGCGCGCACTTCGGCGTGTGCGGCGGGTGCGCGCTCCAGCATCTCGATCCGGCGGCGCAGATCGCATCGAAGCAGAAGGAACTCGCGAGCAATCTCGAACGCATCGGCAAGGTGTCGCCCGAGACGTGGCTTCCGCCCTTGTTAGGTCCCGTGTGGGGATATCGGCGGCGCGCGCGGCTGTCCTCGCGTTACGTGACGAAGAAGGGCCGGAGCCTGGTCGGGTTTCGCGAGAAGCAGGGCAAGTACGTCGCCGACGTGCGGCGCTGCGAAGTGCTCGCCGAGCCGGTAGGTGGACTGGTCGAGGCGCTCGGCGAACTGCTCACGGGAATGGAACGGCGCGAGAGCATTCCGCAGATCGAGGTGTCGTTGTCCGACGGCGAGCGCGTGCTCGTGCTGCGCGTGCTCGATCCCCTCGGCGAGAGCGATCTCGCCCGCCTGTCCGGATTCGAAAAGACCCACGGCCTGCGCATCATGTTGCAACCGGGCGGGCTCGATACCATCGTGCCGCTGACGCCCGGACCCGTCGACCTTCACTACCGGCTGGACGAGTTCGCCCTGAAGCTCGACTTCGGCCCCTCGGACTTCGTCCAGGTCAATGCGGCCATCAACCACGGCATGGTCGCCCGCGCGATCGAACTACTCGAGGTCCGGCCCACGGACCGGGTCCTGGACCTGTACTGTGGCCTCGGCAATTTCACGCTGCCCCTGGCGCGGCATGCGGGCTCGGTAGTTGGCGTGGAAGGTGAACCAGGTCTCATCGAGCGGGCGCGCGGCAATGCCCGTAACAACGGGGTGACCAATGCCGAATTCCACGTCGCCGACCTGTCGGCGGCCCCCGACGCCACGGTCCCCTGGCTGCGCGGCGGGTACGACGCGGTACTGTTAGACCCGCCTCGCGTGGGCGCGCGTGAGGTTTTGAGCGCCGTGGCACATATCGTGCCTCGCAGGGTGGTGTATATCTCGTGCCACACCGGCTCGTTGGCGCGGGACCTGGGCGTGCTCGTCCACGAACATGGGTTCCGCTTACGTGCCGCCGGTGTACTTGATATGTTTCCGCACACGACACACGTGGAGTCCATGGCGGTGCTCGACCGGGCATCGTAGAGGGGGCTCCCGAGATAGGAACGACGGTGACCCTGGGCCCTTTGATGGTCGACGTGGCAGGTCTCGAGCTCACGCCCGAGGACCGCGACGTGCTGCGCCATCCGCTCGTGGGCAGCGTCATCCTGTTCACCCGCAACTACTCGAACGCCGAACAGCTCACCCGGCTCGTCGCCGACATCCACGCGGTGCGTTCTCCCGCGCTCATCGTCGCGGTCGACCAGGAAGGTGGGCGCGTCCAGCGCTTCCGTCCCGAGTTCTCGCGCCTGCCGCCACCGCGGCGCATCGGTCACGAATACGATCTCGATCCCAAGAAGGGACTGACGCTCGCGCGTTCGATGGGCTGGCTCATGGCCGCCGAGCTGCGCGCGCACGGAGTCGACCTGTCGTTCGCCCCCTGCGTCGATCTCGACTACGGCGTGAGCGAAGTGATCGGCGATCGCGCGTTTCATTCAAAGCCGGAGGCGGTCGCGCAACTCGCGCTCGCGTACGTGCAAGGCATGAAAGATGCCGGCATGGCCGCCACCGCCAAACATTTTCCAGGGCACGGCGCCGTCGTCGCGGATTCCCACCAGTCCCTGCCGGTAGATAGACGCGGCTGGGACGAGCTGGGCGACGACCTGGTGCCTTACCGGCGCCTCATGGCGAACGGCCTGCCCGGCGTCATGGTCGCGCACGTGCTGTTTCCCGCCGTCGCGCCGGAGCCCGCGAGCCTGTCGCGCCGCTGGATCCAGAACGCCTTGCGCGAGGAGCTGCGCTTTTCGGGCGCGGTGTTCACCGACGATCTTTCCATGGGTGGCGCCGCCGAATACGGCGATATCGTCGTGCGCGCGCGTGCCGCGCTCGAGGCGGGCTGCGACGTGCTGCCGGTGTGCAATGACCGCGCATCCGTCGCTCGCCTGCTCGACGAGCTCGATTTCGAGATCGAGCCGAGCTCGCACCTGCGCCTGGTGCGCATGCGCGGGCGCGCGGCGCCCGAACGCGAAGAATTGCTGGCCGGTCACGCCTGGCGCGAAAGCCAGGACCTGCTCGCCCGCTCGGCGGAACCGCCGCAACTCAACCTGACGGCGGGCAACGCATGAACGGTTTCAAGAACGATTTCCTGCGCGGTGCGCTCGACGTCGCGCCCGAGGGCGTCGTCATCACCGAGGCCGGCGGCGATCGCGTCGTCGTGTACGTCAATCCCGCGTTCTGCCGGCTGACCGGATACGACGTCGCCGAGCTGGTCGGCAAGAACCTGCGGTTGTTGCAGGGCGAGGATCGCGATCAGCAGGAGCTCGAAGGCCTGCGCGAGGCGCTCGGACACGGTGAAGCCACGCGTGCGTTGCTGCGCAACCAGCGCAAGGACGGCACGGTGTTCGTGAACGACATGCACATCCATCCGCTGAAGAACGGCGACGGCAAGGTCACGCACTTCATCGGCTACCACCGCGAAGGCGGCACGCGGCCCCGCACGGGCGACACCGGCATCCGCGGACTGCCGAGCTGGGTGCGCGAAGACCGTCTCACCGGGCTCGCGTCGCGTTACTACTTCGAGGACGTGCTCAAGCGCGACTTCGCGCTGGCACAGCGCGACAAGACCGACATCGCGCTGCTGCTGTTCGACATCGACCAGCTGGGTCCCTACAACGAGATCTTCGATCGCGCGGGCGGCGACGCGGTGGTCAAACGCGTGGCACGCGCGATCGCCGGTTCGTTCCGCCGCGGCACCGACGTCGTCGGCCGCTGGGAAGGCGCGAGCGTCATCGTGCTCATGCACGGAACGCCCGCGGATCACGTCATCCAGCATGCGACCACCGTGGCGCATCGGGTGCGCGAGCAGCAGATCCATCATCCGCGCTCGACGCAACGTTACGTGACAGTGAGCGGCGGCGTCGCGATCCACACCGCGCGCCCCGAAGACACCGCGGCGTGTTTCCTCAAGGCGGTCGAAGCCGCCGTGGCCCGCGCGAAAGAGCAGGGCCGCAACCGCATAATCGTCGCCGAAGAATCCGACTTCCAGTAAGACGGTGCCAGGCACGGAAATTCCGGGAGAAGCGGACGCTCGTCGCCGGGACTCGATTTCCAGACGCCGCTTCTCCCGGAATTTCCGTGCCTGGCACCGTCTTCCTATCGGCCGCCGGTGGCGCGGTTGGCGGGGGTCACCAGGGCGATGACGCCGAAGGCGGGGTGATCGTAGTAGTTGCGCTCGTAGCGTTTGACGCGTCGAGACTCGGCCAGCGTGAACACGGTGCCGGGCGTCGCCGCCAGGCCGGCGGGCGGGTTGGACGTCTGGTAGTTCAACGACATGCCGAGGTGCAGATAGGCGCCGGCCTCGAGGAAGATGATTCCCGAGAGTCCGGGCACGTTGCCGGCCAGCTTGTTGATCGTGAACCCGGCGCGCGAACCCCACGAGCTCGCGGTTTGCTGCCAGGCGAAATGGGCGACGGGCTGATAGTTAGCCGACGCGCGCAGCTTTGCGGCGACGTCGTTGAGCTGGAACTGCGAGGACGGCACCGATGCGACGAAGCGCCCGGTCACCGGCGAATCGGGCTGATCGGGGCCGCGCGGTATGGGCTTGGCGGTCCAGTCCTCCGGCCCTCCGGCGCCAGTGTTGTTCCGAAATACGATGATCTCGACCGTATAGACGGTCGCCGAGGGCGTGGTCGACTGTGCCTGGGCGGCCGGAAGTGTCGATGTGACCGCGACGAAGGCGAACAGGGCGGCGGTGAGCAGGGAGCGCAGTCGCGAGCGGCCATTGGAATTCATGGGCGAAAGTATAGCGGGTCGGTCAGCGGCGTTTCCCGCCCGCCGGCTTTCGGGCGGGTTGCGAGGCGGGTTTGTCGGCAACCGGCGACTTGGCGGCTGCATCGCCGCCGCCGCGCAGGCCCTGCAGGAACGATTCTGCGAACTCGAACCGCTCCGCGTCGTCCTCGGTCTCGACGGAAATGCGCAGCTTGAGCGGGCCGTCGAGTCGATAGTCGCGATCCGGGTGCTGAACGAGCCGGATGATCGCGCGCGGGTCGACCTGGTTGCGCTCCTCGAACAGCGCATACCCGCCCTCACGCCCGAGGTCGAGGCGGCGGATGCCGAGCGCGCGGGCGGTGAGCTTGAGGCGTGCGACGCGTAACAGGTTCGTCGCCGGAGGCGGCAGCGGCCCGAAACGGTCGACGATTTCCTCCGTGAGTTCGTCGATCGCGGTGTTGTCGGGCGCGGCGGCGAGCCGCTTGTACAGCGCCAGGCGCGCGGGCACGTCGGCCACGTAGCTCTCCGGCAGCAGGGCGGGGAGCCGCAGCTCGACTTCCGCGGTGGCGGCGAGCGGACGATCGAGCTCGGGCTCGCGGCCTTCCTTCATCGCCTTCACGGCCTGTTCGAGCAGGTCGAGGTACATCGTCAGGCCGACTTCCGTGAGTTCGCCGCTCTGCGACTCGCCTAACAACTCGCCCGCGCCGCGGATCTCGAGGTCGTGCGTCGCGAGCACGAATCCAGCGCCGAGGTCCTCGAGCGATTCGATGGCTTCCAGGCGCTTCACCGCGTCCTGCGACAGCGCCTTGCGCGGCGGGGTGAGCAGATAGGCGTATGCGCGGTGATGCGACCGGCCGACGCGACCGCGCAGCTGGTGAAGCTGCGCGAGACCGAGGCGGTCCGCGCGGTCGATCATGATCGTGTTCGCGGTGGGCACGTCGATGCCGCTTTCGATGATGGTCGTGCACACCAGGAAATTGAAGCGCCGGTGATAGAAGTCGACCATGAGTTGCTCGAGGTCGCGTTCTCGCATCTGTCCATGGCCGATGCGCACGTCCGCTTCCGGGATCAGCTTCGCGATTTCCTGCGCGGTCTTGTCGATGGTCTCGACCACGTTGTGCACGAAGTACACCTGGCCGCCGCGGCGGAACTCGCGAAGCGCCGCCTCGCGCAGCGTCGCGGCATGCCACTCGGTCACGAAGGTCTTGATCGCGAGCCGCTCGGACGGCGGCGTGGTGATCAGAGAAAGATCGCGCAGTCCGCCGAGCGCCATGTTCAGCGTGCGCGGAATCGGCGTCGCGGTGAGCGTCAGCACGTGCACCTCGGCGCGCAGCGTCTTGAGCTTTTCCTTGTCGCGCACGCCGAAGCGGTGCTCCTCGTCGACGATCACGAGGCCGAGATCCTTGAAGCGCACGTTGGCATGCAGCAACCGGTGCGTGGCGATGACGATGTCGACGGTGCCTCTCTCGATGCCCTCGATCACCGCGTTCGATTCCTTGCCCGAGCGGAAGCGCGACAGCGCCTCGATGCGCACCGGCCAGTCGGCGAAGCGGTCGCGGAAGTTGTTGGCATGCTGCTCGGCCAACAGCGTGGTCGGCACCAGCACCGCGACCTGCTTTCCGGCCTGCGCCGCGACGAACGCCGCGCGCATCGCGACCTCGGTCTTGCCGAAGCCGACGTCGCCGCACACGACGCGGTCCATCGGCTTTTCGCTCGCGAGATCGGCGAGGACCTGGCGGATGGCCTCCGCCTGGTCCGCGGTTTCCTCGAACGGAAAACTGTTGGCGAACGCCTGGTATTCGAGTTCCTTCGAAGGCAGCGGCGGTCCGCGCTTGGCCTGCCGCTGTGCATACAGGTCGAGTAGCTCGGCCGCTACGTCGCGGATCTTGTCGGCCGCGCGTTTGCGCGCCTTGGCCCACTGGTCGGTGCCGAGCTTGTGAAGGGGCGCGCTCTCGGGCGCCGCGCCGGAATATCGCGAGACCAGGTGCAGCTGTTGCACCGGCACGTAGAGCTTGTCGCCGCCGGCGTATTCGAGCACGACGAATTCGCCGTCCTGCCCCGCGACCTGCATCATCTGCAGTCCGACGTAACGACCGACGCCGTACTCCTCGTGCACCACCGGCGATCCCGGGGCGAGAGTAGTGAGGTCGCGCAGGATCGCCTGCGGATCGGCGGCCGCGCGGCGCCGGCGGCGCTCCTGGCGGGCGCGCTGTCCGAAGAGCTGCGCCTCGCCGAGCACCGAGATCGGCGGCGTGACGACGTTGAGCCCGGCCATCTCGGGCGCGACGCAGATCGCGAACTTCGCGTCGCCATCCACGAATTCGCGCCATCCGGCGACCGCCGTCGGGGTGAGCGAGTGGGCACGCAGCATCTCGAGCAGCACTTCGCGCCGTCCCGCCGAATCCGCGGCGAGCAGTACGCGCCCCGGATAAGTTGCGAGGAAATTTTCGAGCGGCGCGAGCGGGCGTTCGGAGCGCAGGTCCACGCGCCATTCCTGCGGCGCGCTGGTCGGGAAATTGTCGGCTTCGACCTCGGACTTGAACCGTTCGATGTCGATACGCGTGAACCCATCGAGCCGCGCCGCGAGCTCGTCGGGCGTCAGGAACAGTTCGTCCGGCGCGAGGATCGGGCGTTCGATGTCGTGGCGGCGTTCCTCGTACCGCTCGGCAACGACTCGCGCGGCGGTTTCGATGGCGCCCGGCAGCTCGGCGCCCGCGCAGACCACCGTCCCGGGTGGTAGATAGTCGAGCAACGTATCGGTGGAGTCGAAGAACAGCGGCAGGTAGAACTCGATGCCGGGCGGCGCGATGCCGTCGCTGACACCGCGGTAGATCACGCTGCGGGTCGGGTCGCCCTCGAACCGCTTGCGGTATCTCAGCCGGAACGCCTTGACGGATTCGGCGTCGAGCGGCAGCTCGCGTCCCGGCAGCAGGCGCACCCGCTCGAGCGACTTGCCCGAGCGCTGCGTATCCGGATCGAACTCGCGGATCACTTCGATCTCGTCATCGAACAGGTCCACGCGCAGCGGCGCGTCCGCACCCATCGGGAACACGTCGAACAGCGAGCCACGCAGCGCGAACTCGCCCGGCGCCGATACCTGCGAAACGGAGGCATAGCCGCTCTCGACGAGCAGCGCGCGCAGCGGCTCGATTTCGAGCCGGTCGCCGACGGCGAGGTTGAACGTGCGCCCATCGACGTAGCCGCGCGGCGCCAGACGCTGGCCCAGCGTATCGGCCGATGCGAGCAGCACCGCGGATTTCATCCGCGGCAGTTCGGACAGCGCCGCGAGGCGCTCCGAGATGATGTCCGGGTGGGGCGAGAAAACGTCGTAGGGCAGGACTTCCCAGTCCGGCAGCGCGTGTATCGAGCGAGCCCCACCGAGATAGAAGCCGAGCTCCGCGCGCAGCTGATCGAGCTCGCGCACGTCGCGCGCGATGACCAGGTAGGGACGCGTGTCCGCCGCGATGGCCTCGGCCAGCGCAAGACTGCGTGCCGAGCCATACAGCTGATGCCAGCGTGTGCGGGTGCCGGGCGCGGGGGCGTGTGGATGAAGGAGAGCGGGCATTGCGGAGCGCGGCAGCTTACCTGTCGTCGCGCTGGCTGCAAGCCGCCGCTGTGTCAGGCGCAATCCGACACACTTTCATGGCGGGTAACATGCCCTGTTACCCGTTTCCGGCGCACGCGGAGGCGCCGGATCGATCAGCGAAGGGGAGTCCTCAGCTCGCCACGACCACCGCGTGCAGCACCTTGTCGTGTTCGAACACGACGACGAAGTTCGGATAGAACCACTTGGTGATGGGCGGGTTGCCCACCGGCGAGCTCTTGTTCGCGGGGGCTCCGAAACGCGCCTCCACCGAGCTCATGCTCGAACCGCGCTGGGGCGTTTCGATGCCGGAGGGTTTGACCACGACCTGGCCGTCGATGGCCAGCGTTTCGGCAAAGGATGGCGCCGCGATCGCGAGAGCCGCGGCAAGCAATAACGAACTGGTCTTCCTCGTGCGAGCAAGCATCTTTCTTCCCTCCCGGCCAGCGACTCGACCGTGGCGGAAATATACGCCGCGCTATGGCAAAGTCAGGCGTTGTCGCCGGCTGCCGACCGATTCCGTCGGTGGTTTTGTGATCTCCGTCCGGTTTTTCGCCCAGAATGGCCCTCAATGCTGAATTCGCTGCCCCTGTTCATCGGCCTGCGGTACGTCCGGGCGCGCTCCCACAAGTTCTTCGTTTCCTTCATCACCTGGGTTTCGCTGCTGTGTGTGTGCCTGGGAGTGACGGCGCTCATCGTCATCCTGTCGGTCATGAACGGGCTCGAAGGGGAGCTGCGGGAGCGGCTGCTGGCGTTGTCGTCGCATGCCCGTATCTACGTGCCCGCCGGCTCGCCCGCGCCCGACTGGCAGTCCCTGGCTAACCAGGTGCGCGCCGCGCCCGGCGTCGTCGGCGCCGCGCCGTTCCTCGAGGTCGAAGCCCTGGCCGTCCGAAAGCCCGAGATGCTGCCGGTGCGCCTGCGCGGCATCGACACGGCGCACGAGGGGGAGGTCGAGCGCATCGAGGATGCGATCGTCGAAGGACGGCTCAGCAACCTCGAGCCGGGCTTCGACCGCGTCCTCATCGGAAGGACCATCGCGCAGATGCTGGGCGTGCGGGTGGGGGATCCGATCACGGTGCTGATCCCGACCACCGATGCGAACGGGACACCCGAACCGCGCCTGCGCGAATTCACCGTGGCCGGGGTGTTCGACGTCGCGCTGCAGGACTACGACGGTTCGCTGCTGATCGCGGCGCTCGACGACGTGCGCGCGGTGCTGCCCAGCGCCGATTCGCGCATGGGCATGCACGTGAACTTCCGCGACGCGCTCGTCGCGCCGCAACTGGCCGCGCGGCTGGCCACCGAACTACCGCCCGGGGTCGCGATCACCGACTGGACGGTCGATCATGCCAGCTACTTCCGCGCGATCCGTATCGAGAAGACGATGGTCGCGGTGATCCTCACGCTCATCGTCGCGGTCGCCGCCTTCTATCTCGTCGCGATGCTCGCGATGGTGGTGACGGACAAGCGCACCGACATCGCGATCCTGCGGACCCTTGGTACCTCGCCGCGCCGTGTCATGGCGATCTTCCTGATCCAGGGCATGGTCATCGCCTGGTTCGGCGTCGCGCTGGGCGTGATCTTCGGGACGTTGATCGGGCATTACGCCGGTACCATCGCGCTGTTCCTCGAGCGGCTGTTCCACTTCGAGTTCTTCAGCTCCGACATATACGTCATCACGCGGTTGCCCTCGGAGCTGCGCGTGGGGCAGATCGTCCTGATCGCCGGCGTCGCGATGCTGATCACGCTGCTCGCGACCATCTACCCGGCGCTGCGCGCCTCGCGCGTGCCGCCGGCCGACGCGCTGCGGTACGAGTAGTCGGATGCGCGCTCCTTACGAAGTCCTCATCGCCGCGCGGTATCTGCGCTCGACGCATCGCAGCGGCTTCGTGTCGTTCGTGGCGTCGATGTCGGTGCTCGGGCTCGCGCTCGGCGTCGCGGTGCTGATCGTGGTGCTCTCCGTGCTCAACGGGTTCGAGACCGAGCTGCGCGGCCGCATGCTGGCCGTCACCTCGCATGCGTCGATCACCGGAATACAGGGCGACATCGCCGACTGGCGCCGCGGGCTCGAACTCGCGGCGCGGACTCCCGGCGTCAAGGCGGTCGTGCCTTTCATCGAGTCGCGCGGCCTGCTCGCCAACGGCGAACGCGTCGCCGGCACGGCGGTGCGCGGCATCCTGCCCGAGGAGGAGGCGCGCGCCGTGGGGCTCGGTTCGCGGCTGAAGCAGGGGACTCTCGACGAGCTCCAGCCCGGCAAGTTCCGCATCATCCTCGGCAGTGCGCTCGCGACCGAGCTCGGCGTGACGGTCGGACAGAACGTCGTGCTGATGGCGCCCGACGGCAGCGCGACCCCGGTGGGATTCGTGCCGCGCCAGCGGCGCTTCACGGTCAGCGGCATCTTCGAATCCGGGATGTACGAATACGACCGCGGTCTCGCGCTCGTGCACATGAACGATGCGGCGCGGCTCTATCGTCTGGGCGACAACGTGACCGGCCTGCGTCTCGCGCTCGAGGATCCCTTCGCCGCGCCGCGCATCGTGCGCGACGTGGCGCAGGCCATCGACTTCGACGGCAACGGCTTCTTCGTGACGGACTGGACGCGCGACCATGCGGTGTTCTTCCGCTCCATCGAGCTCACGAAGTCGATGATGTTCTTCATCCTGCTCATCCTGGTCGTCGTGGCGGCGATCAATCTCGTCGCGATGCTCGTGATGATCGTGAAGGAGAAGCAGACCGACATCGCGATCCTGCGCACCATCGGCGCCGCGCCCATCAACGTGCTGCGCGCATTCCTGCTGCAGGGCGCGCTGATCGGCCTGGCAGGCACGCTGGCGGGAGCGTTGCTCGGGTGGCTGCTCGCGAGCAACGTGCAGGTCATCGTGCATGCGATCGAGCGTGCCTTCGACGTGCAATTCCTCGATGCCAGCGTGTATTTCATGAGCGATCTGCCGGCCGAGGTGCGCGTCGGCGACGTGCTGCAGGTGTCCGTGGTCGCGCTGGTCCTCGCCGCGCTCGCAACTATCTACCCTGCATGGCGCGCGGCGCGCACCATGCCCGCGGAGGCTCTACGACATGACTGAACTCGTCCTCGAAGCGAACTCGATCGCACGCAGCTTTCGCCAGGGACCCATCGACCTGGAAGTGTTGCGCGGCATCGGACTCGAGGTGCGGGCCGGTGAACGCATCGCCATCATCGGCGCGTCCGGGTCCGGCAAGACCACGCTGCTGCAGATCCTCGGAGGACTCGACCGCCCGACGTCGGGAACGGTGCGCGTCTGCGGCCAGGACATCCACGCGCTTGACGAACGCGCGCGCGGCGAACTGCGCAACCGCGCGCTCGGCTTCATCTACCAGTTCCATCACCTGCTGCAGGAATTCTCGGCGCTCGAGAACGTCGCGATGCCGCTGCTGGTGCGGCGCACGCCGCATGCGGAAGCCGAGCAGCGCGCCCGCAGGATTCTGGGTCGCGTCGGACTCGGGGAGCGGCTGATTCACCGGCCGAACGAGTTGTCGGGCGGCGAGCGCCAGCGCGCCGCGGTGGCGCGCGCGCTCGTGACGGGCCCGCGCATCGTGCTCGCCGACGAGCCCACCGGAAATCTCGACGGCGCGAACGCCGAATCGGTGTTCGAGCTGATGCTCGAGCTCAATCGCGAGCTCGCGACCAGCCTCGTGGTCGTGACCCATGACCGCAAGCTCGCGAGCCGCATGGATCGCATCCTCGAGCTGGAACGCGGGAATCTAGTCGAACGCGCCTGATTTCGACGTCGCCGCGCCGGCGCGTTCCCGGTATCTCTTGCGCGTGTTGTAGCGCCACAGCACGTCGAGCAGGGCGTATCCGAGAAGCCCCGCGAGCGCGCCCGTGATGCCACACCCGACCAGGAAGGGCTTCCACATCGGGCCGAGGCCGTGCTGCACCCAATCCCAGCTCAATTCGAAATGGAATTTCTTCGCCGGAGCGCCCGTGACCAGCACGCCGATCCGGTATGCGAGGTAGTACACGGGAACGACGGTCAGCGGATTGACCGCTAACGAGGCGACCATGATGCTCGGGATGTGGATGCGGCAGAAGATCGCGACCAGTGCGGCGAGCGGGATGTGGATAGGCAGCGGCACGAAGCAGATCGCGAGTCCGGCGCCAAAGGCGGGCGTCACCGTGCGACGCTGCAGCGACCAGAGCCGCGGGTCGCCGAAGAAGCGGCCGAAGGGCTTCAATGCCCAGTGGTTTCGCAGGGTCTCCCTGCGGGGCGTGATCTTGCGGAACAGGTGCCGAGGCATCGGGCGGCACTCTAGCATCGGACAGCCGGCCGCGCCGTCAACACGCGGCGCGTGAGTGCCGGGCGCACTCTCATTCCTGGCGGGCGTTTTGCTTGCGCTTGGCGCAGCGCGCCTGCCGTCTGTAGGTTGGCTCGCCGCGACCGCGCTCACCCTGCCATGTTGCGCACTTGCGGGGTTGTGGCGGCATGCGTGGCCGCGACGCCTCGCGCTGCTCGCCCTGGGGCTGTTCCTGACGAATTGCGCGATCGCGCGCTGGCACTCGCTGTTGGTCCCGACGGACTCGCCGGACCGGCGCCTGCTGCTCGAGGGCAACGTGGTCACGGTTCCGGCCCGCTTCGGCGCAGAGGTGAGGTTCGACGCCGAGGTCATCCTGGTCGAAGGCGCGGACCAACGCGATGCGCAGTTGCGGCGCGTGCGGCTGACCTGGCGCGACGCGCCCGTCGTGCCGCGGGTGGGCGAGCGCTGGCGCTGGCTCGTACGCCAGCAGCCTTATGCCGATTCTCGCAATTTCGCCGGACCGCAGCCCGAGCGCGGCGCCTTCCGCGATGGAGTGCACCTGCGGGCCAGGGTCCTGGTGTCAGCCCTGAACGAGCGACAGCGCATGGCTCGCTCTTCGATCGACGGTATTCGCGCCCGGATCGCCGACCGGATCGCGCAGACGGTCGGCGATCCGGACGCGGCGGCGTTGATCGCCGCGCTCGCGGTGGGATTCACGGACCGGATGAGCCTCGACCAGTGGCGCGTGTTCAACGCAACCGGCACGACCCACCTGGTCGCCATCTCCGGCCTGCACGTCACGTTGTTCGCGATGTTCGCATTCGTCGTCGCGCGATCCTGCTGGCGCTGGCTGCCCGGCGCCCGGCGTTTCGAGCGCGAGCCGTTCGCCTGGTTGTTAGGCATCGTGTCGGCGGGCGCCTACGCGTTGCTCGCCGGCTGGTCCGTTCCCACGCAACGCACCCTGCTCATGTTGTGCGCATTCGGCTGCGCGCGCGTCATGGCGCGGCACGTCGGGGCCGCGCGCACCTGGTCGCTGGCCCTCATCGCAGTACTCGTGCTGGATCCGATGGCCCCGCTCGCGGCGGGATTCTGGCTTTCGTTCGTGGCGGTGGGAGTCATCCTGCTGTGCACCGCCACGCGCATCGATCACCACGAGGGCACCATCGCCGCGAGACTGGGCACCGCGCTGCGGCTGCAACTCTCCATCATGCTGGCGCTCGCGCCGCTGACGTTCGCCTTGCTCGACAACGTCTCGCTCGCGGGCGTCTGGGGAAATCTCGCGGCGATTCCGCTGGTGTCGTTCGTGCTCGTTCCGTTGGTCCTGATGGGCGCCGTGGCCGCGCTTCTGCTGCCCGCGGCGGGCGCGCTGTTCTTCGGATTGGCCGAGCAGGTGTATCGCCTGTGCTGGCCGGGGCTCGTCTGGGCCGCGGACACGCCACTCGCGACCTGGCGCGCGGTGCCGGAGGCGTGGTGGATTGCGCTGGCGGCGCCCGCGGCGCTCATCCTGATGTGTCGATGGCCCTGGCGCCTGCGGCTGACGGGAATCGCCGCCGCCTTGCCGCTGATTTTCGGTCATTCGCGCATGCCTGAACATGGCGGCGCGCGCATCGCCGTATTCGATGCCGGACGCGGCTCGATGGTCCTCATAGCCACGCATTCGCGCGTCGCGCTGTTCGACACCGGGGACAGCTGGAACACGCGCGGCGCGCGGCTGCGCCAGCTCGCGCTGCCGGCGCTCGATGCGCTCGCCGTTCGCGAGATCGATCTGCTGGTGCTGCCGCGGCTCGATGCGGACCGCGCGCAGGGCGCCGCGTTGTTAGCGTTCGAGCGCAAGGTACACCGCATCCGGGTGGGTGGCGGCTGGCCCGGCACGCGACTCGGCGCGCGCGCCTGCAAGTCTGAGCGATTCCGCTGGGACGGAGTGGCGTTCGAACTGAGCGCGGCGGGCCCGGAGCGTCGCGCCTGCATGTTGCGGGTCTCGGTTGGCGAACATTCGCTGCGGTTCGGAGGGAAGTGGATAGAGGGGAGTGCGCGGCTCGCGCTCGCCACCGGCGGCCAGGCCGGGTCGCGTTCGCGAAAGTTCGAGCTCGAACGCCGGCGCGCATCCGGCGTTCGTGCCTACGATACTCGGCACGATGGCGCCATCGAAATCGCTTTAGGGACGCAAGGAATCGTGGTCACCTCCGTGGCGCGGGTGTCGCGTCATCCGTTCGCCTGGCGGCGTTTCCCCGATGCGCCGTGACGCTTTTCGGGCCGCTCCGGTATAGTCCGGACCCATGTGGGAAATCGTCAAGGCCGGCGGCCCGTTCATGGCGCCGATCATCATCTGCTCGATCGTGCTGGTCGGTATCGTCCTCGAGCGCCTCTGGACCCTGCAGCGCAAGCGCGTGTTGCCGCAGGAACTCATCAAGAAGGTTTCCGACCTCGTCGAGCGCAACCAGGTCAACCCCAAGGTCATCGAGGCTCTCGAGAAGAACTCGCCGCTGGGGCGCGTGCTGGCCGCGGCGCTGGCCAACCGCCACCGTGGACGCGAGATCATGATGGAACGCGTCGAGGACGTGGGCCGTCACGTCGTGCACGAGCTCGAGCGCTTCGTGAACTCCGTCGGCACCATCGCGAGCATCTCGCCGTTGTTAGGCCTGCTCGGCACCGTCACGGGCATCATCGCCGCGTTCAACGCCGTGATGCTCGGCGGCATGGGCGATCCGCGCATGCTCGCGGGCGGCATTTCCGAGGCGCTGATCTGCACGGCCGGCGGACTCACGGTCGCGATCCCCGCGTACATCGCGCACCGCTACCTGCGCGGCAAGGTGGAGCGCATCGTCGTCGACATGGAAAAGATCGCGGTCAACTTCGCCGATTCGCTGGGCGCGGAGCCCCAGGCCGGAGAAGGTGACGGCGGCATCGCGCGCACGGCATGAGACTTCAGTCCCGCAAGGCGAAGGAAGATCCGGAGATCAACCTGATCCCGCTGATCGACATCGCGCTGCTGCTCGTCATCTTCTTCATGTTGTCGTCGACCTTCATGCAGGAAGGCCGGCTCAAGATCGAACTACCCCAGGCGAGCCTCGCGCCCACCGGCAAGCAGAAAGCCGATCCGATCGTGGTCGCGGTCACGCAGGCGGGGACCTATCGCGTGAACGACCGCGAACTCATCAATTCCAGCCCCGACACCTTGCGCGCCGCCATCATGGAGGTCGCGGGCGTCGACCGCGACAAGCCCGTGACCGTGCGCGCGGACGCACGCTCGACTCACCAGTCCGTGGTCACCGCCATGGACGTGATCGGCAAACTCGGCTTCGTCCGCATCAACATCGCGACGGTCGAAGACTCGCAATCCGGTAAATGAACACCTCCGCGGGCGCCGCTCCAATGGACGCAGGTGGTGTGTACCGGCGACTCCTCGGCTACGCGCGGCCCCACCTCGGCATGTTCCTCGTCGGCGTCGTCGGCATGGCGTTGTTCGCCGCCACCGGCCCCGGCTTCGCGTGGCTGGTGCAGAACTTCGTCGACCTGGGCTTCGTCAAGAAGGACCCGACCGTATTGTGGCTGGTGCCGCTGGGTGCGCCGCTGCTGTTCCTGCTGCGCGGAATCGGCGACTACGTCGGCGTGTATTTCCCGGGCTACGTCTCGCGTCAGATCATCAAGGCGATGCGCCGCGACCTGTTTCGTCAGTACCTGCATTTCCCGGCGAAGTATTACGACCAGCAATCGAGCGGCGCGATGTTGTCGCGGCTCACGTTCAACATCGAGCAGGTGGCCGAGGCGACGACCAACTCCACCGGCGCGTTGATCCGCGATTCGCTCACGATCGTGCTGCAGATCGGCTGGCTGTTCGTGCTCAATTGGAAGCTGGCGCTGTTCGTCGTGATCCTCGCGCCGCCGCTCTCGTTCATCATCCGCCAGGTCACGAAGTCCTTTCGCCGCTACAGCGCTCGCATCCAGGCGTCGATGGGCGACGTCACACGCGTCACCAAGGAAGCGCTCGACGGCCAGCGCGTGATCAAGGTGTTCAACGCGCAGGAACAGGAAGCGCGCGAATTCGAAGCGGTGAACGAACACAACCGGCGCAGCAACATGAAACTGATCGCGGCCAAGGCGACCAGCAATCCCGTCGTGCAGTTCATCGCTTCGATCGGTCTCGGCGGCGTGTTGTGGATGGCGCTCGTGCAGGTGAACCAGAGCGACATGACGGTCGGCGAGTTCTGGGGATTCCTGACCGCGCTGCTGCTGACCACGGCCCCGATGCGCACGCTGGTTACGGCGCTGGGACCGCTGCAGCAGGGACTCGCGGCCGGCGCGAGCGTGTTCGAGGTGCTCGACGAAACGACCGAGGATTTCAAGAAGGGCCGCAGGCTCGGGCGTGTGCAGGGCGCGATCGAATTCCGCGACGTGAGCTTCGAGTACTCGAGCGAGAAGGGCGGAGTGCTCCATTCGGTGCGCCTGAGCGTGCCGGCGGGGAAGAACGTCGCGATCGTCGGCCGCTCCGGCAGCGGCAAGTCGACCCTGGTGGGCCTGGTGCCGCGGTTCTATGACGCGACCTCGGGCGCGGTGCTCGTCGACGGCATCGACGTGCGCGAGTGCAACCTGCGCGACCTGCGCGACAACGTCGCGCTCGTCAGCCAGGACGTCGTGTTGTTCAACGATTCGATCCGCAACAACATCGCGTTCGGCGTGGACGACGCGGATCCGGAGCTCGTGGAGAAGGCGGCGCGCATCGCGTACGTCGACGAGTTCGCCGCGGAGCTGCCGGAGGGGCTCGATACGCAGGTCGGCGACCGCGGCGCATTGTTGTCGGGCGGTCAGCGGCAACGCATCGCGATCGCGCGCGCGTTGCTCAAGGACGCACCCATCCTGATTCTCGATGAGGCGATGTCCGCGCTCGACAACGAATCGGAGCGACGCATCCAGGAGGCGCTGGTCGAGCTCATGCGCGGCCGCACGACGCTCGTGATCGCCCATCGCCTCACGACCATCGAACACGCCGACGAGATCATCGTCATGGAAGACGGCCGCATCGTCGAGCGCGGTTCGCATGCCGAGCTCGTGGCGCGCGATGGCGCGTACGCGAGTCTCAAACGCGCGGAGTTCCGCAATTGAGCGCGCTGGCGCGATGCCTTCCAGGATAGAGGAGATGTGGTACGGCCCGGACGGGCCGCTCTGGCTCGCGCCGCTGTCATGGCTCTACGGCGCGGTCATGAGCCTGCGCAATTTCCTGTATCGCATCGGTCTTCGACACCGCGTACGCGTCGGCGCGCCCGTGATCGTGGTCGGCAACATCACCGTGGGCGGCACGGGCAAGACTCCGCTCGTCGCATGGCTCGCGAGCCGCATCGCCGAAACCGGCATGAAGGTCGCGGTGGTGTCGCGCGGATATGGCGGGCGGGCGCGCGGCGTCACGCGTGTGACGATGCACAGTCGGGCCTCGGAAGTCGGCGACGAGCCGCTGCTGCTCGCGCGGCGGGCGCAGGCCGCGGTATTCGTCGGTCGCGATCGCGTGGCGGCGGCGAAGGCGGCGGTCGCGGACAAGGCCGACGTCGTGATCTGTGATGACGGGCTGCAGCACCTGGCATTGCGGCGCGATTGCGAGATCGCGGTGATCGACGGGCAGCGTGGTTTCGGCAATGGCTGCGTCTTGCCGCGCGGTCCCCTGCGGGAAAGTCCGCGACGCCTGCGGCGCGTCAATGCGGTGATCGTCAACGGCGCAATCACGGCGCCGGGTTTTTCGCTGCCCGGCATGGTCAATCGCACGCACTTCTCGATGTCGCTGCGGCCCGGCGATGCGCAGCCGGTATCGGGCGGCGCGGTGCCGCGCCCGGTCGAGAGTTTCCGCGGTTCAAAGGTTCATGCCGTCGCCGCGATCGGCAATCCGCAACGCTTCTTCGACATGTTGCGCGGTGCGGGGCTCACGATTCACGAGCATCCCTTCGCCGATCATCATGCATTCAGGCCGGTGGACCTGGATTTCCGCGACCGGTTGCCGGTCATCATGACCGAGAAGGATGCCGTAAAATGCGCGGCCTTCGCCGATGACCGTTGCTGGTTCGTGCCGGTCACGGCCGAGTTCGCCGAGCGCGAGGCGCGCGAGCTCGTCGACCTGGTTCTCACCCGCGCCGAGGCGTTTCACAAGCATGGATGACAGGCTGCTCGACGTGCTCGCGTGCCCGCTCTGCAAAGGGCCGCTCAAGCTCCAGCGCGCCGCCGAGGTGCTGGTCTGCCGCGCGGATCGCCTGGCGTTCCCGATCCGCGATGGCGTGCCCATGATGCTCGAGGAAGACGCGCGGCATCTCCAGCCCGACGACCCGCTGCTGGCGCGCGAATGAAATTCCGCGTCGTCATTCCCGCGCGCTTCGATTCCTCGCGGTTGCCCGGAAAGGTGCTGTTGCCATTGGCCGGCAAGCCGATGATCCAGTGGGTACACGAGCGGGCGCGCGACGCGCAGGCCGCGGAAGTCGTGATCGCGACCGACGACGAACGCATCGCGAACGCGGCGCGCGGCTTCGGCGCCGAAGTCGCGATGACCGCGCGCACGCACCTGTCGGGAACGGATCGCATCGCGGAAGTGGCCGCGGCCCGCGGCTGGCGCGACGGCGACATAGTCGTGAACGTGCAGGGCGACGAGCCGCTGATTCCGCCCGTGATCATCGATCAGGTCGCATCGCTGCTCGAGAAACATGCGCAGGCGGACATCGCGACGCTCGCGGCGAAGTTCGGCGCGTTCACCGAGTTCAACGATCCTAACAACGTAAAGGTGGCCTGCGACGCGGGCGGCCGCGCGCTGTATTTCTCGCGCGCGCCGATCCCGTGGAATCGCGACGCGGCGCAGACGTTGACGGACGCCTGCCTGCGGCACATCGGCATCTATGCCTACCGGGTCGCGGCGCTGCGCAAGCTCGCGGGTCTGCCGCCGGGACGGCTCGAGCAGATCGAGAAGCTCGAGCAATTGCGCGCGCTGGAAAATGGAATGGAGATCCGGGTCGAGCTGGCGGCCGAACGGCCGCTCGCGGACGTCAATACCGCCGCCGATCTCGAGCGCGCGGAACGTGCGCTGACCTTGCGTCCGTGAGCGCGGTGAACATGATCAAGCGCGCGACGATCACGGCGCTCAACACGTATCCGGTGAAGTCCTGCCGCGGCATTCCGCTCACGAGCGCGCGCATCGACGCGACGGGCCTCGCGGACGACCGGCACTGGATGCTCGTGCGACCCAACGGACGTTTCGTCACGCAGCGCGAACTACCGCGCCTGGCGCTCATCGCGACCTCGGTCGACGAGTCGGCACTGACGCTCCGCGCGCCCGGCACGGCGCCGCTCGTCGTGGCGCGCGACGCCGGCGACGCCGCGCGGGAAATAACCGTGTGGAAATTCACCGGCCGCGGGATCGACTGCGGCGATGCCGCGGCGCGCTGGTGTTCGGAGTTTCTCGAGACGCCGTTGCGGCTGGTGCGGTTCGATCCGGACATGCCGCGCGAATGCAGCCCGGAGTGGACGAAGGACACGCGGGCCATCACCGAATTCAGCGACGGATATCCGATCCTCGTGATCTCGCGCGCGTCGCTCGCCGATCTGAACTCGCGCCTGCCGAAGGCGCTGCCGATGGAGCGCTTCCGCCCGAACATCGTCATCGACGGCGTCGACGCCTACGACGAGGACCGGATCCACGAGCTGCGCACCGAGGGCATCGCATTGCGCATCGTGAAGCCGTGCGCGCGCTGCGCGATCACGACCACCGATCAGCAGACCGGCGAACGCGATGGCGAAGAACCGCTGGCTACCCTCAAGAAATACCGCTTCGACGCCACACTTCGCGGCGTCCTGTTCGGCCAGAACGTGATCCCCGCCCAAGGCATCGGCGCGACATTACGTGTCGGCCAGGAGCTCGATGTCGTCTGGAAGTAAGAGGGTGCCTGGCACGGAAAATCCGGGATAAGCGGAGATGCCTGTGAGCGATGTTCGAATGTGGCGCCGCTTATCCCGGATTTTCCGTGCCAGGCACCGTCTTCAACGTTGTCGGGTGCCACCCATGGCAGTCATCGTCCCATGCCGGGCCGAGTTGTAGATCTCGACACGATCGCGCCCTTGGGTCTTGGCTACGTACAACGCGATATCGGCGCGGCGCGCGACCTGGTCGAACAGCACATCGCCCGGTTCGTAGCTCGCGAGGCCGAGGCTCAGCGTGACGGTGACGTCGTGATCCTCGACCTTCATGCGCTGCGTGCGCAGCGCCGCGCGCAGCTTCTCGGATGCCTGCCGCGCCTGGTCGAGCGTGAAGTCCGGGAACAGCACCAGGAATTCTTCGCCGCCGTAGCGTCCGAACACCTCGTTGCCTTGCAACGAGCTGCGCAGCACCGCCGCGAACCGCTGCAGGATCTGGTCGCCGACCGCATGCCCGAAGCGGTCGTTTATCGACTTGAAGTGATCGAGATCGATGAGCCCGATGATCAGGGTGCCTTTCGCCTCGCGCGCGCGTGACAGGAACTCGACCGCCTTGCGCACGATCGCGCGGCGGTTGAGCAACCCGGTGAGCTCGTCACGTTCGGCGAGCCGGATCAGCTCGGCGCGATGGCGGCGGTTGGACCACAGCGCATAACCGAGTACGAACGCCGTGACGAGACCGGCGAGTCCCGCGAGCGCGATGAGCTGCGTCGTACGCTGCTGGCTCGTGAGCCGTTCCTCGGCGAGCCGCTTGTCCTTCTCGAGCAGCGCGATCTTCTGCTTCTCCTGGTCGCTCTCGAACTGCACGCGCAGCTGCGCGACTTCGCGGATGCGGTCGAGCGTGCCCTGTTCGCGCACGCGCCGCAGGTATTCGCCCTGGTCCGTGAACGCGGCGGGGTAGTTGCCGACGGCCGCATGCGCGCGCGAGCGCAGCTCGTACAGCTCGGCGATGTCGTCCGCCGGCTGGGCGCCGCCCGGCGCGATCGCGCGGTTGAACTGCTCGACGGCTTCCTTCGAATGGCCGAGCGCGAGATTCAGTCGCCCCCGCAGCGCCGCGAGCGTACGGTAATCGTTGTCGTCCATGCCGCTGGTCTGGCTCAGCGTCAGTTCGGCGCGATCGCACCAGCGCGCGGCCTCTGCGAGCGCATTGCGCTGGATCTGCACGCCGCACATTCGAAGTTGCGACAGGCCCGTGCCCACGCGATCGCCGATGGTTTCGTGAAGTCGCAGCGCCTCGGTCGCGGCCATGTTGGCTTCGTCGAGACGGCCCGCGGCGGTCAGGATGGCGGCGCGCCGGTCGAGTGCGGTCGCGAGTCGGATCTGCGCGTTCTGTTCGCGGAAGAACGCGATGGTTTCGTCTGCCAGCGCGAGCGCCTGCGGGTAGTCGCGCACCGAGAACTGCGCCATCGACAGCCGACCCGCGGCGACCATGGCTTCCTCGCGCGATGCGACCCGGCGTAGCAGCGCGTACCCGCGCAGCAGGTCGTCGAGGGCCTGATCGGCATTACCGTCGCGAAAGTTGAGCCAGCCGCGATCGCGCAGCACGCAACCCAGGGCCAGCGGCCGGTCCCGGACCGCGTCGGCCACGCGCGTGAGCTCGACGATCGCGGCGTCGATGCCGCCCACGTTGGTGCTGACCAGCGCGCGCACCGTGCGCATGCGCACCGCGAGATCCGACATGTCCCCGGCGGGCAGCAGCGCGAGGCCGGCATCCGCATGGGTTATGGACTGGCGACTGAAGCCGAGCTGGCGGGCGGCGTCGGCGGCGATCGCATGGAGAGCCGCGCGGCGCGTGGCCGGCATGTCGGCCGTGGTCGAGATGGTGTTGGCGAGCTGGGGCAGGGCCGATGCCGGATCGCGGAATGCCTGTTCTTCCAGCGCCGCGAGCTCGCCGGTCTGCGCGCCGATGCAGGCCGCGCGCGCCACCGGCGCGAGCAGCACGCACGAAAGCGCCGTCAGAACGACGGCGCGCGATGAACGATAACGGATGGTGGGTCCGTGCACGGCGCGTAGTTTACGCGTCCGCGCTGCAGTGCACTCACTGCTGTTTGACCGAATCCAGTTTTCTTGACGGCGTCGAACCTTCCAGCGGAATGGTGAAGAAGCCGAACCCCGTTCCCTCGGCGGCATTCATGGTCACGAGGACGCGGATCTCCCTGGCCGACTCGGCCGCACGTGTAACGGCGTATTGCCGTCTGATGACGTCCCGATTCCCGAGTTTCTGGACACTGGCGGGCCCGGCCGCGACGGTCAGTCCGGCCTTCTCGGGAAGGCTGACCTGCATCGGTGCGCCAGCGATGCGCGGCACCACCGCCACGTGAAGCGTGGCCGACTGGCCCGGCGCGATCGGCCCGTCGATCTGGTAACGGACATCGGCGGCGACGCTGATCTTGGCGCTGGGACGGGCCAGCGGCATGGAGTTCAGGTCGGGCTCGGTCGAGGCCGCGGGTGGATCCTGTGGGGGAGGCATCGTCGAAGGATCGCTCGGTTGCGACGGTGCCGGGGTCGCTTCCTCGGTGGGGGCCGCGTCCGGAGCCTGGTCGGGAGCCTGCCCGGCGGCTTCTTTCGCCGGCGCCGTCGCGGGTTCGGCGGGCGGTGTCGATTTCGCGCAGGCATACAGGGTGAGCGCCATCAATGCCATGCCAGCCGCGCTTCGAAGGGAAAGTGAATTCGCCATGGTCATGACCTCAATTGATCGTCACGGTGAGGTTGTAGTCGCCCGGCGTGCCCTGGTCTCCGCAACCATTGGCGCAGTCGTAGACGTCGATGATGTAGGTGCCATTCTGGGTCGCCATGAAATTCTGCACTTCGGGAGTGGTTGCGCTGCCGTTGGGACTGAATGCGGTGACAACCGCGACTCCATTCCGGTACACCACGAAATCGGTGTCGACGGGCGAAATGGTGTTCGACGAGTACGCTCTTATCTCGATGTTGCGCGGCGCGTCCGACACGTTGAAACGGATGAAGCGCCGGTTTCCGAGAGCATTGAAAGTGCCTGCGGCATCCGTGCTGAACAGGATGCGTTGCTGGCCAATGGTCATCGTTTCGTAGATAGGCAGAACCGCGGAGTCCGGTACCGAAAGGGGAACCAGGTTTTGCCCGGTGGCGAAGGCATCGACGACCGTGTTGACGTTTTGCGCCAGCAGTAGTTGGTTGATCGCAGTCGCGTCGCCGGGGCGATTGTCTTTCAGGGCCGCGATGAACGAGAAGATGCTCGTCATCGCGGGAGTCGTGCGCTGCTCGTTGACCAGCACGTTCCAGAGCGGCGCGAAGCCGAGCGACAGCGTATCCGCGCCATCCGCGACCGGATCGTACAGATCCCACAGGATCGACCACACCGAGGATTCGCTGCAGAAACACCCGTAGTCTTCCTGCGGCGCACCGGCCGGGTTGGTCGGTGGATTGGTCTCCACATTGAATGTGCTCGATACCCGAGAGGTGCCGCTCACGTACGAATCGCGCGCCACTGGATCGTTCAACACGATGGCCGCGAACGCGTAGCCGAATCCCTCGCCGAAGGCGACGCGGATGTCGAGCTTGTCGCCGCGGCCATGCGGCCCACCGATGTTGTCGGCGCGCGAGAAGCTGTCTTCGACGTAGTGGCCGAATTCGTGCGCGATGACGTGCTGGTCGAACTCGTCGGTGTCTTCGTCGACGTCGGCCGACAAGGTGATGACTCCGGGTGGTCCCGATTCGAAATACGTTTCGCCGCCCGGATTGTCCGGCGCCCAGTCGAGGACGAGCGCCGGGAAATCCGTGTTGGGTGCGACGGACAACACGGTCTGCACGCCCCGGTAGACCGTGTCGAGGATCGCGAACGGCGCAGATGCGCGCGTGCCGGTGACCGTGCCGCTCGCGTTGAAGCCCGACAGGATCGCCAGGTCGTGCGCTCCGGCGGTATTCGAGTTGAACGGCGAGGCGTCGGTGAATACGTAAGGCTCGGGATCCAGCCGCGGGACGTCATCGTCGTCCTTGACGTCCATCACGCTGAAATCCCAGCGCGGCAACGAGGATGAGGCGTCCCGGAGCATCTGGGCCACTGCCTGGATCCGGATGCTGGAATTCGCCGGCACCGACAGCGCATAGACGCCGTTCTCGTTGGTCGTTCCGGTCGCGAGCACGTTGTCGGTCGTGCCGTCGATCGCGCGCACGACGATGACGCGCGCCGGATGCATCGTCTGGTTGCCGTAGTTCAGGCCGGAATTGATGTTCGTGGCGAACTCGACGCGCTGATAACGAATCGTGCCCGTGACCGTGACATTGCCGCCGCCGGGCGGGTTCACGATGACCGTGACCGTGGACGCCGGACTGGTCGCGCCCCGGTTATCCGTGACGACGAGCGAGAACGTGAGCGTCGCCGGCGAGGTCACCGTGGGCGCCAGGAACGTCGGCGCCGCGCTGGCCGGGTCCGACAGGGGCACGACGGGCGTACCGCCGGTCTGCGACCACGCGTAAGACGCGATGGTGCCATCCGGGTCGCTGCTCCCGGTGGCGTCCAGCTCCACCGTGTCGCCCGAGGTCACCGTCTGCGGCGTACCCGCGTTTGCCGTAGGGGGCGTGTTGTCGGCGGGGTTCACGGTGATCGCCACCGTGGAAGGCGTGCTGCTCGCGCCGCGGTTGTCGGTCACCGTGAGCGAGAACGTGAGCGTCGCCGCATTGTCGAGGTCGGGCGCGGTGAACGTCGGCTGCGCTGTCGCCGGATTGGACAGCGTGACCGTCGGTGTGCCGCCTGTCTGTGTCCACGCGTACGTGGTGATGTTGCCGTCGGGATCGCTGCTCGCCGAACCGTCGAGTGTGACGACGGCGCCCGAAGTCACCGTCTGCGCGGCGCCCGCGTTCGCCCTGGGCGAAACATTGGCGGGTGTGACCGGACCGTCGCCGTCATCACCCCCACCACATGCGACGAGCAACAACGCGGCGAGGCCGGCCAGGATCGGTCCACGACTTATGTAGCGCATACCGCTTTATACCGGCGCGCGCGAGAAGATAGGAGTAGGAATTCGTCGCGATATTGCGCCAACGGGCTTGTTTGGAGCGAAATGAGATCGTCGTCGCGTAACGCGATACCCAAAGTCAGGGTTTCCGCGACTCCGGCGAACGGGCACCATCGGACCCGCATGAGAATCCTGTTTGTTTGTCTCGGAAACATCTGTCGCTCGCCGACCGCGGAGGGCGTCGTGCGGGCGATCGCCGCGCGGGAGTTCCCCGGGCTCGATCTCGAAGTGGATTCGGCCGGCACGGCGGACTACCACGTGGGCGAGCCGCCCGATCGCCGCACCGTCGCCGCGGCGCGCAGGCGCGGTTACGAAATCGGCGGCCTGCGAGCGCGGCGCATCACGCACCAGGACCTCGCGAGTTTCGACCAGGTGCTCGCGATGGATCGCACGAACCTCGACGAAATCGAGTCGCTGCGTCGGGCGGACGCGATCGCGCGAACGGGGCTGTTCCTCGAGTACGCGCCCGAGTGCGGTTTCGAAGAGGTGCCGGACCCGTACTTCGGTGGGGTCGAGGATTTCGAGCGGGTGCTCGACTTGTGCGAATGCGGCGCACGCGGATTGCTGCGGCGCCTGCTGGAAGAAAAAGGGCCCGCGATCCGCAAGGATCGCGGGCCCCGGTAAGGGCTTCGTCTACTAACTATTCGTCGCGGCGGGTCGAACTGTCGCTGGGGCCGCTCGACCAGACCACGTAGGGCTTGGGCGCCGGCGGGGGCGGCAGGTCGAGAGGCGCCTGGGCGCCCTCATTGCGCGATTCACGCACGGGCTCGGCACGCTCGGCCGGCTCACGCGGCGACTGCTCCCGGGGAGGAGCCTGCTCGCGTTGTGCCGCTGCTTCGCGCGGTTCGCCACCCTGCGAGTGACCGCCATTGCTTTGCTGGGCATGGAACGCGCGTTCCTCGGCCGACGCTTCGCGGGCGCCCGAAAATTCACCCTCGTGCGGCTCGCCGCCGAACTGGCCTGGCGTACCACCACCATCGCGATTGCGCCCGCCACGACGTCCACGGCGCCGGCCACGACGACCGCGACCCTCGCGGGCGCCTTCCTGCGCGGGTCCGTTTCCGGACTGGGCAGCGTCTTCGTTGGCGGCAGCGGCAGGGCTGGCTGCGGCGGTCACGGCGGCGGCTGCGGCAGCGGCCGGCTGTGCTTCCCGCTCGCGCTCGCGCTCGCGCTGACGATTGCGTTCGCGTTGCTTTTCGCGCTCGGCCTCGCGGTGCGCGTCGCGCTCGCGATTCTGTTCGCGCCCGCCCTGGGTGGCTTCGCGCGCGTGTTCCTTGTGACCGTCGCGCTCGCGATGGCGATTGCGGTCTCCATCGCGTCCGGCTTCCTTGTCGCGGCGGCCGTCGCGGTCGCGATCCCGATCCTTGTCGCGGTGCCGGCCGTGCGCGTTGCGCTCGCGGCCACGGTCACGCTCACCGTGACGATGACGGTCGCGTTCGCGGTCGCGTTCGCGATGATCGCGGCGGCCGCCTTCGCGCGCGGGCTTGCTCTCGACCGCGCCCTCGGGCGCCTTGCCGGTGAATAGATAGACCAGCCGGTCCCAGAACCCGAGCCCGGCCGGCGGTGCAACGACTTTCGCGGCCTGCACCTGCGGCGCGGGGGTGGGAACGTGCACGATGACGGGCGCCGGCGTCGCCGGCGCGGTCGGCACGACCGCCGCGGGCTCGAGCTGCGGCTTTTCCTGCTTGGTGCCGGACGGATCGGCCACCGCCGGACGCTCCGGCATCTTGTAGCTCAGCGTCTTGTTTTCGGGCAGATCGATCTCGTCGGTGCGCACGCGCTTGATCGAGTACTCCGGCGTCTGGATGTACTGGTTCGGCACGATCAGCAGCTCGACTTCGCTCTTGTCCTCGAGCGTGCGCAGCCACTCGCGCTTTTCGTTGATCAGGTAGGTGGCCACTTCCACCGGGACCTGGGCAACGACCTGCGCGGTCTTGTCCTTGCGGGCTTCCTCGCCGATGAGGCGCAGGATCGCGAGCGCCATGGACTCGACCGAGCGGATGCTGCCGATGCCGGTGCATCGCGGGCAGACCAGGTGGCTGGAATCGCTCAGGCTGGGGCGCAGGCGCTGCCGGGACATTTCCAGCAGGCCGAAACGTGACAGGCGTCCGATCTGGATACGCGCGCGGTCCATCTTCACCGCGTCGCGCAGCCGGTCTTCGACATCGCGCTGGTTCTTCGACGACTCCATGTCGATGAAGTCGATGACGATCAGGCCGCCGATGTCGCGGATACGCAGCTGGCGCGCGATTTCGTCCGCCGCTTCGAGGTTGGTGTTGGTCGCGGTGGTCTCGATGTCCGAGCCGCGCGTCGCGCGCGCCGAGTTGATGTCGATCGACACCAGCGCCTCGGTGTAATTGATGACGATCGAGCCGCCCGAGGGCAGCTCGACCTTCTGCGCGTAGGCGGATTCGATCTGGCTCTCGATCTGGAAACGCGTGAACAGCGGGATGTCGTCGGTGTAGCGCTTGAGTTTCTTCTGCGCTTCCGGCGGCATGAACCGCGTCATGTATTCCTGCGCGGTCGCGAACGTGGCGTCGTCGTCGACCAGCACCTCGCCGATGTCGTCGGCGAGATAGTCACGCAGCGCGCGCGTCACCGCGTCGCTTTCTCGATACACGAGGTAGGGAGCAGGGCGGTCCTTGGTGGCCGCGTCGATCTGTTCCCACTGGCCCTTGAGGTTGTCGAGGTCCCACTGCAGTTCCTGGACCGCGCGGCCGACGCCGGCGGTGCGCACGATGGCGCCCATGCCGTCGGGGATGACGAGCTCATCCATGACCTGGCGCATCTGGTCGCGGTCTTCACCCTCGATGCGGCGCGATACGCCGCCGGCGCGGGGGTTGTTCGGCATCAGGACCAGGAAGCGGCCGGCGAGGGAGATGAACGTGGTGAGGGCCGCGCCCTTGTTGCCGCGCTCCTCTTTCTCGACCTGGACGATGACTTCCTGGCCTTCGGAGAGCAGGTCGCGCATGTTGCCGCGCCCACTGTCCGCGCCCTTGCGGAAGTATTCCTTGGAAATTTCCTTGAGCGGCAGGAAGCCGTGACGTTCGGAACCGTAGTCGACGAAGCACGCTTCGAGCGAGGGCTCGATGCGCGAAATCCGTCCTTTGTAGATGTTGGCTTTCTTCTGTTCCTTGGAAGGTATCTCGATGGAAAGATCGAACAGCTTCTGACCATCAACCAGTGCTACGCGCAACTCCTCTTGCTGAGTTGCATTGACGAGCATTCTCTTCATTTGAATTGGACCCTAGATGTCTGTGGGCCAACTCGAATCGAACGGCGGATATCCTTTCGGACGTCAATGCGAACGACCGCGCGACGCGGAGTGCATGGACGCAAGGCCAAAGATTGTGGGGTGGCGTGTTTTGCACGTTTAATGTCCGTCCCGAGGTGGGGCGGAGCGCCAAAACCCTTTGGGCTACTTCACCGACGCCGCGCACGATGTGTCTTTTGGACTTCCCATCTGCTGCGCGAGATTCACAGTCGGCCTTCGAGCGATGGCCCCCTCAGCGAGGACCAACTAACATGCGACGCGCGTTCGAATTGCGACCGGCTGCGCCGCGGCATTGCGTCGTCACACACGAGCGATCGGGGACGACGACGGCGCGCATCATATCCCGGGACCCTTAGTGAAAACAAGACGTTACGAATCGCCTGATGCGCGGCCCCAACAAACTGTTGCAGCCGGCGCGGATCCCGCCCCGAGCGTGAGGCAGATGCCCGTGGACGAACGCGGCGTGGGCCAGCGACTCGACAACTTCCTTGGCCGGGTCCTCGGTGACGTTCCGAAAAGCCATGTTTTCCGCGTGATTCGCAAGGGCGAGGTGCGCGTGAACGGCAAGCGCGCCAAACCCGAGACACGGTTGCAGGCAGGCGACATCGTGCGCGTGCCTCCGGTGCGCACCGGGGCCGCCGCGCCGCCGCGACGCGCGCCAGGCCGGATGGTCGACGAGCTCACCCGCGCGATCGTGCACGAGGATCCGCGCCTGCTCGTGATCGACAAGCCGGCGGGCGTCGCAGTACATGGGGGCAGCGGGGTGAGCTTCGGGGTCATAGAGGCGCTGCGCGCCGCGCGGCCCGATGAATCCCTCGAACTCGTGCATCGCATCGACCGCGACACCAGCGGCCTGCTGCTGGTCGCGCGCAAACCGGCCGCGCTGCGCACGCTGCACGCGCTGATGCGCGAAGGGCAGGTGGAGAAGAAATACCTCGCGCTCGTGAAGGGCAAATGGGAGCTGGGGAAGAAGCGCATCGACGTGCCGCTGCGCACGGACATCCGGGTCGGAGGCGAGCGCACGGTGAAAGCCCACGAGACCGGCAAGGAAGCGATCAGTCATTTCGCGCCGGTGCAGTTCTTCGGCAAACGCGCGACGCTCGTCGAGGTCGCGCTCGAGACCGGCCGCACGCACCAGATCCGCGTGCACGCCGCGCACGCGGGTTACCCGCTCGCGGGCGATGAGAAATACGGCGACGAGCAGTTCAACGAGAGCATGAAGGCCGCGGGTCTCGAGCGCATGTTCCTGCACGCCTCGCAGGTCAGTTTCGTGTGGCCGGATACGGGCATGGAATTCAGCGCGAGCGCGCCGCTGCCGCCGGACCTGGCGAAAGTCATCGACTCACTGAATGCGGTAGTTAGTAAGCGGAAATGATTACGGACACCCGCGCTTCAAAATGCCCTACGGGACGTGATAGCCCACTGCCCGGAGCGCGCCGGCCACCCAGATGAGAGGCAGTCCCACGATCGCGGTCGGGTCTTCCGTGTCGATGCGTTCGAACAGCGTGATGCCGAGCGCTTCGGCCTTGAAGCCGCCCGCACAGTCGAAGGGCTTCTCGCGCTCGATGTAGCGGTCGATCTCCGCTTCCGACAGCGGCCGCAGTTTCACCGCCGTGGTGTCGACGTGCGAGAGCTTCACGCCGGTCGCGATGCAGCGCACGGTGCAGGCCGTGTAGAACTCGGCGGACGAACCCGACAGCAGCCTGAGTTGCTCGCGGCAATTGGCCGCGTTGCCCGGCTTGCTGAGGATCGTGGTGCTGGTCGCCGGCACCTGGTCGCCCCCGATCACGATCGCATCCGGGAACCGGGTCGCCACCGCTTCGGCCTTGACCTCGGCCAGCCGGAAGGCGCGCCCGCGCGGCGATTCGCCGCGGACTTCGCCCTCGTCGACCTCCGGACTGACGGTCGTGAATTCCAGGCCGAAGCGCTGCAGCAGCGCGGCCCGGTACCGGGAAGTGGAGGCAAGGATCAGGGTGCGCGCAGGCGCCATGGGGGCTCCATCAGACATGGGGAATCAATCGCGTAAAAACAAAGGCTTAGAGTTAATCTTATTTTGACTTGGGGGGACTCGGTCCCTATCATACGCGCCCCATGTCACTGGGCTGGTCTCGGCGCGCTCCCGTCGACACGTTGGCAGGCACCGAAGCGAAGATCGACTTCACGATCCCGCTCGACGAGCTGCCCCGCGTTGCCCGCGAGCTTGCGAGTGCCGAAGGTACGGCGACAGGCACGGTCCGGTTCTCCCGCCAGATGGGCAGGGCAGTCGCGGATCTGCAGGTGAGCGCGCAGCCCCAGGTGGTTTGCCAGCGCTGCATGCAGCCGATGCGCTGGCCGGTCGAAGTGAAGTCGCGCATCGCGCTGGTCAGCGATTACGACGCGGCCGACCGCGTGCCGGATGGGCTGGAAGTTTTTATGGTCGAGGCCGATAGCGTCAGCGTTCGCGATCTCGTCGACGAGGAAGTCTTGCTCGCGCTGCCGCACGTGGCGCGACACGAAGAAGGCACCGAATGCGCCGGCCGCAAGGTCGAGCTACCCGGTGAGCAGAGCTCGCCGGCGGACGCGGAGTCGGACTCGGACTCGGACTCGGAAGTTCAGAAACCGTTTGCACAGTTGGGCGAACTGTTGAAACGCAAGTAGGTAGTCGCCCCAGAGGATTGGTACATGCCCGTTCAGAAGAGTCGTAAAACGCCGTCCAAGCGCGGCATGCATCGTTCGCACGACGCCTTGTCGAAGCCCGCACTGTCCGTCGATCCGCAGTCGGGCGAAACCCACCTGCGCCATCGCATTACTCCGGACGGTTTCTATCGCGGCAAGCGCGTCATCGAAAAACCGGCCGAAGTCGAAACCGAAGAATAGTTACTGCCTGCGGCCTCCGGGTCCGCGCAAGTAACGCATGGCGTCCATCGCCGTCGATGTGATGAGTGGCGACAGCGGTGCGCCGGAGTGTCTACCCGGCGCGCTGCGCGCGCTCGTCGACGATTCCTCCCTCGAGTTGATCCTCGTGGGTGATCCCGCCGTCATCGAACCTGCGCTCGCGAGTGCGCCGGCCGGCGTGCGCGCGCGCGCGGCCGCGCATCCCGCCGCGAGCGTGGTCGGGATGTCGGAGCATCCGCGCGAGGCGATCCGCCGTCGCAAGGATTCGTCGATGCGCATCGCGATCGACCTCGTGAAGGAAGGTCGGGCCGGGGGCATGGTCAGTGCCGGCAATACCGGCGCGCTGACCGCGATGGCGCACTTCGTTCTCAAGACCGTTGGTCCCGTCGAACGTGCGCCGATCATGTCGTCGGTGCCCGCGCACAACGGGCGACACACGCACATCCTCGATCTTGGCGCGAATTCGAAGGCCTCCGCGCTGCAGCTCGCTCAGTTCGCCACGATGGGTTCGATCGTCGCACGCGATGTGTACGGCATCGCGAATCCGCGCGTGGGCCTGCTCAACATCGGGGAAGAGGAATCCAAGGGTCACGAGATCGTGCAGGAAGCCCACGAGCTCATGCGCGCGTCGAGCATCAACTACGTGGGATTCGTCGAAGGTCACGACATCTTCGACGAGAAGGTGGACGTCGTGGTCACGGACGGCTTCACGGGCAACGTCGCGCTCAAGACGATGGAGGGACTCGCCAAACTCATCGTCGAGCAGATGCGCACGGAGTTCTCGCGCGACGTGGCGAGCAAGTTTTCGGGGTTGCTAGCCCGTCCGGTCCTGCGCCGCGTGGGCGAGAAGCTCGATCCGCGCCGCTACAACGGCGCATGCATGGTGGGACTCACGGGTGTCGTGGTAAAAAGCCACGGCAGCGCGGACCGCGTGGCATTTGCCCAGGCGATCGCGACGGCCGCGACGGCGATGCGGCGGGGACTGCCCACGGCCATCGCCAATGCCCTGGTCGACGACCAGGCGAACAAATAGAGAGACGAAGGCAAAACATGTACTCACGCATCGCCGGCACGGGTTCCTATCTGCCGGAGCAGGTCGTCACGAACTTCGATCTCGAGAAGAAGATGGATACCACCGACGAGTGGATCCGTACCCGCACGGGCATCGAGCGCCGCCACATCGCGGCCCCGGGTCAAACTACCGTCGACCTGGCGGAGATCGCCGCGCGCCGCGCGATCGAAGCCGCCGGCGTCACGCCCGCGGAAATCGACTTCATCGTGTTCGGCACGACGACACCGGACCTCGTGTTTCCCAACTGCGCGGTGCTGCTGCAGGAGCGCCTCGGCGCGCGCGGCTGCCCGGCGTTCTCGGTCGAGACGGCTTGCAGCGGATTCATCTACGCGCTGTCGATCGCCGACAAGTTCATCAAGGTGGGCGAGGCCAAGTGCGCCCTCGTGATCGGCGCCGAGACCCTCTCGCGCATCACCAACTGGAACGATCGCAGCACGGCCGTGTTGTTCGCGGACGGCGCGGGCGCGGTCGTGCTCAAGCCCTCGGCCGAGCCGGGCCTCATGAGCACGCACCTGCATGCGGACGGCGGTTACAAGGACCTGCTGTACGTCGAGAGCGGTGTGTCGAAGGGGTTCAAGGTGGATCCCGCGACCAACCAGGTCGACATCGGCATCAAGATGGCGGGCAGCGAAGTCTTCAAGGTCGCCGTCCAGAAGCTCGGCGGCGCGGTCGACGAGGCGCTCGCGGCCAACGGACTCGAGAAGTCCGCGGTCGACTGGCTGATCCCGCACCAGGCGAACATCCGCATCATCGGCGCGATGGCCAAGCGGCTGGAGCTGCCGATGGAGCGGGTCATCGTGACCGTGCAGGACCACGGCAACACGTCCGCGGCCTCCGTGCCGCTCGCGCTCGACATCGGCGTGCGCGACGGTCGCGTGAAGCGCGGCCACCTGCTGCTGCTCGAAGCCTTCGGCGGCGGCTTTACGTGGGGCTCCGCGCTGGTCAGGTATTAATGAATGGGGGGCAGCCCCCATGCTTTTATCGGCTCGCAACCTTCAATTCGCGCTCCAGATCGTCGAGCAGCGACTGCACGTCCATTTCGCTGGTTTCGTCGAGCGAGATGGCGCCGTCTTCGTCGAGGTCGATCTTCGTGATGCCCGGATTCGCCTTCTCGAGCTCCTCGAGCAGGTTCTGCGCTTTCTGGTGTTCCTGCAGCAGCCGGCGGCTCTGCGCCACCAGCTTCTTGTGCTGCAGTCCCTGCAGGATCGTCGCCTGCAGTTCCTTCGGGTGGCAGGGCTTGAGCAGAAAGCGGTAGACCTCGCCCTCGTTGATCGCGCGCACCGCGGCTTCCAGGTCAGCCTGTCCTGACAGGATCATGCGGATCGTGTTCGGCCATTGCTTGCGCACTTCCGCCAGGAACTGGCTGCCGGTCATGCCGGGCATGCGTTCGTCGGAGACGACAACATCGATGTTGTTGCCCGCGAGGATCATCAGGCCCTGCTGGGCCGACTCCGCGGTGAAGATGTGGAACTGGCTGCGATCCAGGCTGCGCACCAGCGCCGCCGTGAGATTCGGCTCATCGTCCACCAGCAGGATGTTGCTCTTTTCCATGACGGTTACCTTTTCGAACTTGGGTCTAGTCGACCACTTTGACTGAAACACGAATGGGTTCCGCGACGCCGACGCCGCTCGCGACGGCCTTGAGCCGTTCGAGCACGGTGGCGGTCACTTCGGTGCCGCGCGGCACGAGACGGATACCGCGGGCGCTCATCACGTCCGCGTCGATCGTCATGCCTATCTCGAGATCGCGCAGCGTGACCGAACGCGTCATGACGAGACCGCTGTCGTCCGACAGCGTCTTGACCATGGCCTGCGTGATCGCGGGCGGCAGGCCGGGCGCGGCCTGGTTCACGAGCTGCGCGGCCTGATCCGGGATGCGTCCCTGGCTCACGTGATGATCGAACTTGATCGCGGCCCACAGGATCGCGGCGCCGACTTTCTCCGGTTTCCACGTCGACGGATCGCCGTCGAGGGTGCCCGCCGCGGGCGTCTGCATCTGTCCTGCAACCATGCCGGCGACCGCTTCGAGCCGCGGGATCGTGCCGAGTAGTTTGCTCGCGATCTCGGGATGTGATTCGAAGAGCCTGCGTTCCTCGTTGCTGAGGGCCTGGCCCCCGTAGGCGCGCGCCAGCAGGTCCGGCGGCAGCGTGATGCAGCCGAGCTGCGAGATCATGGCCGCGAGGTGGTACTGCCACATGCCCGGCAGCAGCCCCAGCGCGGCGGCGCCGCTCTCGGCGTAACGCTGGATCTGCGCGGCGCGGCGTTGCGCGGCCGGGTTGATGAGCCCGAGCACGTTTACCAGCACCTTCACGGTTGCGTTCAACGTGTTCTCGAGCAGGTGCTTCTCGGCGTTGATGAGCCGGTACTGATCGATGCCGTTCTGGATCACACCGAGCAACGTTTCCGAATTGCACGGCTTCAACAGGAAGCGGAACACGCGGCCCTCGTTGACCGCGGCGATCGTCGATTCGAGATCGGCCTGTCCCGAGAGCACCATGCGCACGGTCTGCGGCGCGAGCGTATTGACTTGCGCAAGGAAGCGCGCGCCGTCCATCTCCGGCATGCGCATGTCGGAGACGACCACGGCGAAAGGACCCTGCGAGCGGATCATCTCGAGACCCGCGGCGCCGCTGGTCGCCGTCTCGAGATCGACGCGATTGCGCAGCTGCCGGCGGATGCCGTCGAGCACGTTCGGCTCATCGTCCACGAACAACACGCGCTCTCTCACGATGGCTTTCTCCCGGCGCTTCTGGCGGCGCTTTCCCTGGCGATTGCCGCGACGCACAGCTCGCGCCAGTCGTTCCAGCGATCGGCGCGGTTGCACTTCGCGAGATAGTCGACGTTGAGGCGCAGTCCCGCGGCGTGCGGATCGGTCGCGTCCGGATGGTTCGAGATCCGGTCGGCGACGTGCACGATGCCCGGCAGCCCGAACTCACCGGTGGCCTGCTCGGGATCCTCATGGAACGCGATCGCCTCGGCGATCGTATTCGGCAGACCCCAGAGGCCGACGAGATACGCGCCGACGTCGGAGTGCGAGGCCTGCAGCTCGAGCGTTTCGATCTCGTGGCTCGCGCCGGGATTGTCGCCCGCGAGCTCGAGCACGCGTTCGTATTCGGCCGGCATGCCCATCGCGAGCACGAGCTTGCCGATGTCGTGCAGCATGCCCGCGAGGAATGCGGCCGCGACCTGGTCCTTGTCCATGCCTTCTTCGATCGCGATGCGATGCGCGGCGGCCGCCGTGGCGACACTGTGCGACCAGAGTTTTTCCAGGCTGAAGCCGCGCACCTGCGGCGTTTCGCCCCCGGAGAAGATGCCCTGGCCGAGCACCAGCGCCATGATGCGATCGAGGCCGAGCAGGGCGCCGGCGCGCCCGACGTCGGCCACCGGCTTCGCGAGCCCGAAGTACGCCGAGTTGACCAGCTTGAGCAGGCGCGCCGTCATCGACGGGTCGCTCGAGATGATCTTCGCCACGTCGTCCATGTCGGCCGTCGGGCTCTTGAGGCATTCAACCAGCTGCTGGTAGGTCGCCGGCAGGGTCGGTAGCTTGTTGATGCGAGCGACCAGCGTCTTCACCGCCGGGTTGCCCGCGAGATCGCGCAGCGCGAACGCGCGCGCGATCGTGCCCTGCAGGATCTCCGCGTCACAGGGCTTGGAGAGGAACTGGTGCGACACGCCCAGCGCCTTCATCACGGATTCGGTCTCGGCCTGGCCGGAGAGGATCAGGCGGATGGTGTCGGGGAAGTCGCGCTGCACGACCTCGAGCAATTCCGCGCCGCTCATGCCGGGCATGCGCATGTCGGTCACGACGACTTCGCACGGCTCCTGCTTGAGCGACTGGAGCGCTTCCTGCGCGCTGCCGACGAACTTCATGTTCCACTCGTTGCGCTTGGGGCGAAGCATGCGCTTCAGTCCCTCGAGCACGCGTGGCTCGTCGTCGACGAATATGACGCGGATTGCGTTCAAGCAGCGGCCCCCGCCGCGGATTCGCTGTCGGTCTTCGCGCCGCCGATCGGCAGTCTGATGATGAACGTGGTGCCGGCGCCCGGTGCGCTAACTACCTTGATCGTTCCCCCGTGTTTGTCGACGATGACGTTGTGGGCGATCGCGAGGCCCTGGCCCGTGCCCTTGCCGACTTCCTTCGTCGTGAAGAACGGATCGAAGATGCGCTGCTGGATGTGCGGCGGCATGCCGCAGCCCGAGTCGCTGATCTCCACGATGGCCCAGTCGCCGTCCGGGCGCGTCTTGACGCGGATCTTGCCCTTGCCCTTGCCGCCGTCGCCGACCACGTCGCCGATGGCATGCGCGGCGTTGACGACGATGTTGAGCACCACCTGGTTGAACTCGGCGGGCGAGCAATGCACCTGCGGCAGGTTCGAGTCGAGGTCGAGCTCGACCTCGGCCACGTATTTCCACTCGTTGCTGGCGACGGTAATCGTGCTCTGGATCGCGCGATTGAGGTCGGTCGCGGTCTTCTCGCGCGCCGGGTGCGAGAACTCCTTCATCGCACGCACGATCTTGGCGACGCGGTCCACGCCCTCGAGCGACTGGTTGAGCGCGCGCGGAATTTCTTCCTTGAGATAGTCGAAGTCCGCGTCATCGAGCGCCTTGCGCGCCGGGGCTCCGCCGGCTTCGACGAGTTGCCCGAGCAGCCCATCGAGCTCGCCGAACGACTCCTTGAGGAAACGCAGGTTGTCGCCGACGTACTGCGTCGGCGTGTTGATCTCGTGCGCGATGCCCGCGGCGAGCTGACCGATGGCCTCCAGCTTCTGCGCCTGGCGCAAGTTGTCCTCGAGACGGTCGCGCTCCTCCAGCGTCTGCTTGAGCATCGAGATGTCGGTGATGCAGCCCTCCCAGCCCGCGAAGGCCTGCGAGGATTCATATAGAGGAGCGGCGTTGACGAGCACGTTGAGCGTGTTGCCGCGGCAATCGTGCAGCGGCGTTTCCCAGCTCTCGACCATGCGCTGGCGCGAGATCAGGTCGAGGAAGTGCGAACGTTTCGCCGGCTCGAACAACAGGTCGAGGAAGTTGACCTGGTCGAGTGCGATGCCCTGGCACGAGAGCAGCTTCAAACACGCGGCGTTCGCGGTCTTGAGCGCCCCGTCCTTGTTCGCGGTGAACAGCGCGACCGGCACGTTGTTGAAGAGATCCTGGTAGCGGCGCGTGGCGCGCACCAGGTCGCGATGGAAGTTGTTGCGCTCGACAGAATACGAAACGATGCGCGAGAGCATGCCGGCGTTGACGCGGCGCTTCTCGAGATAGTCCTGCGCGCCTTCGCGCACGGCGGTCAGTCCCTGTTTGTAGTCGTCGGAACCGGTGAGCACGATGATCGGTGTCAGGTCCGCGATGGCCTTCAGCGCGCGCAGCGCCTGCAGCCCCGTCGCATCGGGCAGGCCGAGGTCGAGCAACACGAGGTCGTATTCGAACTTGCACAGCCGGTCGGCGGCATCGGCCGCGGTCTGCACCCACTCGCAATCGACCTCGTTGAGGCCTGCGTCCTTGAGGTGTCGCTCGACGACGCGGGCGTCGGCCGAATTGTCCTCGACTAACAACAGGCGGATCTTGCGGATATCGAAATCGTCGCTGCTCATCGGCGCACTTTTGACCTGGTGTGGCGGGATGACATCTCGAGTCCACGGCGCAGGCATCCCGGCACTGCGCCACAGCTGTCATATCGGCGTGCCGGGTGAATATCTTGAGCAGCGGCGGCCCCTTGCCGCCCGAATCGATGCAGGTCACATATCGGCCTCGGAGCCGTCCCGCTTGAGCCCCGCAGGAGGTGTTTCGGGCTCCAGAGTCCGCCCGGGCGGCCGATTCCGTATCGCAGCCCAATCAAATGACAAATTCCGCGTACAAGATTTCGCCAGCGACAGAGTCGAACATCGACGCTGGCACACTTTTCGACTCGAGCCCCGTCGCGACGCTGACGTTCGCGCCCGACGGCGTGTTGTTGCGCGCGAATGATGCGGCGCGACGATTGTTCCGGGGTGTGACGGGAGAGCTCGACAGGGAGTCAGCGGCTGGACTGTTTCCCGAAGGCGGATGGGACGTGGCCGGCGAGGGCGCGCGGCGTGTGCCGGCGCGGCGCTTCGACGATACGACGTTTCCGGCGCAGGTTCGCGTGGCCGCGCTCGGAGAAGGTTCCACTCGCCGACTGCTCGTCGCGGTCGACGACATGACGGATATCGAAACGGCCCTCGCGGACCGCGACGCCGCGGTCGCGCAGGCGAACAAGGAATTCGAATCCTTCATCGACGTGGCCGCGCACGACCTGCGCGCGCCACTGCGCATCCTGAGTGGCTTCGCGGACGCGCTCGACGATGAGTGCGGCGCGACCCTCAACGAAGAAGGACGCGGTTTCCTCGACGAGATTCTCAAGGCGAGCAACCGCATGGAGGGGCTCATCGACGGATTGCTCGCGCTCGCACGCAGCGGTCGCGCGGAAATGCATCCCGAGAAAGTCGACCTGACGACGCTCGTCGACCTCGTGCTCTACGAGCTGCGGCACGCGACGGCGGAACGCTCCGTCGAATGCGAGGTCGAGGCGGATCTTTCGGTCTGGGCCGATGTGCGCCTGGTGACGACGGTGCTGCGCAACGTGCTCGGCAACGCATGGAAATTCACGATGCGCACCGCGCAGCCCGCGATCCGCATTTTCTCGGAGCAGCGCGACGGCCGCACGTGGATCTGCGTGAAGGACAACGGCGCGGGTTTCGACATGGCGCACGCCCAGCGACTGTTCAAACCGTTCACGCGGCTGCATCGGCAGGACGAGTTCGCCGGGCACGGACTCGGGCTCGCGACCGTCCATCGCATCGTTCAGCGGCACGGCGGCGAGTTGGCCGCCGAGGCCGAGATCGACCGCGGAGCGACCGTACGGTTCTGGCTCCCGGGCTCCCCGGACTGAGAACCGCTTCGCCGCGCGCGGCAACCGGCGAAAAAAAACGCCGCGCAAGTGCGCGGCGTTCTTGTCAGAGCTGACTGAACTCTGATTACTTCGAGATCGAGCGACGGAACATCCGGTCGATCTTCTCGTTGGTCGCATCGCAGCAGGACTGCGAGGCCTGCGCGGCAGCCAGCGCCTGGTTGGCGGCGGTCTGCGCGCCCGACGCGGTGGACGAAGCCGACTGCGCGGCGGCAGTGGCGGCATCGGCCGCGCTCTTCGTGGCAGCGAGGTCCGCGGTCAGGCGACCCACCTGCTGTTTGAGGTTGTCGACGTCGGCTTGCAGAGGCTTCAGATCCTGGCAGCCGGCCAACACGGTGAACGCTGCAACGGCAGCAACCTTGATAAGCGCACTCTTCATAACGATCAATCCCCTTATTGGTGGTTGAGCAGTCCCAACTTCGCGCAACACGCAAACAAATGCAATGTGGTGTGAAGATAGAGTCTATTAGGCGGGCGCAACTGCAACAAATTCGCGAGTTGTTTGCAACTGAAATTTGATTTCTGTCGGCCTGTGGCGACAGTGCGAGTGGTCAGCTATTAGGTCCGCTAACACGAGTTGACAGACCATCGCGCAGTATCTCTCGCGCCGCGTTGTGACCCGGGACTCCGGTGACTCCGCCGCCGGGATGCGCACCCGAACCACACAAGTACAGATTTTTCAGAGGAGTGCGGTAATCACCGTAACCTAACATCGGACGCGCGGCCCACAATTGATCGAGTCCTAACGCGCCGTGAAAGATGTCCCCACCGGCGAGACCGAGTTTTTCTTCGAGATCGAGCGGGCTCAAGGCCGAGTGCGCGACGACGAGAGAGCGGAAGTTTGGTGCGTACTCTTCGATCACATCGAAGATCCGGTCGATCGCGAGCGTTTTCTCCTGACGCCAGTCGCGGCCGTCGGGAAGGTTGTAGGAGAAATGCTGACAGAATAACGAGGCGACGTGAGCGCCGTTGGGCGCGAGGGAATCGTCGAGTGTCGAGGGAATCAGCATTTCCACGATCGGGCGGCGCGACATGCCCTCCAGGCGAGCCTCCGCGAACGCGCGATCCATGTAGCCGAGCGAGGGCGCGAAGATGATGCCGGAGCCGAGATGCGCTCCATTGTCGTCGCGCGGCGCGGCGGTGAACTTCGGCAGCCCCGAGAGCGCGACGTTCATGCGGAACGTGGCCGAACCGACCCGCAGACGCTCGATGCGCGCGCGGAATTCGGCGGGCAGGTCGGCGTCCGCGAGCAGCTTCAGATAGAGCGGCTTGGGACCGAGGTTCGCGGCGAACGTATTGCCTTCGACGACCCGCCCATCTTCGAGCTCGATGCCGGTGGCGTGCGCGCCGCGGGTCACGATGCGCTTCACGGGCGCATCGGTCTCGAGATGCACGCCGAGCCGGCGCGCCTCCGCGGCCATCGCCTGCGTGATCGCGCCCATGCCGCCGACCGCATGTCCCCATACGCCGGCCTTGCCGTTGACCTCGCCGAATACGTGATGCAGCAGCACGTAGCCGCTGCCAGGCGTGTAAGGACTCGCGTAATTGCCGACCACCGCGTCGAAGCCGAACAGCGCTTTCACGGCGTCGGATTCGAACCAGTGATCTAACAAGTCGCCGGCGCTGCGAGTGAACAGTTCGTGGATGTCGCGCTGCACGGGCGCCGCGAGCTTGCGGAGATGACGCCCGATCTGCAGCGCGCCCCACAGGTCGCGCAGCCGGCGCGGATCCGCGGGTGGCGTTTCGAGAAGTTGCGCGCGCAGCAGTTCGACCGCCGCGTCGAGCATCGCGTAATAGGCGGGGAGACGCTCGGCGTCGCGCGGCGAGAAGCCATGTACGGCCGCGCGGGTTCGCGCGCTGTCCGGACCCGCGGTGAGTGCGCGGCCATCGGGAAGAGGGAGGAAGTTCTGCATGGGGCGCTCGAGCACCTTGAGCCCATGCTCCGCCAGTCGCAGGTCGCGGATCACCTTGGGGTTGAGCAGGCTCACCGTGTAGCTGGCCGTGGAGTTACGGAACCCGGGGTGGAACTCCTCGGTGACCGCCGCCCCGCCCAGGACGCCACGGCGCTCGAATACGCCCACGGAGAGCCCCGATCGGGCCAGGTAGCAGGCGCAGGTGAGGCCGTTGTGGCCCCCGCCTATGACGACGACATCGAAGCGGCTTTTCGTGCTTGACCTGTATGAATTCACAGTGTACAAATCCTCAGCCCCGGATCTTTTGAACGATCCTTCTTTAAAGGGAATCCGCCATGTCCGATCTCACCCCGCGCCAGACCGAAATCCTGCGACTCATCCAGCGCACCATCGCCGAGACGGGCATGCCGCCCACGCGCGCCGAGATCGCGAACGAGCTCGGCTTCAAATCTCCCAACGCCGCGGAAGAACATCTCCGCGCGCTCGCGCGCAAGGGCGTCATCGCTCTCGTCCCCGGTGCGTCGCGTGGCATCAAGCTCATGGACACCATGCGCGAGCAACTCGGGCTTCCGCTCATCGGCCGTGTCGCCGCGGGTCGTCCCATTCTCGCCGAAGAGAACATCGAATCGCGTCTCGACATCGATCCTTCGATCTTCCAGCCCAAGCCGCACTACCTGCTGAAGGTCGTCGGCATGTCGATGAAGGACGCCGGCATTCTCGATGGCGACCTGGTTGCCGTGCATCGTACGCCGGAAGTGCGCAACCGGCAGATCATCGTGGCCCGTCTCGAAAACGAAGTCACGGTCAAGCGCTACAAGCAGGAAGGTCCTGTCGTGTGGCTGCTGCCCGAGAACGCGGATTTCGAGCCCATCAAGGTCAACGTCAAGGAAGACCCGCTCATCATCGAAGGCGTAGTCGTTGGAGTCTTGCGCCGTGGCAAAGCAATGGCAGCTTGATACTCATGTACGCCGTCGCTTCGACGGCGTGAGGAGTGGCGCGTGAGCGCCTGGAAATCCATGGCCGCATGAGACGGCGTCTCCGCTAAGAGGGTTTTTCCATGTTGTTAGGACTAAGAACGGCGATATACCGCACCCCGGATATCGCAGCGGGCAAGCTTTGGTACACGAAAGCGCTGGGCATCGCGCCGTATTTCGACCAGCCGTTCTACGTGGGCTTCAGCGTCGGCGGTTATGAGCTCGGCCTCATGCCGGATGCGAAGGAGCCTGGCGCCGGCGCCTATTGGGGCGTGAAGGACATCACGAGCGCTCATGCGCGACTGCTCGAGCTCGGCGCCACGCCGCGTGCCGAGATCACCGACGTGGGCGAGGGCATTCGCGTCGCCGACGTGGTCGATCCTTTCGGGAACGTGCTGGGGATCATCGAGAACCCCAATTTCAAACCCGAGCTTTTAACCGAACCAGGATCTGCGCAATGAATCGGGCGATGGGCAGTTTCGAAGTCAAGCTGCAGCCGCTGCCGAACGCGGAGGTTTCATCCGAAGCCGCGTTCGGCCGCATGCTGCTGCTCAAGAAATTCAGCGGCGATCTTTCGGCGTCCGCGCGTGGGCAGATGTTGTCCGCCGCCACGGGCACGAAGGGGTCGGCCGGTTACGTGGCCATCGACCACGTCACGGGCGTGCTGGCGGGACGCAGGGGCAGCTTCGTGTTGCAGCATTCCGGAAGCATGAATCGCGGCGTGCCGACGCTGTCGATCATGGTCGTGCCGGATTCGGGTACGGACGAGCTCAGCGGTCTCACCGGCACGCTCAGCATCAACATCATCGACGGCAAACATTTCTACGACTTCATCTATTCACTTCCCGAGCCGGCGCGGCTCAAGGCAACTGGGTGAGCACCCCGCGGATTCCATGTCAGCAGCCAACGACAAGCAACTGCAGGAGTTGCTCGCACACCCATCGGTGTGGCGTGGGCGCAGTCGCGCCGCGCTCGAAACGCTGCCCACCGGCTTCCCCGCGCTCGATGCGGGTCTTCCGGGCGGAGGTTGGCCACGTCATGGCCTCGTAGAGATCCTCACGCCCGACGTCGGCGTCGGCGAGCTCTATCTACTGCTCCCGGTGCTGGCCGCGTTGTCGCGCACGACGCCCGCGCGCTGGTGCACCTGGGTGTCGCCGCCCCACGAGCCGTTCGCGCCCGCGCTGGTCGCGCATGGCATGGCGCTCGAGCGCATTCTCGTCGTGCGCACGCATCTGCCGCTGTGGGCGCATGAGCAGGCCTTGCGTTCGGGCGCCTGCGACGCGGCGCTGGCCTGGTTGCCGCGCGCTTCGCCACGCGCCATTCGCCGCCTGCAGCTCGCCGCGGAGCAGGGACGCGCGCTAGGCGTGCTGTATCGCAGCCAGCGATTCGCCGAGGAGGCATCTCCGGCGATGTTGCGCGTGATGCTCGAGCCGCTCGAACGCCCGGGCATGCGCGGCGCGCGTGTGAGCCTGCTCAAGAGCCGAGGCGGCAGTCGCGAGCCCATCGAGCTCACGTGGGCCGCGGCGGCCTGAGGTGCGCACATGCATCCGCGCGCTTACAGGCTGGTTTTTCCCGATCCCGGGCCGAAGGAGACGCCGTCCGTTTTACGGGTGCGGCCGGCGTCGCCTCCCCGGGGGCCGGGCCCGGAAGGGCAGCAGGCCACCCTCGCGCTCGAGCCGCGCGAGCTGTGGATCGCCGCGCATGTGCCGCAGTTGTCGATCGCGGCATTACGTTCCTCGGCGCCCCACAAACTACTGGTCGTCATCGATCCCGACGATCACAACCGGCGCATCGTCGATGCGGACGATGCCGCGCAGGCCGCGGGAGTACGGCCGGGTATGACGCTCGGCGCGGCGCTTGCCGCCGCGCCGCATATCGATGCGCGGCCGCGTGACGCGGTGCGGGAGCAGGAGCTGATGCAGCGGCTCGCCGGGGTCGCGGCGCAGTTCACGCCGCTCGTGTCGGTCGAGGCGCCCGACGGACTGCTGCTCGAAGTCAAACCCAGCATCCGGTTGTTCGGTGGATTGCGCGAGTTGTGCCGCCGGCTGCGCGATGCCTGTCTCGCGCATCCCGCGCTCGCGCAGGCGCAGGTGCAACCTCGCTTCACGCTCGCGCCCACGGCGCTGGCAGCGCTCGCGGCGGCGCGCGCGGGCGCGCGTTGTTTCATCACCGATCCGCGCCAGTTGTCCGCGCGGCTGAAGCCGCTGCCGGTCCAGGTGCTGCGCTGGCCCGAAGAAGAAAACGCGCGGCTTGCGGCGATGGGCGTGCGTACGCTCGGCGAGCTCATGCGCCTGCCGCGCGCGGGTTTCGCGCGGCGTTTCGGCGCGATCGCGCTCGCCGACCTCGACCGGTTGCTTGGACGGCGCGCCGATCCGCGGCGCCGTATCGCGCGGCGCGAACGTTACCGCGGTGCGCTCGATCTCGATCATGAAATCGAGGATCACGAACGGATCCTGCAGGCGCTCGCGCCGTTGCTCGCCGAGCTCGAGGAATTCCTGCGCACGCGCCAGCGCGCCATCACCGCGCTGCAATGCCGTTTCCATCACTACCGCGCGGCGCCCACGGTGTGCACGCTGCGGCTCGCCGCGCCCGAGGCGAACGCCGAACGGCTCGCCGCGTTGCTGCGCGAACGCCTGGCTACCCTCGTGTTGCCCGAGCCGGTGCGCCGCTGCGAGTTGCGCAGCGGTCCGCTCACCGCGCGCGTCGATGCGAGCCGTCCGCTGTGGTCGCCGGGCGAACGCGGTCATGCGAGCGCCGGCGAGATGCCCGCGCTCGTGGAACACCTGCGTGCGCGGCTCGGCATGGACGCGGTATACGGCCTGCGTCACGTCCCCGAACACCGCCCCGAGAAAGCGTGGCAAAAAAAGGGGACAGATTTATTTATCGACGATAAACAGCAGCGCGCATCGTCAATAAATAAATCTGTCCCCTTCAGTCGACCGCTGTGGCTGCTGCAGGCGCCGCAGCCGCTCGACGCGCGCCGCGGCCGACCACTGCATCGCGGGATGCTCGAGCTCGAAGCCGGTCCCGAGCGCATCGAAAGCGGCTGGTGGGACGGCGCCGACGCGCGGCGCGATTACTACGTGGCGCGCGACAAGCGCGGCGTGCGGCTGTGGGTTTATCGCGAAATTCATGGCGAATGCCGGAACGACGGCGCGTGGTTCCTGCACGGGATCTTCGGATGAACACGCCGGCCTATGCCGAGCTGCATTGCGTCAGCAACTTCTCGTTCCTGCGCGGTGCGTCGCACGCGGAGGAGCTGGTCGCGCGCGCGAAGGAACTCGGCTACGCCGCGCTCGCGATCACCGACGAGTGCTCGCTCGCGGGCGTGGTGCGCGCGCATTCGGCCGCCAAGAAGATAGGCGGATTCAAACTGCTCATCGGCGCGGAGTTCACGCTCGAGTGCGGATTGCGCCTGGTGCTGATCGCGCGCAACCGCGCGGGGTATGGACGTCTGTCGCGGCTCATCACGCGCGGGCGACGCAAGGCGCCGAAGGGCAGTTATTCGCTCTCGCGGACAGACGTCGAGGAATTCGTCGCGGACGGCGCGAGCCCCAAATCGGGTGAAATCGTTGCCGACGGAACGCTCGTGCTGTGGTTGCCTTCGATGTCCCACGAGCGCACGCCCGAGGACACAGCGACGCAGCACGCATGGCTGCGCGCGCATTTCGCCGATCGCGCCTGGATCGCGGTCGAACTCACGCGTGACGGCATCGACCGCGAGCGGCTCGCGTTCTGCCGCGAGCTCGGCGCCGCATCGGGCCTGCCGCTGGTCGCGGCCGGCGACGTGCACATGCACGCGCGCGAGCGGCGTCGCCTGCAGGATGCGCTGACCGCGGTCCGCCACGGCGTCACGCTCGCGGAGGCGGGCACGCGGCTACACCCGAACGGCGAGCGCCACCTGCGCGAGCGCGCGCGGCTCGCGAAGCTCTATCCACCCGAGCTGCTCGCCGAAACGGTACGGATCGCCGGATTCGCGGACTTCTCTCTCGACGAGTTGCGCTACGAATATCCACGCGAGCTCGTGCCTGCGGGCGAGACGCCCGCCTCGCACCTGCGCAAGCTGACCGAAGCCGGCGCCCGCAAGCGCTGGCCGGACGGTATCCCCGACAGCATGCAGGCTAAGATCGACTACGAGCTCGCGCTCATCGGCGACCTGAAGTACGAGTCCTATTTCCTCACGGTGCACGACATCGTGAACGAAGCGCGGCGGCTCAACATCCTGTGCCAGGGGCGCGGCTCGGCGGCCAACTCCGTGGTGTGTTACTCGCTCGGCGTCACGGAGGTCGATCCTTCGCGCGGCGAGCTGCTCATGGAGCGTTTCATTTCGCGCGAGCGCAACGAGCCACCCGACATCGACATCGATTTCGAGCACGAGCGGCGCGAGGAGGTCATTCAATACGTCTACCGGAAATACGGCCGCGACCGCACCGCGCTGACCGCCACCGTGATCTGCTATCGCCCGCGCAGCGCGCTGCGCGACATGGCCAAGGCGATCGGGCTCGACGTCGTGCAGGCCGAGCGTCTCGCGGGCGCGATGCAATGGTGGGACAACTCGGTCGACGCCGACCGCGTGCGCGAGGCGGGCTTCGAGCCCGACAACCCGCAGCTCAAACTACTGCTCGACCTGGCCGGCCAGCTGCTCGGGTTCCCGCGGCATCTCTCCCAGCACGTGGGCGGTTTCGTGATCTCGCAGGGACTGCTGGAGGAACTCGTCCCGATCGAAAACGCCGCCATGGAGGACCGCACGGTCATCGAATGGGACAAGGACGACCTCGACGACCTGGGGCTGCTCAAGGTGGACGTGCTCGGTCTCGGCATGCTCTCGGCGCTGCGCCGCGCGTTCGCGCTGGTGAGCGATTTCCGCCGCAAGCCCTTCGGGCTCGCCGACGTGCCGAAGGAGGACCCACGCGTCTACGAGATGATCTCGCGCGCCGACACCATCGGCGTGTTCCAGGTCGAATCGCGCGCGCAGATGTCGATGCTGCCGCGCCTGCGCCCGCGCGAGTTCTACGATCTCGTCATCGAGGTGGCGATCGTGCGGCCGGGTCCGATCCAGGGCGGCATGGTGCATCCCTATCTACGCCGGCGGCAGGGCCTCGATCCGGTCACCTATCCGAGCGACGCGGTGAAGGGCGTGTTGTCGCGCACGCTCGGCGTGCCGATTTTCCAGGAGCAGGTGATGCAGCTCGCGATCGTCGCGGCGGGGTTCACGCCCGGCGAGGCCGACCAGCTTCGCCGCAGCATGGCGGCCTGGAAGCGGCGCGGCGGCCTCGGCCACTTCGAACGGCGGCTCATCGAAGGCATGCGCGAACGTGGTTACGGCGAGGAATTCGCGCGTTCGATCTTCAGCCAGATCCAGGGCTTCGGCGAATACGGTTTCCCGGAATCGCACGCGGCGAGTTTCGCGCTGCTCGTGTACAGCTCCGCGTGGCTGAAGCGTCACGAACCCGCGGCGTTCACCTGCGCGCTCATCAACAGCCAGCCCATGGGTTTCTACGCGCCGTCGCAGCTCGTGCGGGATGCGCGCGTGCATGGTGTTGAAGTCAGACCCATCTGCGTCTGCGCCAGTGATTGGGATTGCACGCTCGAAAGACGCGCGGACGACGAGCCGGCACTGCGCCTCGGCCTGCGCATGGTGAAGGGCCTGGGCGAGGAGGCGGCGCAACGCATCATGGCGACGCGCGCGCAGGCGCCGTTCGCGAGCGTGCAGGATCTCACGCTGCGAGCCGGGCTCGGGCGTCGCGAACTCGAAGCGCTCGCCGACGCGGGCGCGTTGCGTGCGCTGTCCGGCAACCGGCACCTCACGTTCTGGCAGGTGGCGGGCAGCGAACAGGAGTTGCCGCTTGCGCCGGTGCCGCGCGCGCCCGAGGCCACGCCGCTGCTCGCGCCGCCGACCGAAGGACAGAACATCGCGGCGGACTATCGCTCGCACGGACTCACGCTCGGCCGGCATCCGCTCGCGCTGCTGCGCGAACAGCTCGATCAGTCGAGCATCGTCACGTCGCGGTCGCTCGAGGAGCTGCCGAACGGACGCACGGTGCGGGTCGCGGGCATCGTGACGGCGCGCCAGCGTCCGCAGAGCGCGGGCGGCGTCATGTTCATCACGCTCGAAGACGAGACCGGCTTCGTGAATCTGATCGTCTGGGAGCGGGTGTGGTCGAGCGCGCGGCGCACCGCGAACGGCTCACGGCTGCTCGAGGTGCAAGGAAAGCTGCAAAAGGAAGCCGGCATCACCCACGTCGTGGCGCGCAAGCTCGTGGACAGAACCCCCATGCTGGGTTCCCTGGTAACCCACTCGCGCGATTTCCGCTGAACGGGGACAGATTTATTTATCGACGATAACTCTTATCGTCGATAAATAAATCTGTCCCCTTTCCGACTAAGTCCGCATCCTGCGGACCGCGGTGGAGTCGTCATCGATGTTGTAATCATCGAAGTCGCTCGTGAGCTCCGCGGTGTGCTTTTCCTCGATGCGCCGCTCGAGCCTTCGCCAGGCAGGATCACCCAGCTTCTGGCCACGCTTCTTCGCGGCGTCCAGGTCCTTTGCAAGGCGATCGAAATCGACCTCGCTCGTTGCCTCGAACGCAGTCTCTTCTTCGTCTTCGTCGAACTCTTCTGACTCGGGCTTCTCGTTCATCGTCGTAAACGCAGGCCTAAGATTGGCGCGTTATAAATCGACGGCAATCGTCATGCAATGGGGCTAATCGACGAATTGTCAGCGGATCAGATTGTTCATCTCGAAGATCGGCATGAGCATTGCAAAAACGATGCCCATGACGAAGAGGCCCATCACAACTATGAGAAGCGGCCCGAGCAATCCGACGAGCGCGCCCATCATGGAATCGAGTTCACGTTCCTGGTTGGTCGCCGCGCGTTCGAGCATCGTGTCGAGTTCGCCGCTCGATTCGCCCGAGGAGATCAGGTGCACCGTCATGGGCGGGAACAATTTGCTCGAGGCGAGCGAGCGGCCGATCGGCGCGCCTTCGCGCACGCGGGCCGCGGCCGCGACCACCGCGTCGCGCATGGGTAGATTGGTCACGACCTCGCCGGCGATGCGCATGGCTTCGAGCACCGGCACGGCGCTCGCGGTCAGGATGCTGAAGGTGCGCGTGAACCGCGCGGTGTTGAACCCGCGCACGAGCCGCCCGACCAGCGGCAGCCTCAGCTGGAAGCGATGGAAGCGCCGGCGGTTGTCCGGATTCTTGAGCCAGTAGATCAATCCTACGATGGAGAGCACGATCGCGATGGCGAGATAAATCCCCCAAACGCGCAGGAAATCGCTGACGACGATCAGCACCTGGGTGGCGAACGGCAACTTGCCCTTGCTCGACTCGAACACCTCGATGACCTTCGGCACGACGTAGACCATCATGCCGATGACGATGCCGAGGCAGATGAACGACAACACGATCGGGTACAGCAACGCACCCAGGACTTTCTGGCGCGTGACCTCCCGGTTCTCGGTGTAGTCCGCGAGCCGCTCGAGCACGCCGTCCAGCCGGCCCGAGCTTTCGCCCGCGGACACGGTCGAGCGATAGATCTCCGGAAATACCCTCGGGAATTCGCCGAGACCGTCGGCGAGCGTGTGGCCTTCCATCACTTTCGCACGCACGCCGAGCATGATGCTCTGCACGCGCGGCTTCTCCGACTGCTGCGACACCGCGAGCAGCGCTTCCTCGAGCGGCAGGCCGGCCTTCACGAGGGTCGCGAGCTGGCGGGTCAACAATGAAAGATCGGACGCGGAGACACCGCGGCGCAGCGAAAACGACCGCTGGCGTTTTGCCTCGCCGTGTTTGACCTCGGCGACCGTGACCGGCAGGAGCTGGCGTTCGCGCAGGATCTGCCGGACGTGCTTGATGGTGTCGCCTTCGACGACTCCGTTCTGTTCGCGGCCGGCGCTGTCGAGCGCGGTGTATTCGAAGGCACCCATGGTGAAAGAGATGTCAGTCCTCGCGAGTGACGCGCAGGACTTCTTCGATGGTCGTTTCGCCCCTCAGGACCTTGTCGAGCCCGTCGTCACGGATCGACGGCGTAAGGGTACGGGCGTACCGCTCGAGCTCGTGCTCGGCCGAGCCGTCGTGGATCATCGTCCGCATCTGGTCGTCGACGATCACGAGTTCGTAAATGCCCGTACGCCCTCGGAATCCTCCGGGTCCGTCGCTCGGCCGGTATAGCGTCGGCGAGGGATCCTCGGGCTTGAGGCCCAGCAGCCGACGTTCGTATTCGCCCGCCTTGAAGGGCTGCTTGGTGTCGGGGTTGAGCGTGCGCACGAGACGCTGCGCGATCACGCCGATCAGCGACGAGGAGAGCAGGAACGGCTCGATGCCCATGTCGCGCAGGCGCGTGACGGCGCCCACCGCGGTGTTCGTGTGCAGGGTCGAGAGCACCAGGTGACCGGTGAGCGAGGCCTGCACCGCGATCTGCGCGGTTTCGAGGTCGCGGATTTCGCCGACCATCACCACGTCCGGGTCCTGGCGCAGGATGGCGCGCAGGCCGCGCGCGAAGGTCATCTCGACCTTGGTGTTCACCTGGGTCTGGCCGATGCCGTCGATGTAGTACTCGATCGGATCCTCGACCGTCATGATGTTCTGCGTGTTGTCGTTCAGGTGCTCGAGACCCGCGTACAACGTGGTCGTCTTGCCCGAGCCGGTGGGTCCGGTGACGAGGATGATGCCGTGCGGCTTGCGGAACAGGTCGCCGATGAGCTGCTCGGTCTGCGGATCCATGCCGAGCGCGGAGAGCTCGAGGCGTCCCGCCTGCTTGTCGAGGATACGAAGCACCACGCGCTCGCCGTGGCCCGACGGAATGGTCGAGACGCGCACGTCCACCGAACGTCCCGCGATCTTGAGGCTGATGCGGCCGTCCTGCGGCAGACGCTTCTCGGCGATGTCGAGCTTCGACATGACCTTGATGCGGGACACCACGAGCGGCGCCACCGCGCGTTTGCTCTGCAGAACTTCGCGCAGGACGCCGTCCACGCGGAAACGGATCACGAGCCGGTTCTCGAACGGCTCGATATGGATGTCCGAAGCGTTTTCCTTGACCGCCTGCGTGAGCACGGCGTTGATCAGACGGATGATCGGCGCGTCGTCCTCGCTCTCGAGCAGGTCGGCCTGCTCGGGCAGTTCCTGCGCCAGGTGCGCGAGATCGGTGGATTCCTCGACGCCGGAGGCGGCCTCCATCGCGTCGCTGCCAGCCTCGTAGGCACGCTGCAGCAACGAATCGAACTGTTCGACTTCGACCTTCTCGAGCCGGATCGGAATGCCCATGTAGCGGCGCACTTCCGCGATGGCGCGTGGCGGGGCGCCCGGCCGGAACACGCACTCGGCGATGCCGTCGTGCACTCGCTGCACGAGCACCCCATTGCGCTTGGCGAACGCGAAGCCGACGCGCTGTGGGCGGGTGACTTCCGGCGCTGCCTCGGTCATGGCTGCGGTTGAGGTTGCGATTGTGGTTCCGGTTGCTGCTGCGGCAACGCAGGCTGCGGCGCGGTCGGTCCGGATTCGGACGGCGGCGCGGGCGCATCGGATATCGGCGCCTGGCCCGGCGCGAGCGGCGGCGGAATCGGCGGCAGGCGCGGTTCCTTGCTGAACGGGATCAGCGGCAGGACCTCGGACTTCGGCCGGCCAGCCTTGATCTGCTCGTTGCGGATGTAGTTGTACTTCGCGTCGGTCGCGATCGCCGTGGCGAGACCGTCGCGCAGGATCTTCGGACGGATGAAGACCATGAGGTTGGTCTTCTCGGTGTCCCGCTTGCGGGTCTTGAACAGCGCACCGAGCACCGGAATGCGGCCGAGGTAGGGCACGCGCGACTCGCTGCGCACGTCGCCGTCGCGGATCAATCCGCCCAGCACGACGATGCCGCCGTCCTCGATGAGCACGTTGGTGTTGATCGTGCGCTTGAGCGTGATGGCGCTGCCGACGTCGCCCGTGGTGCCGGCGAGATCGGAGCTTTCGATCTCGATCTTGAGCTGCACCAGCGCGCCGCCCTCGTTGACCTGCGGCGTGATCTTGAGAATCGTGCCGACTTCCTGGCGCTGCACGGTCGTGAACGGATTCACTTCGCCCGCGGTGCTGCCGGTGGTGTTCGTGTACTGGCCGGTGATGAACGGGACTTCCTGGGCGACCTTGAGCTCGGCCTCCTGGTTGTCCATCGTGACCGTCGACGGGGTCGCGATGATGTTGGTGTTCGCGTCGCCCTGCAGCGCGCGGATCATCGCGGCGAAGTTCACGCCGGTGGCCGCGATGCGGCCGATGCCGAACGTCGTGCCGGTGGCGAGCGCGGGTGGAGCGGAGGCGGGATTGTCGATCGCCTGCGCGAGCTGCGCGAGGTTCACGCCGCCGACCGGCGACATGAACGTGCCGACGGGAATGTTGCTGCTGTCCTCGGACCACACCGCCCAGTTCACGCCGAGCTCGGCGTTCTTCTTGACCTGCACGTCGACGATGATGGCCTCGACCAGCACCTGCGCGCGGCGGATGTCGAGCTTGTCGACGATGGCCCTGAGCGAGCGCATCACCTTCGCGGGCGCGGTGATCACGAGCGAGTTGGTCTCCGGTTCGGCCCAGATCGTGGTCGTGCGGTCCGCGCTCGCCGCCACCGACGAGGTCTGGCCGCCGGCCGCGGGCGCGCCGCTGGTCAGGGCGACGGTCGCGCTGATCTGTTCCTTGAGCTTGGCCGCGATCTTCTCCGCGTCCGCGAACTGAAGGTAGATGACCTGGGTATCACCGCCGCTCTGGAGCGGCGTGTCGAGGTGCGCGACCAGGGTCTTGATGCGCAGACGCAGCGACTTGTCGCCGCCGATGAGGACGCTGTTCGAACGGTCGTCCGCGATCACGCGTGACGGTCCGGCGCCGCCGCCTTCGGGTCCGCCGCCGCCCTGCTGCGCGAAGAATGTGTTCACCACGCGCACGACTTCGGCCGCCGTCGCGTGCTGCAGATTGATGATGTCGACGTCGCTGTCGCCCGCCTGGTCGATGCGCCCGATGATCCGCATCATGCGGTTCACGTTGCTGGCGCGGTCCGAGATGATGAGGATGTTGCTGGTCGGGTAGGCGGCAAGGTGCGCCGACTGCGGCATCAGCGGACGCAGCACGGGCACGATCTGCGCGGCGTTGACGTTCTTGACCGCGATGACCTGGGTGACCAGTTCCTCCGAGTCCGCGCGGACACGGTCGGGCAGGTCCTGGTTGACCATCTGGCGCGCGTTCGCGTCCGGAACGATCCGGATGATGTCGCCGGATTCCACCGCCACGAACTGGTGGACCTGCAGCAGGGCGAGGAAGGCTTCGTAAAACGCCCCCGGGGTCATCGGCGTCTGCGACAGCATCGTCACCTGCGCGCGCACACGCGGGTCCGGAATGATGGTCTTGCCGGTCACCTGCGCGACGGCGTCGATGACCTGGCCGATCTCGACGTCGCGGAAGTTAGGCGTGATCCGCTGGCCGTTGAGCTGCTGCGCGCTGACGACGGTCGTCGCGGTGAGCGCGACCAGCAGGACGAGCAGGCTTGCGGATCGGGTCGTCGGGCGGAGCACCTGGATGCCCTGGCGCGGGTTGTTTGTCTGGTACTGCATGGACCTTGTTATTCGTTCCCGGGTGGCGCTTCCGCCGGTGACTGATCAGCCGGAATCATGCCATCCCCGCCGGAGCCTAGCTGCTCGGCTTCCGACGCCACCTGTGCAATGTTGAGCACCAGTTCCTGCTGTCGTCCATTGCGGGTGACCGTTACCCGGGCGTCGGTCGAGGAGTTGAGGGTGTTGAAGATCTCCTGGGCGCGGTCCCGGTCGTCGAGCGGGGTGCCGTTGATGGCGGTCACCAGGTCTCCGGCCCTCAGGCCGAGCCTGGCGAAGGCCTGGCGATTGGCTCCGGGATAGAGCCGGAATCCACGCATCTTGCCGCCCGCGAACACGGGCTGTGGCCGCAATACCTGGCCGAGCAGGCCGGGGTCGTCATTGACCAGCCGGCGCATGCGTTCGAGCGCCTGGTCGTTGCCGCCCGTCGCCGGCATCGGTGGCGGAGGGGCGCTGGCCATGGATGTGGATCGGCGCGGCAGGAAAACCGATTCGAGCACGCCGCCCCGATCGATCACCGCGCGGTCGTTGTAGACAGAATGCAGCTGCGCGCCACCGGGTACCTGCTTGCCGACGGTGACCACCTTCGCCGAGGCCGCGTTCTCACCGATGATCGCCATGCCGATCTTGGGGTCTTCGGTCGCGAGCACGCCGGCCAGCACCAGCGGCATGCTCGAGGGCGGTGCGTTCGCGGCATCGCCGCCGGTTCCCTGCACGGCCGCCTCGCCGAACAGGTGCGCGTTCATCAACGCCCCGATGTCGAGGGGTGGCGCGACCGGCGCCGAGACGACAGGAGGAGGCGCCGTCTGACGGCTGCGACCGCTCATGCCGACCACAATGAACGCGAGTTGAGCGGCGAGCGCGAGTGCGAGGATGAAGGTCACGATTTGCGGAGCGCGCGCAATCACCCTGGAGCGCCAGTCGCCTCCAGCACTTGCGCCCGAGCTCCAGATGTTCGCAACCATTTCCATGATGATACGTTTCGTCCCTTCGCGCCCTCAAGCGCTTGTTTTGTCTTGGCAAAGCGACGGTTCCCACCGTCCACTTGTCATGCCTGATGACGCCCCCTATAAAGGGGCTCAATGCCCAGCTCTGAAACTGAACGCCCCGATCATGGGGGCGCGGGCCTCGCCGTCGAAGAAGCCGAGCCCAAGACCAAGCAGCCACCGTTATATCAGGTGGTGCTGCTCAACGACGATTACACCCCAATGGAGTTCGTCGTCGACGTTCTGGAGAAATTCTTCCGCATGGACCGCACTACGGCAACGCGCGTCATGCTCGAGGTACATACGCAAGGCAAGGGTATTTGTGGTGTGTTCACTTACGAAATAGCCGAAACGAAAGTGGCCCTCGTCACCTCGTACGCGCGCGACCATCACCATCCGCTGATGTGCACGCTCGAGGAGGCGTAGGCCACGTGATCTAACGGCCGCGAGGTTGTAAAGGTGTTATCGCAAGAGCTCGAATTCTGTCTGAACGACGCCTTCGCCAAGGCGCGTGAAGCTCGTCATGAGTTCCTCACCGTCGAGCACCTGCTGATCGCGATCCTCGATACGCCGAAGGTGCGCGAGATCCTGCGGGCCTGCGGCGCGGACATAAACCGCCTCAAGGACGCACTCAACGATCATCTCGACCGGACCACGCCGCGGTTGCCCGCGGACGAGGACCGCGAGGTCCAGCCGACGCTCGGATTCCAGCGGGTGCTGCAGCGCGCGGTATTCCACGTGCAGTCCTCGGGCAAGAAGGAAGTTGGCGTCGCGAACGTGCTCATCGCCATTTTCAGCGAGAAGCAGAGTCACGCGGTGCACTTGCTGAACCGCGCCGACGTCACGCGTCTCGACGTCGTCAATTTCGTGTCGCACGGGCTGTCCAAGATCGCCGAGGACAAGGCGGGCAAGGAAGAGACCGCGACCGAGGGCGAACGCGAGCCCGAAGGCGGCAGCGCGCTCGACAAGTACACGACGAACCTCAACCAGCTCGCGCAGGACGGCAAGATCGATCCGCTGATCGGCCGCCAGCTCGAAGTCGAACGGACCATCGAGATCCTGTGCCGCCGCCGCAAGAACAATCCGCTGTACGTCGGCGAAGCGGGCGTGGGCAAGACGGCCATAGCCGAGGGCCTCGCGCGCATGATCGTCGAGGGCAAGGTCCCCGACGTCCTGTCCGACTGCACTATCTACTCGCTCGACATGGGATCGCTGATCGCGGGCACGAAATATCGCGGCGATTTCGAGAAACGGCTCAAGAGCGTGATCGCCGAGCTCAAGAAGCAGCCGGGCGCGATCCTGTTCATCGACGAGATCCACACCGTGATCGGCGCGGGTGCGGCCTCGGGCGGCGTCATGGATGCATCGAACCTGATCAAGCCCGTGCTCACCAACGGCGAGCTGCGCTGCATCGGCTCGACGACATACCAGGAATACCGCGGCATCTTCGAGAAGGATCACGCGCTCGCGCGGCGTTTCCAGAAGATCGACGTGGTCGAGCCCACCGTCAACGAAACCGTCGACATCCTCATGGGGCTCAAGCCGCGCTTCGAGCAGCACCACGGGGTCACGTACACCAACGACGCGATCCGCGCCGCCGCGGAGCTCGCGGCGCGTCATATCAACGAACGGCACATGCCCGACAAGGCCATCGACGTGGTCGACGAGGCGGGTGCACGCCTGCGCCTGAAGCCGGCCAACGAGCGCGAGCCCGCGGTCGAAGTCAGGCACATCGAAGACGTGGTCGCGCGCATGGCTCGCATCCCCGCCAAGAGCGTGTCGCAGTCGGACAAGGAAGTGCTGCGCAATCTCGAGCGCAATCTCAAGCTCGTGATCTACGGCCAGGACAAGGCGATCGAGTCGCTCTCAGCCGCCATCAAGATGGCGCGTTCGGGCCTCGGCGATCAGCGCAAGCCCGTCGGCAGCTTCCTGTTCGCCGGTCCCACCGGCGTCGGCAAGACCGAGGTCACGCGCCAGCTCGCGATCGCCATGGGTATCGAGTTCATCCGCTTCGACATGTCGGAGTACATGGAGCGGCACACGGTCTCGCGCCTGATCGGCGCGCCGCCCGGATACGTGGGCTTCGACCAGGGCGGCCTGCTCACCGAGGCGATCGCCAAACATCCGCATTGCGTGCTGCTGCTCGACGAGGTCGAAAAGGCGCATCCGGACGTGTTCAACCTGCTGCTGCAGGTCATGGACCACGGCACTCTCACGGACAACAACGGCCGCAAAGCGGACTTCCGGCACGTCATCATCGTCATGACGACGAATGCCGGCGCGTTCGAGATGAACCGTGCATCGATCGGCTTCGTCCAGTCGGACAACACGACCGACGGCGCCGAGGCGATCAAGCGCCTGTTCTCGCCCGAGTTCCGCAATCGCATCGACGCGATCATCCAGTTCGCGCCGCTCGACATGCCGGTCATCGAAAGGGTCGTCGACAAACTACTCGTCGAGATCGAGGCGCAGCTCGAGAAGAAGGGCGTCAGCATCGTGCTCGACGACGCGGCGCGGCGCTGGCTCGCTGAGAAGGGCTACGACCCGAAGATGGGCGCGCGTCCGATGGCGCGGCTCATGCAGGAGCAGATCAAGCGGCCGCTCGCGGAAGAGCTGCTGTTCGGCAAGCTCGTCGCGGGTGGAACGGTGAAGATCGCCGTCGGCGCGGACGGCAAGGGGCTCACGCTCGAGACTTTCCCGAACGAAGTGCCGGCGCTGCCCGCGCTGCACTAGGGCCTGTTCACAGGCCCTGGTTGCACCGGCGAGCGCCCTCACTCGGGGTGTTTGCTCCGGCGCCAGAATCGGCCGCTCAGCCACCCGACCGCGAACATCACGCTAAGGCTCAGCCACAGCGGCATCTCGATGCCGACGTGAAACACGTCGATCGTGATTCGGTCGCGATTCTGGAAGATGAAGGCCGCCGCGAGGATCACGAGCGCGATCGCCAGCCAGTTCGCGGCCGTGAGCTGCGACAGCGAGAAGCCATGCTTTTCGGATTGAGTGGTCATTGCGGGTTGCTCGGCGGCCGCGGAAGCGGGAAGCGTCCGTTTGGCGGCCGCCCACCGCCATCGGACCTTGGTCCCCAAGCGGCGGGCATGCCGACCGGACGTCGAACTAGTCAGAGCGGGCTGACGGGGACGCAGATGTCGCAGGTGAAGCGGCCAGTCTTCGGGTCGAACTTCCCGTCCACGGGGTAGTACTCGAAGAACGGCCGCGAATCGAGCTGCAGTCCGCTCTTCGGCAACCATTCGCGCAGCAGCAGGTCCCAGGCTCGCGGAATTTCCGCGCTGGTGCCTTCGAAGGCGAGGGCTGCGTAGCGGCCGCCGGGGATCAGCTTGTGTTGCGGTCTGCCGGTGAGGACTTCGCCCTCGGGGCTCGCGACACAGGCGTCGTATCGCAGCTGCTCGGTTTTCGTCACGCTCGCGTCATCGAGACTGATGCCGAAACGCTCGCGCCCGAACAGGTTGTTGGTCCCCATCCATGGCGCGACGGTCTGCATCCAGAACCTTCCGATGGCCGGCCCGTATTCACCCGTGTGCCGGAGGTAGGCCACGTGTACGGGTTCACGATCGACGAGTTTCACGTTCATGCGTTTCTCCTGTTTGGAGCTCGCATGTTCCCGTCCCAGGCGATCGATCTCCTGATCGCGCTTGCCCGGGCCCGTGCCGCGCTTGCGCTTGGCCTGATCGATCTTGCTCTTCCGGTAGTGAGTGGGTGCCTCGTTGAATCGCGCACGGAACGCGCGCGTGAAGGCTTCCGCGGATCCGAACCCCACGCCCAGCGCGATCTGCAGCACGGGCACCGCGGGTTGGGCGCGCAGGCGCACCGCGGCGATTTCCAGGCGGCGACGCCGGACGTAGTCACCGAGCGCCTCGCCCGTCAGCGCCCGAAACAGCCGGTGGAAGTGGAACGGAGAAAAGTTAGCCACCTCGGCAAGCGCGCCGAGGTCGAGATCCTGATCGAGGTGGCGATCGATGTGCTCGATCACCGCGTGCATCCGCCGGTTGTATTCGGCCTGGCTGCGGCGCGGGACGGACAAGCGGGGCGTCAGCGGCCGCGGTAGACGATGCGGCCCTTGGACAGATCGTAGGGAGTCATTTCGACTGTGACCTGGTCGCCCGTCAGGATGCGGATGTAGTTTTTGCGCATCTTTCCCGAGATGTGAGCCGTGACGACGTGGCCGGTCTTCAGCTTCACACGGAAAGTGGTGTTAGGCAGAGTCTCGACGACTTCGCCTTCCATCTGAATCGCATCTTCTTTCGACATCCGGAACCTGTGGCACCCTCGAAGGCCGCGAATTCTGCCAGAAAAGCGCTGGCGGGGAGCAATTTTCAGGAAACGGAAAACAACGGCACGTCGGGGCCCTTCACCGCCTCCGCAATCAGTGCGCCGAATTCGCGGCGGCTGACCGGTTTGCTGCCCAGGGACCGCAGGTGCGGGGTAGGTAGCTGACAGTCGATCAGTGTGAGCCCCGCAACAAGGCCCCGTTCCGCGAGCCATGCCAGCGCCACCTTCGATGCGTCCCGTTCTCGGCTGAACATGGATTCACCGAAAAACACGCGGCCCATCAGTACTCCGTAGAGTCCGCCGACCAGTTCGCCCGCCAGGCGGACCTCGACGCTGTGCGCGTGGCCCTGTGTATGCAACAGGCAATACGCGGCGTGCATCTCGGGTGTGATCCAGGTGCCGGTGGAATTTTCGCGCCGCGCCGCGCAGGCGCGCACCACCGCCGGGAAGTCCCGGTCGAACGTTACTTCGAAGCCCCGATTTCGTAGGGTTTTCGCAAGGCTACGCGAACATTTGAATTGCGCGGGCAGCAGGATTTCGCGCGGGTCAGGCGACCACCACAACACCGGCTGACCGGCCGAATACCACGGAAAGATCCCACGCCGGTACGCGGCCAGCAGCCGGGTCGGCGAAAGGTCGCCGCCGGCAGCCAGCAAGCCCTCGGGTTCATCGAGTGCGTGGTCGATCGGGGGAAACCATTCCCGGTCACCTTCGGGCGCAAGCCATGTGATCGTCTTGTTCACGGTGCGTCATTTTGAACCAGCTTGCCGAGCCGCGCGCCGTCCGTCGCGGTAGGGCACGTGCTGGGAGATTTCACGCGCGTAGTTCCTCACGTGGGGGTCCTCGCGCCGCAGCGCATCGGCAATGGCGGCCCGGAACCGCGGATCGACGATCCAGTGCGTCGACCAGGTATCCGCGGGCACGAAGCCGCGGCTCACCTTGTGTTCGCCCTGTGTCCCGGGCTCGAAACGGGCGATGCCGCGCTCGATGCAGAACTCGATGCCCTGGTGATAACAGGTTTCGAAGTGCAGGCTGTGATGCAGCTCGTTGGCTCCCCAGTAACGTCCGTACAACGCCTCGGGACTCCAGAAGAACATCGCCGCCGCCACGGTCTCGCCGGCGCAGCGCGCGCGCTTGACCATGAACGTGTCCCCCGCGGTCTGCGGCAGCGACCGGAAGAAGGCGCGGTTGAGGTAGGGCTCGTTGCCATGCCGCAGGAACGTATCGCGATGCAGGTCGAATGCTTCGTCGATCGCGGCGCGATCGAGCTGGCTGCCTGACAACGTTTCGAAAGTGATGCCGTCTTCGGCGACCCGGCGCCGCTCGCGCCTGGCCTTCTTGCGCTTCTCCGCCGTGAAGCTCTCGAGGTAATGATCGAAATCGCGGTAACCGTTGTTGTGCCAATGGAATTGCACGTCGCGACGCGCGAGCCATCCGGCCGTGGCGAACGCTTCGCGATCCGCATCCGACACGAACAGTCCATGGATCGAGGACAAGTCGCGATCCTCGGCGAACGCGCGAATCGCGTCGATCAACGCGATGCGCATCTCGTGCGCATCCAGGCCGGGCCGAACCAGGAGCCGCGCGCCGCTCGCCGGCGTGAACGGCACGCCGAGCACGAGCTTCGGGTAGTACTCGAGTCCGTGATGCGCATAGGCCTGCGCCCAGGAGAAATCGAACACGAATTCGCCGAAGGAATGGGCCTTGATGTAGGCCGGAGCGGCCGCCGCCAGTCCGTGTTCGTCGTGCAGCGTTATCGGCGCGGGCTGCCATCCCGTGCGCGGCCCGACGCAGCCGCTGTCTTCGAGCGCCGCCAGGAACGCATGGCGCAGGAACGGAGATCCGCCTGCGTCGAGCGCGTCCCAGGCGGCCGGATCAATGGCCGAGATGCTGGTCGAGATACTTGTCCGCATCGAGGGCCGCCATGCAGCCGGAGCCGGCGGAAGTGATCGCCTGACGATACACGTGATCGGCGACGTCGCCCGCGGCGAACACCCCCGGCACGCTGGTGGCCGTGGCATTGCCTTCGGCGCCGCTCTTCACCTTGATGTATCCGTCACGCATGTCGAGCTGGCCGGCGAAGATCCCGGTGTTCGGTGTGTGGCCGATCGCGATGAACGCGCCGGTGACGTCCAGCGTTTCGATCGTGCCGCCGTGTTGAGTGGGCTTGATGTGCACGCCCGTGACGCCCGTGTCGTCGCCGGCGATTTCATCGACCGTGTGATTCCACACGATGCGAACCTTGCCGGTCTTCTCGAGCGCGAACAGGCGATCCTGCAGGATCTTCTCCGCGCGGAACTTGTCGCGGCGGTGAACGACCGTCACGTGGCTCGCGAGGTTGGATAGATAGAGCGCCTCCTCGACCGCGGTGTTGCCGCCGCCGACGACCACGACGCGATGTCCCTTGTAGAAGAAACCGTCGCAGGTCGCGCAGGCCGAAACCCCTTTACCACGGAATTTCTCCTCGGACGGAATGCCGAGGTACTTCGCCGACGCGCCGGTCGCGATGATCAGCGCATCGCAGGTGTACGAACCATAGTCTCCCGTAAGCGTGAACGGACGCTTCGAGAAATCCACGGTATGAATGTGATCGTTCACGATTTCGGTCGAGAAACGTTCGGCATGCGCCTGCATGCGCTCCATCAGGACCGGGCCGGTGAGTCCGTGCGCGTCACCGGGCCAGTTGTCCACCTCGGTGGTCGTCATCAATTGGCCGCCTTGTTCGACGCCGGTGATCAACAGGGGTTTGCGGTTGGCGCGCGCAGCATAGACCGCGGCGGAGTAACCGGCGGGGCCGGAACCGAGGATGACGAGGGAATTATGGCGAGGGGTGGTCATGTATAATTTCGATCATTCAGTGGCGTTGACAGCCGGTTATTTTGCGCGCGCGGCGCTGCTTTCAAGTTTCAATTCAACATTTGCATCGACCCGGCCAGGCGGAGCGCGCCGTCTTTCGGCCGGATCACATGTTAACGGACACCCCATGCGTATTGGCATTCCCCGTGAGTTGAAACCCCGCGAGGGGCGAGTCGGATTGATTCCCGCGGCCTGCGTCGAACTCGTGCGCGGCGGACACGAAGTGTTCGTCGAATCGCACGCCGGCGAGAAGAGCGGTTATAGCGACCAAACTTTTCGTGATGTGGGCGTTACGGTACTTCCCGACGCGGACGCGTTGTACGCGAAAGCGCAGCTCATCGTGAAGGTGAAGGAACCGATCGAGCCGGACCTCGCCCGGCTGCGCAAGGATCACCTGCTGTTCTGCTACCTGCACCTGGCGGCATTGCCCGAGCTCACCCGTCGCCTGTGCTCGATCGGGCTCACCGCGGTCGCGTTCGAAACGGTCGAGGATCGCTCGGGCCGACTGCCGCTGCTGGCGCCGATGAGCGACATCGCGGGCAGACTCTCGATGCAATACGCGACGACGCTGTTGCACCAGCCGCAGAACGGCAAGGGAATCTTGTTAGGTGGCGTACCCGCCGCGAAGCGCGGACGCGTCGTCGTGCTGGGCGGCGGCGTGGCCGGCGGCAATGCCGCGCACATCGCCGCGGGTCTTGGCGCCGAGGTCACGGTGTTCGACACGGATCGCGACAAACTCGTCGCGGCGCGCGCGATCGGTCCGAACGTCACGGGTCTCTATCCGCACGTGTCCGACGTCGCCGATGCCGTGCGCGGCGCGGACGTGGTGGTTGGCGCCGTGCTCATTACCGGCGCACGCGCGCCGCACGTCGTGTCCGCGGACATGGTGCGCTCGATGGAAGCGGGCAGCGTCATCGTCGACATCAGTGTCGACCAGGGCGGCTGCATCGAGACCACGCGGCCGACCACCTGGGAAGCGCCGACGTTCCAATGGGAAGGAGTGACGCATTTTTGCGTCACCAACATGCCGGGGTCCGTGCCGCGCACCTCGTCGCAGGCGCTGTCCGCGTCGATCGCGGCCTACGCGGGGCGGCTCGCGGAAGACGACTGGAGGGAAGACCCGGGCCTCCTGCGCGGCATCAACGTGGAAAATGGCAAAGTGACTCACCCGGCCCTGATGAGCTGAGCGCAAAGCTTACGTTGATGCGCAGAAAGCGCTGCCAGTACAATCACATAGACACAATTCCTGACGCGAGAGATTCTGCCATTGGCTGAAACCACGTACGACCGCACCAAGCCCGCGAAACGCTTCACGGCCGCCGTGTCCCGGGGCTTGCGCGAGAGTGCGGTGCTGGCGATCGGCGTGATCGCGCTGGTCCTGCTGGTCGCGCTGCTTTCCTACGATCCGAACGATCCGGGCTTCTCGTACACCGGAAGCACGGAGCAGGCCGTGGCGAACCGCATCGGCCGGTTCGGCGCCTGGCTCTCCGACACGTTGTTCTTCCTGTTCGGCCGGCCGGCCTATCTATTCCCGATCATGCTGGGCGTCGCGTGTTTCGTCATGTTCCGCCAGCGCGACGACGAAGAAGGGCGCACGCGCGCCAACACCGCGGTGCGTATCGGCGGGTTCATGCTCATGCTGTTCGCGAGCTGCGGTCTCGCCACGCTGCACTGGAGCGCCGAACCGCTGCGGCAGAGCGCGGGCGGCGTGCTGGGACAGTTCATCGGCAACGGACTCGCGTCTAATTTCAACTTCCTCGGCGCCACGCTGTTCATGCTCGCGGCCCTGATGGCCGGCATCTCGGTCGCGTTCGGTGTCTCCTGGCTCACGATCGTCGATGGCATCGGCGCAGGCATCTGGAACGGCATCGCCTGGATGCGCGCGCGGCGCAGCGTCGCGCGCGACGTCGCGGTGGGCGTCGAGGCCAAGAAGGCGCGCGTCGAGGCGGCGAAGGTCGAGGAGAAGAAGGCCGCCGCGCGGGTCAAGCCGCGCATCGAGGCGCCCGCGCCCGCGGTCGAGAAGAGCGAGCGCGTGGAGAAGGAGCGGCAGGTGCCGCTGTTCGACGCGCCGAAGTCCGGCGAGTTGCCGCCGCTCAAACTACTCGACGACCCGCCGGTGCGCGAAACCGGATACTCGGCGGAAGCTCTCGAGGCGATGTCGCGCCTGGTCGAGCTCAAGCTCAAGGATTTCGGCGTCGAAGTGGAAGTGGTCGCGGTGCAGCCCGGCCCCGTCGTGACGCGCTTCGAAATGCGCCCGGCGCCCGGCGTGAAGGTGAGTCAGATCACCGGACTCGCCAAGGATCTGGCGCGCTCGCTGTCCGCCATTTCCGTTCGCGTGGTCGAGGTCATTCCCGGCAAGTCGGTGATGGGACTCGAGATCCCGAACGAAAAGCGTGAAATCGTCACGCTCGGCGAGATCATCAAATCGAAGTCCTACGACGAGGTCCAGTCGCCGCTCGCGCTCGCGCTCGGCAAGGATATCGGCGGCGCGCCCGTGACCGCGGATCTCGCGAAGATGCCGCACCTGCTCGTGGCCGGCACCACCGGTTCGGGCAAGTCGGTTGCGATCAACGCGATGATCCTCTCGCTGCTCTACAAGAGCACGGCCGAACACGTGCGGCTGATCATGATCGATCCGAAGATGCTGGAGCTCTCGGTCTACGAAGGCATCCCGCACCTGCTCGCGCCCGTCGTCACGGACATGAAACACGCGGCCAACGCGCTGCGCTGGTGTGTGGCGGAAATGGAGCGGCGTTACCAGCTCATGGCGGCGCTCGGCGTGCGCAACATCTCCGGCTTCAACCGCAAGGTGAAGGACGCGATCGACGCCGGCAAGCCGATCCGCGATCCGGTCATGACGGCGATGGCGTCCAACGATCCGACGCTCGACCAGTCGAAGATTCCGGACCTCACGCCGCTGCCGTACATCGTCGTGATCATCGACGAGCTCGCCGACATGATGATGATCGTCGGCAAGAAGGTCGAAGAGCTCATCGCGCGCCTCGCGCAGAAGGCGCGTGCGTCGGGCATTCACCTCGTGCTCGCCACGCAGCGCCCGTCGGTCGACGTCATCACCGGCCTCATCAAGGCCAACATTCCGACGCGTATCGCGTTCCAGGTGTCGGCGCGTGTCGACTCGCGCACGATCCTCGACCAGATGGGCGCGGAGTCGCTGCTCGGCCATGGCGACATGCTCTATCTACCGGCGGGCACCTCGGTGCCGACGCGCGTGCACGGCGCGTTCGTGGCCGACGCGGAAGTGCATCGCGTGGTGGAAGCGCTCAAGAAGACCGGCGCACCGAACTACATCGAGGACATCCTCGATGGCCCGAGCGCGCCGCTGGCGGGGATCTCCGGCGAGCCGTCGGCGGGCGGCGAGGGCGGCGCGGACGGCGAACAGGACGCCCTGTACGACGAAGCGGTGAAGATCGTGACCACAGAGCGCAAGCCGTCGATCTCGTACGTGCAGCGCCGACTCAAGATCGGCTACAACCGCGCCGCGCGACTGCTCGAGAGCATGGAAATGGCGGGCGTCGTCGGTCCGCTGCAGCCGAACGGTTCCCGCGAAATCCTCGCGCCCGCACCCGCGGGAGGCGAATGAGCAGGGTGTTCCGGCTCATCGGCGCGATTCTCGCGCTCTCGCTGACGCAGGCCGTCCAGGCGCAGACGCCGCTCGACAACTACCTCGAGCAGCTGAAGACGTTGCGCACCGAGTTCTCGCAGGTCGTGACGGACGGCAGCGGCCGACAGGTGCAGCAGGCCAGCGGCAAGCTCGTGATCGTGCGGCCGGGACGCTTCCGCTGGGAGCTCACGCCCGCCGGCGCGAACGACTCGGCCCAGCTCATGATCTCCGACGGCAGGAACCTCTGGTTCTACGACCGCGATCTCGAGCAGGTCTCCGTGAAACCGGCGGCTACCGCGCTCACCGCGACGCCGGCGAGTCTGCTGTCGGGAGATGGGAACTTCCGCGAGTTGTTCACGGTGCGGCCGGCGGGTCGGGACAACGGGCTCGAATGGGTATCGGTCACGCCACGCAGCGCCGATGCGGATTTCCGCGAAGCCCGGCTCGGGTTCGCGAAGACCGAATTGAAGCGCATGGTGCTCAACGACAAGCTGGGCCAGACGGTCGAACTCGATTTCCTGGTCAGCCGGCGCAATGCACCGGTGGCGGATGCGGAGGTTACGTTCACGCCGCCCGCCGACGCGGACGTGATCGGAACACCGCTGCCATGAACCTGCAGCGGTTCTGGTGGATCCTGGGTTTCGTGCTCGTCGCGGTGGCGACAGTGCTGTGCCTGGTGCCCGGCAACGAAATGCCCAAAGGATTCCAGGTCAACGATCTGCTGAGCCATTTCATCGGCCACGGAACCCTGGCGCTGTATTTCGCCGGCCTGATTCCGATGCGCCGCTGGTGGAAGATATTCGTCTTCCTGCTCGCGTTCGGCATCTTCGTCGAGTTCGCGCAGTACTACATGAACGTCGGCCGCCAGGGCGAACTGAAAGACGTCTTCTCGAATGCCGCCGGCGCGTTGCTCGGCCTGTTGGTCGCGCGGCTCGGACTGTACCGCTGGCCCGAGTGGGCGGCGCGGTTGTCAGGTCGCCGGGCGGTCTGAAATGGGCCCGCGATCCGGCTCATCCAGCTCCGGGACGGGTCAGTCGGATTTCCTGCGTGACCCGCGGCCCGACGATGGCCTGCGACCGCTCGCCGACCGGATGCGTCCGCGCACGCTCGACGAGGTGGTCGGCCAGGAACAGGTGATCGGCGCCGGCAAGCCGCTGCGCCGCGCGCTCGAACAGAAACAACTGCATTCGCTGATCCTGTGGGGTCCACCCGGCACGGGGAAGACGACGCTCGCGCGGCTCATCGCGCGCCAGGGCGACGCGGAATTCATGCAGCTTTCCGCCGTGATGGCCGGTGTGAAGGACATCCGCGAGGCGGTCGAACGCGCGCGCACGGCGCGCGCCGAACGCGGACGGCGCAGCGTGCTGTTCCTCGACGAGGTCCATCGTTTCAACAAGACGCAACAGGACACGTTCCTGCCCTACGTCGAGGACGGCACGCTGACGTTCATCGGCGCGACCACGGAGAACCCGTCGTTCGAAGTGGTCAGCGCGTTGCTATCGCGGGCGCGCGTGTACGTGTTGCGCCCGCTGCAGGCCACCGACATCGTCAAACTACTGCGCCGCGCGCTCGAGGACTCCGAACGCGGCCTCGGCGGGCGCCGCATCGAAATCGCCGACGAGGCGCTGATCGCGCTCGCGCATGCCGGAGACGGCGACGCGCGGCGCGCGCTCGGCATGCTCGAGGTGGCCGCGGACCTCGCCGAGACCCACGGCGACGTCGCGACGATCACGCTGAACGACGTGCGCGAGGTCGCCGCGGGCGGGCGCCGCCGCTTCGACAAGGGCGGAGAGCAGTTCTACGACCAGATATCGGCGCTGCACAAGGCGGTGCGCGGCACCGATCCGGATGCCGCCCTGTACTGGTTCGCGCGCATGATCGATGGGGGGTGCGATCCTCACTACCTCGCGCGCCGCATCCTGAGAATGGCGTACGAGGACGTCGGGCTCGCGGATCCGCGCGGCACCCAGATCGCACTCGACGCCTGGGCCACGTTCGATCGTCTCGGCAGTCCCGAGGGCGAGCTGGCCCTCGCGAACGCGGTGGTGTTCCTCGCGGTCGCGCCCAAGAGCAACGCGACGTACGTGGCATACGGCGAGGCGCGCGCCGACGTCGAGCAGTTCGGCACGCTCGAGGTTCCGCTGCGCTTCCGCAACGCGCCGACGAAACTGATGAAGGGCCTCGGATACGGCGAGGGTTATCGTTACGCGCACGACGAGCCGGGCGCTTTCGTGAAAGGTGAGCGCTATCTACCGGACGAGATGCCCGACCGGCGCTACTATCGGCCCACCGGACGCGGACTCGAGATCCGCATCGGCGAGGCGCTCGCGCGACTGCGCGGCGAGACGCCTCCACCGGAACCCCCGAAAGAGGAAGAAGAAAAATGAACTGGCTCCTGGTTGCGATGGGAGGTGCATTGGGCAGCGTCGCGCGATACGGCGCGTACCGCATGTGGCCGATGGGCGCGAGCGGCTGGCCGGTGGCGACCCTCACCGTCAACCTGGTGGGCTCCTTCGCCATCGGACTCCTTTATATGTATGTTGCGGCGCGCGCCGGCAGCGCCGAGAATGCGCGCCTTTTCTGGATGACGGGCGTGCTGGGCGGCTTCACCACCTATTCCGCTTTCGCGATCGAGACCGTGTTGCTGGGTATTTCCATGACGGCGCTCGGGTACGTGGCCGTCACGGTCCTGGGTTGTCTGGCCGCGGCGATCCTCGGTGTGAAAGTCGGCGGCGCGCTCGTTTCGATGTATTAGGCTCAATAGATAGAAAGGTTTCCAGGTGATCGATCCCAAGCTCCTTCGCTCCGATCCGCAAGGCGTCGCCGCCAATCTCGCGCGCCGCGGATTTCATCTCGACGTCGCCGCATTCACCGCGTTCGAAGAGCGCCGCAAGGCCGCGCAGGTCGAATCGGACCGCGTGCGCGCCGAGCGCAACGCGAACGCCAAGGCCGTCGGCATGGCGAAGGGGAAGGGTGAGGACGCGAGCGCGTTGCTCGCGCGGGCCGAGGAGCTCACGAAGCAACTGGCGTCGAGCGATGCCGCCGTTGCCGCGGTGCAGACCGAGGTCGAGGCGTGGCAGCTCGGGCTGCCGAACCTGCTGCACGACTCCGTGCCGGAAGGCCGCGACGAGACCGCCAACCAGGAAGTCCGCCGCTGGGGCGAACCGCGGAAATTCGAGTTCGCGCCAAAGGATCATGTCGAGCTCGGCGAAAAGCTCGGCGGGCTCGATTTCGAAGCCGCCGCAAGGATTTCCGGCGCGCGTTTTTCAGTCATGAAGGGTGCGGTCGCGAAACTGCATCGCGCGCTCGCGCAGTTCATGCTCGACCTGCATACGCAGGAGCATGGTTATACCGAGGCGTACGTTCCCTACCTGGTCCTGGACCAGGCGCTGCAGGGCACCGGGCAGTTGCCGAAGTTCGAGCAGGACCTGTTCCGCGTGCAGAGCGAGCAGGGATTCTTCCTGATCCCGACCGCGGAGGTCCCCGTCACGAACCTCGTGCGCGACAGTATCGTCGAGCCGGCCAAACTACCGATGAAGTTCGTCGCGCACACCCCGTGTTTCCGCTCCGAGGCGGGCGCCGCCGGCAAGGACACGCGCGGCCTCATCCGTCAGCACCAGTTCGAGAAGGTCGAACTCGTGCACATCGTGAAGCCGGCGGATTCGTACGCGGCGCTCGAGGAGCTCACCGCGAACGCGGAGAAGGTGCTGCGGAAGCTGGAGCTGCCGTATCGCGTCGTCGCGCTGTGCGCCGGAGACATCGGGTTCGGCAGCGCCAAGACCTACGACATAGAGGTGTGGCTCCCGGGCCAGGACAAGTACCGCGAGATCTCCTCCTGCAGCAACTGCGAGGCCTTCCAGGCGCGCCGCATGCAGGCGCGCTGGCGCAATCCGGAAACCGGCAAACCCGAGCCGTTGCACACGCTGAATGGCTCGGGTGTCGCCGTGGGCCGCGCGCTCGTCGCGGTGCTCGAGAACTATCAGAACGCGGACGGCTCGATCACGGTGCCGGCGGCTCTGCGTTCATACATGGGCGGGCTCGAAAAACTGCCGGTTTCGTAGGAATCGCGGACGTCGTCCGCGCCTGTTCGCCGGAGGCCTGATCTGGATCAGTGCGCCGGCGAGGCCTCGTGCCCACACTGAGAGCCAACGATGACCGAACCTGTCCTCAACGATGAAGAGCGCCGCGCCCGGGACGTGCAGCGCATGCGCGAGCGGACCGGCATCGACGAGGGCATGATCGAGCAGCTCGTGCGCGGCTTCTATTCGCGCGTCCGCGAAGATGAGCTGCTCGGGCCCGTCTTCGACGCGCGCATCCAGGATTGGGAACCGCACCTGCAACGCATGTTCGCGTTCTGGTCGTCGGTCGTGCTGGGGAGCGGCGTCTACAGCGGGCAACCGATGCGCATGCACCTGCCGCTGCCGGTCGATGCGCGGCACTTCGACCGCTGGCTCGAGCTTTTCGGAATAACCGCGCGCGATCTGTTCGGCGAGCGGATCGCGCAACATTTCATCGAGCCCGCGCGCCGCATAGCGACCAGCCTGGAACTCGGGATCGCGAGCAGCCAGGGCGTGATTCTCGGGAAAGGCGAACGATACGAGCGCGCGACGCTCGGGAGAAACGAACATGAATAGGACACTTTTCGCCTTCGTGATCGTGGCGCTGGCCGCAGCAGCCCTGGCCGGTTGCTCGCGCGGCGGCGACGCGGCGAATGCCGGTCACGCTCACGAGGCAGAGGCGCCGCACGATGCACACTCGGCACACGACGTCGGCGGCACCGCACCGCCCGACGGAACATTGTGGCCGACGGATGAGCCCTTGCGAGCGGGAATGTCGCGCATCGAAGATGCCGTCGCACGTGTCCACGCGCTGAATCAGCCCATCTCGCGAGAGCAGGCCGGGGAGCTCGCGCACACGGTCGAGGAAAACGTCACCTACATCGTCAGGAACTGCAAACTTCCGCCGGCCCCGGATGCGGCACTGCACGTCCTGATCGGGCGGATGTTGACCGCCGCGAATCAGCTGAAGAGCGGGGAGGGCTCGGCAGATGCTGTCGTGCAGCTCGACGGTGTCCTGCAGGACTATCGGGCTGCGTTCGACCACGTGCACGCCGCGGGTGAGTCATGAGCACGGTAGTTTGCGAGGGTGGTGAGTTCAGCGTTGACGCTGACATCGTCGCGCAAGGCCTGGGCATCGATCCGGCAGACGTCCTCGCGGCCATGCGCCAGGGACGGATCACGAGCCTGTGCGAGCGAGGCGTCGAAGAAGACGCGGGCCGGAGCCGGCTCACGTTTTTTCACGGGACGCGTCGTTTGCGGCTCGTCATCGACGAGGATGGGAAGATCCTCGAGCGTTCGGTCGGGTACGAGCGTCGAGGATAGGGACGCACCTCTTCAGGTGCGTCCCCGTTTCCTGGTAAACGGGCGGGGACAGACTTCAGTCTGTCCTCGCGCATTCAATGTCCCATTTTTCAGAAGGTGCCGGACGTCGTGAACGACTGGCCTCCGCTCGTGTAGGTCACGGTGTACGTGTCACCTGAAGTCGGATGCAAACTGCCGTTGCCGCTGGTCTGCACGGCGAAGGTACGGCCGGTCGCGGCGGGCAGCGTCTGTCCCGACGCCAGCGTGAACGTGTACGTGATCGCACCCGTGGTGCTGCTGTTGGTCTGCGCGATCTGTCCGCCCACGGTGTTGTACATGCCCGAGTAGCTCACGCCCGAAGTGCGCTGAACCACGACGGTCACCGTCAGCGCGGTCAGCGTCCCGGTGTTCGCGAGGCGCACCTGCAGTTCGTTGAACCACGGACTGTTGGTCGACACGACCGGCGTGGCCGTCACGGTCCCGTTGTCGCCGCCGCTCGTCACGGTCAGCGCGACGCTGGTCGCGCGCGACAAACTGCCCGACGTGGCGGTCAACGTGACCGTCGCGGAGCCGAGGGTCGCGGTGCCCGACGCGGTGAAGGTCGCAGTGACCGAATTGCCGGTCGTGGAGCCCGACGGGCTGAACGCGACGGTGACCCCACTCGGCAGTCCGCTCGCGCTCATCGTCACGGCGCCCGTGAAGTTCGTGCGCGTGATCGCGATCGTCGTCGAGGTGCTCGCGCCGCGGGCCACCGACATGGTGCCGGGGGAGGCCGCGACCGAGTAGTCCTGGCTCACCGTGGTCGTCGTGCCGTTCACGGCGGAGCTGGCCGCCGACACCTTGCCCGTGCCGTCCACGGCGCGCACCGTGTACGAGTAGGTAGTGCCCGCCGCGAGCCCGGTGTCGGTGAACGTGAGTCCGGCCGGCGTGCCGACCGGCGTCGTCCCGGTGCCGCGGAAGACCTGGTAGCCGGATACACCCGATACGTCATCGGTGGAGGCATCCCACGCGAGCGACACCGTCGACGATGTCGTGGACGTCACGCGCAGATTCGCCGGAGTCGTCGGCGGTTGCGTGTCCGGCGTGCCGCCGCCGGGCTCGTTGCCGAACACGCGTACGCCGTTGTCGTACACCGGGATGCGCTGCACGAGCACGGGCGTGCTGCCCGGCGTCGTCGCGACGCCCGTGTACGACCAGTCGTTGGTCGGATCCCATGCGCCCGAGCTCGCTATGCGGAACTGGACTTCCTTGCGGTAGTTCGATTGGCCGCCCGGGTAGATCTTCACGCCGTTGCAATTGATGGTGATGTAGTAGATCGACCCGGAGTGCTGCGTCGGCCCGGAGGGCGCCAGGCACTGGTTGTAGTTGGCGTTGATCGTGATCTGGCTGGGCGACACACCCGATTCGAGCGTGAAGTAATAGCGGAACGAGAGCCGGTCGCCCATGCGAGCCGGCCAGCCCGACTGGTTGTTGAGCAGCACCTTGAGCTCGGTGAAGTTCGTGCCCGAGGCATTGATCGAGGCTTCCGGGAATATCTCGTTGCCGACGACGGCCTCCGGCTGCGGGAAGTTCGCGAGCGGCGTGCCGCCGTACTCCTGCGCGAGCCGCGCGAGCGCGCCGGTGAATGCCGCGTTGTAGTCGGTCGCGACCTCGTTGTTGACGTAGTTCGAGCGGTCGTCGGTGTACTGGTCGTTCGCCGACGAGGGTCCGCCGACCAGCGCGCCGTACAACACGTGGCGGCTCTGCACCGGGAAATTGATCTGGTCGGTCCACGATCCGTGCGCCGTGCGGTGGTGAGGATTACGCGGCGGGTTGTTGCCGAAGCCGACCACGTAGCTCGAGTTGCGTGGATTGGAACCGAGCGCGTAGTTGATCTGGCCCACCGCGAAATCGTGATAACGCGCCTTGAGCACGGTATCCGAAATGGCGTCGGAATAGATCAATGCCGCGAACGCGGTGTTGGCCGCGTAACGCAGCGAACCCCACTGGTCGAGCACCGCCTGTCCTCCCGGGCTGTAGTTGACGCGCGTGCCGTCGGCGCCGAGCGCGGTGCCGCCGACCGTCCACCAGTTGAGCCAGCGCTGCGTGTCCTGGTGATACTGCGTCGCGCCGGTGAGCTTCGCGAGCAGCACGTAGCAGCCATAGGACTTGTCGTCCCACGCGATCGTCCACTTGTACGACTTGTTAGTCGTCTGCTGCTGGTTCGACAGGTTCGCGTAGTAAGACTGCGCCTTGTCGAGGAACGCCTGCTCGTCCGTGGCGCGATACAGCCAGATCGCTCCCCACACGAGCTCGTCGTTGTATCCGCTCCAGGACTGGTAGTAGCCCGCCGCGTCGGTGATGCAGTCGGAGTACTTGCCGCGATAATTGTCCGCGAACGAATACAGCTGGCGCGCGTGCGAGAGCAGCGTGTTCGCGTAGGTCGGGTTCGTGGGCCGGAACGCGATCGACGCCGCGGCCAGGGCGGCCGCGGTTTCGCCCGCGAGATCGGAACCGGGGCAGCTCGTCGTGATGCGGTACGACGGACGGGCCATCTGCATGACCTCGGCCGGGCCCCACCACGCGTGATCCTGTCCGCCGTTGCCGACCTGGCCGTACAGCTCGTTCGCGGACGGATGGGCCTTGATGAAGTAGTCAGTCGCCCACTTGAGCTGATCGAGCGCGTTGTCGAGCTGGCCGGTCGAAACATAGGCCGAGCGGTATTCGACGATGCCCCACGCGAGCATGGTCGCCGACGCCGCCATCGGCAGGCCGAACTTCACGTGATCGCCGGCGTCGTACCAGCCGCCGGTGAGATCGCGGCCGACGTCGGCGCCGTCGGTCATGCCCGAATCGCCGCGCCAGTTGACGCGGTTGTTGGTCGGCAGATCGCCCGAACGTTGCGCTTCGTAGAAGAACAGCGACTTCTGCAGGGCTTCGGCGTAGTTATGAGTCTGAGCGAACAATTGCGGCGCGATGAGCGCCAGGCACACCGCGAAAACGCGGGCCAATCCGGATCGAACTAACATGTTGTCCCCCTGTGTCGGAACGGACTCGCGGCGACGCCCGAGACCGGCGCCGCGACGGGTTGAGAAACGCGGGAGTTAAGGCAGCGCCCGATGTTGCCGCGATGCGGCGTCGATGCGTGACGGAACGGTCAGACGTGTGCGCATATCCTTTGCTCCTGCCGTCTATTGCGCGCGAGATGCTCGATCCGCGTTCCGACCCTGTCAACTTGCGGAAAATGCGCAGTGCGTTGCGCGCGATAGTTCGTGCCGTTTGTCGCGCACGGGCGGTGATGAGACAAGCAGGACAAGTTTGTCAGTCTCGGTTAGCCTGCGGATCTGGCAGGTCCTCGCATGACTTCAGGCAACACCGCATTCGAAAATCGCATTGGCGCCGAGCAGGTGCGCTCCGCCTACCAGAACACGGCCCCCGGCATGACCGCGACCGGCATCGCCGCGGTGCTCGTCGCGTGCATCATCGCGGGCAGCGGCGCCGTCGGCTGGAGTACCGCGATCGCCTTCATGTCCCTGATGCTCGCGCAGATCGCCGCGCGGCTCGCGCTGATCTTCGCCTACCTGCGTCGCAAGCCTCCGGATCGCGAATGGCGCACCTGGGGGCGCCGTTTCACCGTCGGCGCGCTCGCCGGGAGCTTCATCCTCGGCATCAGCGCGCTGTGGTTGATGCCGGTCGAACGCTTCGACATGCAGTTGCTCGTCATGCTCTACATCTGCGCGGTGGCGAGCGGCGCCATCACCGCGTTCGGCGTGCTGCGGCCGGCTATCTATTGCGCGATGCTGCCCATGCTGCTCATTCCGGCGGCATGGATGATGGCGCGGGCGGATTGGGTTCACTGGGTGCTGGCGCTCATCATCCTCGGGTGGCTCGCGGCAATCGCCGACCAGGCGCGCCGCTACAGCGCGCAGTTCGAGGAATCCGTGCGCCTGCGCTTCGAGAACGAAGAGCTCATCGCGGGCCTGCGCGCCGAAAAGGAGAAGGCGGAGGAGGCGAGCAACGCCAAGTCGCGCTTCCTGGCCGCGGCGAGCCACGACCTGCGCCAGCCGGTGCATGCGTTGTCGCTGTTCGTCGCGGCGCTGCGCCCGCGCGTCGTCGATCCGGAAGCGGGGCGCCTGCTCGACAATGTCGACAGCTCGGTGCAGGCGATGGGCGGATTGTTCAACGGTTTGCTCGACATCTCGCGCCTCGACGCGGGCGTCGTCGAAGTCAACGCGCAGGCATTCGCGCTGCGGCCGCTGCTCGAGCGCATATGCCGCGACCACGCTTCCGAGGCGGAAGCGAAGAAGATCGCGCTGCGCTGCCGTCCGACGCGCCTCGCCGTGTTCTCCGATCCGCTGCTCGTCGAGCGCGTGGTGCGCAACATCGTGTCGAATGCGATCAAGTACACCGACCGAGGGACCGTGCTCGTCGGAGTCCGCCGGCGCGGCCGCACGGTCACCGTGCAGGTTTGGGACACCGGGCGAGGCATCGCGAAGTCGGAACAGCCGCAGATCTTCAAGGAGTTCTACCAGGCGGCGAATCCCGAGCGGGATCGCACCAAGGGAGTGGGCCTCGGCCTCGCGATCGTCCGGCGTCTCACGCAGTTGTTAGGTCATCCGCTCAGCTTCCGCTCGCGCGAGGGCAGTGGATCGATGTTCGCGATCGACCTGCCGCTCGGGGATGCGAAGGCCGTGGCGGCCAGCAAGTTGCCGGTCGCCCCCGATGCCGCGACCGCGGGGTCGGGCCTCATCCTCGTGGTCGACGACGAGACCACCATCCAGATGGCGATGAAGAGCCTGCTCGAGAGCTGGGGTTACGATGCGGTCGTGGCCGGATCCGGCGACGAACTGCTCGCCAAGCTCGAGAATTGTCCGGACCGGCCCGTGCTCGTCATCTGCGACTATCGATTGCGCGAGAACGAAGACGGCATTCGCGTCATCCAGCGATTGCGCGACGAATACAACGACGACGAGATTCCCGGCATGCTCATCACGGGCGACACCGCGCCCGACCGGATCAGGGAGTCCGCGGAGAGTGGTCTCCTGCTGCTACACAAACCCGTCGCGAACAGCCGGCTGCGCGCCGCTATAACACATCTCGTGGCGCGTCCTGCGCGTCGCGCAGAACCTTCGCAGCCTGAGTACGGTTGACCACGTTGAGCGTCTTGAAGATCGCCGCGATGTGGACCTTCACGGTCTTCTCGGCGATGCCGAGATTCGCGCTGATCTCCTTGTTGCTGAGGCCGTCCTTGAGGAACCGGAGCACGTCGACCTGGCGCTCGGTGAGTTGCGCGAGCGAACGCGGCGCATCGTGCGCTTCGTGATCGGCGGCGCGGGCGGTCGCCGAGATCAGCAACGGCGGCACGTAGATGTTTCCCGAAAGCACGAGCTGCAACGCGGATACGACCGTCTGCGCCGTCGCGGATTTCGGGATGTAACCCGAGGCGCCGGCGTTCAATATGCGCCGCACATCGGATGAACTCTCCGAGCTCGACAACACGATCACGGGCAGGTCCGGGTGGCGTCGCGCGAACTCGCGCACGGCGGCCTCGCCCGACAAGCCGGGCATCATGAGATCCATGAACACCGCGTCGATGATCTGCTCGTCGGCGATGTTGAGCGCGTCCTCGGTGGACGAGGCCTGCACGACCTGCGTGTCCGTGGACGCCTGGCGCAGCAGCGCCGCGAGGCCGTCGCGAAAGAGCGGGTGGTCGTCGACGATGAGCAGTTTCACGCGCCACATCTTAAAGAACTGCGCGCACGCCTAGCCACTGCCGCCGACGTCGTTTGCCGAGGCGACGTAATCTCCGCTCGATCTAGGCCTAAAGGCCTAAGCCCGGGCTTAGCCCGTCCGGGCAATTGCCGTAAGGCATGCACAAAGATGCAATGGGTCCTGGGAGGGTACCCATCGAATGACCGCAGGACTCGGTCCCGCATTCCCATTGTTCGCGCCCAGGGCACGGGCCCGGATGCCGGTCGGCTGGACCGGACCGGCCCTTTGCAGTAGCGTGCGCGCGCAATCCGCTATCCCCGCCGGAGAGGTGGCAGAGCGGTTGAATGCACCGGTCTTGAAAACCGGCGGACCCTCACGGGTCCCGCGAGTTCGAATCTCGCCCTCTCCGCCAGATTCAGGTATTGACCTTGCCGACACAGGCGCGCCAGCGCCTGTGGTCCCAAGTCCCCGAGGGACGAGCGGCGCTCCCGCGCCGCGAGCAATCCCACCCAGCGGTTCGCTCATTAGTAGGTCTTCCTCTTCCCCCAAAGCCGCGCGCGTCCCCCACGCCCGCGGCTTTTTCATTGCCGGAGCGCCCAAGTGAACGCATCTCGCCGCCTCGCCTTGCTCGCCTTCTTCCTGTGCGGATCACCGTTCGCCTGGTCTCAGACCACGCTCTGGTGCGACATGGAGTCCGACTACCACCCGTGCTACGTGCGGAATGGCGAGATCACCAATCCCACGACGGGCGAAACGGAGATCATCGAAGAGCTGATCTTCAATCCGTATGGGTCCGTCCGCACGGACGCGGGTCACTACCTGTGGGCAGGGCCCACCGACATCGGCACGACCTTCACGATTCCGGGCACGGATGAAGTTCCCGAGCTGCCGGAACTGCCTCCCGACAACACCGTGACACCGCCATTTCCTGGACGCCCGTACCAGGAGTATCGCCCCGAGGTTCCCGCGATCACCTATACGATCGTCGACCATGCCTTCGCCGTCGACGAGGATCCGGATGACGGCGTCGATCCGGATTTCCTCGGCATCGTGTGCGATCCGGCTTGTGGCGGCGCGACGGGTTACATCGCGTTCACCTTCGTGCCCAGTGGCGAGACACGCCCGGACGGACTAGACGGATCTCCGGGCCGCGACGCCGAGGTCATCCGCCCCCCGCAGGTCAGCGGCAGCAACCGTTTCGTCGAGAATCACAACGGCTCCTGGGGCTCGAGCGGCCGTAGCGGCTGGGGCATCGAGATCTGCTTCTTCGGCTGCTGGACCATCGGTGAATCGGCCAATCCCGGCGAGCCGGGCCTGCCGGCGCCCGCCATCGACTACGATCTAACTACCACGCAGACCAACGGCGATCTCCATACGTCGCTCGACGAGGCACCGGCCCTCGTCGTGACCAGCCGCGGCGGCAACGGCGGCTCGGGCGGCAACGCCTGGGGCGCGCTGCCGGCCGCCCGGGGTGGGGCCGCCGGTGTCGGCGGCGACGTCGAAGTCGATTCGTTCGTGAACATCACGACCTCCGGTCGCGAGTCGCACGGCATGTTCATCCAGAGTCGCGCGGGCACGGGTGGCGAGGGTGGCAGTGGATACATCGCCAGCAGCGGCGCGGGCGGCGGCGACGCCGCGCAGGGCGGCACCGCGACGGCGCGCAACCACGGCGTCATCGTCACGAGCGGTAACGGCGCGGTCGGCGTCTACGCCCAGAGTCTCGGTGGCGGCGGCGGAGCCGGCGGCGACTCGTACGGCCTCGTCGGCGATGCCGGCACGGGCAGCCCGGGCGGCCATGGCGGCGCGGCGAACGCCACTAACTACGGCACGGTGCGCACGGGTGACGCCGTCGCGGGAACCGGCTATGCCGCACACGGCGTGTTCGCGCAGAGCGTCGGCGGTCCCGGCGGGAACGCCGGCGACTCGGGCGCGCTCGTCGTGGGGCTCGGCGGCAACGGCGCCGACGGCGGCAATGGCGGTGCGGCGACCGCGACCAACGCGGCCGGCGCACTCATCGTCACGCAGGGCAGCGGCGCGGTGGGCCTCTATGCGCAGTCGATCGGCGGCGGTGGCGGCGACGGTGGATATGGCGTGGGCATCGCCGGCGTCGGCGGCACCGGCGCGGGCGGCGGCAACGGCGGCACCGCGACGGCGAACAACGAGCTGGATGCCAACATCCTCACGACGGGAGACGGTGCCTACGGTGTTCTCGCGCAGAGTGTCGGCGGCGGCGGCGGCAACGGCGGCAATGGCAATGGCATCGGCGGCATCGGCGCGACGGGCGCGGGTGGCGGCCAGGGTGGCCAGGCGACCATCGACAATCGCGGCTTCGTCGAGACGCGCGGCGATTATTCGCACGGCCTGCTCGCGCAGAGCATCGGTGGCGGCGGCGGCGCGGGCGGCAATGGCAACGGCCTCGTCGGCCTCGGCGGCGGCGGCGCGACGGCGCGCAACGACAATCACGGCGGGCGGGTCGACCTGACCAATCACGCGACCGGCGCGGTGCTGACGAGCGGCGAAGGCGCCGTCGGCATCTACGCGCAGAGCATCGGCGGCGGCGGCGGCACGGGCGCCGGCTCGGGCGGACTCGTCTCGGTTGGCGGCTCGGGCAGCGCGGGTGGCGACGGCCGCATCGTCAACGTCACCAACAACGGTGCGGTCGAGACGCACGGGGTCGACGCGAAGGGCATCGTCGCGCAGAGCATCGGCGGCGGCGGTGGCTCCGCGAGCCGTTCGCACGGCGCCGCGGATCTCGGCGGCAGCGGCGGCGCGGGTGGCAACGGCGGCCACGTCACGGTGCGCACCGGCGTGGGTAGTTCGATCGTCACCGGCGGCGCGGGCGCGGACGGCATTCTCGCGCAGAGCATCGGCGGCGGCGGCGGCAGCGGCGCCAGCACCGGTGGCGTCGGCGGTCTCGGCGGCACCGGCACGGGCGGCGGCTCGGGCGGCCAGGTCACCGTCATCAACGACGGCAGCATCGACACCGGTTACGACATCTATCTACCCGGCGCGGACGACCGCACCGGGTCGCGTGCGCGCGGCATCCTCGCGCAGAGCATCGGTGGCGGCGGCGGAAACGGCGGCGACAGCGGCGGACTCGTCGCGATCGGCGGCGACGCCAGCCTCACCAGTCCCGCGGGCCTGGTCGAAGTGACGAACAACGGCGACATCACGACGCGCGGCTCGATTTCGAGCGCGATCGAGGCGACCAGTGTCGGTGGCGGCGGCGGCAGCGGCGGCTCGAGCGAAGGTGTGTTCATGACCATCGGCGGCAGCGGCGGTGGCGGCGGCAATGGCGGCGAGGTGTACATCGAGAACACCGGCTCGCTCGCGACGTTGGGCGACGATTCGCACGGCATCTTCGCGCAGTCCGTGGGCGGCGGCGGTGGCAACGGAGGCAATGCCGCTTCCATCTCGGTGTTCGGCGGCGTGACCGTCGGTGGCAATGGCGGCGGCGGCGGAGAGGCCTCGCGGGTGCGCATCGGGTCGGTGGGCTCCGCTCCCGGCGTGCGAACCATCGAGACTTACGGCGACCGCGCCAAGGGCGTGCTGGCGCAAAGCATCGGCGGCGGTGGCGGCAACGGCGGATTCGCCGCGAACGTCACGCTGGGCTGGGACGGCGCAGCGTCGGCGGCGGTGGGCGGCGCGGGTGGCGCCGGCAAACATGGCGGCGAAGTCCAGGTCTGGAACGACTGGAACATCTTCACCGACGGTCTCGACTCCGACGGCATCGTCGCGCAGTCGATCGGCGGCAGCGGCGGCAACGGCGGCTTCGCGCTCGCGTTCGCGGGCACGATGGGAGATTTCGGCGCGGCCGCGTTCGCGGCGGGCATCGGCGGCGAAGGCGGTGGTGGAGGCGACGGACGCACGGTGCAGATGCGCGCCGGCGGCGACATCCAGACGCGCGGCGCGAACTCGGACGGCATCGTCGCGCAGTCGATCGGCGGTGGTGGCGGCACGGGCGGCTTCTCGATGTCGTTCGCGGTTGGCGGCGCTGGCGGTGCGGCGGCCTCGGCCGCGGTATCGGTCGGCGGCGCGGGCGGCGATGGCGGCAATGCCGGTCTCGTCGATGTCGAGTACAGGGGCGACATCGGCACCACGGGTGAGAACTCTTTCGGAGCGGTGCTGCAGGCGGTCGGTGGCCGAGGCGGCTCGGGCGGATTCACGGTCGCGGGCGCGGTTTCGGCGGGCGGGGGCGCTTCCGCCTCGGCGGCGGTCGGCGTCGGTGGCGACGGCGGCGGCGCGGGCAACGGCGGCGAAGTCCGCGCGACACTGACCGGCAATCTCCAGACGAGCGGCGACCGCTCGACCGGACTCGTCGCGCAGTCCATCGGCGGTGCGGGCGGCAACGGCGGCTTCAACATCTCCGGAGTAGTTAGCGGTTCGGGCACGGGTACGGGCGGCGTTTCCGTTGGCGTCGGTGGCGCGGGCGGCGCCGGTGGACAGGGTGGCCGGGTGACGGCCACGTTCAACGGCACGGCGATGACCCGCGGCGACGACGCGGACGCGGTGCTCATGCAGAGCGTCGGCGGTGGTGGCGGCAACGGTGGCATGAACACCTCAGGCGTCATCGTCGGCTCGGGCGGTGGCAGCGGCGCAGTCGCGGTCGGTGTCGGCGGCCAGGGTGGCGATGCCGGCAACGCGGGCGTGATCGTCGCGGCCGTCAACGGCTCGCTCGGCACGGAAGGCAACCGCTCGAGTGCGTTCATCGCGCAGAGTCTCGGTGGCGGCGGCGGCAACGGCGGTCTCAACGTTTCAGGCTCGGTGTCGGGCGCGGGCAGCGGATCTGGCGCAGTCGCGGTCGGCGTCGGTGGCGCGGGCGGCGGCGGTGGCAATGGCCTGGAGGTCACGGCGACGCTCAACGGCGACGCGGTGACGCTGGGCGACGATGCAACCGCGGTCATCGCGCAGAGCGTCGGCGGTGGCGGCGGCAACGGCGGCATCGCGATCTCCGGTTCGTTGTCCGCTTCGGGCGGAACGTCGGGCGCGGTCGCGGTCGGCGTCGGCGGCGCGGGCGGCGGCGGCGGCACGGCGGCGCTGACCATTCTCGACGTCACGGGCAACGTCGACACGGTCGGCGCCAACTCCGACGGCATCGTCGCGCAGAGCCTGGGCGGCGGCGGCGGCAATGGCGGGCTCACCGTGGCCGCGGGCGTGTCGATCGCCGGCGGTACGTCTGGCGCGGTCGGCGTCGGCGTGGGCGGATACGGTGGAGAGGGCGGTGGCGCGGGCGAAGTGCGCGCGACCGTCGTCGGCGACGTGCATACACGCGGCGCGCAGTCGGTCGGTATCACGGCGCAGAGCATCGGCGGTGGCGGCGGCAATGGCGGAATGACCATCGCCGGCGGACTCAACGCGGCGGGCGGCGCCGGCGCCGGCGTCGCGGTCGGCATCGGCGGTGGCGGCGCGAATGCGAGCCATGGCGCGAACGTGACGGCCAGCGTCGCGGGCAACATCCAAACGGAAGGGGACGAATCCGCGGGCCTGTTCGCGCAGAGCGTGGGCGGCGGCGGCGGCAGTGGTGGCATGAACGTCACCGGGGCGTTCTCGGCCACCGGCTCGAATGGTGGCGCGGTCGCGGTGGGCGTCGGCGGCTCGGGCGGCGGTGGCGGCAACGGTCTCGCGGTCACGGCGGAATTGACCGGCACCGCGGTCACGCGTGGCGACAATTCGATCGGCGTGTTCGCGCAGAGCCTGGGTGGCGGTGGCGGCAACGGTGGCATGAACATCAGCGGCGCCGTTGGCGCGGGCGGCGGCAACGCCGGCGCGGTTTCGGTGGGTGTGGGGGGCTCGGGCGGCGGCGCGGGAACCTCCGCGCTAACTACCCTGACGGTCGACGGCGCGGTCGCGACCTTCGGCGACAACTCCGGCGGCATCGTCGCGCAGAGCGTGGGCGGTGGCGGCGGCAACGGCGGCATGAACATCAGCGGCGCGGCCGCGGCGGCTGGCGCGCACGGCGCCTCGGTCGCCGTGGGCG
>JAEYUC010000039.1 GCA_023433705.1 Pseudomonadota bacterium
AGAAGGGCATGCGCACCGGCTTCTCGGTGCTGCATCCGTTCACCGGCCAGATGGTCGAGGTCTGGGTGGCCAACTACGTGCTCATGGCCTATGGCGAAGGCGCCGTCATGGGCGTGCCGGGCCACGACGCGCGCGACTACGAGTTCGCGCTCAAGAACAAACTACCCATCCTGCAGGTGATCAAGTCGAAGTCGGGCGCGTACGAGAATCTCGATCCGCCGTGGCGCGACGAGTTCGGCGAATACGGCATCACGATGAACTCGAACGAGTTCAACGGGCTCGAGTTCCAGGCCGCCGTGGACGCGATCGCCGCCGCGCTCGAGAAGAAGGGTCTCGGCAGGAAACGAGTGCAATGGCGCCTGCGCGACTGGGGCATCTCGCGCCAGCGGTACTGGGGTTGCCCGGTGCCGATGATCCATTGCGCAAAGTGCGGCGAAGTGCCGGTGCCGGACAAGGACCTGCCCGTCGTGTTGCCGGAAGGCCTCGTGCCCGACGGTTCCGGCAATCCGCTCAACAAGACGCCGTCGTTTTACGAATGCAAATGTCCGACGTGCGGCGCCGATGCGCGCCGCGAAACGGACACGATGGATACGTTCGTCGATTCGTCGTGGTACTTCCTGCGATTCACGTGCGCGGATGCGCCGACGATGGTCGACGGACGCGCGAAGTACTGGATGCCGGTGGATCAATACATCGGCGGCATCGAACACGCGATCCTGCACCTGCTGTATTCGCGCTTCTGGACGAAGGCGATGCGCGACCTCGGGTTGATCGAAATCGACGAGCCGTTCAAGAACCTGCTCACGCAGGGCATGGTGCTGCACCACATCTACTTCCGCGAGCCCGCGCCGGGCCGCCGCGATTACTTCAATCCGGCCGACGTCGAGGTCTTGCTGGAGGGTACTTCACGCAAGGGCGCGATCCTGCTCACTGACAACCAGCCCGTGGAATGGGCCGGTCTCGGCACGATGTCGAAGTCGAAGAACAACGGCGTCGATCCGACCGCGCTGGTCGAGCAGTACGGCGCCGACACGGCGCGCATGTTCATGATGTTCACGGCGCCGCCCGAGCAGACTCTCGAATGGTCGGAAGAGGGCGTGCAGGGTTCGTTCCGTTTCATTCGCCGCCTGTGGAAGGCGGTGTACGACCAGGTCAACGCGCCGCCGCCGGCGGATGCCGTTAACTTCGAGAAGTTCGACAAGACCCTGCTCAATGCCGCGCAGAAAGACCTGCGCCGGATCGCGCATCACACTCTCGAGAAGGTGACGGACGACATCGGCCGGCGCCGCAGCTTCAACACGGCCGTGGCGTCGGTCATGGAACTGCTCAACGCGGTCGGCAAACTCGCCGATGACGGCGGCCTCGTGACGCGCGTCGTGAAACACGAGGCGCTCGAGATCGCGGTGATGTGCCTGTCGCCGATGATCCCGCACGTCACGCACGAGTTGTGGCACCAGCTCGGTCATTCGACCGCGCTGATCCACGAGCGCTGGTGGACGCCGGATCCTGACGCGCTGGTGCGGGATGAGATCGAGATCTCGGTGCAGGTGAATGGCAAGATGCGTGCGCGCGTCGGCGTTGCCGCCGAGGCTTCGCAGGACGATGCGATCGCGGCCGCGCTGGCCGATGCGAACGTGCAGAAGTTCGTCGAGGGCAAACCAGTCAAGAAAGCGATCTACGTGAAGGGCAAGCTGGTCAACATCGTCGTATGAAAACACCGAGAGGGGACAGACTTAAGTCTGTCCCCATCCTGATTTCGCTGTTGTTAGGCGCCTGCGGCTTCCACCTGCAGGGCCGCCAGCCGCTGCCCACCGCGTTCGCGAACACCTACATCGACACCGAGGACGAGAAGACGGACTTCGTGCAGGACCTGCGCAAGGCGCTGCTCGCGTCGGGCGTCAAGGTCATCCCCACGGCGGGATCGGCGGGCGCGACGATCAAGGTGCACGAGGACGAGCTCACCGAGCGGATCCTCTCGGTGTCGGCGCGCAACATTCCGGCCGAATACGAGCTCACGTACCGCGTCAAATTCTCCGTGACCTCGAACGGCGATACGCTGATCGAAGACGAGGAAGTCACCGCGACCCGCGACATCAGCTTCGACGAGGCGCGGCTGCTCGCCAAGGAACGCGAGCAGGAAATCCTGCGTGAGGCGCTCGCGCGCGACCTGGTCGCGCTCGTCATGCGCCGGATTTCCGCTCTCTGATGAACGACGTGATGCGCGTGGGCGCGGAGCCGCACGCGTCCCTGCGTACGCTCACGGCGCGCTACGGCGCCGAACTCGCGATGGGCGGCGCGGCCGAAGACCTGCCGGGTTCCTACTGGGGTGAAAGCGAGGCCGGGCTGCGCGGCAACGTCGTCTACGTGCGGGCGGATACGCCACTGCACTCGCTGCTGCACGAGCTGTGTCATTTCATCTGCATGACGGCCGCAAGGCGCGCGGGCCTCGATCGCGATGCGGGCGGCGACGATGCCGAGGAGTGCGCCGTGTGTTACCTGCAGATCGTGCTCGCCGACCAACTACACGGTTTCGGGCGCGATCGCATGCTCGCCGACATGGATGCGTGGGGTTACACGTTCCGGCTCGGATCGGCGCGCGAGTGGTTCGAGCGTGACGCGGCGGATGCACGCGAATGGCTGCTGAGCCGAGGGCTACTCGACGAGTCCGGCAGCCCGACCTTCAAGTTGAGCGGCACCTGAGGCACCCGAGGGGACAGATTTATTTATCGACGATAAAGATCGTCGATAAATAGATCTGTCCCCAAAAGATCCCCAAAAGACCTCCCCGTTTGCCGGGAAACGGGGAATGTCCCTATTACAGCTTTGCGAAGCGGTCGGTGGCCTTGACGAGTTCACGGGCTATGCCGGGTTCGAACGCGGAGTGACCCGCGTCGGGTACGACGCGCAGGTCGGCCTCGGGCCAGGCCTTGTGCAGGTCCCAGGCGCTGCGCATCGGGCACACGACGTCGAAGCGGCCCTGCACGATCACCGCCGGGATGTGCCGGATCTTGTCGACGTCCTCGAGCAGCTGGTTGGGCCGGTCGAGGAATCCGCCATGGATGAAGTAGTGGCACTCGATGCGCGCGAACGCGGCTGCGAACTCGGCGTCGCCGTAACGCTTCACGTAGTCGGCGTTCATCTTGATGAACGACAACGCGCCTTCCCAGATCGACCAGGCGCGCGCGGCGGTCAGCAGCGTCGACTTGTCTTCGCTCGTGAGGCGTTGGTAGTAAGACGCGATGCAGTCCGTGCGCTCCTCGGCCGTGAGCGGCTCGAGGTAGTGTTCCCACAGGTCGGGGAACATCGAAGCCGCGCCCTCCGGGTTCTGGTAGAACCATTCGAGCTCCGAGCGGCGCAGCAGGAAGATGCCGCGCAACACGAGCTCCGTGCAGCGCTCCGGATGTTTCTGCGCGTAGGCGAGCGCGAGCGTCGAGCCCCACGAGCCGCCGAACACCTGCCATTTCCCGATGCCGAGATGTTCGCGGATGGTCTCGATGTCGGCGACCAGGTGCCAGGTGGTGTTGTCCACCAGGTTCGCGCTCGGTCGGCTGCGCCCGCAGCCGCGCTGGTCGAACAGGACGATGCGGTATTTCTTAGGATCGAAGAAGCGGCGCATCTTGGGATCCGTGCCGCCGCCGGGGCCGCCGTGCAGGAATACCACCGGCTTGCCTTTCGGATTTCCGCTCTGCTCGTAATAGATCTCGTGGATCGGCGAGACGCGCAGATGGCCGGAGTCGTACGGCCTGATCGGTGGATAGAAGTCGCCGGCCTTGCGCGCGACGCGTACGACGATCTTGCGGGCTCTCGGGCGCGCTTTCGCGGCCGCCTTTTTCTTGTTAGCCATGTTTACCTCCGGCGAGCATCGGGCCGAGCGCGTGGCCGCCCAGCAGATGCATGTGCAGGTGATACACCACCTGCCCGCCGTGTTTGTTGCAGTTGATGATGAGACGGAAGCCGTCATCCGCGATGCCTTCGGCGCGAGCGATGTCGCGGGCGACGACGAACATGTGACCGAGCGTCCGTTCGTCGTCCTCCGACACGTCGTTGACCGTCGGGATCGGCTTGTTCGGCACGATCAGGACGTGCACGGGCGCCTGTGGACTGATGTCGCGGAACGCGGTCACGCGTTCGTCCTTGTGAACGATCTGGGCGGGGATTTCTCCGGCGATGATCTTCTCGAAAATCGTGCTCATGTTCCGCGAGCCTCGGTGCTTCGGCAGGTTGGTAGCCGGAGAATACGCGGTCAGAATTCCAGCCGCACGCCCGCGGCCAGCGAACGTCCCGGCAGCGGCACGAACTCCTTGAGCGGCGAAGTGTGCCGGCGCGCGTCCTCGTCGAGCAGATTCTCGCCGCGCAGGTATGCGAACAGCCGCCGGCCGCCGAACGGTACGGTCCACGAGGCGTCCGCGCCGAGCATCGTATAGCCGTCGGTCGGCGCCTCGTTGGCGGCGATACGGTCCTGGTCGTCGAATCGATGCGCCGAGATCCCCGCGGACCATGCCGCGCGCGAATAACGCAGTTCGGCGCCGACGCGCAGCGGTGGGATCTGCGGCAGATCGCCGCCGTCGATGAGCCGTGCACGCACCAGGTCGGCGAGCAGGCGCGTGGACAATCTGCCGCCCGCGAACTCGAACGCGGGTAGTTCGATCTCGGCCTCGATACCGCGGAAACGCGCGTCGTCCTGGCGGTACAGCGCGACCGGTAGTTCGTCCTCGATCTGTCCGGTGAATTCCGTGTAGATGTAATCGCGGTAGTCGCTCTGAAACGCGGTGAGGCTCAGACTCCAGGCTTCGTCGTGCGGTTCGCCGTGATAACGCAGCGACGCGTCGACGGTCGTCGCGCGCTCGGGCCGCAGCGTCGCGTCGCCGATCTCGAAGCGCTGCACGGCGATGTGCGGACCGTCGGCATACAGCTCGGCCGAGGTCGGGTGTCGCTGCGTCGACGTCACGTTGAGCGCGCTGCTCCAGCCCGCGGCGAACTGCCACACCAGGCCGCCCGCGAAGTTCGCGCGAGTCGCCTCGTAGCCCGCGGGGATTTCTTCTCCCGTGATGCGCTGCTTTTCCAGGCGCGCGCCGAGCTCGACCGTCAGCGGTCCGAAGGCGCGCTCCTCGTACGCGAACAATCCCGCGTTGCGCGTGAGCGAAGCGGGCACGAACGCTTCTTCACCCGTCGCGACGAAATCGATCTCGCGATACTGCACGCCGAAACTGCCACGCCACTCGGCCAGCGGCGCGTGATCGAAGGCGAGCCGCAGCGACAGACCGTCCTGGTCGAACTGCGTGCCGACCTCACCGCTTTCCTCGAGCTCCGCGTGTTCGTAACGATTGAACGATGCGCGCAGCCGCGCGGAATCCAGCCATGAATCCGCGGGACGCCAGTCGGAATTCAGATCGAAACGCGTCTGCTTCATGTCGATCGACACGCCGTGTTCGGGACCAGGAATGCCGTACAGCGTTTCGAAGCGGCTCACCGCGACCCCGGCGAATCCCGCCGCGCCGATGCGCGAGATGCCGAGTGCGCCGCCGGTCAGTTCGCTGGCGGAGTCGGCGATGCGTCCGCGGGAAGCGGCTATCTCCTCGGGCGTGTACGCGCCGGAGTCGCGCAGTCGCCGCGACAGTGCGTAGCCGGCGATTTCGACATCGTCGGTTTCGCGCTTGTAGGCGTCGCCGTGGAAGGACCAGCCATTCACGCCGCCATCGAGCCGCAACGCCGCGGCGCGTTCGCCGAGCGCGGTGTTGCCGCGCAGCTCCGCGGCGCCGTTCATCGCGCCGTCGTAGGCCTGCTCGGGTACCCGCCGGACGAGCACGTTGACCAACCCGCCGGACGCGCCATTTCCATAAAGCAGCGTCGCCGGTCCGCGCAGCACCTCGACGCGATCCGCGAGCAGCGGATCGATGGTCACGGCATGGTCGGCCGAAAGCGCCGCGGCATCGAGCGACTCCGCGCCGTCCTCGCTGACCTGCACGCGCTCGCCGGACTGGCCGCGGATCACGGGGCGGCTGGCCTGCGGACCGAAATACGTCGCGCTCACGCCCGGCGTATTCGCGAGCGCCTCGCCGATGCTGGTGCCACGCTCGCGGATCAGATCATCGCCGCCGAGCACCGCCGTGGGCTGCGCGACCTCGAGCGAGGATTCACGCAGGGCGGTGGCGGTCACGACGACTTCCTGCAACGAGTCGGCTTCCGATGGATGGGATTCTGGTTGATCGGCGAAAGCGGCGATCGAAACGACCAGTGACGAAACGATGGCAATCGCGGCGGACTCATGCCGCGTGAAACGGAATGTCAAAAACACGGTGCACCTGGAACCTGCAAATGAAGAAACACGCCGGTCCACAGGGCGGCCGGCAAGAACGGTTCAGCAGGTCAGGGCAGGTGGGGCTCGGGCAGGAGGCCAAAGATCGGGTGCATCGGGCGCCGGTCGAATCTCATTCGGCGCGGCGACGTGGGAAACCGGGAAGTAGAGTGCGACAGGCGTGGAGGCCGCGGCGGGCGGCGCCGGCAGCCGGTCGAACTGGACGCAAAGGGTGCAATGTCCAGCGGCCGGATGGCCGGCCGAATCATCAACCTGGACCGCGCTCGCGCTCGCCGGCTGCACATGGAAGTGCGCCAGGTACTGACTCGTGGCGCCGAGCAGGGCAAGGACCAGCAGCCAGCAGGCGGTGGTCTTGAGTCGGTCGACGCGGTTCTGGGTGAGGCTGCGCATGGCGGGGGATTGGCTCAGCACTATGGCCCGACAGTCGGTCGGCTTTCAAGCCCGCAACCCGCCCCTACTTGCCTCATAATCGACGCCAGATTGAAGCTTTCTCTCGACAGCCTCCGTACCCACCTCCAGGGTGAGCCAGCCAGGGCCTATCTCGTTTCCGGCGACGAAGCGCTGCTCGTGGGCGAAGCGGCCGACGCCATCCGCGCGCGCGTCAGGCGCGCCGGCTTCGAGGAACGCGAAGTACATTTCATCGAGCGCGTCGCCGACTGGGACGACGTGCGCGCCGGGTCTAACAACCTTTCGCTGTTCGGCTCGCGCAAGCTGATCGAGTTGCGGCTGCCGTCGGGCAAGCCGGGCACGGGCGGCGCCAAAGCCATCGTCGAACTGCTCGAGAACGTCAGCCCCGACAACGTCTACCTGATGATCACGGGCAAGCTCGAGCGCGAGCAGACCGGTTCCGCGTGGGTGAAGGCCTTCGAGTCGGCCGGCGCGTGGCTGCCCATCTACCCAGTCGAAGTGGGGCGCCTGCCGCAGTGGCTGCGCGCGCGCGCCGCGCAGCTCGGAATCGAGCTCGAGGAGGACGCGGTGCGTTTCATCGTCGACCGCACGGAGGGCAACCTGCTCGCCGCGCAACAGGAGCTCGAAAAACTCAAGTTGCTCGCTCCGGCCACTGACACGCAGAAGGCTGGCCCCATCGGACTCGCTGCGGCGCAGGCCGCCATCGGCGACAGCGCGCGGTTCGACGTGTTCCAGCTCGGCGAGGCGGCACTCGCGGGCGACGTGCAGCGCGGCTTGCGCATCCTCGCGGGACTGCGCAGCGAGGGCGTCGAGCCCACGCTCGCGCTCTGGTCGATCACGCGCGAAATACGCAACACCTGGGGCACGACGCAGCCCGACGGCGCGCGTGGCTGGATGCGACCCTCGGCCGCGCTCGACAGCGCCAAGCGCCGCGCGAACCGCCTGCCTTATGCGCGTCTCGCGGTGCGCAGCTCGCGCGCCGATCGCATGATCAAGGGCCAGCAACGCGGCGACGCCTGGGACGAGATGGCGCTGCTGCTGGTCGAATTCTCGGGACGTCGCGCCCTGCCTATCACTGGAGCACGCATCGCTTGAATACTCCGAATGCCAATTCGCCGGGCCGCAACGCACAGGATGGCGGTCCCATGGGTCTTTTCGGCGGCACGTTCGATCCGATCCATTACGGTCATCTGCGCACGGCCTTCGAGTTGTGGCAGTCGCTGAAACTGTCCGAGGTCCGTTTCCTGCCGACCGGCAATCCGCCGCATCGCGAGCGCACGCTCGCGGATGGCGCGCTGCGCTTGAGGATGGTTCGCGCCGCGGTTGCCGATCTGCCCGCATTCGTAGTCGACGATCGGGAAGTGCGGCGCGCGGGCGCCTCCTACACGGTGGACACGCTGACCGAATTGCGCGCGGAATTTCCGCAGCGTTCGCTGTGTCTGCTCCTGGGCATGGACGCATTCCTGGGTCTGCCGAGCTGGCATCGATGGCGTGAGCTGTTCGATCTCGCACACGTCGTGGTCGCGCATCGTCCGGGCTGGAAGGCGCCGACGCAGGGCCCCTTAGGCGAACTCATGGTCGATCGCGGTACTGGCGCCGTGAATGACCTGCACAAATCGCGCGCCGGGCGAATCTACGTGCATGCCGTGACGCAACTCGAAATATCGTCGACGGAATTGCGACAGATCATCGATGCCGGACGCGACCCGAGATTCCTCGTTCCCGATGCCGTTCGCGCGATCATTCGCGAATCGGGGTGTTATGCTCGAAACGACTGAAGTCACCCACGGAGTGAAATGACCACGAAAGCTCGTTCCCGCCGTGCCCCGGCGCCGGCCAAGTCCTCCTTACCGCAAGCGCTACTGCGCGTCGTCAACACCGCGCTCGATGACATGAAAGCCGTCAACGTCAAAGTCATGGACGTGCGGCATCTCACCGACATCACCGACGTCGTCGTCATCGCCTCCGGCAACTCAGATCGCCACGTCAAGTCCATCGCGGATCGCGTGGTACAGCTCGCCAAGCAGAACGACTTCCGCCCGATGGGCGTCGAAGGCGCGCGCGAAGGCGAGTGGGTCCTCGTCGACCTCACGGACGTGGTGGTGCACGTGATGTTGCCCCGCGTACGCGAGTTCTACGGCCTCGAGAAACTGTGGGAAGACGCGCCTTCGGCCGAACCGGTCGTGAAGGCCGTGCCCACTCCTCGGAGCACGGCGCGCCGCAAGACTTCCGCGCGAGCGTCCAGATAAGCGCAGCGCATGCGCGTGCGCATCGTCGCGATCGGCACGCGAATGCCCGCGTGGGTGACCGCGGCCTACGAGGATTACACGCGACGACTGCGCGGCTCGTTGCGCATCGATCTCGAAGAACTGCCGGTGGGGCGCGGCAAGACGGACGAGCAGAAGCGCCTGCTCGAACGCGTCGGCGACGATTACCTGGTCGCGCTCGACGAACACGGCAAGTCCCGAACTACCCTCGAGCTCGCCAGATGGTTAGGCGAACGCATCCAGGACGGGCGGAATCTCAGCTTCGTGATCGGCGGCCCTGACGGCCTCGGGCCCGAGGTCCTCGCGAAGGCTTCGTTCCGCTGGTCCCTGTCTCCGCTGACCTTTCCCCATGCCATGGTGAGGGTGATCCTCGCCGAACAGCTGTATAGGGCACACTCCGTCCTGCACAATCACCCGTACCATCGCGAATAACGCGATCCGGTGGGGCCGACTGAGGGGGCCGATGGCAAAACAAGAAGAAAAACCGCCCGTCCTGCGGCTGGCGTCCGCGTCGCCGCGGCGCCGCCAGTTGTTAGAGCTGATCGGCGTGCCTCACATCGTGACCCCCGCGGACATCGACGAGACGCCGCGTCGCGCCGAACCCGCCGACGAATACGTGCGCCGGCTCGCGCGCGAGAAGGCGGAGGCGGTCTGCCGGGTTCACCAGGATCTTCCCGTGCTCGCGGCCGATACCACCGTCGTCGTCGACGGCGAGATCCTGGGCAAGCCCGAATCCGAAGCCGAGGCGCACGCCATGCTCGGCAAGCTCTCGGATCGGGAGCACCTGGTGTACACCGGCCTCGCGCTCTGGCACGCGGGCTCGACCGCGGTCGGGATGTCCACCTCCAGGGTCCGGTTCGCGCCGCTGTCCGCGGCGGAAATCCACGCGTACTGGCAAAGCGGAGAACCGCAGGGCAAGGCCGGTGCGTATGCCATCCAGGGACTCGGCGCCGTATTCGTGCGCGACCTTGCAGGCAGCTACACCGGCGTCATGGGACTGCCGCTGTACGAGACAGCCGAATTGTTGCGCAACGCCGGCATCCCGGTGTGGCACGGAAGAATCTGAAGTTCCAGGGGAAGAGTGTGACCACGGAAATCCTGATCAACGTGGCGCCACGCGAGAGCCGCGCCGCGCTCATCGAGAACGGAGTCCTGACCGAATTGTTCGTCGAGCGACAGAGTCGCCGCGGCATCGTCAGCAATCTTTACAAGGGGCGAGTGCAACGCGTGTTGCCGGGCATGCAGGCGGCGTTCATCGACGTGGGGCTCGAACGCACCGCGTTCCTGCACGCGGCCGACATCGCCACGCCCTCGCACGACAGCACGCTCGTGGGTGGCCAGCCGGTCGACGACATCCGCCGCCTCGTGAACGAGGGAGACGACATCCTCGTGCAGGTCGTCAAGGATCCGATCGGCACGAAGGGCGCACGCCTCACCACTTTCGTCGCGTTGCCCTCGCGGCTGATGGTCTACATGCCGCGCGGTGAAGGCGTGGGCATTTCCTCGCGCATCGAGGACGAGGCCGAGCGCGCGCGACTCAAGGCGATGGTGGCGCAGGCCGTGCCCGAGCGATTCACGGGCGGATACATCGTGCGCACGGCGGCGCAGGGCGCGACGCTCGAGCAGATCCGCGAAGACATCCAGTACCTGGGACGACTCTGGACCCACGTGAAGGACAAGGGCATGCGCGCGCGCGCGGGCGAACTCGTGTACGAGGACCTGCCGCTGCCCACGCGCATGTTGCGCGACGAGCTGGCGCGCGGCGTCGATCGCGTGCTGGTCGACAATGCCGCGGCGCACGCGAGCATGCTCGAGTTCGCCGCGGCGTTCATGCCGGGCAGCAACACGCGCATCGAGCTCTATTCCGGTCAGCGGCCGATCTTCGACCTGCATGGCGTGGAGGAGGAAATCGGCAAGGCGCTCGAGCGCACCGTGTCATTGAAGTCCGGCGGCCACCTGGTCATCGACCAGACCGAGTCGATGACCACGATCGACGTGAATACCGGGGCCTTCGTCGGTCACCGCAATCTCGAGGACACGATCTTCCGCACGAATCTCGAGGCGGCCGTCGCGATCGCGCGGCAGCTGCGGCTGCGCAACCTGGGCGGCATCATCATCATCGATTTCATCGACATGACCGATCCGGCGCACCGCACCCAGGTCCTGGAAGCCCTGGAAAAGGCCCTGGCGGGCGATCATGCGCAAACGCACATCGCGAGCGTCAGCTCCCTGGGCCTCGTGGAAATGACCCGGAAAAGGACCCGGGAAAGCCTGGAACATTTGCTTTGTGCGGCCTGTCCCAGTTGCGAAGGTCGTGGCTTCGTACGGACGCCTGAAACGGTCTGCCACGAGATATTCCGTGAAATTGTGCGACAGAGCAGGCAGTTCCAGTCCAAGGAGCTGCTGATACTGGCGCATCAGAACGTGGTCGACCGCCTGCTCGATGAGGAATCCGCCGTGCTCGCGGAACTGGAGCACCAGGTCGGTCGACCGATAAGGTTGCAGGTGGAAGCGCTCTATGGCTTCGATCAATACGACGTGGTGCTGGCCTGAAGTGAGGAGATGAACGAAACCACCCTTGTTCACGGGGGAGCCTTTCCGCACTGGTTGCGACGAACGGCGCTGGTTGCGTTCAGCCTGCTGCTTCTCGGCGCGATCGCGCTGGTGTTCACGCGGCTCATCGCCGCGCGCGTTCCCGAGCAGCGCGCCACTCTCGAGAAACTGATCACCGATCGCACCGGCCTCGACGTGCGGTTCGAGAACGTGCACTTCGCCTGGGACCTTTCGGGCACGAGCGCCGTGTTCACGCGGGTCGAGCTCACGGATCCCAAGGCCGGTCGCGTAAGGGTCGTGGCCCCCGAGCTGCGCGTCGAATTCGATACCTGGGATTTCCTGCGCCACCAGCAGTTCTCGCTGGGGCACGTCACGCTGCGTTCGCCCGACATCGAGATCATCGGGGATGAACTCGCCCCCGAGAGCGTGAGCGCGAAGCGTCCGGCCGCGCGGAACGTGGAGCGCAAGCCTGCGGAAACTTCCGGCGAGGACGAACGGGCGCTGGTGCGCCGCTTCACGACGTGGGCCGAGCTCATGCCCAACGGGCGCATCGAGGTGGAAGGCGCACGTGTGCACCTCAAGCGTCGCGGCGACACAGCCGCACGCCACACCTTCACGCTCAGCCAGGCGGTAGTTAGCCGCGGCGCGTCGAACTTCAACGCGTACGGCACGATGCTTTTGGCCCAGGACGTGGGCCAGTCGCTGTTCGTGTCGGCGAAGCTCGAGAACCTCGCGGCGAACCAGTCGCCCGCGGGTGACCTGCGCCTGATCGCGCGGCGCGTGTTCCTCGAAAAGCTGGGTGTACCGGGAGTGGCCGGCCGCGGAACGATCGATGCGAAGTTGCACCTCGTTGCCGGGCGCATCGAATCGGCGACGTGGCAAGCGACCGCGCGCGGGCTCGAGCTCGATGCGCGCGACGACCCGGACGACTACCAGGCGAGCACGCGCTTCGATCACGTCACGCTGACGGGCACGCTCGCGCGCGACACGCGCGACGTGCTGCTCCGGTTCGACGACCTGCAATTGACGCGCGGCGCGCGGCTGGAACGCGCGCCGAATCTCGCGGCGCGCATCGCGATCGACCCGCAATCGCTGCGCATCGCGCGCACGACGGTGGAGGGAGAGCGCGTGCCGTTCATGGCGGCGGAGTTCATCGCGGGGCTGCTCGCGCCGCAGCTCGAGAACGGCATGCCGTCGCTGCCGGGCGACTGGGCGCCGACCGCCGGAGAATTGCGCGCATTGAAGTTCGATTCCGGAAAGCGTCTCGAGCGCGATCGCGCGGGGCTACGCCGCGTGGCGCGCGACGAATGGACCTTCAGCGCCGACCTCGTGGGCACGGAAATCACCCGCACCGCGGATCGCGCCACACTCTCGAATATCAACGCCAAGCTGCGGCTCGACACCGAGGGCCTGGCAGTCGTCTTCGATCCGGCGCACGCGGCCGTCATGAAGACGAGTTCCGCAGCCGAGCCGCGCTCGATCAACGTCGCTGGGACGCTGACCTATGTGAACGATCCACAATCGCCCCGCTGGAAGCTCGAGGATCTCGCGCTGTCGAGCGGCGAATCGAAGCTGCAGGCGCGCGGCGAATGGAACGCGGCCGCGCCGCAGCCGCTCGCGCTCGAGGTCGCACTCGTGGACCGCGAGCTGCTGCAGGATGCGTGGGTGTTCTTCAATGGCAAGAACGAGCCGCCCGCGTTGCTCGCCGGGATCGCCGGCGGGCAGATGACCCAGGCGAAGCTGCAGCTCGTGCCGCTGCGCGAGGAAGGCGCCACGCGAATCGACTGGCGGCGCTCGAGCGGTGAGATCGTCCTGGCTGACGTGAACCTCGCGGGCGAAGACGTGCCGCCTGTCATCGGGCTCGGCGGCTCGCTCAAGTTCGCGCGCGGCAACTCGACACTGCGCCTCGATGCCGGCAGTGTCGAGGATCTCGAGATCGAAGGAGCGCGGCTCGACTGGCCGCGCGGCGGAGCGCCACGACTGCACGCGTCTCTCGCGGGCGAACTGACGTCGCCCATGCTGCGCCGGGCGCTGGAAGCCCATGGACTCGATCGCGTGAGCGGCAAGGTCACGATCGAGGCCGACGCACGCGGCGAGCGCGAATTGCGGGCGCCGGACTCGTGGCGGATCGCGGCGCGCGTGCGCGAGGGCGAGATGTTGCTCGCCGAAGGTGTGCCGCCCATCGAAAACCTGTCGGGCACGCTGCGTTATGGCGAGCGCCAGGTTCGCGGCCTCGCGTTCGAAGGCGCCTGGCTCGGCGGACCCATCGAGATACAGTCCCGGCGCGCGAATACACGCGCCACCCCGAGCCTCGCGATCAATGGTTCGGCGGATGCCGCGCGGCTCCTGCGGTTGTTGGGACGCGGAGAGGCGGCCGATCGCGTCAGCGGCCAGCTCGCCTGGAGCGGCGTCGCGCAACGCGCCAGCCAGGAAGATACGTGGCAGGTAACGCTCAACAGCAATCTCGCGGGAGTCGAAAGCCGGCTGCCCCAGCCGTTCGCCAAGCCGCGCGCGCGGCAGGTTCCGCTCAGCGCGGAGTTGCGCATCGAAGATTCCGCCATTCGCGAGTTCGAGATCGCCAGCGGACGCTCGAAGGTCACCGGCGAGGTGCGGCCGGATGTCCTGAACGCGCGCTTCGACTTCGCCGGTGTGAGCGGCGAACTGCGCCGCCCGAGGGCGGACGGCGCCACGCCCACGGTGAAAATCGAACGCCTGACACTCGAGGACGCGCCGGCGCTGCTCGCAGTGTCGGGCGCGGTACTGCCCGCCTCGGGCAATCTCGAAATCACCGTCGTGGAACTGCAGCACGCGAACAAGGGATTTGGCGAACTCGAAGCGCACGTCACTCGCGGCGCGACGGGCGTGGAATTCTCGTTCGAGTCGCGCGCGCAGTCGCCGCACATGATTTCCGTGCAAGGCACGTGTCCCGAGACACAGGCCGGTCAGTGCAATGCCGAGTTCACGGTGGCGACATCGCAGCTCGCATCGCTCGTCAACGCGAAACTGCCTCCCGAATGGCCGACGGCATCGCTACGCGCGAGCGGCCGCATTTCCTGGCCGGGTGAGATGCGCGGTGAGCCGGCGCGTGCGCTCCGCGGGCGATTCGAGCTCGAAACGCGCGGCGCGGATCCGAATCACCAGTTGTTGGCGAATGCATCGTTGGAGGATGGCGACATCCGGCTCACGAACGTGCAGGGCGCGGGTCCCGTCTCCGACCAGGTTTTCCACGGCGAGGGGCGCATCGGACTCCTCGCGCGCGACTACGACGTGACGTTCGAATACGAGGAAGTTTCGCTGGCCAGCGCTGCCATGCCCACCCCGGCCCGCGCGCCCCTGTCGCGCGCCTGGAGCGTCTTGCGCGGCTCGGTTGCGCGCCAGGGATGGGCCGAGCCACCCGAGACTCGACGCGTGCAATGGCACGGTTATTGGGATTCCGAACCGGCTGCCGCGGCGCCCTAGGGAGCCCGCGCTGCGTGATAAATTGATCGCATGCGTGTCGCGGCGATCCAGATGACCTCGGGCCCGGATATCGAGGTCAACCTCGAGGTCGCCGGCCGCTTCATCGCCGAGGCCGCCCGACAGGGCGCCGTGCTCGCCGCTTTGCCGGAGAACTTCGCGTTCATGGGGCTCGACAGCGGCGACAAGCGGGCCATCGCCGAGCCGGACGGCTCGGGAAAAATTCAGAACTTCCTTGCGGATACGGCCCGGCGCCACAAGATCTGGGTCGTCGGCGGAACGGTGCCATTGCGACAGGACACCGACGGACGCGTGACCGCCTCGTCCCTGGTCTACAAGTCCGACGGACAGCGGGCGGCGCGGTACGACAAGATTCACCTGTTCGACGTCGACGTGCCGAACAGCGTCGAGTCGCACCGCGAATCGGCGCACACCGTGCCCGGACGGGATGCGCGCCTGGTGGATTCACCGGTGGGCAAGCTCGGGCTCGCGGTGTGTTACGACATGCGCTTCCCGGAGCTGTTTCGGGTGCTGTCGCGCCAGGGCGCGGAAGTATTCGTCGTGCCGAGCGCGTTCACCGTGCCGACCGGGCGCGCGCACTGGGAATCGCTGCTGCGCGCGCGCGCCATCGAGAACCTGTGCGCGCTGATCGCGCCGGCGCAGTGGGGCGTGCATCCGAGCGGTCGCGAGACCTTCGGAGACTCGATGATCATCGATCACTGGGGGAAGGTGCTGGCGCGCATGCCTTCGGGCACGGGCTGCGTCGTCGCCGACCTCGACGCCGCGGCGCGCATGAATGCGCGCACGGCCTTTCCGGTGCTGGAACACCGGACGATCTACAACACTTAGTAGCCAGGAGTACCCGATACACATGACATCCGTAACCGACGAACCGCTCGCCATCGCCCGCGATCTCATCCTGCGTCCAGGCGGGCTCGACGACGCGCGGCTCGACCGGGCTCTCGGAGAGGTCATGTCGAGCTCGGTCGATGCCGCGGATTTGTATTTCCAGCTCTCGCGCGAGGAGAGCTGGGCGCTCGAAGACGGCATCGTCAAGGAAGGCAGCGCGAGCATCGAGCAGGGCGTCGGCGTGCGCGCCGTGGCCGGCGAGAAGACGGGATTCGCCTATTCCGACGAGATCGTGCTGCCGGCGCTCGAAGAGGCTTCGCGCGCGGCGCGCGCCATCGCGGCGCGCGGCGACGAACGCTCCGTGCGCAGCGTGTTGCCGACCAACGGTCACAAGCTCTATCTGCCCATCGACCCGGTGTCGAGCTTCACGTCGAGCGAGAAAGTCGCGTGGCTCGAGCGCATCGATCGCGAGACCCGCAAGATGGATCCGCGCGTCGCGCAGGTGATGGCGAGCGTGGTCGCCGTGCACGAGGTGGTGCTGGTTGCGAACAGCGACGGCCACCTCGCCGCGGACGTACGGCCGCTCGTGCGCATCAACGTATCCGTGATCGTCGAGCAGGACGGACGCCGCGAGCAGGGCTACGCGGGCGCCGGCGGGCGCATCACGCTGCCCGAGCTCGTCGCCGGCGACAAGCCGCTCGCGCTGGCGCGCGAGGCCGTGCGGCAGGCGCTCGTGAACCTCGAAGCCGTGCCCGCGCCGGCGGGCCCGATGACCGTCGTGCTCGGCGCCGGCTGGCCCGGCATCCTGCTGCACGAGGCCATCGGTCATGGGCTCGAGGGTGATTTCAATCGCAAGGGGACTTCGGCGTTCGCCAATCGCATCGGCGAACGCGTTGCATCCGAGCTCTGCACGATTGTCGACGACGGCACGCTGTCGCGCCGGCGCGGCTCGCTCAACATCGATGACGAAGGAACGCCCACCCAGTGCACGACGCTCATCGAAAATGGCGTGCTCAAGGGATACCTGCAGGACAAGATGAACGCGCGTCTCATGGGCACCGCGTCGACCGGCAACGGGCGCCGCGAATCGTTCGCGCACATCACGCTGCCGCGCATGACGAACACCTACATGCGTCCCGGCAAGACGCCGCCCGAGGAAATCCTCGCGTCGGTCGAGAAGGGCATCTACGCGGTGAACTTCGGCGGCGGACAGGTCGACATCACTTCCGGCAAGTTCGTGTTCTCGGCGAGCGAGGCCTACCTCATCGAGAATGGAAAACTCGGCGCGCCGATCAAGGGCGCGACGCTGATCGGCAACGGTCCCGACGTGCTCACGCGCGTGTCGATGGTCGGCAACGATCTCAAGCTCGACGATGGTGTGGGCACTTGCGGCAAGGAAGGGCAGAGTGTGCCGGTGGGCGTCGGTCAACCGACGCTGCGCATCGACGGGCTCACCGTCGGCGGCACGGGCTGATCGCGCAAGTCGCGCAACGCGATCCCGGAAATTGGACAGACGCACAGGGAATGACCCCTGTGTGACGCGGTTCCGGAGCGCACCATCAAGACGCGCGGCCGACAAGGATGTCGGGAAAGTGCGTCAGACTTTGCAGCGGATTGATTCGCTCCGCGCCTACACGCCATAGGACGCGAACATAATCGCGTTCGCGTTTTGCGACATTGGAAACTGTGTGAACCGGAGCACATCATGCTCCGCATATGGCACAGCACACTGCACGCGCGTTTCCGAACGACGCAAACCAACAAGAACGGAGTCAAGAGAAAATGCGCAACGACACAGGTGCGAGTGGTGAATTCCGTATCAATCTACCGCCTGATGTGCTCGCGGAAATGCGCCGCCAGAAAAGCACTGCGCGCAATTCGATGCAGGTCGATGGCTTCCGTCCGGGTCTGTTCGGCCGTCTCATCGATCTCGTGACGGGACGCCGCCGCTAGTTTTCACGCACAGGTCAGAAGGGCGCGCAGCCGAGAGGCTCCGCGCCTTTTTTCATTTCTGCGGGATGAAAATCAGCGGGCGCCGGCGGCGTCTTCGTGAGCCTCGTCTTCTTCGGCTTCTTCGTTGGCGGCGTGCGGAGTCACGCGCGGCAGGTCGTCCTGCGTGTCGTCGAGATGCGCAGCCGAGTGCTGGTCGACGTACAACATGTCGTGTTGACCCATCGAGATCACGTCACCATCACGCAGCGTGTGGCGGCGCACGCGCTTGCCGCGAAGCATGATGCCGTTCGTGCTATTCAGATCCTCGATCACGGTGATGCCGTCGCTGCCGGTCACGAGCTGGCAGTGATGCCGGCTGATGTACTTGCTGTCGATCTGCAGATCGTTGTCCGGCGTGCGTCCGACCACCTTGCGCCCCGGCACGAGGTGCAGCTCGGCGATGGCCTGGCCGTCGCTGGAAAGCACGATCTTCGAGGGGCTGCGATGCGGCCGGTCCGGTCCGGGCATGCCGCCATCGAGGGAAGCTTTGACGGGCTGCGCGCTCACGCGGTCGCTGAACGCCGTCCATTGCAGCTCCTCGACCGCGGAGTGAATGTCCTTGAGCGTCACGTGGTCCCGGTCTTCGTTGAAGGCCGCCATCATCGCGGTGTCGCACAGCGTATTCACGAGACGCGGAATGCCACCCGAGTACTTGGCGATGTCGGGGAACGTGTCTTCGGCGAAGATCTGCCGACCCGCGGCGCCCGCGATCTCGAGCCGGTGCATCACGTAGGCGCGCAGGTCGTCGCGCGACAGCGGACCGAGATGGAAACGCAGACGCACGCGTTGCGTGAGCTGCGCGAGCTCGGGCCGGTCGAGTTTCTCGTTGAGCTCGGGCTGGCCGGCGAGAATGATGCGCAGCACCTTCTCCTTCGTCGCCTCGATGCCCGAAAGCAGGCGGATCTCTTCGAGTACTTTCAGCGAGAGGTTCTGAGCCTCGTCGATGATCAGCAGCACCTTGCGACCGGCCGCGTACTGCTCGATCAGGAAACTGTTGAGCGTGGCGATCAGCTCGGCCTTCTTCATCTTGAAGGGCGAGAAGCCGAACTGCACGAGCACCGACTGCAGGAACTCGGCGGCCGTCACCTGCGTCTGGCTGATCTGCGCGACCACGACGTCCGAATCGAGCTGGCGCAGGAAACTTTCTATGAGCGTGGTCTTTCCCGACCCGATCTCGCCCGTGATGATGACGAAGCCATCCGTGAACCAGATGGTCGATTCCATGTACGCCTTCGCCCGCGCGTGCGCGCGCGAGAGGAACAGGAACTGCGGATCCGGGCTGAGCCGGAAAGGTAGTTCCCGTAGTTTGAAGGTATCCAGGTACATGCCTGCCCGGGATATTACGGTAAAGCCGGGCCGGAGGCCCGGGGTACCCGGAATAGTCTTACCGAACTGCGAGCCAGGTCGCGCGGTCCACCCGGCTCAGGACCTTGAGCGCCAGCTGGTCCCGTTTGCGCGGGGTTGCCTCGTTGACCGTGAGATGGCCCAGTTTGCGGCCCGGGCGCGGGCTCTTGCCGTAGTCGTGCCAGTGCAGGGCGGGCTCGCCGAGCAGTTTGTCGCGCGGGGGCATTTCGCCGATCAGGTTGATCATCGCGGAGTGTCCGCGCGGTCGGGTGCTCCCGAGCGGCAGGCCGGCGATGGCGCGGACGTGATTCTCGAACTGGCTCGTCTCGGCGCCCTCGATGGTCCAGTGCCCGGAATTGTGCACGCGGGGCGCCATTTCGTTCGCGACGAGCTGACCGCGTCGCACAAAGAACTCGATCGTGAGGACTCCGACGTAGCCGAAGTGCTCCGCCACGCGCTTCGCCGCGTTCTGGGCGCGGCGGGTGAGCGCGGCATTCCCATAGGGCGCGCGCGTCAGGCGCAGGATGCCTTCGCGATGCACGTTGAGGTTCAGTGGATAGAACGCCGTTTCACCGTTCAGTCCGCGTACGCAGATGACGGAGACCTCGTAGTCGAACGGGACGAGGTTTTCGTAGAGCAGCGGCGCGGACCCGAGCGCTTCCCAGGCGCGCGCGATGTCGGCCGGCTTGCGCAGCACGAACTGCCCCTTGCCGTCGTAGCCGAGCTTGCGGGTCTTGAGCACGCCCGGCAGGCCGATGCGCTGCACGGCGGCTTCGAGCGCGGCGAGCGAATCGACCGCGGCGTATTTCGTCGTGGGAATGCCGAGCAGGTCGAACGTGCGTTTCTCGGCGAGGCGGTCCTGCGCGGCCGAAAGCGCGCGCAGCGGCGGGGAAATGCGCGCCTTGCCTGGCAGGCCTTCGAGCGCCTCGACGGGGATGTTCTCCCAGTCGAAGGTCAACACTTCGCAGCGCTGCGAGAGCTCGCCTAACAAATTGCGGTCGGTGAGTTCGCCGCACAGGATCGGGCCGACCTGGCCGCCGGGCGTGCGCGCCTCGCGATCGAGGAACAGGAAATCGAATCCGAGTGGATAGCCGGCGAGCGCCATCATGCGCCCGAGCTGGCCGGCGCCGACGATGCCTATGGTCACGAGCGGGACGGATCCGGTTTGGCGAGCACCTTCGCCGTCTGGTCGGCACGGAATTTCTTCAACGCGGCGTCGATCTCCGGACGCTTGTTGGCGAGGATGGCCGCGGCGGCGAGGCCCGCGTTGGTCGCTCCCGCGACACCGATCGCGAAAGTCGCGACCGGTATGCCGGCGGGCATCTGCACGATGGACAGCAATGAATCGAGGCCGTTGAGCGCCTTCGACTGCACCGGAACTCCGAGCACGGGCAAAGTGGTCTTCGATGCAACCATGCCCGGCAGGTGCGCCGCGCCGCCGGCGCCCGCGACGATCACCTCGATGCCGCGCGACTGCGCCGACGAGGCGTATTCGAACAGCAGATCGGGTGTCCGGTGCGCGGAGACGACGCGCGTCTCGTAGGGAACCGCGAGTTTGTCGAGCGCCTCGGCCGCGGCGCGCATCGTCTCCCAGTCGGAAGACGAACCCATGATGATGCCGACCAGTGGTTTCATCGCGGAATACTAGCCGAAGTCGGTGCCGGGTGAGAAAAGCCGGAGTTGGCGCTCACGTGGGCGAGGATGCGATTCACCGCGGCTAACACCGTCATTTCTCACCCGGCACCAACAAGGTTCGGAGTGCGCGGAACAGTTCGCGCGAGGCGCCCTCGCGGCTGCCCGAATCCACGCGTTCACCCGTCGCCTTGTTTATGAGCGCCTGCAGGGCCTTGCGATCGGCGTCCGGCTGCCACCGCATGAGTTCGTCGAGCGCCGCCGGACCTTCGGTCAGCAGCCGTGCGCGCCAGGCCTCGATGCGCTTGTGTTTTTCGGCATCGATGGCCGCGCTGCGCGAGCTCGACTCGAGCGCCGCCTCAATGGGCGCCAGGTCCAGGTCGCGCATCAGCTTGCCGATGTACTGGCGCTGGCGGGCCAGGCCGCCGCGCGCGGTGATGCGCTTGGCCAGCAGGATGGCGTCCTCGAGCCGTTCCGGCAGTCCGAGCGCCACGATGTCGGATTCCTTGAGCGCAATCAGACGCTCGCCGAGATCCTGGGCGGCGGTCGCCGCGCGTTTGCGGGCGCTCTTGCTGGGGCGTTCGAATTCTGCGTCGGGGTCCTCGTGCATCGTACAATTCTGCCATGCAAGCACTCGTTGAGCCCCGCCAGGAAGTCGATGGCACCCGGATCCCCGAATTGAAGAACATCGTGGCCGATGCGCTGCGCCGGGCGCGCGAGCTGGGCGCCACGCAGGCGGAGGCCGACGTGAGCCTGCAGAAGGGCCTCACTACCACCGTGCGCCTGGGAGAGGTCGAGACCGTCGAATACCAGCGCGACCGCGGCATGGGCATCACGGTGTATTTCGGCCAGCGCAAGGGCTCGGCGAGCACTGCGGATCTCTCGCCGCGCGCCGTGGCCGAGACCGTCGAAAAGGCCTGCGACATCGCACGCTACACGGCCGAGGACGATTGCGCCGGGCTCGCGGACCCCGGGGAGCTCGCCCGCGACATTCCGGATCTCGACCTCGATCATCCCTGGGAATTGGCGCCGGAAGACGCCGTCGAGACCGCGCGGGCCTGCGAAGCGGCCGGACGCGAGGTCGATCGGCGCATCACGAACTCCGAAGGGGCGAGTGTCGGCAGCCACCGGGGCGTGCGCGTGTACGGCAATTCGCACGGTTTCCTCGCCGGGTATCCCTCGACCAGCCACAGCGTGAGCTGCGTGTTGCTCGCGCAGAACGGCGAGGACATGCAGCGCGACTACTGGTACTCGTCGGCGCGCGATGGGCGCGACCTCGAGTCCGCGATCGAGATCGGGCGCAAGGCCGGCATGCGTGCGGTCGCGCGCCTCGGTGCGCGCAAGCTCGCGACCCAGCGCGCGCGCGTGTTGTTCGCGCCGGAAGTGGCGCGCGGCCTGATCGGCCATTTTCTCGGCGCGGTGCGCGGCAGCAGCCAGTATCGAAAGAGCTCGTTCCTGCTCGGCGCGGCCGGTCAGCAGGTGTTCCCGTCGTTCCTCCAGTTGATCGAGCGTCCGCACATCCCCAAGGCGCTGGGCAGCGCGCCGTTCGACAACGAGGGCGTCGCGACGCGTAACCGCGATCTCGTGAAAGACGGTGTGCTGACCGGTTACGTGCTGGGAAGTTATTCCGCGCGCAAGCTGGGGCTGAAGACGACAGGCAATGCCGGCGGCACGCACAACCTGCTGGTGGAATCAGGCACGGGTGGAATCGAGATCGGCGCGCTGATGCGCGAGCTGGGCACGGGCCTGCTGGTGACGGAGCTCATGGGCCAGGGCGTCAATGGCGTCACGGGCGATTACTCGCGGGGCGCTTCGGGCTTCTGGGTCGAGAACGGCGCGATCACTTACCCCGTGCACGAGATCACGATCGCCGGGAATCTCAAGGACATGTACCGGAACATCGCCGCGATCGGCAGCGACGTGGACTTGCGCGGCGGCGTGCGCGTCGGCTCGATCCTGGTCAGCGAGATGACCATCGCCGGCGAATGAGACGGTGCCTGGCACGGAAATCCCGGGAGAAGCCGAGCAGTCCTCGATTCGATGCGGCGAGAAATCCCGGCTTCTCCCGGGATTTCCGTGCCAGGCACCTTCTTCAGTCGCCCTCTACCAGGTCCCGCAGCGTCAGCCCGGCGCAACTCTGGCGCCAGGCCTCGTCCATCTTCACGGACAGGCGGTCGATCGCGGGTAGTTTGAGCACGCTCGGGGCCACCTGGCCGGCCTTTTCATTGCGTGCGATGTCGATCACTTCCTGCGCCGTGATGTTGCCGAGGTCGCGCGCGGGCAACAGGCACTCGTTTTCCGCGCAGACGATGAGACCCGCGGCCTCGAGCGAATTCACGATGCGCGAGATCGCGATACCCGGCATGCCGAGCTCTTGCGCCAGCGAGTCGATGGTCCAGCGTTGACTGCCATCGTGATACGCGCGGGCGATCAGGAACATGATCTTGAGCGTGAGCTCCTCGCGCTGTACGGCGGAGAGCCTGAGCTCCGTGAGGCCCATCCTCAGGTAGTTGCGGTTCTGGACGTAGAACGAGAGTTGCGCGCCGATCAGCAGGATCAGCCAGCCGACATAGGTCCACAGCAGCGCGATCGCGATGACGACGAACCCGGCGTACACGATCGTGAAGCGCGTCGAGATCACGACGAACGTGGTGAATATCTTGCCCACGGCGGCCCACAACACACCCGCCGTGACGCCGCCGATCAGCGCCGGCTTCCATTTGACCTTCGTGTTCGGCACGAACATGTAGACGAACGTGAAGATGGCCGCGACCACGAAATAGGGCGAAAGCTGGATGCCCCATGCGAAGGCGCGCTCGGCGAACGGCATGTACCGCTCGATGCCCGCGCTCGCGGTGCTCACCGCCTTGTGCGACAGCCCGAGAAAGGTCACGACGACGATGGGGCCGACGATGAGCAGCGCCACGTACTCCGTCACGCGCCGCGCGAAGCTGCGCGCGTGTTCGACGCGCCACAGGTAGTTGAAGCTGTCCTCGACGCGTTTGATCGTGCCTAACAAGGTCCAGAGCAGCAGTGCGAGACCGACGGAGCCCACGATCCCCGTGCTGACGCTGTCGGCGAATTCCATGACCTGGTTGGTGAGCTGGTGCGCGCTCGCGCCGACCGGCTTGAAGAACTCGTAGATCAGCGGTTCGAGTTCCCGGTGCGCGCCGAACGCCTTGAGCACGGCGAACGCGAGGGCGACCAATGGCACCAGCGACAGCAACGTCGCGTAAACGAGACCCATCGCGTGCAGATTGATGTCGCCGCGCGACAGGTCGCGCAGGATCGCGTAGGGATAACGCAGGACGCGCAGCAGGATCGCGGTGGGTTTCGACCCGCTCGACCATTCGCCGAACAGGTATTGGTCGAGCCAGTTCCACAACGCGGGAATCATTGGGCCCCGAGGATAAGTGGCTGACACCCCGGTGTCACTGAATTAGATTGACCGCATGCCGGGCAGCTATCCCACGCGCATCGTCTGTCTGACCGAGGAGACCACCGAGACGCTCTATCTGCTCGGCGAGGAAGACCGCATCGTCGGGATTTCCGGATTCACCGTGCGTCCGCCGCGCGCGCGGCGCGAGAAGCCTCGCGTGTCCGCGTTCACGAGCGCGAAGATCGACAAGATCGTCGAGCTGAAGCCGGACCTGGTGCTCGGATTCTCCGACCTGCAGTCGGACATCGCGCGCGATCTCGTGAGCGCGGGCATCGAGGTGCACGTGTTCAATCATCGCAGCGTGGTCGGGATTTTGCAGATGATCGCGATGCTCGGCGGCATGGTCGGCTGCGAAGCGAAGGCGCGCGGGCTCATCGGGCGGCTCGAGTCGGGAATCGAGGAGGTACGGCGCAGCGCGGCGCGTTTCGCGCGGCGGCCCCGCGTGTACTTCGAGGAGTGGGACGAGCCGCAGATCTCCGGGATCGCGTGGGTGTCCGAACTCATTGGCATCGCCGGCGGCGACGATTGTTTCCCGGAGCTGGCGCGCGAGCCGCTCGGGAAGAACCGCATCATCGCGGACCCACTCGAAGTGCCACGCCGCGCGCCCGACGTGATCTTCGGCTCATGGTGCGGCAAGAAATTCCGTCCCGAACGCGTGGCCGCCCGCGAAGGTTGGAGCAACGTTCCCGCCGTGCGGTCGGGCGAGCTGCACGAAATCAAGTCATCCATCATCCTGCAGCCAGGTCCGGCCGCGTTGACCGATGGATTGACGGAAATACACGCGCATCTCGCGCGCTGGACGGGGATGTCGGCGCCGGGTGAGAAATCGCGGAGTTAGGCGTCTCGAAACCGCTAACTCAGCGATCTCTCACCCGGCACCAACGGGTCAACTCGTGAGGCGCTGCAGGGCTTCGAGGTACTTCGCGCGCGTATTCGCGATGATTTCCGCAGGCAGCTTCGGCCCCGGCGGCTGCTTGTTCCAATCGAGCGTCTCGAGATAGTCGCGCACGAACTGCTTGTCGAACGAGGGCGGGCTCGTGCCTTCCTGGTACGTGTCGGCAGGCCAGAAGCGCGAGGAGTCGGGCGTCAGCACCTCGTCGATGAGCACGAGGTTGCCGTCCGGTCCCTGCGCGAATTCGAACTTGGTGTCCGCGATGATGATGCCGCGCTGTGCGGCGTGTTTCGCCGCGAACTCGTACAGCGCGATCGCGGTGTCGCGCACGCGCGCGGCCACGTCGGCGCCGACGAGCTTCACCGCGGCGTCGAAGCTGATCGTTTCGTCCTTGTCGCCGATCGCGGCCTTGGTCGAAGGCGTGAACAGCGTCTGCGGCAGCTTCGCGGCCTGCTTCAGACCCGGCGGTAGTTTGATGCCGGAGATGGCCCCGGACTTCTGGTAATCCTTCCAGCCCGAGCCGATCAGGTAGCCGCGCACCACGGCCTCGAGCGGCACGGTCTTGAGACGCTTCACGATCACCGCGCGATCGGCGAGCAGCGCGCGCTCGTCCGGATCTTTCACGACTTCGTCGACCGTCCGGCCCGTCAGATGATTCGGCACGATGTGGGACGTGCGCGCGAACCAGAAATTCGAGATCGAATTGAGCACGCGGCCTTTGTCGGGAATCGGGTCGGGCAGCACGACATCGAACGCCGACAGGCGGTCTGTCGTTACGATCAGCATCGAATCGGCGTCGATCGCGTAGATGTCGCGCACCTTGCCCGTGTGGATCTTTTCGAGGCCACGCAGCTGTGTGGTGTGTACGGGCGCGGAAGCGGTGTCGGCTGGTAGCATAGTTGCCATGGATATTAACAAGACGCCGAGATGAGCTTCATCGGAAAGATCGTCGGCGCGATCCTGGGCCTGCTGATCCTGCGGGGACCCTGGGGACTTCTGATCGGGCTCATCCTCGGCCATTTCTACGACCAGAGCGTCGCGGCGGCGCGGCGCGCGACCGCTTCCGGCCCGGGCTCGCCGAATGCGGGCGAGAAGTTCTTCACGACCACCTTCGAAGTGATGGGGCACGTCGCCAAGTCCGACGGCCGGGTTTCGGAGTCGGAGATCGCCGCGGCCCGCCAGGTCATGAACGAACTGCGGCTCGATGGTGCGCAGATCCATGCGGCCATCCGGCATTTCACGCACGGCAAGAGCCCGGAGTTCGATCTCGAGAACACGGTGGAAGAGTTCGCCGATGCGTGCGCTCATCGCCCCGACCTGCTGCGTGTGTTCCTCGAAATCCAGGTTCGCGCGGCGCTCGAAGGCGTCGACATGCAGGGTCCCGCGCGCGTGGCGATCCAGAAGGTCGCCGACCTGCTAGAAGTCTCGCGGATCGAGCTGGCGCACATGGAGGCCGTGCTGCGTATCCGGCGCGAGCAGTTCCGCGCATGGTCGCGCGGCGGCAATGGCGGTGCCGGCCAGCAAGCCCCGCCGCCGAAGACCGGCCTGAAACTCTCGGCCGCGTACCAGATCCTCGAGATCGACGAAAAAGCTTCCAACGACGAAGTCGCGAAGGCCTATCGCCGCCAGTTGAGCAAACACCATCCCGACAAGCTCAAGGCCAATGGGTTGCCCGATTCCATGCTCGAACACGCCAAACAGCGGACGCAGCAGATCATCGAGGCGTACGAGCTGGTCAAGTCCGCGCGCGGTGTGACCTGAGGCGAATCGCGTGAACCTGGGAGAAGCCGCGATACTGCTGGGCCTCATCCTGCTGAACGGGTTGTTCGCCGGGTCGGAGCTCGCGCTCGTGTCGGCACGAAAGGCGCGGCTCAAGTCGCGTGCGGACAGCGGTCACCGTGGCGCCAGGATGGCTCTCCAACTGCTCGAGAATCCGACCCAGTTGCTGTCGACGGTGCAGATCGGCATCACGCTGGTGGGCATCGTCGCCGGCGTGTACAGCGGCGCGGTATTCGCCGCGGACCTGGCGCACGTGTTCGAACGCATCGACTGGCTTGCGCCGTACGCATACGAGACCGCCTTCACGCTCGTGGTCATCGTCGTGACCTATCTATCGCTCATCCTCGGCGAGCTGGTGCCGAAGCGGATCGCGCTGGCCCACGCGGAACGGATCGCCGAGGTCGTGTCGATTCCCATGCATTGGCTTTCGCGCGCGGCGTGGCCGCTGGTGTGGCTGCTGCAGGTATCGACCGAGGCCGTCACGAGGCTGCTACCCATGAAGAGCGCGCCGCAGTCTTCCATCACGGAAGACGAATTGCGCACGATGATCGCCGAAGGCGCAAAGGAAGGCGTGTTCCTGCGACGCGAAAAGGAGCTCATCGAAGGTGTGCTCCAGCTCGCGGACTCATCGATCGAATCGGTGATGGTCCAGCGCGGCGAGATCGTCTGGCTCGACTCGAACATGACGCTCGAGCTCATCTGGCGCGAGGCGCGCGGCAGCGGGCATTCCCGTTTCCCACTGTGCGACGGCACACTCGAGCAGATGCTCGGCGTGATCACACTCGCCGACCTCGGTGAAGCGCTGCGTCTCGGAAAGCTCGATCCACAGATCCACGTCAGGCAGCCGCTGCTGGTTCCGCCGACCGTATCGCCGCTCAAGTTGCTCGATACGTTCCGCAGCGCGAACGTGCACCTGGCGATCGTCACCGGTGAATATGGAGAAATCCTCGGCCTGGTGACGCCAGTCGACATCCTGCGTGCGATTGCCGGCAGCGTGGGCGACGTCGCGGTGCCGGAGCGCAGCGAGGCGGTGCGCCGCGACGACGGAAGCTGGCTGCTCGATGGCCAGATATCGATCCACGAAGTCGAGCGCCTGCTGGAACGCAAGGACCTCGCCGCGGGCGGCAAATTCCATACGATCGCCGGCTTCGTGCTCTGGCATCTCGGGCGGATGCCGGTCGTCGGCGAGACGCTCGTATGGCGCGATCTGCGGGTCGAGGTGATCGATCTCGACGGAACACGCATCGACAAACTTCTGATCAGCGCGCGTCCGCCGCCGCCCGATGAGGCGGCTTCACCAACCTGAACGCGGTCACGTAGACTTCACCCATGCTCACACCCTGGATCGCGCCCTCGATACTGTCCGCGGACTTCGCGAGATTGGGTGACGAGGTCAAGGCGGTCGTGGCCGCGGGCGCGGACGTGGTCCACTTCGATGTGATGGACAATCACTACGTCCCGAACCTGACCGTGGGTCCGCTGGTATGCGAGGCGCTGCGCAAATTCGGCATCACCGCGCCGCTCGACGTCCACCTCATGGTGAAACCGGTCGATCGCATCGTGCCGGACTTCGCGAAGGCGGGCGCCACGTACATCTCGTTCCACCCGGAAGCGACCGAGCACGTCGACCGCACGATCGAGCTCATCCGCGAGCACGGTTGCAGGCCCGGACTCGTGCTCAACCCCGCGACGCCACTCGACTGGCTCGATCACACGCTGCGCAAACTCGACCTCGTCCTGCTGATGTCCGTGAACCCGGGCTTCGGCGGGCAGAAGTTCATCCCTGGCGTGCTCGACAAGGTGCGCGCGGTGCGCAAGCTCATCGATGCGTCGGGTCGCGAGATCCGGCTCGAGATCGACGGCGGCGTGAAGGTCGACAACATCGCGGAGATCGCGCGCGCGGGCGCCGACATGTTCGTGGCCGGCTCGGCGATCTTCGGCGCGAAGGATTACAAGGCGACCATCGATGCGATGCGCGCCGCCATCGGCGGCCGCTAACTAACGCGCCTCGGCATATCCCGCGCGGATCGCGCCGGCAAGCCGGTTCTTGTCGGGGTACTGCGCCGCGAGTTCCTGCGTGATGGCCTGGACTGCCTCGTCCTGCGACTTGCCGGCTTTCCTGAACTCCGCGGCGCGGTCGCGGACCAGCGTGAGGTAGGTGCGATAACCCTCGATGATCTCCGGGCCGCCGAAAGGTCCGTGCGACGGCACGAGCTGCTTCGGTTTCATCGCGTCGAAGCGGTCGAGGCTCTCCAGCCAGTGCGAGATCTTTGCCTGCGGATTCGCGAATGCGGGCTGCGGTTTCATCGCGACGTCTCCCGAGAACAACACGCCGTCGACCAGCACCGCGGTATCGCCGGCCGTGTGGTTGAGGCCCATCTCGTGGATCTTTGCTTCGAGGCCGCCGAGATCGAGCGTGTATTCGCCGTCGAAGGTGATGTCCGCGTCGCGGTGCCTGGCGCCCTTCAGTAGCTCGGTGTTCAACGTGGAGCGCTTGGCGAAGACCGGAACGAGGTTCGTGCCGGTGCCGGCCGCGATGTCGGCGAGCTGGTCCTTCGAACGGATCAGCTTCGAGTCGGGCGGAAACGCGTGCGCACCCATGTCGTGTTCGGGATGCACGTGCGTGGTCACGATGTAGATAGGCTTGCCCGGCGCCACCTTCGCCACCTCGCGCAGCACCGTTTCGGCATTACGCGTACCCATGCCCGTGTCGATGACCAGCACGGCTTTCGAGCCCGCAACGATGCCGACGTTCGGGACCAGTGACGCGGAGCCGTCGGGAATCGCCCAGACGTGATCGGTGAGTTTCTCCGTGACGCCTTCGCGAACCAGCGAGGGTTGCGGCGCGGGTTGCTGGGCGAGGGCGGTGCCTGCGATGAACGCGGCGAGGAAGGACGCGGCCTTGCGCATGATGGGCTCCTTTGGTCGTGAGCCTGGGATTCAACGCCAGGTCACGGGAGTTGTCAGCAGGAGGAGGGCGTCAAAACGAAAACGCCGGCTGCAGGTGCCGGCGTCTTCGTCAGGTCTGTCCCCGTTTGCTAGGAAACGAGGAATGTCCCCATTTATTCCTCGTCGTCATCATCCTCGTCGTCTTCGACGCGCGAGTTGCTGACCTTGCCGCCGCCCTTGCCACCCTGCACGGGCACCACGACCGGGCGCGTCTTCATCTTGGGGCGTGCATTGAACACGACGATGGTCTTGCCGGTGGCGCGCAGCAGGCCCTGGTCTTCCAGCACCTTCAATACGCGGCCCGCCATTTCGCGCGAACAGCCGACGAGACGTGAGAGTTCCTGGCGCGAGACCTTGATCTGCATGCCTTCCGGATGCGTCATGGCATCGGGTTCGCCGCACAGGTCCATGATGGCGTGAGCCACGCGGCCGGTGACGTCGACGAACGCGAGATCCGAGAGTTTGCGATTGGTCCGGTCGAGGCGCGTCGCGAGCTGCGTCGCGAGCTCGAACACGAGGCCCGGGCTTTCGGCCGCGATCTGGCGGAAACGGGGATAGGTCATTTCCGCGAGCTCGCAATGATTGCGCGTGCGCACCCAGGCGCTGCGCAGTGGCGACTCGTGGAACAGGCCCATCTCACCGAAGAACTGGCCCTTGTTGAGGTAGGCCAGGACCATTTCGTTGCCTTCCTCGTCTTCCACCATCACTTCGACCGAACCGCTGATGATGTAGTAGAGGACGTCGGGCAGGTCGCCCGCGTGAATCACTACCGTCTTCGACGGAACTGTGCGAATCCGGCAATAACTGAGGAATCGATTGATTGCCGGAATATCGCTGAGGGGTTTTACCGCCTCTTCCATCTGACTCTCCCTTGCTGCTGCGTGCATCGTTCGCCCCTACCTGCGAGTCTGCATTAAGTCTTATTACATAACTTACTGCCGTCGCAAGCAAAAAACCACGGGCCAACCGTGATCCCCTTCACAGGCGCTTCATTAAATCCCGAAGGTCCGGGAACTCTTCAAAACCTGTACGCAGTATGCGTCATCACCTTGGCCGTCCGCCGCATCAATTCACGGACGGGGGTGGGAGGCAGTCTGCCGCCGGCGCTCTGCGCGGACCGGCCGTGCCCGATCTCGTCTTCGCACATGGCCTCGACGATGGCGCGACTGCGTCGATCGCGGGGCGGCAGGCGCTCGAGATGATTCTGCAGGTGACCTTCGACCTGGCGTTCGGTTTCGGCGACAAAACCGAGACTCGCCTTGTCGCCCAGCAATGCCGCGAGCGTGCCGATGCCGAACGAGCCGACATACCAGAGAGGATTGAGAATGCTCGGGCGGGCGCCGAGCTCCTCGAGACGCGTCTCGCACCAGGCGAGGTGATCGGTCTCTTCGCGCGCGGCGTGGAGCATGAAGTCGCGAACCTCGGGGTCCCGCGCGAACAGGGCCTGCGAGTGATAAAGAGCCTGCGCGGCGACCTCGCCGGCGTGATTCACGCGCATCAGGGCGGCCGATTCGCGGCGCTCCTCCTCGGAAAGGGCTGCATCCATCGTTTCCCGGGGCTGCCCGGGGGTCGGGCGGGCGGGGACGGGACGGCCGGCGGCCGGTGGGGCCAGCAGGGCCCGCAGGGTGCGATCGACCGCGGAAATGACCGTATCGAGGTTCGGTCCGTGCGCCATATGCGCATTATAGAGCCCTAAATCTCCGGGACTTATCGAGTTTTGCAAAGGCTGGGGGGCTTGAGTACACTTGCGCCCCTTTTTCCAGGGGTCCGCCAGCCAGATCCGCGGCCGAGTTCTTCGGTCCGGGTGTGCGTGCCCTTCCGGTGTTGGAGTGTTGTGATGTCTACTGTTTTTGCGAAGAACGAAACCGTGCGCGGCGACTGGTATGTCGTCGATGCCTCGAACAAGGTCCTGGGTCGCCTCGCGACGCAGATCGCCATGCGTCTGAAGGGCAAGCACAAGGCCATCTTCACTCCGCACATCGACACGGGCGATCACATCGTCGTGTTGAATGCCGACAAGATCAAAGTCACGGGCAACAAGCTCCAGGACAAGATCTACTGGCATCACACCGGCGCCATCGGCGGCATCAAGTCCATCGCTCTCGGCAAGCTGCTCAAGGAGCATCCCGAGCGTGCGATCGAATTCGCGGTGAAGGGCATGCTTCCGAAGGGCCCCCTCGGCCGCAAGATGTACAAGAAGCTGCATGTGTTCGCGGGCGACAAGCATCCGCACGCCGCCCAGCAGCCGAAGCAGCTCGAAATTTAAGGAACCTCAGTCAATGCCCGCAGCAGCCAAAGCCAACTACGGCACCGGTCGTCGCAAGACCTCCGCCGCCCGCGTCTTCCTCAAGCCGGGATCCGGCAAGATCACGGTGAACGATCGTCCGCTCGACGAGTTCTTCGGTCGTGAAACCGGCCGCATGATCGTCCGCCAGCCGCTCGAGCTCGTGCAGCTCGCTAACAAGTTCGACATCACCGTGACCGTCGCGGGCGGTGGCATCACCGGCCAGGCCGGCGCGATCCGCCACGGCATCACGCGCGCGCTCATGGAGTACGACCCGGAACTGCGCAAGCCTCTTCGTGTCGCAGGCTTCGTCACGCGCGATGCGCGCGAAGTCGAGCGCAAGAAGGTCGGCCGCCGCAAGGCTCGTCGCGGAACCCAGTACTCGAAGCGTTAAGCTTCGTTATATTGCGCGCCAGACGGCCAAGGTATTTGGGGGATCGTCTAGCGGTAGGACAACGGACTCTGACTCCGTTTACCTAGGTTCGAATCCTAGTCCCCCAGCCAATGCGCAAACCCGCCCCTTCTTTCAAAGAATGGGCGGGTTTCCTTTTTATACCTTCGGATAGGTAGTTAGATATGACCCGCTGCTTCCTCGCTTCATTGTTGTTGCTCAGTGGAATCGCCGGCGCGGCGGACCGCGTCGCCGAGCTCAACGCGATGTACTCCGAGTTCTACGAGGAAAGCCTTGCGCTCAGCCCACTGAACGCCACGTACGCCGGCGATCCGCGTTACAACGGCGAGCTGCCCAACAACCTGTCGGCCGAATATGAAGAGAAGACGCGCGCGTTCCACCAGACGTATCTCGACCGCGCCCGCGCCATAGTCGGGAAAGAAGGCGCGAATGTCCTGACCGGCCAGGACCGGCTCTCGTTCGAGGTCTTCACGCTGAACCGCGAGTCCGCGCTCGAAAACCTGAAATTTCCGTATCGTTTGATGCCGGTCAACCAGTTCTACAGTTTCACGAGCACATTCGCACAGCTCGGTTCCGGCACGAGCGCGCAGCCGTTCGTCACGGTCAAGGACTACGACGACTGGCTGAAGCGCGCCGCGCGCATTCCGGTGATCTTCGACCAGGCGATCGTCAACATGCGTGAGGGCATGAAGCAGGGCATCGTCGGGCCGCGCGTGCTCATGGAGAAGGTGCTGCCGCAACTCGACGCCAACGCCGTCGACGACGTGGAGAAAAGCATCTTCTGGGGTCCGGTCGCGAAGATGCCGGCAGAGTTCTCCGCGGCGGATCGCGAGCGCCTCACTACCGCGTTCCGCAACCTGATCACGACGCAGCTCAATCCCGCGTATCGCAAGCTGCGCGTATTCATCGCCGACGAGTACCTCCCGAAGTCGCGGGATACTTTCGGCCTGGGTGCGCTGCCCAACGGCGCCGAGTGGTACGCGCACGAAGTGCGCGACAGCACGATGCGCTCGCTGACACCCGCGCAGGTGCACCAGATCGGTCTGGATGAAGTCGCCCGCATCCAGGATGGCATGCGCGCCGTCGCAAAAGACCTCGGCTACGACAAGCCCGTGAAGACGCTGCCCGAGCTCAAGTCCTTCTTCGAGTGGGTCAAGGCGCGCGACGACATGTACTTCAAGTCGCGCGAAGAGCTGCTGTCCACCTACCAGGCATTCGGCGCGAACGTCGCGCCGCTGCTGCCGAAGTACTTCAACCTGCGGCCGAAGACGGACTACGAAGTGCGGCTGGTCGAGCCGTTCCGCGAGGCCACGTCGTCGGCGGGCTCGTACCAGGGGCCGTCGCTCGACGGCAAGCGACCCGGCATCTTCTACGTCAACGCGTACGACCTGAAGGCGCGGCCGAAATCGGCGCTGGCGGCGCTCTCGCTTCACGAAGCGGCTCCGGGGCATCACTTCCAGATCTCGCTGCAGCGTGAACTCTCGGACCTGCCGATGTTCCGCCGCTTCTCGCGCGACACCGCGTACATCGAAGGGTGGGGTCTGTATGCCGAGTACCTCGGCTACGAGATGGGCATCTACAAGGATCCCGTGCAGCGCTTCGGCGCGCTCGATGCGGAGCTGTGGCGCGCGATCCGGCTCGTGACCGACACGGGCATCCACTACAAGGGCTGGACCCGCCAGCAGACGCTCGACTACATGTTCGCGAATTCGCCCGCCGAGGAGACGCGCGCCGTTTCCGAGGCCGAACGCTTCGCCGCGATCCCCGGCCAGGCGCTCGCGTACAAGATCGGCCAGCTCAAGATCATCGAGTTGCGCAAGAAGGCGGAGAAGGAACTCGGCGCGAAGTTCGACGTGGCCGCGTTCCACGACGAAGTCCTGAAAGACGGCGCGATACCGCTCGAGGTCCTCGAGGCGAAGATCGACCGCTGGATCGCCGCGCGGCGCTGAAGACTGCCGCGAACGCCGGGCAGTGCGGGCGCAAACCCGCATTGCCCGGACGTCGCACGCCGGTCACGACATCGTCTTGCCGGTCTCGAGCAGCGTCTTGATGTCGCTGAGGATCCAGTCCCATCCGCCGCCGCCGTCCTCGCTGAAGTTGCTCTGCGTGGCGTGGCTCATCAACGGCATGCCGGTGGTGTCGTGCGTGACGGTCAGGCGACAGAACCCGCCCGGCGTCTTTTCGATTTCGAAAGTGAGTCGCGAGAAACCTTCCGACTTGTTCGCATCGGTGAACAGGAAGCGATAGGTCTGCACCAGTTTATTAGGCGGCTTCACCTCGACGACTTCGCCGTCGACGATGACCTCGGGCAATCCGAAAGAGCGCATCTGCTCGTTGGCGATGCAGCGGAATTTTCCGCCGGGCTTGAGCTCGTAATGGCTCACACCTCGGTAGCCGTATCTGCCGTTCCATTCGGGACTCGTGATCGCGTCCCAGATCGCCCCGGGCTCCGCCTTGATGTAGATCTGGTGTATGTGAACGGTGGGCTTGCCGGCCGGATTCACGCTCGCTTCCGCAGCGGTGGACATTTGGCTTTCTCCAGTGTGGTTTTCAGGTCAGCGAGCGCGGAGAGTTCGCGCTCCTTGTACTTGTCGATCCACCGGTCGTGAATCAGACGGATCGGCACCGCATTGAGGTAATGCAGCTTCTCGCGGCCTTCGCGCCGCGTGACGATGAGTCCGGCTTCTTCGAGCACCTTGAGGTGCTTCATGACCCCGAAGCGGGTCATCTCGAGTTCCCACTCGAGCTCGCCCAGCGTCTGCCCGTCGCGCTTGTGCAGCAGATCCAGGAGGAATCTGCGCGAGGAATCCGCGAGGGCCTTGAACACGAGGTCTTCGTCGATCATGGATCGACTATATGTGACCGTTTGGTCACATGTCAAAGGACGGGTACGGATGCGCCCGTACCCGCTGATCTTCAGAAGGTCCAGGAAAGCGTGAACGCCGCCGACCGCGACTTTCCGAACTCGACGTCCGTCGCACGCAGCGCCAGGCCGATCGCGATGTGTTGGCCGAAGCGGCGCGCGATCGCGAGCTCGACGAAGGGATCCTCGCCGTCGATGGATTCCGTTTCATCGCCGCGATCGTCGACCAGGTCTTCGATCTCCCCGGCCTGCAACTCCCAGGATGTCCAGCCGAGCTTCGGTGTGATCCGCCAATTCCCGGCGACGTCGAAGTCGTATCCCACGGCCGCGTAGACCTCGCGCAGCTCACCGCCGGTCGCCCATCCGAAGTACGGATCTCCGGAGGCCGAGGTGCCTATCTCGGCCACCAACCCGAAAGGCGCGCGATACGCGGCGGATATCCCCACCGTGTATCCGTCGTATTCGAATGTCTGGCCAAACTCCTGGTACCGGCCGTCGACTTCCGTGCCCGCGAGACCCAGGAATGGCGAGATACGGAACTCGCCGCCATCGGCCGCCTGGGCCGTCTGGGCGGAGGCGGCGAGCGCCGCCACGGCCACCACCGGCCACTTGATGTTCTTCCCCATGTTGCTCCCCTCATTGCGCGCAGTGCGCGGCGACGGGAAACTAACTATTGTCCCGCGGGGCCAACAAGCGGTCAGGACGGGTATCGGAAAGCGATACCTCCAGACGCGTCAGTCGATCAATGCCTGGTAGATAGAGCTGGTGAACTTGTCCCGAATGTCCGTGTTGTTGGGCAACATCTGGATCATGAGCACGGTCACCAGGCGTTCCTCCGGATCCACCCGGTAGTAGGTGCCGTAGGCGCCGCCCCAGCCGAACGAACCGACGGATTCCATTCCCGGACCGTACCGGTCGTGGGTCTCGAAGCCGAACCCGAACCCGGTCGAGTTCGCACCGCGGATCGTGCCGACCTGGTTGGTCGTCATGAGCTTCACGGCGTGCGGCGACATGATGCGCACCTTGCCGAGCGCGCCGCCGTTACGCAGCGCTTCGAGGAACGTCGCATAGTCGCGTGCCGTGGATACGAGGCCCGCGCCGCCGGAATAGGACTTGCGCGGTCCGTCGACGTAATGGCCCTGGCCCTTCGCGTCTTCGGCTTGCCTCACGGCTTTGCCGTCCGCGTCGCTGCCGTAAACCGTCGCGAGCCGGTCGCGCTGCTCCGGCGGTACGAAGAAATGGGTGTCCTTCATGCCGAGCGGCTTGAAGATCCGGCTTTGCAGGTAGTCCGCCAGGGACATGCCGGACGCCTTCTCGACGATGCACCCCAGGATGTCCGTGTTGTAGCCGTAGACGTACTGATCACCCGGGTGCGATACCGCCGGCAGCGTGCCGAGGCGCTCCATCGATTCGCAGATGGGCTCGTCCTTGTCCGCGAAGTACCAGCCCCAACCCGCCGCGGGACCCAGCCCCTTGGCCTCGTATTGGGAAGCGATGTCCGGGTTGGTGCCGTACGAGTATCCGGATGTGTGCGTGAGCAGGTCCTTGAGGTTGATAGGCCGTCTGGCGGGAACGATGGCCAGGCCAGACGACATGTTCTCGCGCGACGCGACCGTGGTTTTCGCGAACGACGGGATGTACTTGCCCGCCTGGTCGTTCAACGAGAGTTTGCCTTCCTCCATGAGGATGAGGATCGCCGCGCTCGTGAGCGCCTTGGTCTGGGACGCGATGCGGAACTCCGTATCGAGCGCCATCTTCCGGTTCGCTTCCTTGTCCGCCCAGCCGACCACCTTCTGGTAGACCGGCTTCCCGTCGCGCAGCACCAGCGCCACGATGCCCGCGATGCGGCCTTCGTTCACGTAGCCATCCAGCAACGCGTCCACGCGCCCGAGGCGCTCCACGGAGAACCCGTTGCGCAGCGTGTCCGCCTGCGCGGGTTGTGAGGACGCGAACGTGAGGGCGGCGACGACCGCCGTCAGGAACAACTTCGACATGCGATTCCCCCTGCACCGGCAACGGCCGGCGCCGGAAGGTTATCGCAACAGGGCCGCGATCAAGAAGCCCGCAGATCCGCGGTCCATTCGCCGACCCTGCGCGCCTCGGCGTCGTGCGGCTCGTCGCGCCAGGTCTCGCGCAGCGCGGCCGTGTACCACTCCTGCATCGACGGCAGCGCCAACAACTGCGCGGCGTAACGGCGTGCGGTCGCGTTCACGGGAGGCTCATAGGTCTGAAGACGAAACGCCACCGGCGCGAAGAACGCATCGACTGCACAGAAGCGCGCGCCGGCAAGGAAAGGACCGCCGAAGCGCTCGAGTCCATTGGCCCACAGTTCCTCGAGCCGCGCGAGATCGCGCAGCAAGGGTGGACTGACAGTGTGCAGTTTCACGCGGATTCCGCAGCTCATCGTGCAGATATCGCGCAGCGTGAAAAATCCGGAGTGCATCGCCGCGGCGGCCGAGCGCGCGATGGCGCGCGCGGCGGCATCCGACGGCCATACGCCTGGGTGGCGCTCGCCGACGTACTCGGTGATCGCGAGCGAATCCCATACCGTCGTCGCGCCGTCGACGAGGCAGGGGACCTTGCCGGTCGGCGAGAATACGCGGAACGCGTTCGGATCCGGCCCGAACACCACCTGCTTTTCGCGGAACGGGATGCCCAGCTCGCGCATCAGCACCCACGGGCGCAGCGACCAGGAGGAGTAGTTCTTGTTGCCGATGTAAAGGTCGTACATTCGCTCAGTGTCCTGGATGATGGTTGGTTTGATACCCGCGCAGCTCGGCGTAGCGCGTGAGCTGGTCGGGAGTGAGCAGCGCAGCCTGCTCGAGGTGTGCATTGAGGTGCGCGGCGCGGAGCCGGGCGCGGATGGCTTCGATCCGTGAAAGCTCCGAATCGACCCGCCGCGGTGTCGCCGTCTTCGTCGCGTAAAGCGCATCCAGGGCGCGTTCGGCCTCGACGAGCGCGGTGCCTTCGGCGCGCGCCGCCCGCTGCATGCGCGCGAAGATGTCGCGCGAGGCGGCCAGTTGTGATTCGGACAATTTCAACGGCTCCGCGAGCTCGATGACGTGCAGCGGGCCCGGATAACCATTGAGCTCCGCGGCTTTCGCGAAGCCCATGCCCTTGCCGTCGAGCAGCGCGGCCTGCTCTTCGGTCGAGAGGGCCTTGATGGCGCGGTGATGTTCGCCCGCATAGGGTGAGTGCTGCGCGCGGGCGATGGTTGCGAGCAGCAGGAGCGGGATGAGCGTCCGGCATTTCATGCGTTGTCTCCGGTGAGCATCTTGTCGATCAGTTCGAAACCCGCGCGCTCCGTGAATCCATGGCGCCGATAGAATTCTCGCGCGCTATCGTTCCGCCGGCCAAGCTGGAGGAACACGTTGGTACAGCCGCGCGCGCGAAACTCCGCTTCCGCCACGGACAACAGGCCGGCACCAAGGCCAAGGTTGCGATATTCCGGCGCGACGAACAATTCGTCGATCTCGGCGGTGAGGCCTTTGAATTCGAGGCTGAACACGTACACGGCCAGCAGGTATCCGGCGGGCGCCCCATCGACTGTCGCGAGCCAGCCCTGGCCCAATCGCGGATCGTCCATGACACGGCGCAGGAGCGTTCCGATCGCCGTCCGGTCGAATCCGTCGAGGGATTCGAAGCGCCAGTACTGCTCGACCATCGACACCATCGGTTCGAGGTCCTGCGGGGTGCTCGGGCGGATCCGGATGTCGGGCGGCATGGGGCGGCGAGTTTACGCGATCGGGGGATGCCCCGTCTCGCCCGCGGCGCGCCGAACTAACTACCTTCCGGTAGCCAGAGCGTCACGGCCGCGCCGCCGCCATCCCGATTCGCGATGCGCAGGCGCCCGCCGTGGGCCTCGACGATTTCGCGGCACAATGTGAGCCCGAGCCCCGTCCCGGTCTGCTTGGTCGAGTAGAAGGGGACCAGCGCATTCTCGAGCGCTCCGGGGGAGAATCCCGGTCCGCGGTCGCGTACCTCGATCGCGAATCCACGGGGCACCGCGGCGACGGCGATCTCGATATCGACGGGCCGCGATCCCGACTCGCTCGCGTTCTTGAGCAGGTTGATCAACGCCTGTTCGAGCTGCGCCGTATCGAAACTCGCCGGACGTTGCGGCAATTCTCCGGCGAGCGTGAACGCGGACACGACCCGCAGCCGCTCGATCAGCACCTCCCACGAAACCGGCGCCAGCCGCGGCTGCGGGAGTTTGGCGAACTGCGCATAACCGTCGATGAATCCGGCCAGGTGCCGCGCGCGCTCCTCGATGGTCGAGAACACGCGGTGCAACTGCGCGGGCTGCGGCGCGTCCGCGAGGATGCGCCCGGAATGCGCGAGCGAGGAAATCGGTGCGAGCGAATTGTTGAGCTCGTGCGCGATCACGCGGATCACCTTCTTCCAGGTCGCGACTTCCTGCGAGTTGATCTCTCGCGTGAGCTGCTTGAGCAGCAGCAGCCGGTGCGGCATCGAGTTCAGGAGGAAGCGGCGCTGCGACACGTGGTAGATCTGCGGCTCGCCGCCGAGCTCGAGCGTGAACAACGTGTCTCCGCCGCGTTGTATCGCTTCCTGCATGGGCGGCGGGGACGCTTCGAGGTAGCGCGTGAAGCGTTCTCCTTCGAGCCTGCGGCCACCGGCGAAAAGCTGGCGCGCGGTCGCGTTGGAGTACAACACGGCATCCGAGTCGTTGGTGAGCACCAGCGCGAGGGGCGTGCTCTGGATGACGGTATCGAGCATGAGCTCGCGCTGGTACAGGCTCTGCCGTTCGACGCGCAGCCGGTCGCCGATGCCGTTGTATGCATCGACCGTCTCGCCGAGCTCGTCGGCCGTGCGATTCGTGACGCTGACGCTGAAGTCGCGATCCTTGAGGCTCGATATGCCGTCGGCGAGGGCGCGCGCGACGCGGCGCCAGCGCCGTGTCATCGCGTTTCCAGCCCACGCGATCAATGGCGCGAGGAGTAGCGCCGCGACGGCCGCCGCGAGCCAGCGCGAATCGATGAAGTGCGCGGCGAAGACGTAGACCAACGCGCCGAGGAGCGCGACGCACCACAACCACAATGTGGCCCAGCCGGCCATGGAGAAGCGCCAGCGCATTTCGAGGGTCCCCGGGTCACGGGCCTCAGCGGCCCGGAGACTCCTTGATCCCGAGCTTTTCCATGCGGCGATACAGCGCCTGACGGCTGATGCCGAGCTGTCGCGCCGCCTGCGCCACGACGTGGCCCGACTCGCTCAAGGTGCGTTCGATGGTGACGCGGTCGAGCACGGGCTCGTCCGAGCGCGCGGGTAAAACGGCCGGGAGGTTCAACGTCGCCGCGGAGAGGGGTGCGGCGCCGGCGAGCAGCGCCGCGCGTTGCAGCACGTTGCGTAGCTCGCGGACGTTTCCCGGCCAGGAATAGTTGAGCAAGGCGCGTTCCGCGTCGCCCGTGAGCCGCACGCCCTTGTCGAGGAAGGCGCGCGCCAGCGGCAACACGTCGTCGCGGCGCTCCGCCAGCGGCGGCAGCGTGAGCTCGATGACGGACAGGCGGTAGTAGAGATCCTCGCGGAATCGGCCCTCGCGCATCGCATCGCGCAGCGGCAGGTTGGTGGCCGCGATCACGCGTACGTCGGCCTTTCGAGTCGTATTGCTGCCCAGCCGTTCGTATTCGCCGGTCTGCAACACGCGCAGTAGTTTTGCCTGGCCCGCGGGCGGCAGGTTGCCGATCTCGTCGAGGAACAGCGTGCCACCGTCGGCGGCCTCGAAGCGCCCGGGCCGCGCCTTCGCTCCCGTGAACGCGCCGGACTCCGTGCCGAACAGCTCCGCTTCGACGAGCTGGTCGGGCAGGGCGCCCGCGTTCACCTTGACGTAGGCCTTGTCGCGGCGCGTGGAGTTCGCATGCACGAGATCGGCGAGCACTTCCTTGCCGGCGCCGTTGGGACCCGTGATCAAGACCGGCACGTCGGCATGCGCGACGTGCGCCGCCAAGGATGTGACCGTGAGCATCGCGTCGCTTTCGCAGATGATTCCGCGCAGGTCGTAACGCTCCGCCAACGCGGCGCGCGCCTCGGCCCGCCGGGCGCGCGTCGCGACGTTCTCCTCCACGGCCGCGCGCAGGTCGAGCAGATTGCGGACGGTCGTCAACAGGCGGGCATCGTCCCAGGGCTTCGCGATGTAATCGGCCGCGCCGGCCTTCACGAGATCGACCGCGGTCTCGAGGTGCGTCCATGCGGTGAGCAGGATCACGGGCACGTCCGGATGTAATGCGCGCAATTCGCGAAACAACGCGATGCCTTCCTCGCCGGACGTGGCGTCGCGCTGGAAATTCATGTCCTGGATGACGAGGTCGACTTCCTGGGAGCGCACGGTCGCGAGTGCTTCGGCGGGAGATGAAGCGCCGAGCACCCGCGCCCCGTGCAGGGACAACAGGACCTGGAAGGCCGTACGTACGGCCTCGTTATCGTCGGCAACCAGTACCGTGCGGTGAGCCAGGCGATCCTCGAGGGTCGATGGAGCTGAGGGCATGGCTAAGACGCGCGGGCCTGTTCCAGGGTTGCAAACGGGGGTCATGATTTTCTGGCGTGTTATGGGTCCCCTGGGATCACACGTTTCGGGTAGCCATCGCCGGCGAGACTTTTGCGGCGCGCAACGCGGGCTGCCAGGCCGCGAGTTGGCCCAGTGTCCAGAGCCCGAGGACACCGCCGATCAGGTAGTAGAGATCGAGCCGCGGGAGTTGGTACTGGGTGGAAAGCCAGTAGCCGGCGGCCAGCGCGAGGCAGCACCCAACTACCACTCCGACCGTCGTCACGATCCAGTTCTCGGCGAGAAAGTACTTCACGATGTCGATCTTGCGGGCGCCGATCGCGCGCCGCGTTCCGATCTGGCGCGTGCGGTTGTTCACGTTGAAAGTCGCGAGGCCGAAGATGCCGAGCGAGCTGAACACCAGCACCAGCCCGGTCACCACCGCCAGCGTGAACGCCATCATCATGTCGCCGGAGTAGCTGCGTTGTTTGTCGTCGGACAACTTGCGCAGCTTGCCGATCACGCGGTTCGGATCGCGCTTGCGCAACGCGGTCTCGGTCTCCTTCATGACGCGATCGAGCTCACCGGGCTTCGTGCGCACGACGTAGCGCGTGTAGTCCGAGACACGCGGGACCAGCATCGCGCGGTCCACCTTGTCCCAACCCACCCACGAACCATGCATGTGATCGATGACGCCGACGATGCGGATGGGCTTGCTCTGCGAGTCGTAGAAAACCTTGTCAGCCAGGTTCTTTTCGCCGGGGAACAGCGCCTCGGCGAAGCCGCGGCTCACGACGGCATTCGGCGGCTGCCCTTGTTCGTCCTTCGCCATCCACTCGACCATAGTTGCATCGAAATTCTTCCCGTCCGCCAGCTTCAGGCCCAATGCCGTCAGGCCGTGTTCGTCGGTGCGGTAATAGGCGGCCGGAGAGTCCTTGCCCTTCTTGTCGGGCAGAGAGTAGTAGCCCGAGGAACTGCCGCTGCCGGTGAGCGGCACCTGGTGCATGGGCGCCACGTCGACGACCCCCGGCATCTGCCGCAGCAGCGCCATGTCGTCGCGCACCATCGCGATGAAGTCGAAATCCTTTTCGAATCCCTCGGCGGAGAACCAGAAAATGTTCTGGTCGTCGATGCCGCTCGGACGCCCGACCTTGCTGACGCGCTGTTGGGTGAGATAGATGGCGTTCACGACGATCGCGAGCGTGATCGCGATCTGCAATGCCACCAGGATGGCGCCGGCGCGATTGCGTCCCAGCGCGGAGAGAATTGGTCGGAGGCCCATTACTGCACCTTCAGGTAGGAGGCGGGCGCCGCGCGCCCGATACGCCAGGCGGGGTACAGGCCGGCGACGAGCCCGGCGAGCACCGCGATGGTGACGACGATCAGGAAGTTCATTCCGTCGAACGGCAGGAAATTGAGCGGGGCATCGAGGAAGTGCGAGTACCAGGCGCGCATCGCCCACACACCGCTCCAACCCAGCAACCCGCCGACGAGGCCACCCACCAGCGCGACGAGTCCCGCCTCGGTCAGATGCTGGAAGAAAATGTCCCGCCGGCTGGCGCCGAGCGCACGCCGTACGCCCGCGGCCGGCGCCGCGTTGAGGAACTTCGCGAGCAGCAGGCCCACCGTGTTGACCAGGCACACGGCGAGGAAGGCGAATGCCAGCACCAGCATCGCCTTGTTGTCGTCGTCGACCACCTTGTTGCGCTTGAGCCAACCGTCGACGTCGTACAGGTAATTGTTCAGGGGCCGGGCGAATCGACCGTGCTTCTTCTGCTCGATGACGTAGTTGTCGAGGAACTCGCGGAAGGCACGCTGCTTCTCCGGGCTTCGAATCTCGAACCAGTCGAACACCCAGACGCACTCCGAATTCAGGAAGGCCTGGAAGTTGTCGATGTTTTCGGTCTTCCAGCAATTGGTGTTGCCGTGACTGCCCATCTCCAGGATCGGACCCCAGGCGACGGGCACGTAGGCACCCTCGTTGTCGTTGAACGAGCCATTGCTCACGTCGAAGTATTTCGGCGCGGGCGTCCAGTCATCGAGAACGCCGATCACGCGAAATTCTCGGTCATGCCAGCGCACGGTTTTCCCCACGCTGTTCTCGCCACCGAAGGCCTTCTCGTTGGTCTCCTTGCTGAGGATCATGACCGGCTCGGGACCCGCGTCGGCCTTCGCATCCCAGGGACCGCCGAACAGGAATGGCACCTCGAACATCGGAAAGAAGTCCGCGGTCGTCATGCGCGTCGAGACGTACTCGGGATCCATGCCCTTGTCGCCGCGGCTGAGGATACCGCCGCCCTTGTACATCATGACTTTCCGGTCCGGGATGTCGGAGGCGTACAGCGCCATCGCGTCGCGATAGGTCAGCAGGCTCGGCGCGAGCGATTTGTCGTCTTCATCGTAGGGCTGGTCGGGATCCCAGCTGTCGAGCGAGGCGGCGAAGATCACCTTGCCGCGTTCGCCGGCCGGGTTGTGTGCGGCGGCGCGGTAGCTGGTGAGCGTGATCATGCAAACCGAGATGCCGAGCGCGATGGCCAGCACCATCAATGCCGTGAGTCCCGGATTGCGCCGGAAGCTCGCCAACGCGAGGCGAACGTAATAGGACAACATTTCAGGCTCCGGCCGTGTTTTCGACTGCCTTGACGTGCGCATGCCCGGCGGCCGCCGCGGCGTGCGATTCATAGGGTTTGAAATCGGAGATCTGTCCGTCCACCACCTGGACGTTGCGATGCGCGCGGCGCGCGAGCTCGGGGTCGTGCGTGACCATGATGATGGTGGTCCCCATCTCGTTGATCTTCTCGAGCAGGTCCATGACTTGGCGCGCCATGAGGGAATCCAGGTTTCCCGTGGGCTCGTCGGCGAGCACCAGCTTGGGATCCCCGGCAATGGCGCGTGCGATCGCGACGCGCTGTTGCTGGCCGCCCGAAAGCTGCGCGGGAATGTGATTCATGCGCGACGCGAGCCCCACGATCTCGAGTGCGTTCCGGATGCGCTGGTCGCGCTCCGCGGATTTCATGCGCCGGTAGCGCAGCGGCACGTCGACGTTGTCGTAGACATTGAGATCGGGCATCAGGTTGAAGCTCTGGAAGATGAAGCCGATCTTCTGGTTGCGCAGTCCCGACCGCGCGTCGTCCGACAAGGTGGTCACGTCGACGCCGTCGAGTTGATAGGTCCCCGTGTCGTAGGGCTCGAGCAAGCCCGCGATATTCAGGAACGTGGTCTTGCCGGAGCCCGACGGGCCCGTGACCGCGAGGAATTCGCCCGCCTTGACCGACAGCGAGAAATTGCGCAGCGCGTGCGTCTCGATCAGGTCGGTACGAAACACTTTGCTGACGTTCGTCATGGAGAGCATGGACCCTTCCTCTTTTTGAGAATTGACTCAGTTACCGATGAGGACGCTGGGCGCGTCCTTGTAGTCCCGCATGTCGGAGAGCACGACGCTGTCGCCTACGGCGAGCCCAGTGCGGATTTCGATTTCACCGATCGCCGCGGCGCCGAATTCGACGGGGACCCGGATGGCCTCGTCGTCGCGCACCACGTAGACGAAGCGCGTTTGCGAATCCTGGAACGGGCTGCGGGCCACCTTGAGCACATCGTTGCGCTCGTCGAGGACGATGCGGACGGAGGCGCGCTGGTTCTGGCGCAGGCTCTTCGGCTGCTCGGCGAAACGCACGCGGCCCGTCACCTGTGAATTGCGCACGTCGGGCGAGATGCCGGCGACCGTGCCCACCAGCTTGCGGCCGTCGAGCGTGACCTCCGCATTCATGCCGGCGCGGATCTCGTTGGCGTAACTCTCGCTGACCTGGAACTCGATCTCGAGCGCGGACAGATCGACGATTGTCACGAGCGGCGCGTTCTCGGCGACCTGCGCGCGCTCGACCTGCGCGAGCGTCGCCACGACGCCACTGACGGGGGAGGTGAGCGTGAGGCCGTCGACACGCTCGCGCAGCCGGGCCACCAGGAGGGCCTGTGCATCGCGCTGGGCGCGCTGGCTGCGCAGTTCGAGCTCGAGACTGTCCTTCTCGAGATTCGCCGTATCGATGGCGTGGGCGTAGTTGAGCTTCGCCGTTTCGAGGTCGTCGCGCGCGCGCAGGTAGTCGCGTTCCGGGATGACGTGGATGCCCCAGGCATCTTCGGCGCGCTTGTACTCACGTTCGGCCGCGGTGATCTGCACCTTCGCGAGGTCGCTGTCCTGGCGGCTCTTGAGGATCGTGCGGCGGACTTCGATGGCCTGCCGGTTGAGGGCCGCTTCCGCACCCACCAGTTCGGCGCGTTCGCGTTCGTATTCGTTCATGAGCGCGGCGCTCTCGACCGACCCGAGGACGTCCCCGGCCTTGACCGCGTCGCCCGCGCGCACCTTGTAAGTGATTGTCCCCGGCGCTTCCGCGAACAGGGTAGGGCTCACGGCCGCGACGACGATGCCGGTCGCCGCGACGTCACGAACGAAGGGCCCACGCTCGACGACGGCGGCGCGCAGCCGCTCGCGCGGAATGACTTTCTCGGAAGACAACCACGCGCGTATGGAAACGATGGCCGCGACCAGCAGCACCAATGCCGCCGCGGCGATCCACCCGTAACGGCGCAGGTGTCGACGCAGTTGTTCGCGGCGGCTGACCGGAAGGCCCACCGTCCGGTCCTGGGCCTGGGTACCGCGCATCGATACATCGCGTAATAGCAGCGTCATGCCATGACCAAAGCACGCGCCGTGCCAATGGCCATGCGATGGCGCATGCGGCGCCTAAGCGATTGAATTCAGTTGGACTGCGATCCCATCGATCGATGGGCTGAGGGAATCAATCCCTGTCCGTACGCGGACAGCGGACAGTGCCCGGACGTCCGCTCCCCGGGTTAGAAGCGTCTCACTCCACTGGATCCGCCAAGGATCACGAGATCCGCGGGGCGAGCGGCAAACAACCCCACCGTCACGACGCCGGTGATCTGGTTGATCGTGTTTTCGAGAGTCACCGGATCCGCAATGCGCATGTCGTGCACATCGAGGATGTGATTGCCGTTGTCGGTGACGACGTTCGCGCGCCACACCGGGCGTCCGCCCAGTTCGCCGAGCTTGCGGCTCACATAGGAGCGCGCCATCGGGATCACTTCCACCGGCAGCGGAAACGTTCCCAGGGTATCCACCAGCTTCCCCTCGTCGGCGATGCAAACGAAGCGGCGGGACGCCGCCGCGATGATCTTCTCGCGGGTCAGGGCGGCGCCGCCGCCCTTGATGAGCTGACGTCGATGGTTGGTTTCATCGGCCCCGTCGATGTAGGTGTCGATCTCTCCGACGTCGTTCAGATCGAGCACCGGGATACCGGCGGCCTTCAATCTCTCAGTGGATCCGTTGGAGCTCGACACGGCGCCGGCGAGAGGCATGCGCTGCCGGGCGAGCTCTTCGATGAGATAGTTGACCGTCGAGCCGGTGCCGACGCCTAGCACCTTTCCGGCTTCGACGAATTCGAGCGCAGCGCGCGCCGCAGCTTGTTTTCCAGTGTTTTGCGCGTTGTTCACGAATGCTCTCCAGAATCGCGGACCGTTGAAACGACAATGCCCGCTTGCGCGGGCATTGTCTTCAGAAACTAAACGGCGGACGAGAATTTCTTCTCGTCCGCCGTGTCTGCAAGGCCAGAATTACTTCTTCTTGGCTTTCTTCTTGGCCTTCTTCTTGGCTTTCGCCATGGCACATCTCCAGTAGTTACGGGTTAGTCCGAGGCCGAGTATACGCAGGCGTTGACAAAATTCAAGCAAGGGTTGTCGAGAATCGTTGATGCATTCACATCGACACTCATCATGACCATCACTCGAGCGAGAGGATGAACTTCCAATGAGCCTCGCTCACCGGCGTGATCGACAGTCTGTTGCCACGTCGGAGCAGCAGCATCCCATCTAGTTCGCGCGTCTCGTGTTTGCGAAGTTCTTCGAGCGTGATCACGCGCTTCAGGCGGCGTTTCAGTTGCACGTCGACGACATACCAGCGGGGATTCGCCGGATCACTGCCCGCATCGTAATGCGCGTTCTTCTTTTCGAATGCCGTCGGGTCGGGATACGCGGTGCGCACGACCTCCATGATCCCGGCGACGCCGGTCTCATCGGTGCTCGAGTGATAGAGGAACGCGAGATCGCCCTTCTTGAAGTCGTCTCGCAGCATGTTGCGAGCCTGGTAATTGCGCACCCCGTCCCACATCGCGCGTTTGCGCGGCTTTTTCGCGAGATCATCGACTCCGAACGTCGACGGCTCGGTCTTCATGAGCCAGTAGTTCATCGATTCCCCTGTCCGTGACGAGCAGATCCATGAATACGTCGTTGGGCGTCACGGGAATGTGGTCCACGACCTGGAAAGAATAGGCGAGACCGACCAGCCGCGGGCCGCGCCAGTGTTCGCGCATCCTGCGGAACTCGAGCGCGCGGTCGTAGAAGCCCGCGCCATGACCCAGTCGCGCGCCGCGCCGGTCGAAACCGACGCCCGCGCAGAAGATGGTGTCGAGGAACCGCGCACTGGTCCATTCGTCCCCCTCGGGTTCCAGCATTCCGAAGTCGTGTTGCCGTGCGTTCGGGTTCAGGGGAACGAAACGCATGGAGCGCTTGCGCATGCTGGTGATGCGGGGCAGGTAGATGCGGCATCCACGTCGCGTAGCGAGTTCGATGAGGGGTTGCGTGCCCAGCTCCTGGGGCATCGACGCGTACAGGCCGATGCGTTTACCCGGTGCGAGCCAGTGTGTCCGACCGATGATCTCGGCGACCGCGTGCGCGGCACGCATGCGTTCAGCGGGCGGAACGGCGCGCCGCTGGGCGAGGAGTTGCTTGCGAAGGGATTGCTTCGTCAACACGATGCGGGGAAGAGAAAAGCGCTACCCGTAAATGCCGGTGCGAGCCGTTGCTCTCGAACCAGAGCAACAAGGTGGGACCGGCCCCGACATTTAAGGCTTTCCGCTCGAAGCGGACTTGCACAGTACTGCCGGAAAGGCATGGTCCCTGGGCGTTTACATTACGGTCGAGAGGTAACCCGACCCGCTGTCGAACACCACAGGCAGCGCACGGACACTCTACTACATCCCATCTGTAGGAATGCGACGTAAGTCAGAAGAAAACGTTGGCGACGAGGACTTGATTTTCATGTACGCCGCCACAGCGGCGGCTTAAAGAGTGATGCAAGTGCGTTTGATAAACGGGCACGTGCCCACTTCACAAATCAAGCTGGCGGGTTCTCTGTAGCGCGTTCTCGACACGCTCGCGCATGTGCTTCACGCGTCCGCTCACGGGACCCTGCAATTCACTCTCCTGCTTGCGCAGGCGCAGCAGTTCGTTGGCCATGTTGAGCGCCGCGATCACGGCGATGCGATCCGCGCCTACGACCTTGCCGGTGTCGCGGATCTCACGCATTTTCTTGTTCAGGTATTCGGCCGAGTCGAGCAGATCGGCTCGCTCGTCGGAAGGACAGGAAACGAAGTACTCCTTCTCGAGGATGCGCACGGTGACGTGCGCCGTTTCCTTTTCGCTCACGCAGTGTGCTCCATGGTCTTGAGGCGGCCGATCATGGCCTCCACGCGCGCGCGTACCTGGTCGTTGCGCTGCGCGAACGCGGAGCGTTCGGCCGCGAGCGATTCCTGGCGCTGACGCAGGGCCCGGTTCTCCTCCTTGAGGGCTTCCACCACGAGGAGGAGTTCCTCGACGCGGTGCTCGAGGCGCGCGAATTCCGCGTCGAAGCCGGATTTCGCGCTGATTGCGGTTTCTTTATTGTTGTCGTTCATGGCGCGGGACTATAGGGCTCCGCGTTCGTGGGGGCAAATTCGGGGCATAATTCCCCCATGTTGGCCGCAACTTACGATCAGTTCGAGCGCGTGCTGCGCGACGCGCACGCACTTCCCGAGCCATCCGAGGCCCACGGCACCCTGGCCGGCGCCCTGTGCAGTTCCCGCGACTACGGCCTCATCGAATGGCTGCGCGAAATCCTCCCGGACGAATCCGCCGACGAAGCGGTGTTGCAGAGCTCGGTGCTGCAGAACGTCTACGACTCGATGGTGCGCACGCTGGTCGGCAACGACGCCGATTTCGCGCCGCTGCTTCCGGATGACGACACCTCGCTCAGTGAGCGGGCCGGCGCGCTGTCATTGTGGTGCCAGGGGTTCCTGTATGGACTCGGCTCCGGCACCACGCCCGATCCCGGCAAGGTTTCCGCCGAGGCCGGCGAGATCATTCGCGACCTGACCGAGATCACGCACGTCGGCGTCGATGCGGGCGAGGAGAACGAGGAAAACGAAATCGCGTTCGCCGAGGTTGTCGAATTCGTGCGCGTCGGCGTGCAGTTGTTGTTTGTCGAGCTCGCGCCGGCGCGCGGGCAGGAGCCTCCGCCCGAGGGTATGTCGCTCCATTGAAGAGGATTTCATGCAGAAGAAGTCAGGCTCGCGTTCCACGACGCCGGTGAAGCCGGCGCGACCGGCGGCGATGCCGCGCGAGGAGTTCAAGCGGCGCCGCCGCGCACTCGCGAAGCTGATGGGCCGCGACTCGATCGCCATCGTTCCGACCGCGCCCGTGCGTCTGCGCAACAACGACGTCGAATACGCCTATCGACCCGACAGCGACTTCTTCTATCTCACGGGTTTCGCGGAGCCGGAGTCCGTCGCGGTACTCATTCCCGGGCGCCCCCAGGGTGAATACATCCTGTTCGTGCGCGATCGCGACCCCGCGCGCGAAACCTGGGACGGCAAACGCGCGGGTCCCGTGGGCGCGGTGCGCAACTTCGGCGCCGATCACGCGTTCCCGATCACCGACATCGACGAGATCCTGCCCGGGCTGCTCGAGAACCGCGCCAAGGTGTACTACGCGATGGGCACGCACCCGGAATTCGACCAACGCGTGGTCGGTTGGGTGAACGGTTTGCGCACGCAGGCGCGTAATGGCCGGCATCCGCCGCAGGAAATCGTCGCGCTCGATCACGTGTTGCACGACATGCGCCTCTTCAAGAGCCGCGCCGAAGTCGACACGATGCGCGAGGCGGCGCGCATCGCGGCGCAGGCGCACGTGCGCGCCATGCGTGCGTGTACACCGGGCCGCCTCGAATACGAAATCGCGGCCGAGATCGTGCACGAGTTCCGCATGCACAACGCGGACCTGTCGTACCTGCCCATCGTGGGTGGCGGCGCCAACAGCTGCATCCTGCATTACCGCGAGAACGACGCGCCCCTGCGCGACGGCGACGTCCTGCTCATCGACGCGGGTTGCGAGGTCGAGTGTTACGCCTCCGACATCACGCGCACGTTCCCGGTCAACGGACGCTTCACGCCCGCGCAGCTCGCGCTGTACGAGATCGTGCTCGAGGCCAACAAGGCCGCCATCGCGCGCGTGAAGCCGGGTAATCACTGGAACGAGCCGCACGAGGCGGCGGTGCGCGTGATCACACAGGGCCTCGTGAAGGCGGGCCTGCTGAAGGGTCGCGTCGCCAAGCTCGAGGAGACGGGCGCGTATCGCAAGTTCTTCATGCACCGCACCGGCCACTGGCTGGGCATGGACGTGCACGACGTCGGCGACTACAAGATCGGCGATGAATGGCGCGTATTCGAGCCCGGCATGGCGCTGACCATCGAGCCCGGCATTTACGTGGCGCCCGGGACCTCGGGCGCGCCGAAGGAATTCCACGGCATCGGCATCCGGATCGAGGACGACGTCGTCGTCACGCGCGATGGATGCGAAGTGCTGACCGATGGCGTGCCGAAGGAACCCGTCGCCATCGAGCGGCTCATGGCCTCGGCCGCATGACCTTCCAACGATGAACAGGGCAGACATCGCGATCGTCGGCGGCGGCATGGTAGGCGCCAGCCTCGCGCTCGCGCTGCGCGGTACGCGTCTGAAGGTGCTGCTGATCGAGGGCGTGGCGCACGATTCGGCCGCGCAGCCCAGCTTCGACGAACGCACCACCGCGCTCGGCAACGGCTCGCGCCAGATATTCGATTCCCTGGGATGCTGGGCCGCGATGGCGCCGGATGCCAGTGCGATCCGTTCGATACACGTCTCCGATGCGGGGCGCTTCGGTGTCGCGCGGCTCGACAGCAAGGAGCAGGGCGTGCCCGCGTTCGGCTACGTCGTGCCGAACCGCGTGATCGGCCGCGCGTTGTGGCAGGAGCTGCGCAAGGCGTCCAACATCGAACTCGCCGTGCCGGCCGAACTGACCGGCGCGGCCCTGCGGCCCGATGGAGTGGTGCTCGAGGTGTCGCGCGGCGGCGAGAAGGAAGCCGTGCACGCGGCGCTGGCCGTCGCGGCCGACGGCGCGGGTTCGCTGTTGCGCGCGCAATCGGGCATCGACGCGGACATCGAGGACTACGGCCAGGTCGCCATCGTCGTGAACACCCATACCGACCGGCCTAACAAGGGCGAGGCGTTCGAACGTTTCACCGCCTCGGGGCCGCTCGCGGTCCTGCCGACCGCCGGCGGCGGATATACCGTCGTCTGGGCGGTGCGCCCGCAACGTGCGAAGGAACTGCTCGCGCTCGACGATTCGGCCTTCGCCACCGAGCTCATGTCGGCGTTCGGCTGGCGGGCAGGGCGCTTCACGAAGATCGGCCGCCGCAATACCTATCCACTGGCGCTGTCGCGCGCGACCGGAACGGTGTCGGGGCGCGTGGTGCTGGTCGGGAACGCCGCGCAGGCGCTGCATCCGGTGGCGGGACAGGGTTTCAATCTCGGGCTGCGCGACGCGGCGACGCTCGCCGAGATGCTGGCCCAGGCCGCGCGCCCGGACGGCTTCGGAGAAGGTCTCGACGAACTGCTCGCGCGCTTCGCGGCCTGGCGCGAGGAGGACCGCAAGGGTGTCACGCGCTTCACAGATGGCCTCGTCAAACTCTTCGGCAGCGACGCGCCGGGGCTGGGTGTCGTGCGCAACTTCGGATTGTTGCTGTTCGACATGAGCCCGACCGCGAAGCGCGCCTTGTCGCGCGTGAGCTGGGGATTCGCGGGCCGGATGCCGCGCCTGGCGCGCGGGCTGCCTCTCGAATGAATCCGCGCGTGAAGCCCCAGTACGAAATAGCGGTCGTCGGCGCAGGTCCCATCGGCCTCGCGACCGCCGTGCTGCTCGCGCGCGAGGCGATCATCCCGGGAGCGCGCATCGCCGTGCTCGATCGCCGCATCCCCGAATCGTTCGACGCCGCGAATCCGCCGCCGCTCGACCTGCGCGTGTTCGCGCTGTCGCGCGCCAGCGAGCGGATCCTGCGCGCCGCCGGCGCCTGGGAAGACGTCGCGCGCCAGGCGACGCCGTACGAACGCATGCAGGTGTGGCATGCGGACGTGCCGCCGCACGGCGGCGATGCGCTGGCCTTCGACGCCGCGGAAGCGGGCGAGCCCGACCTGGGCGCGATCGTGCAGAACAACACCTTGCAGGCCGCGCTTGCCGGCGCCGCGCGGCGCGCGGGCATCGTGCTCGAGGAATGCGAGGTGGATGCGCTCGAGCAGGTGCAGGAAGTCGTGCGGCTGCGCAGCGGCGCGCGCGAATTCACGGCGCGGCTGGTCGTGGGCGCGGACGGCGCGCGGTCGCGCGTGCGCGAGCTCGCCGGACTTTCCGCGCGACGCACCGACTACGGGCAGATCGCGATCGTCGCGAACGTTTCGACGGCGCGGCCGCACCAGCACACCGCGTGGCAGCGTTTTCTCGGCGATGGAACGCTCGCGTTCCTGCCGCTCGCGGACGGCACGAGCTCGATCGTCTGGTCCATACCCACCGAGCGCGCGCGCAGGATGCTCGCCGCGACGCCCGAGCAGTTCGAGCACGCGTTGCTGGAGGATTCCGATGGTGTGCTCGGCGCGGTGAAGCTCGCGAGCAAGCGACTCGAGTTTCCACTGTGGCGCATCGAGGCGGAGCACTACGCGTGTCCGCGCGTCGCGTTGGTCGGCGATGCGGCGCACGTCGTGCATCCGCTCGCGGGGCAGGGCGCCAACCTTGGCCTGCTCGATGCGGCCGCGCTCGCCGACGTGATCGCCGACGGCGTGCGCGAGCACGAGGATCCGGGCGCGGAACGGTTGCTGCGGCGTTACGAACGCTGGCGGCGCTCGGAGAACGACATCATGAGCGGCGCGATAGACGTCTTCGACCGGCTGCTCGCGCGCGGCAGCGGACGGATCGCGCAGCTCGCGCAACGCGGGCTGCCGTGGGTCGGCAAGTCGGCGCTCGCAAAACGATTGTTCATCGAACGCGCACTCGGCCTCGCGGGCGAACTGCCCGACGCGGCCCGTTGATGGTATCGCGGCACGACCGGCTCGCCGGCATGACGGCGATGCTCATCTCTTCCGGCGCGTTCGCGTTCATGGACACGGGCCTGAAGCTGCTCACCGCGCATTATTCCGCGGCGCAGGTGGCGTCACTGCGCGGCGCCGCCGCCTTGCCCGTGGTTTTCGTGTGGGCCTGGTACTCGGGCGGTCTCGGGCAACTCGTGCGCGTGCGCTGGCCGCTGCACATCGCGCGCGGCGTCCTGTCGGTCTTGATGATGATCTCGTTCGTGTTCGCGCTGCGGGAGTTGACGCTCGCGAAGGCGTACTCGCTGTTCTTCGTCGCGCCGCTGATGATCGCGATCCTCTCGATCTTCCTGCTGGGCGAGCGGGTCGGACGCGCCCAATGGCTCGCGATCTTCGTCGGGTTCTCGGGCGTGCTGATCGTGCTCAAGCCGGAGACCCAGGGCTTCGGGCTCCTGGGTACGCTCGCGGTGCTGTGCACCGCGTTGTGTTACGCCTTGTCGTCGGTGCTGGTGCGCATTCTCGGCCGCACCGACAGCACCCAGTCGATGATGTTCTGGATGACCTGCATGCTGGCCATCGGTGCGACCGCCATCGCGCTGCCCGGGTGGCAGCCGATCCAGGCGCAGCACTATTGGATCATCCTCGGCGTCGCATTCTCGGGCGCGGTGGGGCAGTGGGGGGTGACGGAGGCTTTCCGGCGTGCGCCCGCCGCAACCGTGGCGCCGCTCGAATACTCCGGGCTCGCGTGGGCGATGACGATCGACCTTCTGGTCTGGGCGGCGATCCCGGCGTGGAGCACGCTGATCGGCGCCGCCGTGATCATCGGCAGCGGACTGTACCTGCTGCGCTTCGAAGCGAAACGCGCAAGTTAGGTCGCGCCGGCCCGGCGGATTTCGAGACATAGCGCCAGTTTTCAGTGGGCGATTGCGGCGTTCCGCCGGCTCCTTGGCGATACTCGCCGCGCATGGCGATCAACGTCGTCCCCCGCATCCTGCTGCCCACGATGGACTCGGAGAGATTCGAGAGCTGCTCGTTTTCCCTGAACGATGTCGAGTCGCTGCTGACCATCGCGATGACGGACCTGCCGCCGTACATCATCCATTTTCATCGGCTGAGCTGGCACCGCTTCACCCCGTTCGCCGACTGCAAGCCGGGGATGATCCAGGGTTGCGACATGGCCGTCGCCGAGGTGGAGGATTCGCCCGCGCTCAAGGCCTATCTACAGAAAGCGTCACTGACTCCGGAAGCCGCCAGGAAGCTGCGTCATTACCGCATCTACCTCGGCAAGGGCGGCTGCCACGAGGCGTTCGCCCAGTCCGCATACGGAAGCGGGGCCGGTTCGTTCTCGCGAACGATGTCGTCGTTCACGAACCGCCTGAAGCTCGTGCTGCGGTAATGGGAATGTCCCCCATCACCCGAGCGCGTCGATCTTCGCGGCGCAGATGAAATCGTTCTCGTGCAAGCCGCCGATGGCGTGGGTCTGATAGCGGATGCGCGCATAGCCCCAGCCGCATTCGATGTCGGGATGGTGATCTTCGACGTTCGCGATGTGCGCGACGGCGTTCACGAAGCTCATCGTGCGGTAGAAATCGGGGAACTTGAACTCACGCTTGATGGCCTTGCCGTCCTCGACGATCTGCCAGCCGTCCTTTTCGCTGCTCACGAGCCGGCTGAGCATGCGCTTCGCTTCGTCGGGGGTGAGCGCACTCACGCCGCCGTGACAGGGCACGCATTTCTTGTTGATCAGGGTGTCGTCGTTGCTGCCGATGCTCGTCATACGACCTCCGCGGTGGTGGCGACGTCGTCCTTGCGCGCGTAACGCCGCGCTACGTATTGCTCCACCAGCTCCTGGAACTCCTCGGCGATGCGCTCGCCCTTGAGCGTCGGGCCCTTCTCGCCGTCGATGTACACGGGCGCCACCGGCCGCTCGCCCGTGCCGGGCAGCGAGATGCCGATGTTCGCGTGTTTGCTCTCGCCCGGACCATTCACCACGCAGCCCATGACCGCAACCGTCATGTCTTCCACGCCTTCGTAGGACTTGCGCCATTCCGGCATGCGGTGCCGGATGTGGGACTGGATCGACTGCGCGAGTTCCTGGAAATACGTGCTGGTCGTGCGGCCGCAGCCGGGGCAGGCCACCACCATGGGAATGAACGAACGCAGGCCCATGGTCTGCAGGATCTCCTGCGCGACGATCACCTCGTTCGTGCGATCGCCGCCGGGCTCGGGCGTGAGCGACACGCGGATCGTGTCGCCGATGCCTTCCTGCAGCAGCACGGACATGCCGGCGGTCGAGGCGACGATGCCCTTGCTGCCCATGCCGGCCTCGGTGAGCCCGAGGTGCAGTGGATAGTCGCAGCGCGCGGCGAGCCGGCGGTAGATCGCGATCAGGTCCTGCACGCCGGAAACTTTCGCGGACAGGATGATGCGGTCGCGAGGCAGGCCGAGCTCGACCGCACGCGCCGCGCTTTCGATTGCCGACGCGACGACCGCCTCGCGCATGATCTCCTGCGCGGACAGCGGCTCCGGACGCGCGTTGTTCTCGTCCATCATGCGCGTGAGCAGTTCCTGGTCGAGCGAGCCCCAGTTGACGCCGATGCGCACGGGCTTCCCGTAGCGGCAGGCGAGCTCGATCATCTCCGCGAACTGCGGGTCGCGCTTGCTGCCGCGACCCACGTTGCCCGGGTTGATGCGGTACTTGGCGAGCGCCTCGGCGCATTCGGGATGCTCGCGCAGTAGTTTGTGTCCGTTGAAATGGAAGTCGCCGATGATCGGCACGCCGACGCCGAGCTGCGCGAGACGGTCGCGGATGGGCGCCACCGCCGCGGCGGCCGCGGCCTCGTTCACCGAGATGCGCACGAGCTCGGAGCCGGCGCGCGCCAGCGCCTTGATCTGCTGCGCGGTGCCTTCGATGTCGGCGGTATCGGTATTCGTCATCGACTGCACGACGATCGGCGCGGAGC
>JAEYUC010000098.1 GCA_023433705.1 Pseudomonadota bacterium
TAGAACAACGAGCAGCTCAGGGCAATGGCGCAAGTGACGTCTAACACCTCGTTGGAGCGGACGCTTGAGGGATAAAGTGCCAAGCCCATACATCGGCGCGCGCGCCGCTCAACTCAATCGTTAGGCATCACGGAGGCGTCATGCCAGATGACATGGAAGCGAAACGACAACATTATCTCGGAGTTGGCATCGCGTTGGGCGCAGGCATCGGCACCGCGCTCGGAATCGCGTTTGACAACTTGGCAATCGGCATCAGCCTTGGTGCCGGTATCGGACTTGTGCTGGGCTCGATTATGGGTGCACAGCGCAGCGATAAGCCGCAACAGCGCACGCAAGGCAACGATCGCGGTGATGCCTAACACTTCGTTCGAGCGGACGCGAGAGGGATAAAGTGCCAAGTCCATACGTCGGCGCGCGCGCCGCTCAACTCAACCGTTAGGCGTCTCGGATGAGTAGTCGCGAGAGTCAAAGACCCGTCCGTGCCGTTCGCGCTATGCGTGGCGTGGGTGTATGGCTCTTGCTTGTGATCGCGCTGTATGTAGTCGCCTTTCAACTCATGGTGTTGGTAATTGGGCGGCCTGAAACTGCTAGGGAGTGGCTTCACTGGAACGCGTTTCTCTTTGCGCCTGGATTGGAATACCCAACGGCGATGCAATTCTTTGCTGTGGTTATCTCGGTCCTAGGGGCGTTTCCGATTGGCGTGTGGCTTGCGCGCTCACGGCGCCGAAATCTACTGGCAGTAGAGACGCCTAACACCTCGTTGGAGCGGACGCGTGAGGGATAAAGTGCCAAACTCATACAGTGGCGTGCGCGCCGCTCAACTCAATCGTTAGACGACATGAAAGGTCGCCGCGTCACAACCGACCCAGATGCTCCATCGAGCGATCCCAGCCTGCCCGCATTCATTGCCAGGCCCGCTGGTAGTCCTGTGTATCACGGCTTTGTAGTCGTTCCGGAAACATGTACAGACGGTTGGTGCCTCGGATCGATCACGGAGTTTGAAGACCCGGAAGGTTGCACAGGCGGTGACGCATTCGTCATCGCTCCCGATGGCAGCAGGGCTGGGCTGGTGTGGGAGGTGGGTAGTGAGCCGCTGCAGGAGATCATCGCGCCGGATCCTCAGCGATGGGGTGTATACGCAATCTGGTTCCCGAGCCCGACTCGCACTGTCGAGGACATGGTCAACAACTTCCGCTTTGTGCTCCCACAACTCAAAGAGGCGTATGCCCGTGCTCGGCCGTAGATGTCGTCTAACACCTCGTTGGAGCGGACGCGTGAGGGATAAATTGCCAAGCTCAGACGTCGGCGGGCGCGCCGCTCAACTCAACCGTTAGGCGTCAAGCAGGGTGCCAGCACGTGACTGAGCAGAGAAAAATCATGTATCGCGGCGTCCAGATGATTGAGGGGTGGCCGGAGAAGATCGCGGCCGCCCAAGGCGTTCTCACGTGCGTAGTCGGAGAAAGGGAGGTACCACGTGTGCGATACGGCACAGAGGAAGATGACTGGGGAGCCGATCGACAACCTTGCCACGACTGCGGCGCCATAAAGGGGGAGCTGCATGTCGAAGGGTGCGATGTTGAGCGCTGCGCTGGTTGTGGCGGACAGCGATTCAACTGCGAGTGCGAGCCGTACGAGGACGATGAAGATGACGCCTAACACGTCGTTGGAGCGGACGCGGGCGGGATAAAGTGCCGAGTTCATACAACCGCGGCCGCGCCGCTCAACTCAATCGTTAGAACGCACAATTCTTTTCGCAAAGAAGAAAGATTCTCGCGAGGGTTCACCCTTCGTTCCCGCGGCGCCCAAAGTTTCTCGTCGCGCAAGTAGATACCGTCCAGCTCGGCGCGTCGGAAGCATTTGTCGACCGAGCCGCCGAGATAAATCGCAAGTCCGGGAAAGTGTGCGGTCGCTTGGTCGTAGAGCCAACTGCACTGGGCGGCTTAAATCGCGAGATCAGGCGGTTAAGGTAAGCGGTGTTGCGCCGCTGGGGCAGTGGGGGCATCCTGCCCTTCAGCTTCGGGTATCGCCCTTCGTTCAGTGTCACAGGTGGGCGCGAAGCGCCAGAAGCACTGTGCCAAGGGACTGAATCAGCTTCGGAGAACTCAGGCGTGTGCGTTCTAACACATCGTTCGAGCGGACGCGGGATGGATAAAGTGCCACTCGCTATTCCCGGCGTGCGCGCCGCTCAACTCAACGTTAGAACGCACAAATCTCTTCGCGTTGAACAGAGCTTCATCGCAAGGACTTGGCCCTTCGTTTCCGCGGCGCTCGATCATCGTGGCAGCCACAAGCACGACAGCCCAGATCAGCGAGTCGGAAGCGCTGTTCGACCGAGCCTCCGAGATAAATCGCAAGTCCGGGAAAGCTCGCGGTACCGGGTCGTCGATGTCGCAGTTCTCCCAGCCAAATCGCCGGATTGCGCAGTTAAGGTAAGCGGTGTTGCGCCGCTGGCTTGTCAGAGGCATCCTGCTCCTCAGCTTCGGCAAGCGCCCTTCGATCCGGTGTCACGGATGGGCGCGAAGCGCCAGAGAGAATGTGCCAAGGTACTGAATCAGCTTCGGAGAACTCAGGCGTGTGCGTTCTAACAAATCGCTGCAGCGGACGCGTGATGGATAAAGTGCCACTCGCAATTGCCCGCGCGCGCGCCGCTGAGCTCAAACGTTAGACGGCAGCGTGGATACGTTGGCACAAGCGTTCCCTGGACTGTGCTCAGACCTAGTTCGAGCCCTTGAGAGCTCCGGGCGTTCGGACCTTGCCAGTCAAGTGCCAACCATCCAAGTTGCGGGAGTCACTTTCGACAACTCGGCAGACGCGGGTTATATCTATGTTCACCCTTGCGATGTCGCTCATGGCGAGACCATTCCACTGGAAGAGTTGATGCATGTGGTTGTGGACGTGAGTGCATCTGGCAAACTTCAGGGTATCGAACTGATATCGCCATCGGCGAACCTTAAGGCCGAGCTTCGGCGGCGCGCAGCCGTCTAACACCTCGCTGGAGCGGACGCGTGAAAGATAAAGTGCCAAGCTCAAACTGCAGCGTGCGCGCCGCTCAGCTCAACCGTTAGGCAGCAATGAACGACGTCTACGCAAACATCTGCGGCCTGCTGCTCCTCGCGAGCGTTCCGTCGCTTCTTGTGGCGCGCTATTTTCGTCCCAGATGGATGCCTTGGTGGGCAATCGCCATTGGCGCTGCCGCACTCGGATGGCTTTGCATTAACCTTGCGGTCTATTTCGATCAGGCCCACACAGCAGATCTCGTAGAGCGCGCCGGTGGCGTCGAGCGCGCGCCGCCAGAGCTCGTTGAAGAATGGGCCAACGATGGCGGCCCGAAAACATTCGCTTTTCTGTTCGGATGGGTCGCAGGTTTTGCTGTCTTGGTGCCTTCGCTCGCACTATATGGCGTTGCGAGCTTGGTTCGAGCTCGCAGCAACGCAAGGCGGCGCATTGCTGCCTAACACCTCGTTCGAGCGGACGCGTGAGGGATAAAGTGCCAAGCTCATGCCGCGGCAGGCGCGCCGCTCAACTCAATCGTTAGGCGACCTCGAGCGCATCGCAAGCCGTCCTTCGAACCAGAGTCATACCGCCCAAAGCAGGATTGTCCATGACGCACCCCGTACTAAATCGCGCAATTCTTAACTGCATAATAGTTGCGGGACTTCTTGGCCATTCGCTCGATGCCTTCGCAGCTCCCGTGTACTTGGAATGTCGAACTGCCGACGTGAAGGGAAAGAAAATGAAAACGATGACACTCACTCTGGATGAAGCGGCTCAGACAGTGTCGGGTGCTTTGGGTGTAATGGACGGTGCGTTCGCGGGCCCTTCGCCGGAGGCTGAGCGCAATATGTCCGCAGTTAGCGGAGTACTTGGTAGTGAACAATCCCAGTCAAGTGGCGTAAATCTCCGTACCCCGCAGACCCGCAAAGCGATTTTCGCTCCTGACCACGTGGAGTTCAGCCTTTTCCAGACCACTGGAGGAGAGGCGATGGCTGTAGCAATCCGAATTAGTCGAATTGACCTGACCATCATAGAGAAATACCCGCTGATGAAGGCACGAAATGGGATGTGCAAAGTATTAGAAGTCGCTAACCGCGCCTTCTAGACGTGGATAAATGTGTCGCCTAACAAATCGCTGGAGCGGACGCGTGAAAGATAAAGTGCCAAGCTCAGACGTCGGCGCGCGCGCCGCTCAGCTCAATCGTTAGACGGCACTCATGGTCATCCCAAGCGAACTAAGGGAGTACCACGCATCGGGCGCGTCACTCAATTGCGAGATTCAAGTGCAACCTTGGCGATGCGAGTTTTGGTCGCTTGCGCAAGTCGAGACCCGTAATCAGGAATACGACGTAGCAAGGAATGCGCCGGGATATCTCGGGTTTGCCACGAGCGGAGGCGGAGAGATGTATGCGTTCTCGCCCAAGGGCGCTATCGTCTGCCTTGCGTTCATCGGCATGTCGCCTCTCGAGGAATTGCCCGTCGCGCCATCGTGGCGCGAGTTCAAAGGAATGTTGCGCAATGCCGTCTAACACCTCGTTGGAGCGGACGCGAGAGGGATAAAGTGCCAAGCTCATACATCGGCGCGCGCGCCGCTCAACTCAACCGTTAGACGGCAATGCCTCTCGGTCCGCAATCCGAAATTGCCATCGCCGCCGTTGCGGCTGTCGGAGGCGTGCTAGTAGCCTGGCTCGCCACTCGAGGCCACGACGAATCGCGCCCGGGTCCGGCAGTGCGCGTCTATGCCACGCTGTTCAGATCGAGCGGTGTCGGGAAATTGCGCGCTGCGGCCAACTCGGGTTCGAGCTTTCCACGACGGGAGGCGTTCCTTGCGACTTGGTTCCTCACGTTCGTTGCCCTCCTCGGCTTCGGCGTTTTCGTCTGGCCAACGGTACTCGAATGACAAGACGCTTCGAATGCCGTCTAACACCTCGCTGGAGCGGACGCGTGCAAGATAAAGTGCCAAGCTCAGACGTCGGCGTGCGCGCCGCTCAGCTCAATCGTTAGGCGTCATTTGTGCCAACTTCTGAACTCCTTGCTTCCTGGCGGCGCACTGAGGCTTACCTCCGCGACGCACGCGCGCATTTGTCGCAGGCGGCGGAGGGCATACACGCGGACGAAATAGCGGAAGCCGAGAGGTTCCTTGAACACAATGAACTCGGACTTGCGTTTGAACTTCTCAACGACATCTCAGCAGAAAATGCGCACGAATCGCTGCGAACTCGAGAGCTGCTGGCACTCGCGGCGGCGAGCATGGGGCTCGACGAACAACAGCGCGCCATTGACGCGGAGATAACCAAACTCCGCGGTTCGATCTACGAAACTCGACTCCCTACGAATGACGCCTAACACCTCGCTGGAGCGGACGCGTGATAGATAAAGTGCCAAGCTCAAACATCGGCGCGCGCGCCGCTCAGCTCAACCGTTAGGTGCCTAAATGAGATCATCGCCAGCGCCGAAATCGCAGGCCGAACGCATGTGGTATCCGTATCACGCATTCGCGTATCTGGCACTTATGCTTCTCATTGTAGGAGTGACAGGTTTGACCTTCGCCGCAAATCTGGGTGACCGAGACGCGATCCGCGCGTTCTTCGAATCGCTTGCTCCCTACTTTCCGGCGGTTGCGCCGCTGTTAGCGATCTCTCTGTTCTCGGCGCTAATTCTTTGGGTGGCCATGCTTCGTAGCCACCTTCGGCGGCCACGGCCTCGTTCGACTGCTTGGACAGTCTCGCTGGTTATTTGCAACTGGGGCGCCGCGATCGCGTACTTCTTTCTTGTCTGGCGGCCATCGCATGCGCGCGTCGGCACCTAACACCTCGTTGGAGCGGACGCGTGAGGGATAAAGTGCCAAGTTCATGCATCGGCGTGCGCGCCGCTCAACTCAATCGTTAGGCATCGCTGTGACGCCAGCGCAGGTCCGAGAAGCAGTGAACAAGTTGCAAGCCAGTACCGTAAGTGGCGAGGAAGAGGCCTGGGACGCGCTCCGGCCTCTAGGTATTGAGGTTGTTCCCTACTTACTAGAAGCATTTCCAAGGTTTCGGAGATGGCAAGGAAGGGCATCACTCGTTTATCACGCGATTCGCTATGCGCGAGAGTCTGACGACGCATTTCAGCTGGGGTTGCTTGGAGCTCGGGACAAATCAAGGGTGGTCAGATATCACGCGCTCGGCCTACTCGCGTATTCCCTTCGTAGAGAAGCGTTGGGTGAAATCAAGAATCAACTTTCTAATCCAGACAAGAGCACAGTGGCGGATGCGACGGCAGCACTTGCTGCGATCAAAGAGCAAAATCATCATCTCTTCCACGATCGAGACCGTTCTGGACGAACGTACTGGATCGTCAACGATGAGGATCGCGATGCCTAACACTTCGTTTGAGCGGACGCGTGAGGGATAAAGTGCCACTCGCTACTTCCGGCGTGCGCGCCGCTCAACTCAACCGTTAGGCATCACGGAGGCGTCATGCCAGATGACATGGAAGCGAAACGACAACACTATCTCGGAGCTGGCATCGCATTGGGCGCCGGCATCGGCACAGCGCTCGGAATCGCGTTTGATAACTTGGCAATCGGCATCAGCCTTGGTGCCGGCATCGGACTTGTACTGGGCTCGATTATGGCTGCACAGCGCAGCGATAAGTCGCAGCGGCGCACGCGAGGCAACGACCGCGGTGATGCCTAACAAATCGTTCGAGCGGACGCGTGAGGGATAAAGTGCCAAGCTCAAACGGCGGCGCGCGCGCCGCTCAACTCAATCGTTAGGCCGCAGCAGTGACACGTGTGTACGTCGACATCTCGCTCTTCACTCCCAACAGTTCGGTGGGTGTGATCAATGGTCACATAGATGTGGCCGAGGTTCCCAGCGAGGGCGGAATCGTGGCCTTCGACAAGCCAATGGCTCCGACTGCCCCTCCTGGCATTGTGGAGTTCCAGTCGCGCCTTTTGGTCGAACATGTGTCGCCGCCCGCTCCGGGTACGCAGGAGGTTATGCTTTCGCTCGCCGATATCACCGTAGCCACACGAGCCGATGCGCTAAAGGTGGCGAAGTACTTGGAGGAGGGCTTCGGGCTCTACTTCAATGAACACTGAGTCGGGGTCGGCGCGCTGCTGCGCCCTAACAAATCGCTGGAGCGGACGCGTGAGGGATAAAGTGCCATTCGCAATTGCCGGCGTGCGCGCCGCTCAGCTCAACCGTTAGACGGCACTCAGCGTCAGCACAATGATCACTCAGGAACAAGCTGAAGCGGTTGCTCGCCAGGTCATTAATGAGCCCGATCCGTATTGGCCAGATCGCTCACCGCACGTAATCACGAAGATCGAGCCACATCGGCTCGGGTGGCTGTTCTACTACCAGTCGGAGGAATTCATTCGTACTGGTAACCCCTCAGCGATGTTGGCTGGAAATGGCCCTGTCTTGGTGTCGAGGGCCGACGGTTCCCATGTTCACGTCGGAACCGCAGCTCCGTTTGAGAGTCGCCTAGTCGAGGCGGAGCGTAAGCTGGAAAGCCTCAGGCAATGAAGTGCCGTCTAACACCTCGTTGGAGCGGACGCGTGAAAGATAAAGTGCCAAGCTCATGCACCGGCGTGCGCGCCGCTCAACTCAACCGTTAGGCGGCGCTGCATGTCACCGTACTCTCGAGCGTATGCACGCGGAACGATCATGGTGATCATCGGTGGCGTGCTTGCGTTGGCCGTGGTGATTGCGAAGCAGTACGAAGTTGCTCGCTCAATGGTTGTCTTGGTTCCGCTGCTCGCATCGCTGGTCTCAGCACTGGCGGCGCCGCGGCGGCGCTTTCTAGTTGGGGTTTCGCTACTGCCGATGATCTGCCTTGGGATCTTGGCACTGACGTTCGCGTGGAACTCCATAACCCTTCCCCCGGCTTATGACGAAGGAATGGCTGGCGCCATTCATGACGTTCGCGGGATGTTTCCTGCTTGGGCGGGCGCAGGCATCGTCGGAGCGGCACTTGGCTGGGCAGTAAAGTGGCGTCGCACGACGCCGCCTAACACTTCGTTCGAGCGGACGCGTGAGGGATAAAGTGCCAATCGCAACTTCCGGCGCGCGCGCCGCTCAACTCAACCGTTAGGCATCACGATCAATGCCGCGGGTAGACCTCAAAACCATCTGGACCGACGACGACGGGATGCTGCAGATCGTGGTTCGCGCTGCCGGTCCAGGCGCCTCGGCTTCGATGGAGGTCTATTCATATCCCGGCGACGTTGAGGCGTTTGCGTCGCGGCTCGAAGCCTTTCCATCCTCATCGAAAGATGAAGTCGCTTGGGAGTCTGGGGATTCCGATCCGAAGTGGTACGGGCATATGTTGCTTCGCGCGCACGTGCTCAATGGTAGAGGACACTCTGCAATAGAGGTTCTAATGGACGTTCGCGGAGATCCTCCCCATCGAGCGAAGAGCAACTTCTTCCTTCGTTGCAATCCGGCCGACCTCAACGAAATGGGGCGCAACATTAGGGCCTGGTTGCAGAATCCGACAGAGCAAATTACCGTGGAGTGGCGTGATGCCTAACACCTCGTTCGAGCGGACGCGTGAGGGATAAAGTGCCAAGCTCACACGCTGGCGCGCGCGCCGCTCAACTCAATCGTTAGCGGTCATTCGACAGCATCGGTATATCGCCGTTTCAGTTCTCCCTCGAATAGAGCAATTCACAAGTGAAGCCCGATTTCGTTCTCACGTTCGACGGTCCAAATGGAAACTGCCGCGTTGCTCTGGCGGCTCAGGGAACGGCTGAGACACTACCCTGTAGCCAAGTGCTCAACTTCTTGAGCGCGGCGCCAGGCATCACCAACGCATCACACTTCGAGGTAATAACCATTCCCGATGTGAATGTTTCTGAATACGATGCTGTGATGACTGCGTTAAAGGCATCGGGGTATTGCCTGACGCCAGGCGTGCACGTGGGATTCCTAACCGAGCCGAAGCGCAATGACCGCTAACACCTCGTTGGAGCGGACGCGTGAGGGATAAAGTGCCAAGCCAATACGCCGGCGCGCGCGCCGCTCAACTCAAACGTTAGACCGCACTCAATGTCAGCGCAAGTATCAAACGACTGGGCCCAAAGCGAAGCGGTGCGGCGAGCTCGCGCAGTCCTTTCGGGCGAGATTGGACTCCTTGAGGGGTGCATTCCGCTCGCTTCAATCGCCCACGATGTAGTCAGCGATTGGCGAGTTGATCCAGACTTCGTAGTGTTCGGTGCGGTGGCATCAGAGACGGATGAGCTGCCCCTTGGCAAGGCAAGGGCACAATGGAGCGCAGCAGCTCTCGCCCGCGCAGACGTTGAGATCGATCGGTACACTCGCGAAGTGCAGGACAGCGTCCTTGCAGCGTGCCGAAATGTAGTCAAGCGCTTCGAGCGGCAGGGGGATGCTGGTGCGGTCTAACACCTCGTTGGAGCGGACGCGTGCAAGATAAAGTGCCACTCGCTACTGCCGGCGCGCGCGCCGCTCAACTCAATCGTTAGATCGCAGTGCAAGCTATTCGCAAGACCCTGACGAAGCCCACGATCTCTGTGTTCTGGGCGTGGATGGCCTTGTGTGTTGTCCTCTGGGCGGTATCAATCATTGATGGCAGCCTTCACGAAGACATGCTTCGCGCAGTCGACTATGCAAACGCCGCAGGATCCGAGATCCCAACCAGCCGAGAAGCTGCCGCGACTTCTTTCCTCTACATCAGTGCTGTCTATTTCTTTGCAGTCATAGTCATTGGCGCCTTGGTTGTTCACAAGTCGGCCGCTGGTCAGAAGTGGGCGCTGATCGCGCTCATTCCACTTTCGCTGTGGTGGGGCTACGAGTCAGTTTCAGGTCCTTGGGCGCTTGACGAAATGTACCCAGGCACCATCGGCACTTGGGACTGGGTGGTCGGCGTCCTTGGAGGCGTCGTGTGGCTATTCATTCTGGTTTACACGCTTTGGCACTTCCGCAGACTGCGATCTAACACCTCGCTGGAGCGGACGCGTGAGAGATAAAGTGCCAAGCTCAAACGCCGGCGCGCGCGCCGCTCAGCTCAATCGTTAGGCCTCATGGATCGCACAGTGCCATCGGAAGACACATCAGAGGTCGCAGCTGCTGGCGGGCCGGTGGATAAATTCAGCGTAACTCTCGCGATCTACCATTCCGAGCTTGAGCCGGATGCCGTCTCGGCCCGACTGGGCGCGACTCCGACGAAGGCGCATCGCCGTGGCGACTCACGTCGTCCAGGCTCACCGCCGCTTCCGACCGGTGGTTGGTTCTTGAGACGCGAAGCGTTGCCGCCGGCGCTACCGAGCGCTGCCATAACTGAGCTTCTTGCTGGCCTACCCGCCGACGTAGGCTTCTGGGAAGCGCTTCGTCGCGATTACAAAGTGCAGCTTCGCGTCGCCGTGCACACGGACGGTTGGAATCGAGGTTTTAGCCTTTCACCGGCTGCTATCGCGCGCATCGCCGCTACTGGCGTCGAGGTTGATCTGGATCTCTACTTCTACGGAAGCGAGTATGAGGCCTAACACATCGTTGGAGCGGACGCGTGAGAGATAAAGTGCCAAGCTCATACACCGGCGTGCGCGCCGCTCAACTCAATCGTTATGCGGCACTCTAGGTCCCCGCAATGCCGATCGTCAGCGGGCGCGCTGGCAATCGTCGCGTTTGCCGCCATCGTTTCCGCTCAACCCGTTCGAGCGGCAGAGCCGCTTAAGATCAAAGCATCTCTCTCCGGCTACAACCTTATTTGGCCCACTAGTCGATGCTGTGCATTTGATCTGGTTGTCAGCACTTCTGGAAAAGGTAAGGTCATCATTCATGACAATAGAGGCGATTCGCCACATGACCAAACGGTCCAGCTAGAGCTCACGTCAAAGCAAATTGATGCGCTGGTCACAACCATCTGGACCAACGAATTCTTCTCGCTTCCGGCTTCGGTGGGTGACATGCCCACTGACGATGATCTCAGGAGTATGGAAATAGCTATTGGTGCGAAGAAGCACAGAGTCGAACTCAACGGTTGGCCGGTCTCAAAGGAGACATTCGCATCATACGATGCGAACAAGCGTGCACAGATCACGCAAGCCGCGGCAGTTTGGACTGCTATTCGCCAGGTTGTTAGTTCGTCTGAAGTGACGTTACCTTAAACGCAACGTTATGCCGCATAACACCTCGTTGGAGCGGACGCGTGAGGGATAAAGTGCCACTCACTATTGCCGGCGCGCGCGCCGCTCAACTCAAACGTTAGGCGTCATGGATACCGAATCACAAGACTTATCTCCGCCTTCTCAGCGCTTGGGTGCGCTATCGGTACGAGTCCTAGTTAAGACAATCCTAAAGTCGGTCCTGTGGCTCGGCATCGCATGGGTGGTAACTTACTTCTTCCCGAGTGCGAGTTGGGCT
>JAEYUC010000108.1 GCA_023433705.1 Pseudomonadota bacterium
CCCCTGAACCCGGCCGCCTGGATGGCCTTTGGGTCGGCCGCCTGGGGATTTTTGAGGGTGACCCCGATACGCGTGGAATGGACCTCGACCCCCAACAGGTTCGCGGTGCCCCCGAAGGCCGCGGCCAGGGCCCTTACGTCCCCCGCGGAAGCGGTGGGCGCAGGACCCGCCGGATTCGTATTGACCTGCGCCGTGGGTGCGGGTGCCGGCTGCGTTGCGGGGACGTCGGCATTTGCCGCCGTGCCGCGCAACACCTGCCTCAACCGGTCGGAGAGCTGATCCGCGATGGGTCCGACGACCACCTGGAGCGTATTCGCGGAAGGACGCACGAACCCGCGCGCGCCGAGCCGGCGCAGCGCCGCCTCGTCGATGGCGCCGCCGGCGACGTTGAGTCGCAGCCGGGTCGTGCAGGCATCGAGCGCGACGATGTTCGCCGCGCCGCCAAGCGCGCGGATCCACGCCTCGGCGCCGTCGTCGATCGGGGTCTCGGCCTGCGCAGGGCCCTCCTCGGGCTCGCGCCCGGGGGTCTTGAGGTTGAAGCGCCGGATCGCGAACCGGAACACCACGTAATACAGCGCAAAATAGAAAGCCCCGATCGGAATCAGCAGCAACGGATTCGTCGACAGCGGGAAATTCAGCACGTAGTCGAACAGGCCGGCCGAAAACCCGAAGCCGAGCTTCACGTTCATGAAGTCCATGATCACCATCGCCAGCCCGGTCATGAGCGCATGCAGCGCATAGAGCACGGGTGCGAGGAACATGAAGGCGAACTCGATGGGTTCGGTGACGCCGGTCAGGAAGGAAGTCAGTCCCATCGAAAGGAACATGCCGCCTACCGCCTTGCGCCGCTCGGGACGCGCGGCCTGGTACATCGCGAGGCACGCCGCCGGCAGTCCGAACATCATGACGGGGAAGAATCCGCTCATGAACGCACCGGCCGTCGGGTCGCCGGCGAAGAATCGCTTGAGATCGCCGGTGACGACACCGGTCGCCGTCGGGAAGTCGCCGATCAGGAACCACGCCATGTTGTTGGCGATGTGATGCAGCCCGGTGACGATGAGCGCGCGGTTGAGCACGCCGTAGGCGAACAGGCCGATGGATTCCGAGCCGAGCACCGTGCGGCTCAACGTATCCATGCCGTGTTCCAGGATCGGGAACCCGTACCCGAAACACAGCGCGAGCAGGATGCCCGCGAACCCGGAGACGATCGGCACGAAGCGTCGGCCGCCGAAGAACGCGAGGTATGCGGGCAGACGCACGTCGCTGTAACGGTTGTAGAGCGCTCCGGCGAGCAGGCCGCACAGGATGCCGGCAGGCACGCTGAGCTTGGCGATCTCCCGCGCGCGGAATGCCTTGTCGGCCAGGTCGAGCGCCGCGCCGCCCAGGCCGGCGGTGACCTCGGATGGCACGACGAGCAACAGCTCCGCGCCCTTCGTCGTGATCAGGTACGCGACCACGCCCGCGAGACCGGCGGCGCCGTGATTCTCGCGCGCGAGTCCCACCGCGATGCCGATCGCGAACAGCAGACCGAGGTTCGCGAAGATCGCGTCGCCCGCGGCCGCGATGGCGGGAACGTCGAGCAGGTCGGGCTGGCCGAGGCGCAGCAACAGCGCCGCAACCGGCAGGACGGCGATCGGCAACATCATCGCGCGGCCCAGTCGCTGCAGGCCCGACAGGAAATTCTTCATGACTGCGCTCCCGCACCGTAACCGGCCGACTTCGCCAGCAGCTCGCGCACGGCATGCGCCGAGTCCAGCGCCAGCGCGCGCTCCGCGAGCGCGCGGCACGCATCGAGCGTACGCGCCCGCACCACTTCCTTGATGTGCGGAATCTGCCCGGGGACGACCGACAGTTCGTTGATGCCCAGCCCTAACAACAATGGGACGGCCGCGGGATCCGACGCGAGACCACCGCACACCGCCGCGATGCGCGAGTGCCGGGCCGCCGCCGTGGCGACATTGGCGATCAGCCGCAGGACCGCCGGATGCGCGGCATCGATCTGCGCGGCGAGTTCGGCGTTGCCGCGATCGATCGCCAGCGTGTACTGCGACAGGTCGTTCGTGCCTACCGAAAGGAAGTCCGCCTCGCGCGCCAGCGCGTCGGCCAGCATGGCCGCCGCGGGCGTTTCGATCATCACGCCGAGTTGCGGGCGTTCGACGCGCAGCTCGGCCACCAGCTCGTCGAGGATCGCATGCACGCGCCGCAATTCTTCGACGTCGTTGATCATCGGCAGCAGGATGCGGCACTGGCCCGCGGGCTCTATCGCCAGCATCGCGCGCAGCTGCGCGCGCAACAGCTCCGGACGCCACAGGCTCACGCGGATGCCGCGCAGACCGAGCGCCGGATTCTCCTCGGGCGGCAGCGGTAGATAGGACAGCGGCTTGTCGCCGCCGACGTCGAGCGTGCGGATGACCAGCGGCCGGCCCTCGAGCACGCGCGCGATGCGCTGGTAGGTCTCGCGCTGCTCGCGTTCGTCCGGCGCGGTCGAGCGATCGAGGAACAGGAACTCCGTGCGCAGCAGTCCGCAGCCTTCGGCCCCGTGCGCCACCGCGATCTTCGCATCTGCGACCGAACCCAGGTTCGCGAACACCTCGATGCGCTCGCCGCTCGCGGCGTGGCAGTCGCCGCGCGCCGCGTCGAGCTCGCGGCGCAGCCGTTCGCGCCGCGCGGCGGTCGCGTATTCGAAGTCGGCGCGTTGCGCGACGTCCGGCGCGACGCGCAGCGAGCCCGCATCTGCATCGAGCGCGAGCGTGGTGCCCGCGCGAATCTCGCCGAGCTTCGGACCGACCGCGACCAGCATCGGGATTCCGAGCGACGCGGCGAGCACGGCCACGTGGGAGGTCGGACCTCCGGCCTCGAGAACGATGCCCGCAGGTTTGCCGCCTTCGAGCTCGATCAGCTGCGACGGGCTCATGTCGCGCGAGAGCAGGATCGTTCCGGGCGGCAGCGCCGCGCGCGCCGAGCTTTCGGATCCTCCGAGCACCGCGAGCACCTGCCGTTCCAGGTCGTTGAGATCGTCGACGCGCTCGGCAAGTCGCGCATCGCCCGTCGCGCGTAACGCGTCGGCGGCCTGGCGCAGCGCCGCGCGCCAGGCGAACGCGGCGCTCTTGCCGGTGGAGATGAGCGCACGCGCGGCTCCTAACAACTCAGGGTCTTCCAGGATCTCGATGTGCGCGGCGATCAGCTCGCGCGCCGTGGGCGAGGCTTCCTTGGCGAGGGGGCTCAGTCGCGCACGCACCGCCTCGCGCGCGCGCTCGAACGCGCCCGCTTCGACGGCGATGCCCTGCCCGGGCTCGATCACGGTGACGTCGTCGTTCTTGAGCCAGGCGGCGCCGCCCAGCGCGAGTCCGCGACTCGCGATCACGCCGCGCAGCAGCGACGCGTCATTGCTCGCGGTGGGAATACGCGTGGCCTGCACGACCGGTGGCGGCAGCGGACGCGAGGCGGGTTTGTCCGGCGTCGAGATCAGGCGGGAGATTTCCGCGATGGCGCCGGCCGCGCCTTCGCCCGCGCCGGTGATCACCACATCGTCGCCGTGGCGGATGCCGAGCGCCATGAGGCCAACCGCGCTGCGTGCATTCGCGGTGCGTCCATGCGCACGCAACTCGATCTCGGCGGGCACCGACTTCGCCAGGCGCGCGATCAAAGCCGCGGGACGGGCGTGTATGCCGTGGGCCTGCCGTGCGACGACACGCTCGCTCGCGACCTGCGTCGCGCCGGGCACCACGGCGTCCGCGACCGCGCCGATCGCATGTATTTCGAACAACGGATCGCCGACCGCCACGGCGCGCGACACGCGCGGCTCGAAGACCCTGTAGTGCTCGCCGTTCGTGAGGATGACGGGCGTGATGAGGCTCTTGGCCGTGCGCGCCAGTTCCGCGATATCGAACTCGAGCAGCGGATCGCCCGCGCGCACGCGATCGCCTTTTTTCACGCGCGGCGAGAACCCCTTGCCGCCGAGTCCGACGGTGTCGATTCCGACGTGCACGAGCACCTCCGCGCCGTCCGGCGCGCGCAGCGCGACCGCGTGCAGCGACGCCGGCACGGAGATGATTTCACCGTCGCAGGGCGCGTGCAGCGTATTGCCGGTCGGATCGATCGCGACGCCGTCGCCGAGCATGCGCTGGCCGAACACCGCGTCCGGCACCTCGTCGAGCGGTGCGCTCCAGCCGGCGAGCGGCGCGAGCAGGATCAGGCGCGCCATCCGACTACAATCCCAGCAGCTCGATGCTGTCGATGGTCCAGATCGGATCGATGCCGGCGCGCGTGAATCGCATGCACAGGTCGTGAGTCCCCGCGAGCTTCGAGAACGGCACATCCGGCAGCGTGGTGACCGCGTGGTTCCCCGCCGCCGGCGCGATCGGCAACGAGGCGAGCAGTTCGCCTTCGCAGGTGCCGAGGCGCACTTCGAGTTCGCCCGCGCCGTCGGCCGGCTTCGCCAGCGGGATGTTCTTCGCGTCCTTGCCGATCTGGAACGAGAACGGGATCTGGCCGACCGCGGCGCGCAACCCGGTCACCTGCGTGAGATCCGCGGCCTTCCAGGTCCAGCACGGGTTAGTGATGCTCACGAGAAACACGGCCCGCTTGCCCGTGAGCGGCGCATCGTCCTCGAGCGACAGTAGATAGCCACCGGCGCACGGTTGCAGCTGATGGCTGGTGCGGCGGCGCACTTCGAGTGGCTGGGCTGCGGCGCCGGAGGCATAACCGATGCCGAGCTTGCGATAACGCGCGAGCTGGTCCGGCATGCGATTGCGGAAGCTCGGCCAGTCGATGTGCGCGGGCGCCGACCACGCGACCTCCGCGAGCGCCGAGACACGTGGATAGGCCTGGTACGTGACGCGCTCCGGAGATCGCATGAACTCCGCCCACAGATTCGCCTGCAGGCCGAGGATGTGACGGCGCTGCTCCACGGCGATTGAATCCGGAACGGGATTGAACTCGTACACGTCCTTGAGCGAGATCGTGTCGCTGCGGCCGGGCGCCGGGTCTCCGTCGCTCTGCCAGTGATCGAGGTACAGCGTGGGGGCCGGCGACAGCACCGTGTCGTGTCCGGCCTTGGCGGCCGCGATGGCGCCGTCGATGCCGCGCCACGACATCACCGTGGCGTTGGGTGCGATCCCGCCTTCGAGGATCTCGTCCCAGCCGATGAGCTTGCGGCCATGTTTGTTGAGGAATTTCTCCACACGCTGGATGAAGTAGCTCTGCAGCGCGTGTTCGTCCTTCACGCCGAGCTCCTTCATGCGGGCCTGGATCCGGGGTGACGCCTCCCACTCGTCCTTCCACGCCTCGTCGCCGCCGACGTGGATGTATTCGCTCGGGAAGAGCTGCATCACCTCGGCGAACACGTCCTCGAAGAACGCGAACGTCGACTCCTCGGCATTGAACAGGGTCGTGAAGATGCCCCACTCCTCCGGCACCGCGTTCGGCAGCGTGCGACTCACGCCGAGCTCCGGATAGGCGACCACGGCCGCGCTCGCGTGACCGGGTAGTTCGATTTCCGGCACGACCGTGATGTGGCGCGCGGCGGCGTACGCGACGATTTCCCGCACTTGGTCGTGCGTATAGAAACCACCTATGACGCGCGGCTTGCCCGTCGCCGGATCGATGTCCGCGGCGGCCGCCGGTCCCATGGGCACGCGCCACGCGCCGACGCTCGTGAGCTTCGGATGTTTCCTGATCTCGAGGCGCCACGCCTGGTCGTCGGTGAGGTGCCAGTGGAAGACGTTGAGCTTGTGCAACGCCATCCAGTCGATGAACTGCTTGATGAAATCCGGCGACTGGTAATACCGCGCGGTATCGAGCATGAGGCCGCGCCAGCGGAAACGCGGCGCATCTTCGATCGTCACCGCGGCGATCTTCGGCGAGCCCGCTTCGGGGTTTCCCAGCAACTGCCACAACGTCACCGCGCCATAAAACAGGCCCCGCGCCTCCCGCGCGCTGACCGTGATGCGGCCGGGCGTCACGCGTAGCGCATAACCTTCATCGGCGGCCGGCGCGCTGCGGCTGATCTCGAAGACGATGTTGCCCGACGCCTTGCCGGCGAGCGGCAGCTGCATGCCGTGCGTGCGGTTCGCGAGCTCGACGAATTGTTTCGCCGCCTGTTCGCTGCCCGCTCCACGATGCGCGACGCGCGTCTTCGCATCGAACACGAATTCGCCGGCGGAGGGACGCGCTTCGAGCGGGGCGGGAATGACCGACACGGCGGAGGCGGATGCCGGGTCCGCGGCCTGGGCGCCCGCGGCGCACATCAGCATCACGCAGGCGCTCACGATGCGATGGACCTGCCGAAACCCGCGTACCTTCATCACGAGACCTCCCCTGCGCACATTGAATTCTTCCGGCGGGGCGATCAAGCCCACCCCAGACCACGTTCAGGCCGCGACAATACCAATACGTCAACGGATTCGGCTAGTCTGCAATCACTTCCGCCTGGATTGCTATATTTCCCGAGCAATTGTCAAAATATGACTGGCATCTATGGCCTTCATTGGTAATCTATTGGTAACAACGAAGGTCCGGAGGATCGACCTTGGCGAACCTGACTAACTACCTGCAGAAGCTCGACGAAGCGAGTACGCAGCCGCTCTACCGGCAGCTGCAGCGCAGCCTGCGCTCCGCGATCGAGAAACGCGTGGTCGCGCCCGAGGACGCGTTGCCGCCCGAGCGCGATCTCGCGGGTGAGCTCGGTATCTCGCGCATCACGGTGCGCAAGGCCATCGACGGCCTGGTCGCCGAAGGCTTGCTCGTGCGCCGCCAGGGCGCGGGCACCTTCGTGTCGGCGCGCGTGGAGAAACATTTCTCGAAGCTCACTTCGTTCTCGGAGGACATGCGCGCGCGTGGCCGCAAGCCGCGCAGCGTGTGGCTCAACCGCTCGACCGGCACCGTGACACCCGAGGAATCGCTCACGCTGCGACTTTCACCCGGCACGCCGGTGTATCGCTTCCAGCGCATCCGCATCGCGGACGAGGCGCCGATGGCGCTCGAATACGCCACGATCCTCGCTTCCTGCCTGCCCTCGGTGGATGCGGTGGACTCGTCCCTTTACGTCGCGCTCGAAAGGACCGGCAACCGCCCGGTGCGGGCGTTGCAGCGCCTGCGCGCGACCCTTCTGACGGCCGAGCAGGCCGAGCTGCTCAAGGCCCACGAGAAAGACGCGGGATTGCTCGTCGAGCGTCTCGGCTTCCTCGCGGACGGCCGGGCCGTCGAGTTCTCGCAGTCCTACTATCGCGGCGATACCTACGACTTCGTCGCGGAGCTGCGCGCGCTGGCGTGAACATGGGCACGAGCCTCATGCGCGACGAAGCCGCCGAAGCACCGACGGCGGTGCGGCGCCAGCTCTCCGCGAACGCGACCGCCATGCAGGCGCTGGGCGCGGACTTGCGCGAGCGCAGGCCGCGCGCCGTCGTCACTTGCGCTCGCGGCAGCTCCGATCACGCGGCGACGTTCGCCAAGTACCTGATCGAAACACATGCGCGCGTGCTGACCTCTTCCGCGGCGCCTTCGCTGACTTCCGTGTACGAGACGACTACCGGCTCCCGCGACGTATTGTTCATCGCGATTTCGCAGTCCGGCCGCAGCCCCGATCTCGTGACGAGCGCGCGCAACGCGCGCGCGGCCGGCGCGCGGGTCGTCGCGTTGTGCAACACGCCGGGATCGCCGCTGGCGGCGGAGGCCGACTACGCCATCGATCTGCATGCGGGTCCGGAACGTAGCGTCGCCGCGACCAAGTCCTTCATTGCCTCGCTGGCCGCGCTCGTGCACCTGGTTGCCGAATGGTGCGAGGACCGCGCTCTGCTCGCAGCGTTGTACGCCGCCCCAGCCGCACTCGGGCGCGCGCACACGCTCGACTGGAGCGCGGCCCTCGCACCTCTGCGTACGGCCACCAACCTGTTCGTGCTCGGCCGCGGATACGGGCTCGGCATCGCCCAGGAAGCAGCACTCAAGCTCAAGGAAACCTGCGGGTTGCACGCCGAGGCCTTCAGCTCGGCCGAAGTGCAGCATGGGCCGATGGCGCTCGTCGGCGAGGGTTTTCCGATCCTCGCGTTCTCGCAGTCCGACGAAACGCGCCCGGGCATCGAAGCCGTCGCGCGCGATTTCGCGGCGCGCGGCGCGCGCGTGATGCTCGCCGGTGGCGTGGCGGAACGCGCCATTCCGCTGCCCGTTCTGACCGACCACCCGGTCATCGAACCCTTGCTCATGATCCAGAGTTTCTACAATCTGGCCGCCGGGCTCGCGGTCGCGCGCGGGCTCGACCCCGACGTTCCGCCGCACTTGCGCAAGGTCACCGAGACATACTGATGCAGGCACTGACTAACGGACTGGTACTGCGGGATTCCGGATTCGCGGAAGGTCTCGCCGTGCTGGTGGATGGGCCGCGCATCGTCGCCGTGGTCGCCGAGGACGATCCGCGCCTTCAGCAGGCGGAAGAGCACGATCTCGGCGGCCAGCTGCTGCTGCCCGGCTTCATCGATACACAGGTCAACGGGGGTGGCGGACTGCTGTTCAACGACGCGCCGACGGTCGAAACGATCCGCGCGATCGGCGCCGCGCACCGGCCGTTCGGCACCACCGGATTCCTGCCCACGCTGATCAGCGACGATCTCGAGGTCATCGAGCGCGCGCTCGCCGCCGTGACCGAGGCCATCGCGCAGCGCGTGCCCGGCGTGCTCGGTATCCACATCGAGGGGCCATTCCTCAATCCGGAACGCAAGGGCACGCACGACGGCGCGAAACTGCGCCTGCTCGACACCGCCGCCGTCAAACTACTGTCCACGCCCACCGGCGGCCGCACGCTGGTCACGCTCGCTCCCGAGCTGACCACGCCCGCCGTGGTACGCGAGCTCACCGAGGCCGGCGTGATCGTCGCCGCCGGACATACCAACGCGACCTTCGCGCAGGTGCGCGCGGCGCTCGACGTGGGCCTGCGCGGCTTCACGCACCTGTTCAACGCGATGTCGCCGCTCGGCACGCGGGAGCCGGGCGCCGTCGGCGCGGCGCTCGACGACGTGGCGAGTTTCTGCGGAATCATCGTCGACGGCGTCCATGTCGATCCGGTCGTTCTCAAGATCGCGCTGCGCAGCCGGCCGCACGATCGCTTCGTGCTCGTCACCGACGCGATGCCGAACATCGGCACCGATCTCACGGAGTTCCGGCTCGCCGGCAAACGCGTCGTGGTGAGCGACGACCGGCTGGTCGACGAGAACGGAACGCTCGCGGGCGCCAACCTCACGATGGCGCGCGCGGTGGCGAACGCGGTCGACATGCTCGAGGTGGACCTGCGGCGCGCGGCCCGCATGGCGAGCGCGCAGCCCGCCGCGTATCTCAAACTCGACCGCGTGTTCGGCAGGATCGAGCCGGGTTATCTCGCGTGCCTGGTGCTGACGGACGAGAAACTCGGCGTCATCGAGACGTGGATAGACGGCGAACACATGCCGCATCGCCCGCTCGTCCCGGCCCGCGAGTTCGAACACATCGCGTCATCGTGATCACGCGCTGGCGCGCGCGCGCACGCGCCAACAGGCCGCGGTGAACCGCACGTCGGGTCCGTGCACGAAGGGATCGAATCCCGCGCGCACCGCGGCGACGACCTTCACCTTCGTGGCTTCGTCGGCCTGCTGCAACGCGAGCCCGACGGGCCCGAACCGGGCCATGTAACGATCCAGCTCCTTCGCCGGGAACACGCACGGCACGTCGATCGGATCGATCCCGATCCGCACCCAGCCGGCTTGTTCGAGGATGGTCGCCACCCGCCGCCGGTCCGCGAACGCGAACTGGCCCGGCGCGCCCGGCACGCGCGGCGGGATGTCGGGTAGATAGGGAGCGGCGGCCCGCTCGGCGGCGGTCATGAAGGGATTTTCAGCGGGGCCGCGGAAGACGGCGAGATCGAGGCACGCGTCGCCGCTCGCCGCCCGGCGCAGATTGGCGAACGCGCGCACCGGATCGTCGAAGAACATGACGCCGAAGCGCGATATGAAACGGTCGAAGGTAGCGGGCTCGAAGGAGTGAATCTGCGCGTCGGCGCAGACGAAGGTCGCGGTCGAGCCGGCGCGCGACGCGCGTTCGCGCGCGAAGACGATCATGGGTTCGGATATGTCTATGCCGACGGCTCGGCCCCGTGCGCCCACGCGTCGCGCCGCGGCGAGAGTCGTGCTGCCGGTGCCGCAGCCGATGTCTAGCACGCGCGCGCCGGAGTCCGCTTCGATCGGCTCCACGAGCATCCGCTCGAAGAGCTCGAACATGCCATCCATCATCTCCTGTGCCTCGATCCAGGCCTGGCCGGCGGGACCGTTCCACAATTTCGCCTGGTCGGTGGCAGCTTGATCGGCGCTCATTTCGTTCACCTCGCGTGTCTACATCGCGCGCCAGTGTGCCAACTCAAGTCGACATGAGGTCAAGAGGCGCCGGCCGCGTCAGGCCCGCGCGGAGTTCTCCGCCTTCGAGCGCATCGGGGTCCAGGCGGCGGCCCGAATCGTCGAAGCTCAAACTACTCCAAAAAAAACGCCACCTCGAGGGTAGCGTTTTCGCGAATGCGACATCCGGCCGCTCAGCGCTTGCGCCGTCTCGCCAGGCCGATGCCTCCAAGGCCGAGCGCCAGGAGCGCGAATGTGCCCGGCTCGGGAACGCCGTGCGGAGAACCGACGACCAACGGATCGCTGAGCACCGGTGCAGTGACGGGGGGTGTTCCCAGGTAGACCCCCTGGGCGGAGCTGACGATCCGGAAGTCCTGAACGTCGACCACGCCGGTGCCCTGGTATGCGAACACGACCTTGATGAAGTAATCCGCGTTCTGCCTCAGGCCGATCGCTTCAGACGGAAGAAAAGCCGGAAAACCACATCGCTCGATGTTGTAAGGCGTACCGACACCCGTCGGGTTGTCAGGGACGTTGCTGGAGAGGTTGTTTGCGCACGGAGATGGTGCCGGCTGCAGGGATCGAACCCGCGACATCCAGTTTACAAAACTGGCGCTCTACCAACTGAGCTAAGCCGGCGTTCCGGGGACTGCCAAGGAGGCGAATGGGATTTTAGGCGCTGGCAGCGCCCCGGGCTATTCCGCGTCTTCGTTTTCGCCAGCCGGGGCCCCGGATTCGGCGGGACAGGGTCGGAATTCGAGTTCCGCGTCCCCGGCCTGGAACTTCTGTCCTTCGAGCGGTGGCGAACCGGACTTGAGGGTGAGGTCCAGCCAGATGGTCGAAGCCTTTTTTTCCCGCGCCTCGATTTGCGGCAGGAGCTGCAACCGCGCGACGCGCTCGGATTGCGCGAATGCGCGCTGCTCATCCGAGAAGATGCCGAGCGAGATGCGGCGTGCGCCGGCTTCGCCCACGACCTGCACATCGCTGATGCCACCGCGGCTCAATCGCTCCAGGAGCCGGCGCTCGGCGGTTGGATTGACGGGCGCTTCGAGGTAGACCCAGTAACCGTCGAGCAGGCGTTCTGCTTCCTCGCGCGGCACGGACGGATAACCGGAGTCGGCGAGTGCCGAACGTGCGCGCGCGGCGAGCGCCGCATTCGCGAACGGGCCGACGGTGACGCAGCTGCCATCGAGCGCCATGGGCGCGGATTCGTTCGCGAGCTGCAGCGGAGGCGCGGAAACGGGCGGCGACACCGGGAGCGCCGGATCCTTCGGCGCGAGCCAGTGCGACCACGCGAAATACGCGAGGTTTGCGAGTAACAGGACGAGGAGGACGGCACGCACGCGAGGCGCGAGTGTATCAAATGCCTTCGGCGGAGCCTTGGGCGAACACCGCGAGACCGCGCAACACGAGGTCGGGAACCACGCGTCTGGCGACGCGGACCCGCTTGCCGATTTCGACAGCGCCGCCGCCCGTTAGCAGCAGCACGGGCCGCGCGCCCAGCGCCCGCGCGGACTCCTCGACCGCGCGCTCGATCAGCGCGGCGGCCGCGAAGCGCGCTCCGGCGGCGATGGCGCTCGCGGTATTGCCGGCGAACAGCCTCGCGCCGTTCGGGACATCGCCACGCGCACGACGCCGGATGCCGTGCGTGCCCTTCAAAAGACTCTCGACCATGAACGCCGGACCCGGGGCGATCGCGCCACCGAGGTGACGCCCGTTGGCATCGACCGCATCGAGCGTCAGCGCGGTACCGATATTCGCGACGAGCACGGCTTTCCCGCGCGCGAGCTCGCGGGCGCCGATGATGCCCACCCAACGATCCGCGCCGAGTCGCCAGGGATCGCGATAGCCGTTGCGCACTCCATGGGCTTTGCGGGAGCTGCGCACGAATTCGGGCCGCACGCCGAAGCGCGTCTTCGTGGCGACCGCGAGCGCGCGCTCGAAGCGCGGTCCGGCCACGTTCACCGCGACGACGCGATCCACGCCCGCGGGAGCGCGGGCGATCACGGCGCGCATGCCGGTGGGATCGCCGGCGTGTACGCCCGCGCCCATGCGCGTCGGTCGCGAGCCCCGGGCCAGCGCCCATTTCACGCGCGTGTTGCCGATGTCGACTAACAAGGTGGTCATGAATCGATCCGTACGCTCACTTCGCCCGAGATGAATCGCCTGATGCCTTCGTGCGTCTCGACCAGCAGCGCGCCGTGCGCGTCGATGCCGCGCGCGACGCCGCGGGTCACTTCTCCGGCGTTGTCGATGCGCACTTCCTGGCCGGACAACGCATCGCGCTCGCGCCACTGCGCGACATGGGGCGCGAATCCCTGGCGCGGGAACTCCGCGAGCGCGGGCACGAGCCGTTCGATGAGTGCGGCGACGAGAACATTTCGATCCGGAACCTGCGCGAGATTCGCGCGCAGGTCGTCCGCCACGTTGCCGGTGAGCGCGACGGCGGCGCGCGCTTCCTCTCCCAACAGGACATTGAGTCCGATCCCGATGACGACGTGCACGGGCCCGCCCGCTTCCGCGCGCATCTCGATCAGGATCCCGCCGAGCTTGCCCTGCGCCGAAACGAGGTCGTTGGGCCACTTGAGCCGCACGTCTTCCATGCCGATCGAGCGCAACGCATTGGCTGCTTCGAGTCCGACGACCAGGCTCAGGGCCGAGAGGTCCGCGGGCATGTCCGGGAATTGCCACGCGAGAGACAGGCAGATGCCACCGCCAGGCGGCGCTATCCACCCGCGCCCGCGGCGCCCACGTCCGCCCGTCTGGTTCTCCGCGAGAACGATGGCCGCCATGCCCGCGCCGGGTGGCAAGGAGTCGAGCAGCTTCGTGTTCGTCGAATCGAGCGTCCACTCCACGAGCAGCGCCTCGATGCGTTCACGGACCGCCGCGGGCAAGGCCGCCTCGATACGCTCCGGGCACAGCGGACTCACGCCGGACGCGAGCCGATAACCCTTGTGCGGCTGGGCGTCGAGCGCGACACCGAGCTCGCGCAATTGCTCGACCGCTTTCCAGACCGCGGCCCGGGTGACGGCGAGATCCGCGGCCAGCGCCTCGCCCGAACGGAAGTGCCGGTCGTCGAGCCGCTGGAACACGCGCTGCGGCAGTGGAGCTTCCGCGTTCACGAACGGCCGCGACCGAACAACCATAGTTTGCGCGCGCGCGGCTCGGTGCCGGCGCGCATGCGCGCGACGTTGCCGCGATGAGTGACGATGACGAGCGCCGCGCAGGCCAGGGCGAAACCCAGCGTCGGCGTCAGCACCGGTCCATCGCGCATCAGTAGATAGATAGGGATGGCGATCGAGGCGCAGATGGATGCGAAGCCCACGAAACCGGAAACCATCACCACGCCGAGCCAGCTCGCGAACAACGGCACGAGCAGCGCCAGGTCGATGCCGGCGAATGCGCCGACCAGGGTCGCGACGCCCTTCCCGCCCCGAAAGCCGTGCCAAACGGGGAAGACGTGGCCGATGATCGCGGCGAAAGCGCAGGCGGGAGGCAACCACAGGTCGGGAGGGGGACGGACTTGAAGTCCGTCCGCGATGGATAAGCCGGGGACCACAGCCGCCGCGATCCAGCCCTTCGCGATGTCGATCAGGAACACCCAGAACGCGAAGCCGGCGCCCTGCGTGCGCAGCGCATTGGTGCCGCCGGCATTGCCGCTGCCCTGCGTGCGGATGTCGACGCCGCCCCGCAGCCTGCCGACCACGAGGCTGCCGACGACGGAGCCCAGAAGATAGGCGAGCAGGACCTTGGCGAGGAATTCCATCGGGAACGTTCAGCGCAGGAAGACTTCCGCGAGCATACAACGGACGCTGCCGCCCCCGTGGTGTTCGATGACATCGATGGGCGCGACGAGCACCGAGTCCACCGCGCCGCGCAGCCGCGCGAACTTTTCGGGCGCGAGCGTGCGCCGCGCCGTGCGCGACATCACCAGCACCCGGAAATCTCCGAGATGTTCGTCCCAGCTCCCCACCTCGAGCATGTTGCCCGCGAAGCCATGCAACTCGGCCGGATCGAGCGCGACGATTTCGCGCCCCGCGGCACGCAGTCGGGAGGCGATGCGTTCGCGGTCGCCGGCGGCGATGTTCTCGAGCGCGACTATCGCGATGCGCGTGCCGATGCTCACCGCGACGTTGGTGTGGTAGATGGGCACGGCGGCCTCGTCGCAGGCATTGAACAGCTCGAGCTCGTAGCCCATCTCGCGCGCCCACTCCGCGGCGACCACCGCATCGGTCCGCGGCGACAGGCACGCATACGCGACGCGATCCAGGTGGTCCAGCACGAGGCTGCCCGTGCCTTCGAGGAAGCGTCCTTCCTTTTCATGGGGCGTGAGGTCGACCACGCGGCGCACGACGTAGCCCGTCTCGCGCTGCACCGCTTCCACGACCTCCATGCGGCGCTCGAGCCGTCGGCTTTCGCACTGCATCGGATAAAGCACCACGGTGCCATCCGCGTGGAAGCTGACCCAGTTGTTGGGAAACACGGCGTCCGGCTTGCACGGCCGGGAGGAATCCTCGGCGATGCAGACCGGCATTCCCTCCGAAGACAGCGCGGCCGCGAACGCGTCGAACTCCGCGAGCGCGCGCGCGGACACTTCGGCCGCCGTTTCCGCACCGGCGGCATGTTGAAACCGGTTCGTCTGCGCCGTTTCGGCGTTGTAGCCGAACGCCTTGGGACGAACCATCAACAGGGCGTTGCAAACCTGCCTTCGAACGGGCGCATGGGCGGGAGGCGGCATGTCGGCGACTTCTACATCCCAATGGGGGTAGGCACAATAGCCGCGAATGCCCGACGCAGTACCCACCCTCGACGCACGCGATACCGAAAGCGCCCGCTTCGCCCAGGACATCGCGTCGGCCTACGCCGAGTACGGGTTCGTGATCATCCAGAACCACGGAATCGACAAGCGGCTCATCGACCGCTGCCTGGACGCGTTCCGCGCGTTCTTCGCGATGCCCGAGGCCGACAAGCGCAAGTACCAGGTGCCGGGCGGCGGCGGCGCGCGCGGCTACACGCCGTTCGGAATCGAGACCGCCAAGGGCGCGAAGCACCACGATCTCAAGGAGTTCTGGCACGTCGGCCGCGATTTGCCGGAGGGCCACCCTTACACGCAGGTAATGGCGCCGAACGTCTGGGTGGAAACCATTCCCGGCATGCGCGACTCCACGCTCGCGCTCTACGACGCATTCGACTCGCTCGGCCGGCGACTGCTCGGCGCCATCGCGCGTTCCGTCGCGTTGCCATCGAACTACTTCGACGACAAGGTGGACTTCGGCAACAGCGTGTTGCGCGTCATTCACTACCCGCCGATGCCGGCGGAACCGACGCCATCGGTGCGCGCGGGCGCGCACGAGGACATCAACGTCATCACGCTGCTGCTCGGCGCGGAAGAGCCGGGACTCGAAGTGTTGTCGAAGAAAGGCGAATGGTTGCCGATCAACCCGCCGCCCAACTCACTGGTCTGCAACGTCGGCGACATGCTGCAGCGGCTCACCAACGGTCACCTGCGTTCGACGACGCACCGCGTCGTGAATCCGCCGCGCGAACGCGCGACCAACGCACGCTACTCGCTGCCGTTCTTCCTGCACTTCAATCCCGATTTCCTGATCAGGACGCTGCCGCAATACGTCGACGCGCAGCACCCCGACCAGTTTCCCGAACCGATCACCGCGCACGACTTCCTGCAGGAGCGGTTGCGCGAGATCAAGCTCATCTAGCTACGCTCAGAAAAACAAGAAGAGGTCTCGACGATGTCGGTAGTGCAGGCCCTGTTCGGAATCCTCGTGTTCGTCGTGCTCGCGATGCCCTTCAGCACGAACTGGCGACGCATCAACTACAAACTCGTCGCGTTCGCGATCCTGTTGCAGTTCATCATCTGCGGGTTGCTGCTCAAGGCGCCCGGGATCCGCGACGGTCTGCAATACGTGAACCGCGCCGTTGGCGCGCTGGGCGCGGCCACCGTTCAGGGAACCTCGTTCGTCTACGGATTCCTCGGCGGCGGCACCGCTCCATTCGACGTGACCAACCCTGGCTTCATGACCGTCTTCGCGTTCCAGATCCTGCCGCTGGTCATCGTGATGTCGGCCATCTCGGCGCTGCTGTGGTACTGGCGGATCCTGCCGCTCGTCATCCGCGGAATCTCGGTGATTTTCGAGCGTGCGCTGGGCACGCGTGGACCCGCGGGCCTGGTGGCGACGGCCAACATCTTCATGGGACAGATCGAAGCGCCGCTGCTGGTGCGCCCGTACCTCGCGCGCATGAGCCGTTACGAGCTGCTGCTCATCATGACCGCGGGCATGGCGACCATCGCCGGATCGGTGATGGTCATCTACTCGGCGATGCTCGGCGAGCAGATCCAGGGCGTCCTCGGACAACTCATCACCAAGTCCATCATGTCGGTGCCCGCGGCCATCCTGTTCGCGCACGTGATGATCCCGGAGGGGAACGAGAGCTCGCAGGAGCTGGAGAAGCCGCCGCGCGTCTACGAAAGCTCGATGGACGCCGTCACGCGCGGCACCTCCGACGGACTCAATATCTACCTGCACATCCTCGCGATCCTCATCGTCGCGATCGCGCTGGTCGCGCTGCTGAACGGCATGATCAGTTTCATCAGCATCGGCGGCGAACCGCTCACGATGGAACGCTTCGTGGGCTGGCTGTTCGCGCCGATCGCCTGGCTCATGGGCGTTCCGTGGAGCGAGGCCGCGACGGTCGGCTCGTTACTCGGCGTGAAGACCGTGCTCAACGAATTCATCGCGTACGTGAACCTCCAGAACATGGCGCCGGGCACATTGTCCGAGACCAGCAAGCTGATTGCGTTGTACGCGGTATGCGGCTTCGCCAACCTGTCGAGCGTCGGCATCCAGATTTCGGGCATCGGCGCGATGTGTCCGGAGCGACGCCCGGACCTGATCAGCCTGGGCTTCAGGGCGCTGTACGCCGCGACTCTGGCTTCGTGCATGGCCGGCGCGGTCGTCGGCATCGTGTCGCGTTTCTAGGCCGGCCATGGCCAAGCTCTACTTCTATTACTCGACGATGAACGCGGGAAAATCCACCGCGTTGCTGCAGGCCAGCCACAACTACGAAGAGCGCGGCATGCGTACGCTGCTCTACACCGCGAAACTCGACGACCGGCAAGGCGGGCGCATTCACTCGCGCATCGGCATCGACCGCGAGGCGCGGCATTTCCACCCGGGGCTCAACCTGCGTACCGAGATCGCGCGCGAGCACCTGCGTTCCCCGCTCGCCTGCATCCTGGTCGACGAGTCGCAGTTCCTGACCCCGGAGCAGGTCAAACAACTCGCCGCGGTGGTCGACGAACTCAACATCCCCGTGTTGTGCTACGGACTGCGCACGGACTTTCGCGGCGAGCTGTTCCCGGGGAGCGCGCAGCTGCTCGGGTGGGCTGACAACCTGGTCGAGATCAAGACCATCTGCCACTGCGGCCGCAAGGCCATCATGGTCGTCCGTGTCAAGAGCGACGGCACGGCGGAACGCGAGGGAGCGCAGATCGAGATCGGCGGCAACGAACGTTATGTGCCGCTGTGCAGGAAGCATTTTTCGCAAGCTCTTGCGGGCGCGACGATTCCCGCCTGACAAACCGCGCACACTGCGCAAGATTCGATCAGCACTTCCCTTGCACCTCGAAGAATCGTGAGCGTGCCGCTGCGCACCGCTGTCGCGCAAGCGCAGCAAGCGTCGCGTTTTTCTGTTGTAACTGCCACGTCATCTCATTAACGTGTACTCATAAACCCGCAGCGCCGCAGAGATGGCGTCGGTCAAGAACACGGAGAACTCCATGCGAAACACTCACCGGGCACCGTTGCTTCGGTTCCACAAGCCGGCCATTGCAAGCGCAATCTTGTTAGGCGCGGGCATAGGCCAGAACGCGCTCGCGCAATCGTCCGCCACCGAGGCCATCGAAGACGACCTCGCGGAAGTCGTGGTGTCGGCCTCGCGCCTGCGCGAGATCGGTCTCGTCGGTAACCAGACAGCTCCGAAATCGCGTGTCACGCTCACCGGCGAATATCTGGAATCCCAGGCCTCCGGCCAGACCGTGTTCCAGAGTCTCAACCAGATTCCCGGCGTCAACTTCACGAACTCCGATCCGTACGGCGGATCGGGCGGCAACCTGCGCATTCGCGGCTTCGACGGTTCGCGTGTCTCGGTGACGTTCGACGGCATTCCGCTCAACGACTCCGGCAACTACTCGCTGTATCCCAACCAGATGCTCGATCCCGAGCTCATCGAGCGGGTGGACGTGAACCTCGGCACGACGGACGTGGACAGTCCGACGGCCTCCGCCACCGGCGGCACCGTCGCCTACAAGACCCGCCGGCCGACGCAGGAATTCGGCGGCTTCGCGGTCGTGTCGTACGGTGAGAACGATTTCATGCGCGGGCTCGTGCGCATCGACACCGGCGAAATGGGTCCGTGGGGCACGAAGGCATTCGTCGCTGCTTCCTACCAGGACTACGACAAGTTCAAGGGGCCGGGCGGACTCACGCGCAAGCAGTTCAACTTCATGGTCCGGCAGGACTTCGAGAACAACAACTTCGTGAGCCTCGCGGGCCACTGGAACGAGAACCGCAACGCGTTCTACCGCACCACGAGCATCGCGAATTTCGAAACCTTCGGTCGCGACTACGACAACCTGCCGACCTGTACGCGCGATCTGCCGACCGCGGGCGCGGTCGACAACGAGAACGCGCAGCCGGTGCCCAACCAGCCTGGCCTGCTGGCCACGGACAACCTGGCGAACCCGTCGAGCTGCACCAATTTCTACGGCGTGCGCATCAACCCGTCCGACACGGGCAATTTCCGCATGCAGTCGCTGTGGCACCTCGGTGAAAGCGTGCGCCTGTCCTTCGACGCGTCCTGGCAGTACACACTCGCCAACGGCGGCGGATCCACGACGATTTCGGAGACTCCGTCGGCGACCTCGCCCGACAAGCGCGTGCTCGGCAACACCGATCTCGTTGGCTGGGACCTCAACGGCGACGGCGACATCCTCGACACCGTACGCTTCCACACGCCGAACAACACCAACACACAGCGCTGGGGCGCGACCACCTCGCTGATCTGGGACATCAACGAGGACAACATCCTGCGCTTCGCCTTCTCGTGGGATCGCGCGCGCCACCGCCAGACGGCGCAGTGGGGCTACATCAACGACGAAGGCACGGGCGTCCTGGACGTGTTCGGGGGCCGCGGCGGTCGAGTCGCGCTGGCAGCCGACGGCGACGAGCTGCGCGGCCGCGACCGCTTCTCGATCGCGGAGCTCGAGCAGTACGCGCTCGAGTGGCGCTCCGAATTCATGGACGACAAGCTGATCGCGGCGATCGGCGTGCGCGCGCCGTTCTTCACGCGCGAGCTCAACCAGTACTGCTACACGCCGAACGGCGGTTCGGGAACCTCGGGCACGATCGGCGCCGGAGGCGGAGCGCTGTGCACGAGCCGCGCGCCGCTCAGCGTGCTGCCGAACGGCAACGTGACGTTCGCGCCGGCGGCGAATGCGATGACCGGGCCGGTGGAATTCATTCCGCCGTGGAGCGATGAAGTCGAGTTCGACGACATCCTGCCGAACGCGGGCATCACGTTCAAACCGTGGGACAACCACTCGTTCTACGCGTCGTATGCCGAAGGCCTGTCGGCGCCGCGCACGGACAACCTGTACTCGGTGATCCGGCTCGACGACGGCAGCATCGGGCATCCGACGCCGGAGTCCGAGACCACCAAGGCGTATGACATCGGCTGGCGCATGAACAACTCGCGCACCATCGCCTCGCTCGCGCTGTACCGCATCGACTACACGAATCGCATCGTGACGTCGTTCGACGAAGCGCTCGGCTTCAACGTCGACCGCAACGTCGGCGACGTGAAGGTCGAGGGCTTCGACGCGCAGCTCGGCCGGCGCTTCGGCGAGCTCGTGGACCTGAGCCTGTCCGTGGCCTACAACGACAGCGAGCTGCTCGACGATATCCCGACGTCGACGACGCCGATCCCGACCGCCGGCAAGACGCTGGTCGAGACGCCGAAGTGGATGTTCGGCGCGCGCATCGACGTCAAGGCGACCGAGGACATGCGCGTGGGCCTGCAGGCGAAGAAGGTCGGCGATCGTTACGGCACCGATCTCAACACGGAGATCTCGCCCAGCTACACCGTCGTGGATCTCGACGCGCGTTACACGATCAACTTCCCCGGCATCGAATCCGCGGAAGTGCGGCTGAACGTGATCAACCTGCTCGACGAGGAATACTTCGGCAACATCAGCTCGGGCACCGGTCTCGGCAGTTCGGTCGGCTTCTATTCGATCGGGGCGCCGCGCACGGTGATGGGCTCGATCCGCTTCAACTTCTGATCCGCGCGCCACGTGCGCGGCCTCGCGGTAGTCATACTGGCGGCGGGCATTCTGCCCGCCGCCTCCGCACCGGCCTCTCCCGACCCGATCCGCATCGCGACCTTCAACGCGAGTCTCAATCGAGACAGCGAAGGCGGTTTGCGCCGGGCCGTCTCGACTCCCGACGATCCGCAAGTCCGCGCGGTCGCGACGATCATCCGGACCGTGCGTCCCGACATCCTGTTGCTGCAGGAGTTCGATTACGACGCCAAGGGCTCCGCGCTGCGCGATTTCCAGGCTAACTATCTTGCACGGGCCGACGGAAACACGGCGCCCATCGAATACGAGTATTCGTTCTTCGCGCAATCGAACACCGGCATTCCTTCGGGCTTCGATCTCGACAACGACGGCAGGATCGGCGGCGGCGCGGACGCACTCGGGTTCGGCGAGTTTCCCGGCCAGTACGGCATGGTCGTATTGTCGAAATTTCCGATCGAACGCGGGCGCGTGCGTACATTCCGGAAATTCCTGTGGCGCGACATGCCCGGTGCGCTGCTGCCCGACCGGCTCGACACTCCCGAACCCGCCGACTGGTATTCCGCCGGGGAACTCGCGATTCTGCCGCTCAGCTCGAAGAGCCACTGGGACATTCCCGTGCGGATCGGCGCGACGACGCTGCACCTGCTCGCCAGCCACCCGACGCCGCCCGCCTTCGACGGACCCGAAGACCGCAACGGCCTGCGCAACCACGACGAGATCCGTTTCTGGAAGGACTATCTGTCCGGGGGCGATGCCCGGTACATCCGCGACGACGCCGGGAAACGCGGCGGCTTCGCCGGCAAGTCATTCGTCGTCATGGGCGATCTCAACTCGGATCCGCAGGATGGCGACAGCCGGCACGAAGCCATTCGCGCCCTCATCGCACATCCGCGGATCGCGGGAAATCACGTGCCGGTGAGCGCGGGCGCGGCCGAGGCATCGAAGCGCCAGGGCGGCGCGAACACCGGCCATCGCGGAACGGAAAGCGATACCGCAGATTTCAACGACCGCGTCGCCGGCAACCTGCGGGTCGACTATCTACTGCCGTCCGTGAACCTCGCGATCTGCGGCCACGGCGTCTTCTGGCCGGCATCGGACGGCGAACATGCACCGCTGGTCTGGGGGACTCCTCCGCCGAGCTCGGATCACCGGCTGGTGTGGATGGACATCACCGCAGGCGCAGCTCGATGCCCACCGGGCAGTGATCCGACAACCAGCGCTTCTCCGCCACCTCGTCGTTGAAGACGACGCGCACGAACGGACTCTTCGCCATCGTCTTCGCGAGATCGCGGCCCAGCAGGATCGTGTCGATGTACTCCCGCCACTCGCTGTCCCGGGTGCACGGGATGAACTTGCGGCGCGCGGTGACGTCCGTGAGACGCGCCGCCGCCGGCTCGCCGTCGGAAATCTCCGCGAAGACGTTGAGCTGACGCCCCTCCGCGTCACGCGCCGGGCCCTTTTCGAGCGCGAAACGGCGGTTGAAATCCCCGAGCAGTCCGAAGCGCCGGCCCGCGCTCGCCTGCGAGTCGATCCACGCCTCGAGCGGCGCCACCTGCTTCGAGAGCAGATCGCAGTTGCGGCCGGGCGCGGTCAGCAGGCCCGCGGGGCAACCTGATTTCAAGTGAACCGACATCAGCGTGAATTCGTTGCGTGTGCCCGGAAAAAACGTGGCGACGACGCCGCGCCGCACCGCGTCGTCCAGCGAGAGCGCCTCGTATTCCGCTTCGCAACGGAACGGCAGGCCGCGCCGGACCGCGAACCCGTTCTTCTGCGTGTGCGCGCGCGCCGAGAAGCAGAAGTCGTACCCGGGAAATACCTGCGCCGCGGCTTCGGGCCCATCTACTTCCTGCAACGCCACGATGTCGGCGCGTAGTTCGGCCGCGGCGGCGCGCAGCGCGGCATGGTCCTCTTCCGTGCGCGGCTCGCGCTGCGTGATCGCGCAGGGCAACGTGCGATCCCCGCCGCCCACCATGCCGCCGTCCTGCGCGCAGTTCGACCGCAGCGCGAGGTGGGTTTCGGGAGTCATCAGGTATTCGATGTTCCAGGTGGCGATGCGCACGCGTCCCGGATCGCCGGACCACGGGGCGATGCCCGGCAATGCGAGCACGGGACTCCCGGTGCGCAGGCCCGAGAACTTCTCCTCGACCGTGCCGAAGGGCGCGGTCCAAGAACCGTAGATCGGATTCGGCAGCAGGAACCAGGTCGTCCCGAAGCGTGGCGCGAGCCGTGCGCGGTCCCCGACGTACGCGCGCGGGTCGACGAAGTCGCCGATGTCGTCGCCGACCATCGCGACGATGCGGTAGTTTGCCGCGACGAACGCGCGGCGCGCGGTCTTCGCCGCCCAGTCAGGGCGCTCGCCCCGCAGCAGCATCCGGTCCGGGTCGGGCGCCGGATCGATACCGAGCGCGACGAGATTGCGCATCGTAGCGGTCTTCGCAGGACACTTGTCGTCCGCCGTCGGCGCCGGCGTCGAACAGTCGCGATTCGAGATGTAGAACACCGTGTGGCCGAGCCGGCGCGCGGTTGCGATGAATTCGCGCGCGCCCGGAATCGCCTCCGCCTCGCCAGCCTTGACCCATTCGCCCCAGGTCGCCGGGCTGTAGTTGGCGCGGTCGCGCAGCAGCCGGGCCTGGTAGATGGAGTTGTCGAGCACGGTTTCGTCGAGATCGAGCACGATCGCGCTAGGCAACCGCGCAAGCTCGTCGGCCGGCGCGTCAGCCTGCTCGAGCGCCGCGCTGCCGGGCGCGGGCGCCGCGATCTTCTCGGCTGCCTGGCGGTAGACCTGCTCGGCGATGGCGCGGAATTCCGGGGCGCGCTGCAGCCACAGCGTGGCGTTCAGTGTTTCGCGACCGGTCAGGTCTTCGGCATGCACCGGTCCGATGCAGCAACAAACAAGGACAAACCACGAGAGTCGCGCCATGAATCCTCCGCTGATCCAGCGCGGAGTATTCCAGACTTCGTGCGGCGTCCGGAAGCTTCAGCCCGTCTCGGCAAAAGTATTGCCGTTGTGCCAGTCGTTTTCCAGCAGGTCGATGCTGTCGACGCGTAGATAGCGCAAGGCTTCGGCCGCGGTGCACGGCCGGGCGAACAGGAAGCCCTGCGCGAGATTGCAGCCCATCGTGCGCAGGATCTCGAGCTGCTGCCAGGTCTCGATGCCCTCGGCGACCACCTGGATGTTCAGGCTGCGCGCCATGGCGACGATCGCGCTCACGATCGCGTGATCCGAAGGGTCCGTCGCGATGTCGCGCACGAAGCTGCGGTCGATCTTGAGCGAGTCGACGCGCCAGCGCTTGAGATAGGACAGCGACGAATAGCCGGTTCCGAAGTCGTCGATGGCGATCTTGACGCCGAGATCGCGCAGCGCGGCCAGTGCGTCCTCGCGGAACTCGCCCGAGCGGTTTTCGAACAGCGAGCCCTCGGTGAGCTCCAGCGCGATGAGTTGCGGGCCGATGCGGTGCCGGCTCATGGCGAGCTGAATCAGCTCGCGCAGCTTGGTGCGCTCGAGCTGCACGGCCGACACGTTCATGCTCACGGGTACGAGATGCGCATCCTTCTCGCGCCAGGCGGCGATGTCCTGCACCAGACGGTCGAGCACGAACTGGCCGATCGGGATGATGAGCCCGGTTTCCTCGGCGACTTCGATGAAGCGCTCCGGCGAAACGTAGCCCTGCGACGGATGTTTCCAGCGCAACAAGGCTTCGAGGCCGGCGACCCGCCGAGAATGGATGTCGATGATCGGCTGGTAGTGCACGTCGAACTGGTTGAGCTTGAGCGCGGTGCGCAAGCTGGTCTCGATGGTCACGCGCTCCTTGAGCGCGCGGTCCATCTGCGGGCTGAAGACCTGGTAGTTGTTCCTGCCCATGTCTTTCGCCTGGTACATGGCCATGTCCGAGTGTTTGAGCAGCTCGACCATCGTCGAACCGTCGCGCGGGAACATGCTCACGCCGATGCTGACGGTCGCGACCAGCGCGCGCCCGTCGATCATCACCGGCGCGGAGAGCACTTCGTTGATGCGAGTGGCCGCGACCGCGACCTCGTCGGGCGCGTTCACGCGATGCAGCACTACGACGAACTCGTCGCCGCCCATGCGCACGACGACGTCGGAGGGGCGCACCGCCGCGCGCACGCGCTTGGCGATCTCCTGCAGCAGCTTGTCGCCGACTTCGTGGCCGCGCGAGTCGTTGATGTGCTTGAAGCGATCGAGATCGAGGAACAGCACCGCGAGCATCTGGCTGGATTCGCGGCAGCGCGCGAGCGCTTCCGGCAGGTGCGCCTGCAGGAACATGCGATTCGGCAAGCCGGTGAGATGGTCGTGGTTGGCTAGTTTGTCGAGGCGCTGCTGGTTGGCGAGCAGCTGGGTCTGCGCCTTCTTTCGTTCGGAAAGATCGCGCATGAGATAGGACACGAGGCGCCGGTCGCTCGATTCGATGGGCACGCAGCTCACCTCGACGTCCATCTGGCGTCCGTCCTTGAGCCATTGCACGAGCTCGATGCCACGCGACGGCTCGACGCGCGCCAGCGTCGCGATGACGGGATCCTGCGAGTCGTTCGGACCGCGCAGCACCGAAAGGATCGATCGTCCGCGCAGTTCGTCGAGCGTGAACCCGAGCTGCTGTTGGACGGCGGGGTTCGCGTCGACGATCTCGCCGGTGCGCGCGTCGGCGACCAGCAACCCGTCCTGCGCCTGCTCGATGATGGCGCGGTAACGCGATTCGAGGGAGAGCCGATCCGCGTTGAGCCGGCGCGAGCGCGCGACCAGCAGGAACGCGACGATGGTGAAGCCGACGATCAGGAGGCCGAGCAGGATCGTCTGGTACAGCGTGGTCCGAGTGGCCTGCGCGTGGGCCGTGCGCGGTATCTCGAGCTGGATGAGCCACACCGGCGTCCCGATCTGGTCGCGCAGAATGAGGTAACCGTTCAGATGCCCGCGGCCCGCGACGCGCGTCTGCAGGTTCGCGGTGAGCGGCGAGCTGCGCACCCATTCGCGCACGTCTTCCGGGATGCCCGAATGCTCGAGATTCGTCACCGGGAAACCGGAGACGGGCCACGGCGAGAAACGGCCGATGCGTTCGATGACCGAGGGCGAGAAGGCGCGCGCGAATGCGATCCAGCCGACGGTCTGAGAGCCATCAGCCCGGTGGATGACGGGTCGTACGACGAACAGGCCGGGCCCGCGCGCGCGCTGCACGATACCGCGCAGGTTGTCGGAGTGGCTGCCGAGCTGGCCGGAGGTCACGCCCTGCTTGATGGCCGACAGCAGGTCCGGATCCGGAGGTATCTCGTACTCCTGCATCGCGTTCGCGTCGATCGCGAGCGACAACTTCGTCTCGAGGTTGCGGTCGAGGATCAGGATGGTGTCGACTTCGAACCGGATGAGCGCCTGCGGTCCGACCGAGTCGCGAAAGTAGTTTGGCCGGTTGCCGAGCGCGAACTGGGCGGTTTCGCCCCAGAAGGAGTAGTCGCCGACGGCGGCGTACAGGTCGTTGAGCTCGGCCGCGAAGCCGCGCTCGAGCTGGTGGCTCTGCATGTACACGTCGCGCGACTCGATGTCGCTCACGTTAAGGAGCCAGGAGCGCTGCGACCAGCCGTAGAAGGCGATCAGAATGATCGCGACCACCGTCCCGATGACGGGCAGTGGAGAACTTCTCCTGGACTTCGTTTTCGCTTCGCTCTCGCGGGTCATAACGTGAACTTCGTCACGTGGCCACTCGGGACAAGAAAGGAGTGTGCCGCGACCCGTGGCAGGGCGGCGTGAACCGCACACGGTTTTCACGCAACGGGGTACTTTTTTTGAATCGGCGGCCTCGGGCGGTGAACCCGATTGATGCGGAAAGTTGTTGTCGGCGCCGTCCCTCGCGGCCACAATGACACCGGTTTCCGGCAACGGGACTTTTGGAGCCCCGCGGCAGGACGGCGCAAGGTTGCTAGAGACGGCAATGACCCGTACGAATCGCCACTTTACATTTGCCGCGCCGGTCGCAGGTCGCGAAAATGCCGGTTCGTCGAACACCGGAGAGCGTTGATGAACAAGGATCGGATGAGCGTGCTGGCCGCGATGATTGACCAGGGAGTGATCCCGGTTTTTTATCATCCGGACGTCGAGGTCTGTAAGAAGGTAATCCAGGCCTGCGCGAACGGCGGCGCGAAATGCATCGAATTCACCAACCGCGGAGACTTCGCCTCACACGTGTTCTTCGAGGTCGCGCGCCACTTCGACAAGGCGGATCCTTCCGTGATCATGGGCGTCGGCAGCATTGTCGACGGCCCCACCGCGGGCATCTACATCGCCAACGGCGCGAAGTTCGTCGTCGGTCCGATCCTCAATGCCGACGTCGCCAAGGTGTGCAATCGCCGCTGCATCCCCTACTCGCCCGGCTGCGGCTCCGCGAGCGAGATTTCTTACGCGCACGAGCTCGGCTGCGAGATCGTCAAGGTGTTTCCGGGCAGCTCGGTGGGCGGTCCGGAGTTCGTGAAGAACGTGCTCGGCCCCATGCCCTGGACCAAGATCATGCCCACCGGCGGCGTCGAGCCCACCGAGGAATCGCTGCGCAAGTGGTATGGCGCCGGCATCGTCGCGTGCGGCATCGGCAGCAACCTCATCACCAAGGCCCTGCTCGAAAAGCAGGACTATGACGGCATCGAGGCGCGCGTGCGCGACACCGTCAAACTCATCAAGACCATTCGCGGGAAGTAAGCGGAAAGACATGGACAACGTGCTCAAGATCAAGACGGCCGCGGAAACGCGCTGGGACTGCGCCTCGTTCGGCGAGGTGATGCTGCGATTCGATCCGGGATTCGGCCGCGTGCGTAACGCACGCAGCTTCCAGGTGTGGGAAGGCGGCGGCGAATACAACGTCGCGCGCGCCATGCGCAAATGCTGGGGCAAGCGCTCGACGGTGGTGACCGCCCTGCCGGTCAACGACCTCGGCTGGCTGGTCGAGGACTTCATCATGCAGGGCGGCGTCGACACCTCGCACATCGTCTGGCGCGAATTCGACGGTCTCGGCCGAAATACGCGCGTCGGCCTCAATTTCACCGAGAAAGGCTTCGGCATCCGTGCCGCGCTCGGCTGTTCCGATCGCGGTCATTCCGCGGCGTCGCAGATCCGGCCGGGTGAAGTGAACTGGGAGAAGCTCTTCGGCGAAGAAGGTGTGCGCTGGTTCCACACCGGCGGCATTTTCGCCGCGCTCGCGCCGAATACCTCGGAGGCCGTGATCGAGGCCGTCGAGATCGCGCGCAAGTACGGCACCATCGTGTCGTACGACCTCAACTACCGCGCGTCGCTGTGGAAGAGCCAGGGAGGCAAGGAAGGCGCGCAGAAGATCAATCGCAACATCGCGAAATACGTCGACGTGATGATCGGCAACGAGGAGGACTTCACGGCCTGCCTCGGATTCGAAGTCGAAGGCCTCGACGAGCACATCTCCGCGATCGATCCCGCGAACTTCAAGAAGATGATCCAGACCGCGGTGAGGCAATTCCCGAACTTCAAGGTCGCGGCGACCACGCTGCGCAATGCGAAGACGGCGAGCTTCAATGACTGGTCCGCGATCCTCTACGCGGGCGGCAACTTCTACCAGTCGATGATGCGCGAGGACCTCGAGATCTACGACCGCGTGGGCGGCGGCGACGGCTTCGCCTCCGGCGTGGCGTACGGCTTCCTCGAGGGCAAGGGACCGCAGGCCGCGGTCGAGTACGGCGCGGCGCACGGTGCGCTGGCGATGACGACGCCCGGCGACACGTCGATGGTCAACGTCAAGGAAGTGGAAGCGGTGATGAAGGGCAAGGGAGCCCGCGTCATTCGCTGAAACAAGGCGGCGCGGCATTCCGCCCGCCCCTCACGCCGACAATAAGGAAGGGAGGCAACCCGCGTTGCCTCCCTTCTTCTTTATCTTTCTTTGTCTCTGTCTCTTCCGTTACCGCGATCAGAACCGTCCGCTGACGCCCAGCAACATCTGCCGGCCCGGCGCGAACGAGGCGCGCGGGGTGAGCGGGTCGTTGCGGAAGTAGGTCAGCAGCTGCTCGTTGGTCAGGTTCTGCAGCTCGAGGCTGATCGAGATGTCGGTGCTGGTCGGTAGTTTGTAGCCGAACGACGCGTCGAGGAACTCGCGCTTCTGGGCGTAGTTGTCGCCCGGAATGTTGTTCTCGTTGTTGCCGAGGAACTCGATGAACGCATCGCGCACCGACCACGTCAGGCGGCCCGAGAAACCGAAGTTCTCGTAGAACGCCGTGATGTTATAGGTGAACGGCGACAGGCCGGTGACCGCGCTCGACGGCGCGCCCGGCAGACCGCCTTCCGACTTCTGGTCGATGTGCGTGTAGTTCACCGAGAAGCCCGCGCCCTGCAGCACGAAGTCCAGCGGCTGAACGTACGTCACTTCCCAGCCATCCAGCGTGATCACTTCGCTCGTGTTCTGCCGCTGGTCGACTCGCACGAGCGCATCGTTCACGTTGCCGGTGGTGCACTGGCACTGCGCATTCGCCGTGTTCTGGATGCCGGTCTGCGTGGCGATCGGCAGCGTCGCGTAGCTGATGCCGAGCTGGCCGAACGGCGTCGGCGTTCCGATGACCGAGGTGTAACCCTCGATCTCCTTGCGCCAGCGGTTCACCGCGACGACTCCGAGGCCGGAATCGCCGAAGTACCACTCGAGACCCAGGTCGTAGTTGTCCGAGTAGTACGGCGCGAGCTCCATGTTGCCGATCGCGAGTACGTCGCCGTTGATGCTGAGCGACTGGTTGGGAGCCAGGTCGCCAGGCTGCGCGCGGGTCATCGTGCGCGACGCGGCGACGCGCGCCACGAGCCCGTGTCCCAGGTCGCTCGCGATATTGAAGCTCGGCAGCACCTTGTCGTATTCGGTATCGCCCGTGATGAACTCGCGATGCGTGTATTGCACGGCCGGAGGCGGCGCGTTGTCCGCGTTCGGCACCGTGATCACGCCCGACACGAACTGGTCCGTCTTGATGTAGCGCGCACCCACGTTGTAGCGCAGGTTGCCCAGGATCTCGAGCTGGCCGTTCGCTTCGAGGAAGATGCCGTCGGTGTCTTCGGCGATCACGCGCGGCGTGTAACCCGCCACTTCGAGGCCGCCGACGAGCCCGCGTGCGAGCTCTCGCTCGAACCAGTCGATGTTGACCGCCGGATCGAGCGCGGCGTAGTTGGGCAGCGCCCAGCCGTTGTTCAGGCCCACGTCGAAATCGGACGTCTGGTAAAGGCGCCCATGCGTCCACGGCTGCATGAAATTGAGCAACTGGGCGTTCGGGATGGCGACCTTCGCGTTGTCGATTCCCGCGGCGGTCAGCGCGTTCACGCACTCGGTGCGCGCGGAACTCAACGCCACGTTGCCACCGTCGGTCGCGCAGCTGGTCGTCTCCCAGTTGGTGATGTTGCGGTGGAACTTGTCGCGGCTGAAGCCGGCCTTCAGCTTGAACGCGTCGGCGAATGCATATTCGAAGTCGAATCGTCCGCCCTTCTGCCAGACCTCGCGCTGCACCGGCTGGATTCGCAATGCGTTCCAGTTCCAGAAGTCGAGGTTGTTCAGGTCGCGGCTCGGCGTCACCTTGATCACGCCGTCGCCGTTCGCCTCGATGTCGACCGTGATGCCACTGCCGAGACGCGAATCGAACAGGTAGGTGTTGGTGGAACGGAACCAGTTGCTGTGGTTGTAGTTGAGCGACGCGTCGACGGTGAACTTATCGCCGATCTTCCACTTCATGCCGCCGTTCAGATTGATGAAATCCGTGTCTTCGTGATACGGGCGGTTCTCGTTCAACCAGAGGGGGTTGGCGAGCGTCGCGCTGGTCACGACGTTGTCCTCGTTGACCTCGACGTTGAACGGGATGTTGTTGTTGACGCTGCGCACCGCCAGGTTCAAGTCGTTGCGCTCGTAGGCGTGATCGGCCTCCGAATACAGGCCGTCGAGATAGAACTCGAGGTTCTCGTTCGGCGCGAACTGCATCGAGAGGATCGCCGAGGTGGTTTCACGCTCGCCAATGAGCATGTCCGGACGCGCGAGGCGCGGCCAGATCGAGTAGCTCAACTGGTTGCACGACATTCCGGACGTGCCGCCCGGCGTGTCGCCGGCGCCGCAGACACGAACCTGTTGGGCCGTGGTGGGATCGTTGTCATGGTCCCAGAGGTGCGGCGCGAGCATGGCGTCGTACTGGCCGCCGGCCGGCACGGCCGTCGCCCAGGTCTGCGCCGAGTTGCCGTAGCCCGGCGTTGCATTGCCGGCGGGCGGATTGGGTGTGCCTTCGCGCCAGCGGGAGTTGCAGCCCGGCTGCGTGGTTGGGCAGCCCGGCGTGCCGACCGTCGTGAATCCGATGGTGTTGAAACCGTCGGAACGGTACTTGCGATTCGAGTAGGCCACGCCGCCCAGGACGCCGAACTCGCCGCCACCGATGTCCCAGGTATTGCTGATGTAGGCGCCGATGCGCGGGCTCCAGTCCTCGGAGGATTCCTGGTAGTTCGCCTTGGCGCTGTAGTTGAAACGGAATCCCTTCTGGTCGAAGGGACGCGCGATGCGCAGGTCGATGTTCGCCGCGACGGCGCCTTCCTGCTGGCTCGCGACCGGCGTCTTGCTCACCGTGAGCTGGCTGAACAGCTCGGTGGGGAACAGCACGAGATCGAGGCCGCGGCCCTGGCTCACGTTGTCGATGTTGCTGTCGGACGCGGTTTCCACCGGCGCGCCGTTCAGCGTGATCTGAGTGAAATCGCGACCCAGGCCGCGCACGGCGACCGAGGTGCCTTCACCGGTGAAGTCGCGCGCGATCTGCACGCCCGGGATACGCTGCAGCGACTCGGCGAGGTTCAGGTCGGGGAACTTGCCGATGTCCTCGGCGAAGATCGAATCCGTGAAGGCGACGTTTTCGCGCTTCTCGGCGACCGAATTCTGTAGTGAGGCGCGGAAGCCGGTGACGACGACCTCGCCGATGTCGTCACTACCGCTCGCTTCGTTGGCTTGAACTCCGGCGTCCTGGGCAATGGCCCCGGTCGAAACGAGGCTCGCCGAACCCGCAAGGCCCAATATTGCGCACGCGCGCAGATACTTCCTGTCCATCCACTCCCCCTTTCCTTAATGGTGGTTTTTTTTAGTTAGCGGGGGCCGAATAGACCGTTCGCCTCCCCGATTGGCACGAACGTAGCAATTGGTCAGGCCAAAAGCAACAAGTCGTCTGACCGCAACAGCAAATGTCCCTCGGTGGTCACTTGTTGATCCTTGTGAGGTTACGGATACTTCGCTGATGGTCGAACCCCGCCGCCTCTACGAACAGATAGCCAAGAAGCTCTCGCACGCCATCGCGACGGGGGAATACGAGATCGGGCAGCGCCTGCCCTCGGAGCGCGAACTCGCGCAGACCTTCGAGGTGTCACGCCCCACCGTGCGCGAAGCCATCATCGCGCTGGAGCTCGACGGGCTCGTCGACGTCCGGCTCGGCTCCGGCGTCTACGTCAAGAACCGCCAGCCGCCCGAAGGCGAGGAAGGCGTGAAGGACATCGGCCCCTTCGAACTACTCGAGGCGCGGCGCTCGATCGAGGGCGAGGCCTGCGCGCTCGCGGCCATGCGCATCGACGACGCGCAGCTCAAGGAGCTGACGGACCTCATCGCCGAAATGCGCGAGGACAACTGGCACCAGGAAATCGAGAAGAGCGAAGTCGCGGATCGACGTTTCCACGAGCTCATCGCGGCCTCCACGCAGAACAGCGGGATCATCGCGGCGGTGCAGATGTTGTGGGATGCGCGTGCGCGCTCGCCGCAGAGCCACTCGATGGACGCCAAGGGGCGCGCGCGTGGATTGAAACCGCCCATCGACGAACATGCCGCGATCGTACGCGCGCTCAAGCGGCGCGACCCGGATGCCGCGCGCGCCGCGATGCGCGAACACATCTCGCGCGTCATCGAAGACATGCTCGAGGTCACCGAGGTCGAAGAGATCGCTCGCGCCCGCGCGGTGGCCGCGGAGAAGCGTCGCCGTTATTCCGCCAGCGCACGTCAGCGCAAGGCGGCGGCCTCCTCGTCCAGCTGAGCGAGCCGGAGGTCGCGCGCCGACATCGGACCCGACGCGACGCGTTAAAAAAAACAGGGGAGGCAACTTGCGTTGCCTCCCCTTTTTCCTTGGGCCGATTGGCCGTTTGCGATCAGAACGTTCCGCGAATACCGAGCAGCACGGCATAACCCGGATCGTAGAACGTGCGCGCCGCGTTCGAGAACTGGATGCTGTCGTTGCCCCAGGTCTGACGCTGCGTCGATCCCGTGATGTTGATGACGTTCAGCGTGATCTGCGGCTCGGACGGCAGGCTCTCGAACTTCCAGCTGGCCGAGAGATCGAGCTGATCGTACTCGTCCGTCCAGAAGCGCGCGCCCGTGATGCCTTCCTGGTTGCTGCCGGAAGCGATCTGCCGGTCGTTATAGACATACGACAGGCGAACCGACGCCGGACCATGGTCGTAGTACAACGTGCCGTTGTACGTGACGGGCGAGATGCCCACCGCGACCGCCGGCTGACCACCCGTGCCACCTTCCGGACGCTGCGACACCTTCGTGTAGTTCACCTGGAAGCCGAAGCCATCCGTGATGAAGTTCAGCGGCTGCACCCAGGTCGCTTCGTATCCGCGGATACGCAGTTTGCCGTCGGCATTGACCTGCTGCGTGGCGTTGACCGTCGCGTTGTTCGGACCACCGCGCGAGTCGATCGCAGTCTGCTGCGTCGGCGACAGAGTGTCGTAGGTGATGCCGAGCGGCGCGAGGCTGTTGAACGGCAGGACCGACACCTGGCCCACGGTGAAGCCGGTGATCTGCTTCTGGAACAAGGTCAGGCCGACATAACCTTCGTCGCCCGTGTACCACTCACCGCCCAGGTCGATGTTGGTCGACAGGTACGGCTCGAGGGCCGGATTGCCGAGACCCACGGCCTGCGCCGACGGATCGCTGAAGGTCGCGTTCGGCAGCATGTCACGCGGATTCGCGCGCGTGATCGTCTCCGAACCGGCGAAACGCAGCACGACGTCGTCGGTGACGTTCAGCGCGGCGCTGAACGACGGCAGGAACTCCGCATAACGTTCGGCCGTGCTCGCCTCGACGATCTCGACCGACGTGCCGTTGTTCAACGTCACCGGGCCGGCCACCCACTGGTCGGTGTCGACGAAGCGGCCACCGAGGTTGTAGCGCAGCGTGCGGTCGAACAACTCGCTCTCGCCGTTGAACTCGATGTAGTAACCCATCGTCCGCTCGCGGATCTTGCCGTTCGCGGCGCCGGTCGCCGAGCCGGTGCCCACCGGCGCGTTGTCCGACAGCGCGTGGTAGTTAGTCGCGTCGAAGAACGCGTCGTAGTCCACGCTGATGAAGCCGGCCGGACCCGGGATCAGGTACTGCGCCAGGTTCGCCTGGGTGATCGCGGAGCCCGCCTGGCCATTGCAGGGCGGCGCCGCGGCCGGGGCGGGAATGAACGCGCCACCGCCGCCGCAGACGAGCTGCTGCCACTGGCGGCTGTTGTCACGGCCGGAGATGGTGCGGTACATCTGGTCGTAGGCGATGCCGACCTTCATGTTCGCCTGCTCGTCACCCCAGGTGAAGTCGAGGTGCGCGCCTTCGTTCTTCACGAGGCGCTTCTCGTTCTGAATGTTGACGCGGCCGCCGCCGGTCCACACCCAGCCGAGGTTGGGATCGTTGAGGTCGGCGTTCGTGGTGATGTTGACGAAGTCGCCAGTCGTGTTGTCGAACTCGGCGACGATGCCCTGGTTGAGCGGCGTGTTCACGAGGACCGTCGGCGCCTCGCGGAAGAACCAGCTGCGGCTCTTGTTGAGCGAGAGGTCGAAGCGCATTTCCTCGTTGAGCTCCCAGCGCAGGCCGGGGTTGAAGCCCCAGTAATCCACCTGCTCGTCATAGGGACGCGCTTCGAGGAAGAACTGCGCGTTCGCGAACGTGGCGCGTGTGACGACGTTGTTCTCGTCGACTTCCATGTTCGTCGGAATCAACGCACCGTTGCGGCCGACCAGGTTGACGTCCAGTCGATTGAAACTGCGATTCGCCTCGGAGTAGAGCGTATCGGCATAGAGCTGCAGCGAGTCGTTGGGACGGTACTCGAACGACACGAGACCCGAGTAGCGGTCACGCGTTCCGTCGAGATAGGCCGGACGACCCAGGCGCGGAATCAGCGCCCGGTCGATCTGGGCCAGCGTCAGGCCCGGGTTGATCGATTCCAGGTACGCGCCGTCGATCGGCGTGCCGGCGACGAGGCCCGCGCCCGCGTTGACCGGAACGGCGCCCGGGATGACCCAGCCATTGCCGCCGCCCACGTTGCAGCCTCCGTTGGCGCCCGCGCCCGCGTTGGCGCTGGTGCCGGCCGGCGGCGTGAGCCCGCACTGGAAGTAGCTCAGGTTCGGATTGGTGTATCCGATGGTCTCGAAGCCGTGCGTGGTCGAGTCGTTGCTGACACCCGCGACGCCGACGAGTACGCCGAACGTATCGTTCGTCCAGCTCGCGGTGAGTCCGCCGCGCGGATTGACGGTGCCGCTCTCTTCGCCGTAGTTAGCCTGCAGCTGGTAGTTGACGTGCGTGCCCGGATTGTCGAAGGGCCGCGCGGTGCGCATGTTCACCGTACCCGCGGCGCCGCCCTCGAGCTCGCTCGCCTTCGCCGACTTGCTGACGTCGAGGCGCGTGAACAGCTCCGTCGGGAACAGGTCGAGGTCGACCTCGCGGTTCTGACCTTGGCCGTCGACGCGGCCGGTCGAAGCGACGCCGATGGCGGCGCCGTTGATCGTGGTCTTCGTGAAGTTGGTGTTGAGACCGCGGATCGCGACGTTGAGACCTTCGCCGTTCACTTCACGCGCGAGCTGCACGCCCGGAATGCGGTTCAGCGATTCGGCGATGTTGAGGTCCGGGAACTTGCCGATGTCTTCGGCGAAGACCGAATCCGAGAATCCGATGGATTCGCGCTTGGCGTTGGTCGCGCTCTGCAGCGAGGCCCGGAAGCCCGTCACGAGGACTTCTTCGACGGGCTCGTTGTCGCTGCCACTCGCCGAGTTGTCGGAGGTCTGCGCGACCGCGCTCGCCGACGCCAATGCCGCGGAGATCGCGGCGGTCAGGACGGATACTCGGAAAACCGATGGATCCTTGATCATCACTTGCACCCCTCTAGTTCGATACCGATTTCACACGCGACGAAAAAACTTCACCGATCGAGATCGGCGCGCCCACGTGCCGTTTTTGTTTCAACAAGTTCGCTTGCACGAAGTGCGTGTGATGCTAGCAATGGAAGGTGCGCTAGCACCACAAGGAATTTCCGTTACTCTCTCGATAAAAATATCGAAACGTTGCCGCGAAACAACAGCGACCTAACTACTGCGCGGAGCGTGCGGGAACGAAGACATGAGCGGGACTCTTCCGTATCCGCCTGACCAGGCGCGATCGGAATCCGCGAGAAGAATTGTGCGAGCGGGGAAATGCGGCCGGTGGAACGGCCTCACCCCTTAAGTCAGGAAGGTATCAACTGGTCAGGCCAAATGCAAGGACCACTCTGGCCAGTGCTCCGACCAGTCAGGTCACGAGCCCGGCGGGCGATTGATGCCTGCGTCCGGGGGCATTCGCGGCGCGCCCTGCCCCTGCTCGCGCACTTCAGCGTCGACGGCGGTTGAGCGCGCACCGCTGGTTTCCGCCGATGGAACTCGCTCCAGGTGGGTTTTTGCCCTGGTTCTCGAACCCGGGCGCTCGTAGCTCGTCCGCTCGAATCCGGGTCGAGCCACGGAGCGACGCGCGGGGTAGTTAGCTTGCTGGGGCTCTCCGGGAGCCTGCGACGGCCGCGGGCACGTGTCCCGCGGCCGTCGCTGCCGGTTCAGGCGGTTCGTGACTTCGGCAACCCTGCGTACAGCAGCCCGGAACCGATCAGGAATACGCCAATCGCGGCCGTCACCGCCTGCGCCGCTCCGGACAGACTCGTGGCGCTCACGCACAGCTCCCAGTTGAGCCCGATGAGCGCCGCCAGCGTCACGCCGACCACCGCGATGATGCTGCCGGCCGTGACCAGCGGCGTGTGACGCGAATTGAGGTCCACGCCTGCATCGACGTTCACGGGATCGAAACGTCCGCGGAACCAGAACCAGAAGATGGCGAGACTGATCAGGTGCATGAACGCGGCCCAGATGAACACGAGCTCCTGCTTGCCCGTCCACTGGATCGCCAGCGCCGCGAGCAATGCGATGAACATGCCGCCGATGCCACCCGCCGTCGCTCCGAGGCCCACGACCGACCCGGACACTCTCTGCGGAAACAGGTCGGTCGCGGAGGTGAACAGGTTCGCCGACCACGCCTGGTGACAGGCCGTGGCGAGCGTGATCAGCGCGACGCACAACACGAAGTTGTCCGTGAAGTAGGCGATGATCGAACCCGGCATGAATATGGCCGCGAGCAACATCGTGGTCATGCGCGCCTTGCCCACGTGCCAGCCGCTGCGAATCAGGTAGCCGGACAACCAGCCGCCGGCGATCGAGCCGATGCTCGAGCCCGTGTAGATGATGGCCATGAGTCCGGCGCTCTTGAGCAGGTTCTGTCCGCGTTCCGCGCTGAGGTAGGAAGGCAGCCAGAACAGGTAGAACCACCACACCGGATCGGTCAGGAACTTGCCGATCAGGAACGGCCAGATCTGCCGGTAACGCACCATCGCCGACCAGGATAGTTTGGTCGACTCCTGCGCGGCGGGCTGGCCCGAGCGGATGTAGTCGAGCTCCGCGGCGCCCACGCGCGGATGCGATTCCGGCGAGCCGAAGCTGCGCTGCCAGAAATACAGCCAGATGAAGCCGGCCAGTCCCATGATGACGAACGCCCACTGCCAGCCCACCTCGTGCGCGAGCAACACGGTCAGCGGTGCGGCGATCACGCCGAGGCTGGTGCCGGAGTTGAAAACGCCCGTCGCGAGCGCGCGCTCCTTCTGCGGGAACCACATCGCCACGGCCTTGATGGACGCAGGGAAGTTCGCGGCCTCCGCCATGCCGAGCAGGAAGCGCATGATGACGAAGCCCATCACGGTGCCCACGAGTCCGTGACCCGCCGCCGCGAGCGACCAGACGATCAACGCGATCGCTAGGCTTTTCTTGACGCCGAACTTGTCGATGAAGATGCCGGCCACCGACGGGAATGCGGCGTATGCGCCGACGAACGCGAACACGATCCAGCCGTAGTCGACTTCCTGCCAGCCCAGCTCGCCTTCGAGGATGGGCTTGAGCACGCCGAGTGCGTTGCGGTCGATGTAGTTGATCGTCGTGCAGACGAACAACAGCGCGCAGATCACCCAGCGATAGTTGCCGACCTTCGTCGCAACACCGGACTTCGTGCCACCGGTGTCATCCGAGATGTTGATAGAACTCATTCAGCTTCCCCCCAGGACCGTGATGCAGGGCCGTTCGTCGATCAAAGCTTGTAGGCTTTCTTCGGAAATTCGTACGCGAGCTGCGGCGCGAGTTCGGCCGCTTCGTCCTCGGGCAGGCGATGTTCCGCCACGAGACGCGCCAGGAATGAGCAGTCGATGCGTCGCGCCACGTCGTGGCGCGACGGAATGGAAAGGAACGCGCGCGTGTCGTCGTTGAAACCGACGGTGTTGTAGAAACCCGCGGTCTCCGTGGTCTGCTCGCGGAAACGCATCATGCCTTCCGGGCTGTCATGGAACCACCAGGCGGGGCCCAGCTTGAGCGCGGGATAGTGCCCGGCGAGCGGCGCGAGCTCGCGCGCGTAGCTGGTCTCGTCGAGCGTGAACACGATGATCGTGAGCGCGGGATCGTTGCCGAAGCGGTTCAGCAGTGGCCGCAATGCGCCCACGTAATCGGTGCGCATCGGGATGTCGGCGCCGACGTTGGGACCGAATTTGTCGAACAGCGGCGCGTTGTGATTGCGCCAGGAGCCGGGATGGATCTGCAGCACGAGCTTGTCGTCGAGGCTCATGCGCGCCATCTCGGTGAGCATCTGGCCGCGGAACAGGTCCGCGTCGCCGGGTTGCGCGGCGTTGCGCACGATGCGATGGAACAGCGCCTCGGCATCGGCGGGCGACAGGTCCGCGGTGCGTGCCGTCGGGTGGCCGTGATCGGTCGAGGTCGCGCCCATCACCGCGAAGAACGCGCGGCGCTTGCGATGCGCGGCGAGGTAGCCGCGCCACGAGAGCGCGTCTTCACCGGTGAGCTCGCTGAATTTCTTGAGATTGTCGAGGAAACCGATCGCATCGGGATCGACGACGTTGTCGGGACGGTAGGCCGTGATCACGCGTCCGTGCCAACCGCTCTTGCGGATGGTGACGTGATGCAGCAGGTCGTCGAGCGGCGACTCGGTCGTGGCGAGCGCCTCGATGTTGAACCGCTCGAACAGCGCGCGCGGCCGGAATTCGGGCTTCTGCAGCTTTTCGGCGATGCGGTCGTAGGTGGCGTCCGCGTTCGCGGGCGTCAGCGGGATCGGCGCGTCGAAGACGCTCGACAGCACCCAGTCGAACCACATGCGAGACGGGGTTCCGCGGAATAGATAGTAGTGCTTCGCGAACAGGCGCCAGATCTTGCGCGAGTCGCGTTCCGTGTTCCCACCGTCCACCCGCGCGACGCCGAATTCCTCGAGCTTGACGCCCTGGCTGTACAACATACGGAAAACATAGTGGTCGGGCGTCAACAAGAGGCTTGCTGGATCTGCGAACGGCACGTTGTCCGCGAACCACTTGGGATCCGTATGCCCGTGCGGGCTGATGATGGGCAGATCCTTGACGAGGGCATACAGGTTGCGCGCGATGGATCGAGTCGTGGGATCGGCGGGAAAAAGCCGATCAGGATTGAGTTTGTCCATATTGGTAGTATGCGGCCCGTCAGTGCGGTCACCTTAATCGTGCCCGGGCGGGCGAAGTTAATTCTTAATGCCGAAGGGAGCAATGGGCGTGAGCATCGCGGAGTCGAATAATTCAAAGATCGGGTCGGCACGAGACCGTGAAATCGTTTCCGCGGAGGTCATCGTCACCTGCCCCGCGCGCAACTTCGTCACGCTCAAGATCGTCACGCGTTCAGGGGTTACCGGTATCGGCGACGCGACGCTCAACGGTCGCGAGCTCGCGGTGGCGTCGTATCTCAAGGACCACCTCGTGCCGAATCTCATCGGCCGCGACGCGGGACGCATCGAAGACATCTTCCAGTTTTTCTACAAGGGCGCGTACTGGCGACGCGGCCCGGTCACGATGACCGCGATCGCGGCGGTCGACGTTGCGCTCTGGGACATTCTCGGAAAAATGTCGAACCTGCCGCTGTACCAGTTGCTCGGCGGCCGCTCGCGCGATGGCGTGCTCGTGTATGGCCATGCGAACGGCAAGGACATGGAAGAGTGCAGCGACGAAGTCGGCAAGTACATCGCCCAAGGCTACAAGGCGATCCGCGCGCAGAGCGGCGTGCCCGGCATCAAGAAAGCTTACGGAATCAGCAATCTCAAGAACGCCTATGAACCGGCCGAGAGCGAACTTCCTCTCGAGACCGTCTGGTCGACCTCGAAATATCTCGAGTTCGTGCCGAAACTCTTCGAGCGCCTGCGCAAGGACCACGGCAACGAGATCGAACTGCTGCACGACGTGCATCACCGGTTGACGCCGAACGAAGCGGCGCGGCTCGGCAAGTCTCTGGAACCCTATCGCCTGTTCTGGATGGAAGACTGCACGCCGGCGGAAAACCAGAAATCATTCGAACACGTGCGGCGCCACACGGTGACGCCGCTGGCCGTCGGCGAAGTGTTCAACAGCATCTGGGATTGCAAACATCTCATCGAGAATCAGCTGATCGACTACATCCGCACGACCATCGTGCATGGCGGCGGCATTACGCACGTGCGCCGTATCGCGGATTTCGCGGCGCTGCACTCGGTGCGTACCGGGTTCCACGGCGCCACGGACCTGTCGCCGGTGTGCATGGGCGCGGCGCTGCACTTCGATACCTGGGTGCCCAACTTCGGCATCCAGGAATACATGAAACACGCGCCGGAGACGGACGCGGTGTTTCCGCACGACTACACGTTCAAGGACGGCCGCCTGCATTGCGGCGAGTCGGCCGGACACGGCGTCACGATCGACGAGAAACTCGCCGCGAAGTATCCGTACAACCCGAAGCAGCTTCCGATCGCGCGTCTCGAAGACGGCACGATGTGGGATTGGTGAGTCAGTCGAAGTATCGCGCGGCGAAATCCAGGAAGGTCGGCCAGTTAGGTCCGGACGTATGTCCGCCCGCGTGCTGGCGCCACGCGAGTTCACCCTGAGTGAGCGACGTTTCGATGGGCGGAAATTCCGTCGTGTCGAGCGCGCGCCTGCCTAACAACTTCCAGACCGGGCTCGCCGCGACCGTCGACATGAACATGCCGCGTGGATCGACCCAGGCATCGCCTTCGGCGGGATTTCCCGTGCCGATGAACAACGGCCGCGGCGCCGCGAGCGCGATCAGCTCGTGCGAATCGACCGGCAGATCGTTGGGCGTGAGTGGCCCCGCGTACTTGATGTAGTTGCCGGCCATCCAGTGGTACTCGCCGCTCCCGGCGACGTTTTCGAGCAACTCGCCGATGCGCCGGCGATGCAACGCGGCGCCGCCCATGCCGGACGAACCGATGAAGCCGATTGCGTAACGCGGTTCGTAGGCCATCGTCACGAGCGCGGCCTTGCCGAAGCGCGACACGCCTTCGATGACCGCGCGTTTCGCGTCCACTTCCGGATTCGTCTCGAGATAATCGAGCAGGCGCGACGCGCCCCAGGCCCAGGCGCGCAACGCGCCCCAGTCGTCGGGCTTGCGGGTCTGTCCCTTGTTGACGAGCCCGATGATGCCCTTCGTGAGACCGGCGCCGTTGTCCGCCTGGATCGAGGTGGTCGAGAGAACCGCGTAAGCCCAGCCGCGCGCGATCACCTGCTCCTGCCACGTCGGTGACGGCGGCGCGGGAAAACGTCCGCGGAATTCGAATGGAAAGAACTCGACGATCACCGGCACGCCGCGGGCATCCCTGGGCGTCGTCAGCTCGGCCTCGATGTCGACGCTGACGAGTGGATAGGCCGAGTTGTCGACGTGGCCGACCAGCTTGCGGAACACCACCGGCTTGCCGCCGACCGACTCCTCGCGAGTCTCCTTCACCGACCAGGTCACGCCGGGCACGTTCTCCGGCATGCGGCCATACACCTCGCGGTCGAACAGCTCGACGATTTCCGGGCGGCGTTTCTTCCACCAGGTCTTCGCATCCTCGACGGGTTTGCCGTTCGCGAGCGTGAGCACGGCGGGCAGTTCCGGATACGGATTGCCCTTCGACTCGTCGTAGTTGGCCGCGTTGGCCGCGTTCGGATCGCGGCCATTCGCTCCCTGGCGAATGGCCGTGATCCCGAGCTTCTCCATCATGAGCTCGTGATCCTGCTCCGCGCTGAGCTCGAGCGGCGGAGCAGGATCGGCCGCGAACGCGCCGGGCACCGACAGCAGCCAGATCAATCCACCGACGGCGGCCGCGCGCATGCCCCGCCTCCTTCGACGGCTCATGTGCGGCCGGGCGCGTACGGGAATTCCAGCGACTTGTAGTACTCGAGCGGATGCTCCGGCGGTGCGAATCCGGCGGGCAGCGGCAGCCCGTTGATGCTCTGGAAATACGCGATGTTGGCGTCCCGCCACCACTTCGCTTCCTTCTCCTGGATCGCGAGGAACGTCGAGATCTGAGCGAACCGTTCCGGATCCACGAAGCGCTCGAGCCCGGCCCAGGTGCGGCGCATCTGGCTGACTACCTCGACGCCGTGCGTGTAGCGGTACACGATCTCGTGCCACAACGTGCGGCCCGACGACACCTTGTAGTCCCACGGCAGGTGATGGAACCACAGCAGGAAATCTTCGGGCGTCTTCTTCACGTTGGCGAACGTCGCGGCCACCTTCGGGTGATATTGCGACGTCGCGTCGCTGCCCTTCGGCGTGCGGTCGAAACCGATGCCGTTCTTGTCCGCGCGGTGGAAGTACGTCGGGTTCCAGTCCTCGCGCTCGAGATCGTTCACCCAGGGCGCGGGGCCGTAGTGATGACTGGTGCCCATCAGGTGAGTGAGTCCGAGCGGCGTCATGTAGTCGACCGCGGCCTGGTGCGAACCCATCATCATCGCCACCACCGGCTCGACGAATGCCGGGTCGTGCACGAATGTCATGCGCACCCATTCCGTCGCGATGTCGCGCGCCGATGCGGTCGGATCCCAGGCGAGGCGCCCGAAGGCGAACCAGTTCGCCTGGTCGAAGATCGAGCCCGACCAGTTGCGATCGACGCCGATGTTGGCGACGCCGGCCATGCCGGTGAGTTTGTAGCCGTGCAGTTCGCCGTCGATGACCTTCGCGACCGTCGAGCCCTTGCCCTTCACGTACGTGTCGGCATCGAGCGCTTCCTCGAACAGCGTCCCGAGGTAGACCAGGTGCGTGGCGAAGCCGAGATATTCCTTGGTGATCTGGAATTCCATCATGAGCGGCGTCTTCGGCATCGCGCCGAACAGCGGATGGAACGGTTCGCGCGGCTGGAAGTCGATCGCGCCGTTCTTCACCTGCACGAGCACGTTGTCGGCGAACTTGCCGTCGAGCGGAACGAACTCGTCGTAGGCCTGCTTGGCGCGGTCCGTCGGAACCTCGTTCGAGTAGACGAACGCGCGCCACATCACGATGCCGCCGTGGGGAGCGACCGTCTCGGCGAGCATGTTCGCGCCGTCGACGTGCGTGCGCTGGTAGTCCTGCGGACCCGGCTGGCCTTCCGAGTTCGCCTTCACGAGGTATCCGCCGAAGTCCGGGATCGCACGATAGATCTCGTCGGTCTTCGCCTTCCACCACGCGCGCACTTCCGGATCGAGCGGATCCGCGGTCTTGAGTCCGCCGAGTTCGATCGGCGCGCTGAACCGCGCGGTCAGGTACACACGCACGCCATACGGACGCAGGACTCCGGCGAGCGCCGCGGTTTTCTCGATGTACTGTGCCGAAAGCGTCGTGGCGTTGGCGTTCACGTTCGTGAGCACCGTGCCGTTGATGCCGAGTGAGGCACAGGCCCGCGCGTAGTCCGTGTAGCGCGGATCCAGGTAATCCGGCAGCTTGTGCCAGTCCCAGATCGACTGGCCCGCGTAGCCACGCTCGGTGTGGCGATCGAGATTGTCCCAGTGATTGAGCAACCGGAGCTCAGTGCGCGGACGCGAGACCAGGTCCAGCGGCGCGAGCGACTGGCCAGTCTGAACCAGTCGCAGGAAATGGAATGCGCCATACAGCACACCCACATCGGTATTGGCCGCGATGACCGTCGCCGGTTGGCCATTCACCACGACGCTGCGGATCACGTATCCCTCGTCGCCGACCCGATCGAGACCGAGCGGCAGTCCGGCCACGATCGATGAGCTGTTCGGCGTGCCATAGAGCAACGCGCCCCCGGCAGTCGGTTGTGCCACCTGCGGGACTTCGCGGCCGGCAAGGCCGCTCAGCCCCCGGCGCAGCTCCGCCCCGGCGACCGCGAGGCTCGGAGCCTTCGTGTCGCCGACGATTTCGCGCACGTGAGAATCGAGGTTTGCGCGCACCGCGGGCCCGGCGTCGCGATACCGCAACCACAGGTCATAGCCATCCTCGGCCATTGCGGGCAGGCCCAGGCCGGCCAAAGCGGCGCAGGTGATGAGGGTACGAACGAATCGAGAAACGGAAGGATGTATGTGCATGACGGATTGGACTTTCGCTGGGTAATGAATCTATTGTTATCGCTAACGCAGTCCTTGCGCCAGTTGATTGGGTGATCGAGTGAGCGAGCCAGGCGATCGCAGTAACGACGGCGGGCCGCGTATCTCGGAGAAGTCCGGTCGACGCAAGGGAAGTGCGGTCACGATTCACGAAGTCGCGCGGCACGCCAACGTTTCGCCGATGACCGTTTCACGCGTCATCAACGGCGAGAGCAACGTGCGCGACACCACGCGCGAAATCGTCATGGAAGCCGTGCGTGCGCTCAACTATCGGCCGAATCCCGCGGCGCGCGTACTCGCGGGCGCACGCGACACACGCATCGCGCTCATCTATTCGAATCCGAGCGCCTCGTATCTTTCCGAAATGCTGGTCGGCGCGCTCGACGGCTCGCACCGCACGGCCGCGCAGCTCGTGCTCGACCGCTGGGACGATTTGAAGCCCGCCGCGGAAAAAGCCGCGGCGCAAAAACTCGCCGAAGGCATCGCGGGCGTGATCCTCCCGCCGCCGCTGTGCGAATCGAAGGCGATCGCAGCGGCCTTCGCGGCCGAAGGCGTTCCCGCGGTCGCGCTCGCGACCGGCCGCGCGCGCGAAGACGTCTCGTGCGTGCGCATCGACGATTTCAACGCCGCGCGCGAGATGACGCAGCACCTGATCACGATGGGGCACACGCGCATCGCGTTCATCAAGGGGCAGCCGACTCAGACCGCGAGCACGCAACGCCTCGAGGGATTCCAGGCCGCGATGGACGAAGCGGGCATCGAAGTCGATCCCACGTTGGTCATCCAGGGATTCTTCTCTTACAAGTCGGGGCTCGAGGCCGCCGAGAAACTGCTCGCGCGCAAACGCATGCCGACCGCGATCTTCGCGAGCAACGACGACATGGCCGCGGCCGCCATTTCGGTGGCGCATCGTCGCGGTCTCGATGTTCCCCACGATCTTTCGGTGGTCGGTTTCGACGACACACCGATCGCAACCACCGTGTGGCCCGAGCTCACGACGGTCCGTCAGCCGATCGCCGCGATGGCGGAAGCGGCGATCAACCTGTTGCTCCACAAGATCCGCCGCCCGAAGGATCGCCACGTCAATCAACCCGTGGATCACCTCGTTCCCTACGTGCTCGTGAAGCGCGATTCCGTCGCTCCTCCGCGCAAGGCGTAGTCGAAAAAACGTGCGGAATATGTCCCCGGAAACGGGGCGCTGCGGTCCTCGCGGCCAAGCTTGCTTATTGATAACGCTATCACTAGGCTCTTGCGACCACTGGTCGGGGGGCGCCGATCGCGCACGCCAGGGGGTCCGAAAATCATAATTTCATCAAGGAGATAGCGCGTGTCTCAATCTTCGGCTTCGGCCCCGGGTGAAAGCACCCACACTGGGCTTCTCATCACGCTCACCTGCATCGCCGCACTCGGCGGATTCCTCTTTGGTTACGACTCCGCGGTGATCTCCGGCGCGGTCGAATCGATCAAGCAGAACTTCGTCGCGCCGATGGGCCTCGCCGAAGAAGCGCGGCTCAGTCTCGAAGGTTTCACGATCGCGGGCGCGCTGTGGGGATGCCTCATCGGCGGCGCGATCGGCGGTGTCATGGCGCACTATCTCGGCCGTCGCGGCGGTCTCATCGTCGCGGGCGTCTTGTTCTTCATCTCCTCGATCGGTTCGGCCTGGCCGGAATCGGCGGTCGGCGCCATCGGCTCGGTGCTGACTCCGCTGATCAACGCGCTGCTGTGGTTCCTGAACCTGTTCTTCGAGGACGCGCCCTATCTAGCCTTCGGTGAACCGATCACGAACTTCATCGGCCATCGCCTGTTCGGCGGCATGGGCATCGGCCTCGCCTCGATGCTCGCGCCGATGTACATCGCGGAAATCGCGCCGCCGTCGAAGCGCGGCTCGCTGGTCACGTACCAGCAGATCGCGATCGTCACCGGCATCACGGTGTCGTACTTCGTGAACTACTTCATCAAGAAGTTCGGCGGCGCTGGCGACGCCAGCTGGGTGCACGACCAGGGCTGGCGCTGGATGCTCGCGTGCTGCGCGATCCCGGCCGGCATCTTCGCAGTGCTGCTGCTGTTCGTTCCGGAAACTCCGCGCGGTCTCATGCTCAAGGGCAAGGAGCAGAAGGCGCGTGAGGTCCTCACCAAGCTCGCCAACGAGCAGGAAGCGAAAGTCGTCCTGGCGGAAATCGACGCCTCGCTCAAGGAAACCGCCGGCAAACTCTTCTCTTATGGTGGCCTCGTGATCGTGGTGGGCATCCTGCTCTCCGCGTTCCAGCAGCTCGTCGGCATCAACGCGGTGCTCTACTACGGCCCGCAGATGTTCGAGAACATGGGCTTCAAGGGTGACGCCTCGTTCGCGCAGACCGTGATCATGGGCATCGTCATGACGGTGTTCACGATCGTCGCGACCGTCACCGTCGACAAGTGGGGCCGCAAGCCGCTGCTGATCCTCGGCGCCATCATCATGGCCGTCGCCATGATCGCGCTTGGCTTCATGTTCAACGCGGGCTCGGTCGGCCTCGGCGCCCTGATCGTGGTGTGCATCTACATCGCGGGCTTCTCGCTGTCGTGGGGCCCGGTCGTGTGGGTGATGCTCGCCGAGATTTTCCCGAACTCGATCCGCGACAAGGCGATGGCCATTGCCGTCGCCGCGCAGTGGTTCATGAACTGGGTGGTCACGGTGACCTTCAACATCATGGACGGCAGCACGCGGCTCAACGAAGCCTTCAACCACGGCTTCGCGTACTGGCTGTACGGCGGCTTCAGCGTGCTCGCCGCCCTGTTCGTCTGGAAGTTCGTTCCGGAGAGCAAGGGCGTGTCGCTCGAGCAGATGCAGAAGCTCTGGAAGAAGACTCCTGCGGCGGCCGCGGCAACGACGACCGCTTGAACGTGTGATCGAGTCCCGCGGTCCTTTGCCAGGGGCAAAGCGGCCGCGGGACTCCGCTTCGGATGAATATGATCGAACATCTCCCTTCCGACTGGCGGCAGGCCGTCCTCGTCGGACGCATCCTGACCCCCGAAGGCCCGACGCCGGTCGTCGTCGTCGACGGCCGCGTGCGCGACGTTTCGCGTCATGCCCCCACGGTTTCGCAACTGCTGAACGGCTGGAACGGAACGATTCCGGCGGGCGCCGACCTCGGTCCGCTCGAGTCCTTGAAGTTGGCCCGCGCCTTCGCCGACGCGAAGGAAACGCGGCTGCTCTCGCCCTTCGACCTGCAATGCGTCAAGGCGAGCGGCGTCACGTTCGCGATCTCCGCGATCGAACGCGTCATCGAAGAACGTTGCCGCGGCGACGCGAGCAAGGCCGAATCGCTGCGCGCCAGCCTGCGCGATCGTATCGGCGCCGACATCCGCTCCGTGAAGCCGGGCTCCGAGCAGGCGAAGAAGCTCAAGTCGGCGCTGATCGCCGACGGGCTGTGGTCGCAGTACCTCGAGGTCGCGATCGGACCGGACGCGGAAATCTTCACCAAGTCGCCGACGCTCTCGTCGGTCGGCTGGGGCGACTGGATAGGCGTGCGCTCCGACTCCGCGTGGAACAATCCCGAGCCGGAGATCGTGCTCGCGGTAGATAGTGCCGGACGCATCCTCGGCGCCACGCTCGGCAACGACGTGAACCTGCGCGACATCGAGGGCCGCAGCGCCCTGCTGCTCGGCAAGGCCAAGGACAACAACGCGAGCTGCGCCATCGGCCCGTTCATCCGCATGTTCGACGGAAAATTCACGCTCGACGACGTGCGCCAGGCCGTGGTCAAGCTCGAGATCGAGGGCGAGGACGGCTTCAGGCTCGACGGACAGAGCTCGATGTCGCAGATCAGCCGCGATCCGACCGAACTCGTCGGCCAGACCATTTGCAAACACCACGCTTATCCCGACGGATTCGCGCTGTTCCTCGGCACCATGTTCGCGCCCATCGTGGACCGCGAAGTGGCCGGCCAGGGGTTCACGCACAAGATCGGCGACATCGTGCGCGTGTCGTCCGAGAAACTCGGCACGCTCGAGAACAAGGTGACGACCTGCTGCAAGGCGCCCGTGTGGACCTTCGGCATCACGGACCTGATGCGCAATCTCGCGAAGCGCGGCCTCATCAACTCCTGAAATGGACATCCGAACATGAGCAACACCAAGCAGCTGAGCCACTACATCGATGGCGAATGGGTCTCGGGCGCCGCGGCGTCCGATAGTTTGAATCCCTCCGACACGCGCGACGTCGTCGCGAAAGTGCCGGGCGGCGACAAGCAGACGGTGAACGCCGCCGTCGCGGCCGCGAAGGCCGCGTTTCCCGCGTGGGCCAACGCGAGCCCCGAAGTTCGTTCCGACCTGCTCGACAAGGTCGGCTCGCTGATCATGGCGCGTGCCGACGATCTCGGCCGGCTGCTGTCGCGCGAGGAAGGCAAGACGTTTCCCGAAGGCAAGGGTGAAGTCATGCGCGCCGCGCGCATCTTCAAGTTCTTCGCCGGCGAGGCGCTGCGCCGCCACGGCGTGACCGTGGACTCCACGCGCCCGGGCGTCGCGGTCGAAACCTTCCGCGAGCCGCTCGGCGTGTTCGCGATGATCACGCCGTGGAATTTCCCGATCGCGATCCCGGCGTGGAAGAGCGCGCCGGCGCTGGCCTTCGGCAACACCGTGGTCATCAAGCCCGCCTCGCTCACGCCGGCAACGGCGCACGCGATGACGGAGATCATCCACGAAGCGGGCTTCCCGAAGGGCGTGTTCAATCTCATCCTCGGCGGCGGCGCCATGGGTGGCGCGCTGGTCGAGCATCCCGACGTCGTCGGCGTGTCGTTCACGGGCGGCCAGAGCACGGGCGCCGGTGTCGCGAAGGCCGCGATGTCGCACAACGCGCGCGTGCAGCTCGAGATGGGCGGCAAGAATCCGCTGGTCGTGCTCGACGACTGCGATCTCGACCGCGCGGTGCAATGCGCGCTCGACGGTGGCTTCTTCGCGACCGGCCAGCGCTGCACGGCGTCGAGCCGCATCATCGTGACGCAGGGCATTCACGACAAGTTCGTCGAAGCGCTCGCGGCGCGCGCGAAGGCGCTCAAGGTCGGCGACGCGCTCGCGGCCGAAACGCAGATGGGCCCGCTCGCGAGCGAGGCGCAGATGCAGACCACGCTCTCCTACATCGACATCGCGACCAAGGAAGGCGGCCGCAAGATCGTCGGCGGCGAGGCGCTCAAGCTCGACAAGCCCGGTTACTACGTTTCGCCGGCGCTGATCGTCGACACGAAACTCGACATGCGCATCAACAGCGAGGAAGTCTTCGGTCCGGTCGCCTCGACGGTGCGCGTCAAGGATTACGACGAGGCGCTCGCCGCGGCCAACGCGGGCGAGTTCGGCCTGTCCGCCGGCATCATGACCACCTCGCTCAAGTACGCGCGCCACTTCGTGCGCAACGTTCGCGCGGGCATGGTCATGACCAACCTGCCGACCGCCGGCGTCGACTACCACGTGCCGTTCGGCGGCACGCGCAAGTCGAGCTTCGGCCCTCGCGAGCAGGGCTTCGCGGCCGTCGAGTTCTACACGCAAGTCAAGACCAGTTATACCTGGGCCTGAGGTCTCGAAGAAAAATGTCCCACGCTGTTTATCCTTCCCTTGCCGGCAAGACCGTCGTCGTGACGGGCGGCGGTTCCGGCATTGGCGAATCCGTCGTCGAAGGCTTCGTTCGGCAGAAGTCCCGGGTGTTCTTCCTCGACATCGCGGAAGCGGATTCGAAGGCCCTCGTCGATCGGCTTGGCGGCGTGCCGCAATTCGTGAAATGTGACCTGACCGATACGAAGGCGCTCAAGGCGGCCTTCACGCAGATCGAAGGCACCGCGGGTCCGATCGACGTGCTCGTCAACAACGCGGCGAACGACGACCGGCACAAGTTCGAAGACGTCACGAGCGAATACTGGGACCAGCGCATCGCCGTGAATCTCAAGCACATGTTCTTCTCCGCGCAGGCCGCGGCGGCCGGGATGAAGCGCAACGGCGGCGGCTCCATCATCAATCTCGGCTCGGTGTCCTGGCACCTCGCCCTGCCTTCGCTGCCGATTTACGAAACCGCGAAGGCCGGCATCGAAGGCCTGTCGCGTTCGCTGGCGCGCGACCTCGGCGAGGCGAACATCCGGGTCAACACGGTGGTGCCGGGTGCGATCCGCACTCCCCGACAGATGAAGCTCTGGCATACGCCGGAGGAAGAAGCCAAGATCCTTGCCCAGCAGTGCATCAAGGCGCGCGTCGACCCCATCCACGTCACCGCGATGATCCTGTTCCTGGCGTCCGATGACGCGAAGATGTGCACGTCGCACAGCTACTGGGTGGATGCCGGCTACTGTTGATGAGGCTCAATGTCGCAAGTCGAGTGCGTATGGCCAATAGCCGCGGAGCTTGGTGAAGGCCCACTCTGGTCGGCCTCCGAGCAGGCTGTCTGGTTCGTCGATATCAAAGGTCTCGCCATTCACCGCTTCCATCCGGAAAGCGGAGAAAAGCGCTCCTGGCCCGCGCCCGCGCGCATCGGGTTCCTGTTGCCCACGCGCGAGGGCTGGCTGATCGCCGGCCTCAAGACGGGCCTGCACCGCTTCAATCCCGAGACCGGCAATTTCTCGCTGCTGCACGTCGTGGAGCCGCACGCGCCTAACAACCGTCTCAACGACGGGTTCGTCGACTCCGAGGGTTTCCTGTGGTTCGGGTCGATGGACGACAACGAAGAGGAGCCGAGCGGCGCCTTGTACCAGCTCACCTCGATGGGCTGCGTCACGCGCGATCCCGGTTACGTCGTCACGAACGGCCCGGCCGAATGTCCGCGGGGCCGCGTGCTCTATCACACCGACACGCTCGCGGGCGTCATCTACGCGTTCGATCGCGCGCGCTCCGGCACGCTGACCAACAAGCGCGTGTTCGTGCGACTGCCGCCGGGCTCGGGATATCCCGACGGTCCCTGCGTGGATGCGGAAGGCTGCATCTGGACCGGCCTGTTCGGCGGCTGGGGCCTGCATCGTTATTCGCCCCAGGGCGAACTGCTGGCCAAGATCGAACTACCGGTCTCCAACGTGACCAAGGCGGCCTTCGGCGGCCCGGACCTGCGCACTCTCTACATCACCAGCGCCCACGTGGGACTCGACGCGGAGCAGCGCCGGAAACAACCGCTCGCGGGCGGATTGTTCAGCACGCGTGTCGACGTTCCCGGATTGCCCCAAGGAGTCGTAACCCATGGCATCTGACGCCAAGAGCCGGCCGAGCCGGCGTTTCCGTTCGCGCGACTGGTTCGACGATCCGAAACATCTCGACATGGTGGCGCTGTATCTCGAGCGCTTCATGAACTACGGCCTGACGGCCGACGAACTGCTCTCGGGCAAACCCATCATCGGCATCGCGCAGACCGGCGGCGATCTCACGCCGTGCAACCGCGTGCACCTCGACACGGTGAAGCGCGTGCGCGAAGGCATCCGCGACGCCGGCGGCGTGCCCATGGAGTTCCCGCTGCACCCGATCTTCGAGAACTGCCGGCGCCCGACGGCGGCGCTCGATCGCAATCTCGCGTATCTCGGTCTCGTCGAGATCCTGCACGGCTACCCGATCGACGCGGTGGTGCTGACCACCGGCTGCGACAAGACGACGCCCGCGCAGATCATGGCGGCTTCGACGGTCGACATTCCGGCCATCGTGTTGTCGGGCGGACCGATGCTCGACGGCTGGCACGAAGGCGATCTCGTCGGCTCGGGCACCGTCATCTGGCGCTCGCGCCGCAAGCTCGCCGCGGGAAAGATCAACGAGAAGCAGTTCCTCGAGGCCGCCGCGGCGTCCGCGCCTTCGCTCGGCCACTGCAACACGATGGGCACGGCGTCCACGATGAACGCGGTCGCCGAAGTGCTCGGCCTTTCGCTGCCGGGATGCGCGGCGATACCCGCGCCGTATCGCGAACGCGGCCAGATTTCCTATGAAACCGGCCGGCGCATCGTCGAGATGGCGTACGAGGACCTGCGTCCGTCGCAGATCCTCAAGCGCGAATCCTTCCTCAACGCGATCGCGGCGATCGCGGCGATCGGCGGTTCGACGAACGCGCAGCCGCACCTGGTCGCGATGGCGCGCCACGCGGGCGTCGAGATCACGCCCGCCGACTGGATGACCTACGGCCGCGACATTCCGCTCATCGTGAACATGCAGCCCGCGGGCAAGTATCTCGGCGAGAAATTCCACCGCGCGGGCGGCGTGCCTGCGGTCGTCAGCGAACTGCTGCGCAAGGGCAAACTCGACGGCAAGGCTCTCACGGTCACCGGCAAGACGCTGGCCGAAAACGTGAAGGGCCGCGTCTCGCTGGATTCCGACGTCATCACGAGCTACGACGAGCCGGTGCAGGAAAAGGCGGGATTCCTCGTCCTGAAGGGAAACCTGTTCGATTTCGCGATCATGAAAACCAGCGTGATTTCGGCGGAATTCCGCAAGCGTTACCTCGGCAACGGCAGCAGCTTCGAATGCCGCGCCGTCGTGTTCGACGGCTCGACCGACTATCACGACCGCATCAACGATCCGTCGCTCGGCATCGACGAGAACACGATTCTCGTCATCCGCGGCTCAGGTCCGCTCGGCTGGCCGGGCTCCGCCGAAGTCGTGAACATGCAGCCGCCGGATGCGCTGCTGAAGCGCGGCATCACGAGCCTGCCGACGCTCGGCGACGGACGGCAGTCCGGCACTTCGGACAGTCCGTCGATTCTCAATTGCTCGCCGGAGAGCGCCGCCGGCGGCGGGCTCGCATGGCTGCGCACCGGCGACAGGATCCGCATCGACGTCGAGAAAGGCACCTGCGACGCACTGGTCTCCGACGAGGAAATCGCGCGCCGCAAGAAAGAAGGGCTGCCGCCCGTGCCCGAGAGCGCGACACCGTGGCAGGAGCTCTATCGCTCCACCGTCGGGCAGCTCGATAGCGGCGCCGTCATGGAAATGGCGGTGAAATATCGCGGTGTCGCGAAGAAGACGCCGCGCCATAATCACTGACCATTCTCGAGAGAGGTCCCGATGAGTCCGACGCGCCTGACCGAGGCGAGCCTTCATTCCGTGCGCTCCGGCACGATCCTGCCGACCTACGATCGCGCGGCGACGCGTTTCGGCATCGTACACATCGGTCCCGGCGCATTTCATCGCGCGCACCAGGCGTATTACGTGGACACGCTGCTGCACGCCGACAAGCGCTGGGCCATCTCCGCGCTGTCGTTGAAGAGCACGGGCCTGCGCGATGCGCTCGCTCCACAACAGGGGCTGTACACGCTGATCGAGCTCGGCGCCGCGCCGCGCGCGCGCATCATCGGCGCGATCCGCGAACTGCTGGTCGGTTCGACCGACGCGGAGAAAGCCTTCGAGCGCCTGACCGCGCGCGACACGCGCATCGTGTCGCTCACCGTCACGGAAAAGGGTTACTGCCTCGACGCGCGCAATGCGCTCGACCTCGAGAACCCCGACATTACGCACGACCTCGCCAATCCTGCCGCGCCGCGCAGCACCATCGGCTGGATCGTCGAAGCGCTGCGTCGCCGCCGCGCGCAGAACGTCGGCGCGTTCACCGTGCTGAGCTGCGACAACCTGCCGGACAACGGCGCGGTGCTGCATCGCGCGCTGGTCGCGTTCGCGCGCGCAACCGATGCGGATCTCGCGAAGTGGATCGAGGCGGAAGTCGTGTGTCCGCGCACGATGGTCGACAGCATCACGCCCGCGACTGACGACGCGCTGCGCGACCGCGCGAAGGCACTCACGGGCGTCATCGACGAATGGCCCATCCAGCGCGAGCCGTTCACGCAGTGGGTCATCGAAGACGTGCCCGCGATGCGCGACGCGGACTGGCAATCGGTGGGTGTAACGCTCGCGAAGGACGTCGGCGTCTACGATCGCGCGAAGCTGCGCCTGGTCAACGGACCGCATTCCACCCTCACCTACCTGGGCCTGCTGCGCGGCCACGAATCCGTCGCGGACGCCATGCGTGACGAGCAGCTCGCGCGTTTCGTCGAACTACTCATGACGGAGGATCTCGCGCCCAGCCTGGGCCCCTCGCCCGGACTCGACGTCGGGCACTACATCTCCGCGGTGCTCGCGCGCTTCCGCAATCCCGGCATCAAGCACCTGTTGAGCCAGATCGCCTGGGACGGCTCGAAGAAGCTGCCGGTGCGCGTCACGCCCGTGGTCGCCGAGGCCCTCGCGGCCGGAAGACCCATCCACCGGCTCGTCATGCCGCTCGCGGCGTGGATGCGCTTCGTCACGCGCCAGGCGAAGGCAGGCGTCGCGATCGTCGATCCCGATGCCGCGCGTCTCACGCAGATCGGCCGGGAGTGCACCGGCGATGCGAAGGCGGACGTCGCGCGATTCGCCGTCTGCGAGGCGGTGCTGCCACCGGCAATCTTCGCGGACGAGAAATTCCGCCGCGAGCTCGAATCAGCCTACGAACGGCTTGCGCAGCCGCAGGCCGCCATCACCCCGGAGTTGTCCGCATGAGCACCTCGCGCCGAACCTTCATCGCCGCCGCGGCCACGGTGGCCGCGACCAATGCCGGAGCATCGACCGCCGTGAACGACTATCCGAAACTCGTGCATCACGTGTTCTTCTGGCTGAAGAATCCGGATTCGAAGGAAGACCTCGCGAAACTGCTCGCGGGTCTGCGCACGCTCGCGAAGATCGAGACGGTGCGCGGCGCGCACTTCGGCGTGCCGGCGAGCACCGAGAAACGCGACGTTGTCGACAACAGCTACAGCGCCTCTGAGATCCTGTTCTTCGACGACACGGCCGGGCAGAAAATCTACCAGGACCACCCGATCCACCAGCAGTTCGTCGCCGACTGCTCACACTTGTGGGAAAGGGTAGTCGTCTACGACGCGATCTCGGCCTGACGGTCGGTCAGTCCTTCGCGGCCGCCTGCTTCACCGCCTGGTCGCTCGCGCCGCAGTAGACGTCGAGGAACTGCTTGTGTGAGGGCAGTTTCGCGACCGTGCTCGCGATGCTGTTCCTGAGCGTCGCGAGCATGTTGCGCGTGCGGTCATCGCCCAGTGCATCTGCCATGAAGTGATGCGCGCGCGGCATGATCCGCTGTCCCACCAGCACCTGCACCCACGAATCGACCCGGAACACGTCCGCGGCATCCGGAAAGATCAGGCCTGTCTCGCGGAACAACTCGAGCCGATGCGCGAGCGAATCCGGAATGGCCATGTCGCGGCAATCGCGCCAATAGGGCGTGTCGTCGCGCTCGGTGGCCTTGTAGTGCAACACGATGAAGTCGCGGATGCGCTCGTATTCGGTCTTCGATTCCTGGTTGTACTGGCGAGTCAGTGACTCGCTGTACCCGGCGGCCGGGAACAGCTTCAAGAGGCGCGTGATGCCGGCCTGGATCAGGTGGATGCTCGTGGACTCGAGCGGCTCCACGAAACCGCTCGCGAGACCGATGGCGACGCAGTTCTTGACCCAGGCGCTCTTGCGCCGGCCCGTCTTGAATTTCAGCAGCCGCAGCTCGACGCGGATGTTGCCCTCGATGTTGTCCATGAGGACCTTGCGCGCTTCGTCGTCCGTCGTGTACGCGGTCGAGTACACGTGGCCGGTTCCCTGGCGGTGCTGCAGCGGGATCTTCCACTGCCAGCCGGACTGGTGCGCGATCGCGCGCGTGTAGGGAGGAATGTTGTCGAGTGGATAGTCGGTCTGCAGCGCGAGCGCGCTGTCGTTGCGCAACCACTGGGTCCAGTCCTCGTAACCGGCCTTGAGTGTCTGCTCGATGAGCAGGCCACGAAAGCCGGTGCAATCGATGAACAGGTCGCCGTCGATGCGCTGGCCCGACTCCATCACCACCGCCTCGATGAAACCGGACTCGGGATGCTGGATCACCTGCCCGATCTTGCCTTCCACGCGCTTGACGCCGCGAGCCTCGCTGCGTGCCCGCAGGAAACGCGCGTACAACGTCGCGTCGAAGTGGTAGGCGTAGTTGATCGGCGAATTCTCGGACGTGTGGAACTTGTGTTCGCGCGCCGCCTTGTGTTCGAAGCAATAGTCGCCGAGCTCGTCGCCGAACCCGGCGGCATTGGCCGCCACCCAGTAGTGATGGAAGTTGCCGAGCCAGCTGCCCTTTCCGACCACACCGAACGAATGGATGTAGCGGTCGCCGAGCCGCGCCCAGTTCTCGAACGAGATGCCGAGCTTTATGGATCCACGCGTTATGCGCAGGAACTCGCGCTCGTCGAGATCGAGGATCTTGTGGAACGTACGGATGGTCGGGAACGTGGCTTCGCCGACGCCGACCGTGCCGATTTCCTCGGACTCGATCAGGGTGATGTCGAACGCGGGTCCGAGCTGCTGGGAAAGCGCCGCCGCCGCGCACCAGCCCGAAGTTCCGCCGCCCGCGATCACGACTTTCCTGACTGCTCGTTGTGTCATGTCCTACTCCACTGTTTCCATCGTTTCCGCGGGGCAATAACGCCGCACGAATTCCTTGTGCATCGGCATCGTCGAAACGCCGCGCGCAATGTTGGTCTTCAACGACTCGAGCGCGCGGCGCAACCGCTGCTCGCCGAGCATCGCGCCCATGTGATGGTAATGCTTGGGCATGAGCCGCTGGCCGACCATGACGAATACCCACGAGGTGACGCTGAACAGGTCGTCGGCGCCCTGCCACGCGAACCCGCTTTCGCGGAACAGCTCGATGCGCTCGGCCAGCGAGTCGGGCACCGTCATGTCGCGGCATGCGCGCCAGAACGGCGTGTCGTCACGTTCGGTGAGCTTGTAATGCAGGATGATGAAATCCCGGATGCGCTCGAATTCGAAGTTCGACTGTGCGTTGTAACGCTTCGCCAGGGTCTCGAAGTCGCCGCCGAACGGGAACATCTTGATGAGGCGGGTCACGCCCGCCTGGATCAGGTGGATGCTGGTGCTCTCGAGCGGCTCGAGGAATCCGCTCGACAGACCCATCGCGACGACGTTCTTGTCCCAGATCTTGCGGCGCCGCCCGGTGACATAGCGGATCAGCCGCGGCTCGAACAGCGGATCGCCGCGCAGGTTCGAGAGCAGCTCGGCGCGCGCCGCTTCCTCGGTGATGTGCGCGCTGCAGAAGACGAGTCCGTTGCCGACGCGATGTTGCAGCGGGATACGCCACTGCCAGCCCGCGCTGCGCGCCATCGAGCGTGTGTACGGGAGGATCCGGTCGGCGGAAGGGGTCTGGACCGCGAGCGCGCTGTCGGTGGGCAGCCAATTGCGCCAGTCGTCGTAGCCCGCCTTGAGCGTCTGCTCGATGAGCAGGCCGCGAAAGCCGGTGCAATCGATGAACAGCTCACCCTCGACGCGCGCGCCGCTTTCCATCACCAGCGCCTTGACGTAGCCACTCTCGGGATCCTGCTCGACCGACTTAATCTTCCCCTCGATGCGATTCACGCCCTTGGGCTCGTACTTCGAACGCAGGTAACGCGCGTAAAGCCCGGCGTCCAGGTGGAAGGCGTAGTTCATCGACACGTTCTCGGAGATCGTGAACTTGCCCTCCTCCGCGGCCTTGTGCTCGAGACAGTAATCGCCGAGTTCGTCGCCGAAACCCAGTGACTTCGCGAGGAGCCACATGTTGTGGAAGCCGCCCATCCAGGTCGTCTTGCCGATGTCGCCGAAGGCGTGGATGTAACGGTCGCCGATGCGAGCCCAGTCGTCGAAGCCGATGCCGAGCTTGAAGGTCGCCTGCGTCGCGCGCATGAATTCGCGCTCGTCGAGGCCGAGCAACGCGTGAAACGTGCGGATCGTGGGGATCGTCGCCTCGCCCACGCCCACCGTGCCGATCTCTTCGGATTCGACGAGCGTGATGTCGAGGATCGGACCGAGCTGCTGCGCGAGCGCCGCGGCGACGGTCCAGCCCGCGGTTCCACCGCCCGCGACCACGACCCGTTTGACTGGTTGATTCTGCACTCGGATCTCCCTCAGCGATTCAGGCGCTGAAGCAATTGCGCCCGCAGGCGGCGCGCCTTCGTCTCGTCCATCGGGGCGAGATTGCCGCGGGCCGCTTCGGGCAGATGCGCTCCGGCCTGGCCGGCCGGACCGAACACGTAGTAGTCGAACATCGCACGCCAGGCGCGTTTTTCCGTATCCGGGCGATCACGGATGCTGAGCAATGCGTGCAGCAGCGTGTACTGAGGAGAGTCCATGTAACCCGGCGTGGTGTTCCACCAGTAGTTCACCATCACGTTGAAGCTCTCGAGCGCGTTGACCTGGTGCCACCACATCGATGGATAGAAGAACGCATCGCCCGGTTCGAGCTCGGCGACCTGCGCGGCCGCGAGCGCGTCGCGAAGTTTCGGAAAACGCTCGAAGTCGGGGGCGTGGATGTCGGTCATCGTGACGACCTGTCCGCCGGGCGTGGGCTCGAGCGGCCCCGGGTACAGGTTCGCGACCTGTTCCGGCGGGAAAACCGTGAAGCGGCGCCGGCCCACCAGACACACCGCGATGTTGTGCGAGATGTCGTGGTGCGCGAGCGCCGTCGTGCGGTTGCCGATCCACGCGGCGACCAGCGGCGGATTGTCGGCGAACATCGGGTGGTTCAGCGCGAGATCGTTCTCGGCGCGGAAGCCCGGTAGATAGGTATCGACGTCGGTCGAGCCGATGTAGATCGACGGCGCGGCCGCATCGTCGAGGTGCGAAAGGATGCGGTCGAGGTATTCGTCGAGCGGCACCCGGTCGGACTGGAAGTCGAGCCGCGTGGCGTCGCTCGTGTAGCCGAAGCGGCCCTCGAGCTCGGGCCGCGCGACGAACGCGACGACCTTGCGTCCCTGGTAGAAGGTCTTGAGATAAGCCGCCGCTTCGTGCGGCGTCGATTTGCGCGCGAGCGGCCAGTGCCGCGCCAGGCCCCGCAGAATCACGGGCTCCTGGTTTTCGATGAGATCGGCATACGGAACGGCATCGGGGGCGACGCCTTCGATCTCCCGGACCTTTTTCAAGATCTGCTGCACATCGGAATTTTAGCCCTTGTCGGGGGACGCGGCGCCCTGGAGGGCCGCGAACCGCTTGCGGTTCTTGAGCTCGATCAACCAGTGGATGTTGCCGAGCGAAGCCAGCGCGAACAGCGCGAAATGCAGGAATCCCGGCTTGTTGAGGCGCTCGAGCTGGGCGCCGTCGAGCTTGGCCAGGCGCTCCTCGCTGATCGAGAAGAATCCCGGCAGTTTGTATTTCGTGCGCTCGTCGAGCTGCACGTCGATTTCCATCGGCTCGACCAGGCCCGCTTCCTCGAAAGCCTTGAACATCGGGCCGACCGCCGCGGTGCCCCGGTAGATGAGCTGCAGCAGTCGATTCGCGCGATCCAGGTAGGGCGAGTTGCCGCCGTGTTTGAGGAACACCGGCTCGCCTTCCGTCGCGCTGATGCGCGGATGATCGAGATCGACGTGGACCACAGGCTCGTTGACGACTTCGCCGTCTCGGTCGGTCTTGCGGAATCCGATCAGGAAAGGTCCGCGCTGGTTCACCGCGGGCACATAGCGCGCGTTCCAGCCGCTGTCGCCGAGGAACAGGTTCTCGTCCTTCTCGAAGCCCAGCAGCGCGACGGCTTGCAGGTTTCCGTTCGAGTCCTTGCGAAACAGGATCGGGTATTCGCGCTGAACGTGGACGAACTCGGTCGGAAACACGAGTACGTGATTGACGTTGTCGCCGAACTCGGCGGAGAAGCCGGTCCGGACCTTCAGATCCTTGTGCGCGACGTTGTCGAGCAGCACGGTGCGAGTCATCGAGTGTCTTCCGATTCGATTGTTGTGAAAGGAAAAGCCCCTCCGAGGAGGGGCTTTCCAGATTGCCGTCTGATCTCCGGGCCACCGAAGCCCGGCTCGGACGGGGTGCTGAAGAAGACCTTCAGCACCCCACCGGATGATCAGAACTTGTAGCGCGCACCCAGGGCGTAGCGCGGCGAGAGCTCGTAAGCCCAGATCGTCATGTTGGACTTGCGGCGGTACTCGCGATGGTCTTCGCCCGTGATGTTGATGCCATCAAAGAACACCTGGAAGTTGTCATTGATGTCATACGACACGCTGAGGTCGATCTGACCGAACGAGTCCGTGAACTGCGGGCTGCGGCTGCCGCCCTGGTTCGTACCGTTCAGGAACTTGTCACGCCAGTTGTACGCGATACGCGCCGAGAGGCCGTACTTCTCGTACATCGCCGTGAAGTTCGCGGTATCCGACAGACCCACCAGCGCGAACTGGTTTTCGTTCGGATCCTGACCCGGATCGGCATTCACGTCGCCGTTCACGATCGTGTAGCTGGCCGCGAGACCGAAGCCACTGCCTCCGAAGAAGTGCTGCGCCGCGAATTCCCATCCGAAGATGTTGCCTTCGCGATCGTTGATCGGCGTCGTCACGCGGAACTGCATTTCCGGATCCACGCCCGGCTCACCGACCACGTCGTACAGACCGAGGATCTGGTCGACGTAGGTCTGCGGCAGCTGGATGACGCCGGTCATCGGGTTCGGCGCCAGGTTGGCTTCGAACTCGGCGCGCGCCGCCGCCACGTCACCGCCGTTCGCGTCGATCAACGCGACCATGGTGAACAGGTGAGCAGGCGAACGGTCGACTTCGAGCGCGTCGATCACCGACAAGGCCGAGGCCGAGCGCGTGCCCGGAGCACCCGAAGTCGGGTCGAGCAGGCCGTACAGCGGCTGGGTGAACACGGCCGAGCCGAGGAAGTTCTTCACGGTCTTGTCGAAGAAGCCCACGGACACGTAGCTGTCGTCCTTGTAGTAGTACTCCAACGAAACGTCGAAGTTCTGCGACTCGAGCGGCAGCAGGCCCGGATCCTGGCGGTTGCCACCCGTCTGTCCACCGAGGACAGTCGGGTTGTTCGGGGCGCCGGCGTTGACCGACGCGAACAGGTTTCCGTACGGAACGCGGCCGATGGTCTCGCTATAGGAGAAGCGCGAGACCAGCTTGTCCGTGATGTCGACCTTGATGTCGAGGTTCGGCAGCAGGTGCTTGTACTTGCCGCTACCCGTGACGTCCGTCAGGCCGCTGAACGTGATCAGGAAGTCGTTGTCCGCGGTCCAGAGGATGCCGGTCGGCACCGACTGCAGCGCGGTGGAATCGACTTCCGTCTCTTCCCAGCGCAGACCGCCGTTGATCTGGACGGGGCGTCCGAGCAATTCCGTCTCAACGCCGAACTGAGCGTAGAACGCGAGGATGTCCTCGTTCACCCAGTTCTCGTTGTCGTTCACCTGGACCGCCTTGTTGTGCGGGGCGCCCGCGTAGATCGGCGTCAGGATCGAGTACAGCTCGGTGGCGTCGGCACGGAACGCGATGTTGGCCTGGCCGACACCGAAGTCGTCGAAGCGGCAGGACATACAGAACGCTTCGACCACGCCCGGGGCGTACAGCTCGATGTCGCGCGGGTTGGAAACACCCCACGTGCCGAGGTCCTGCTGCGTGGTGCGACCACGCGTGTAGACCTCCGTCTTGCGGTAGTTACCGCCGAACGTCAGGCTGCTGTTCTCGAAATTGATGGTGTAACGCAGATCGGCTTCATCGACGTCCATCTCCTGCCACTGCGAGGAGCTGCGCGAGACCTGCGAACCGAGGTCCTGCACGTTGAGGATGCCGTCGTTGTTGCCCTTCACCGCGTCGCTGAACGTGTAGCTCTGGACCGGGAACGCGTCCGAGCCGTCCCAGCTGACCGAGTGCTGCGAGATGACCGGCGCGGCAAACGTCACGAAGGTCGAAGAATGACCCAGCGGGTTGTTCGGCGAGGACTTCGCGTTGTCGGTGTGATAGTCGAGACGCAGCGTGCCGGTGTCCGTGATCGCCCACTCGGCGTTGAAGCCGAGAGAGTCGAACTCGTCTTTCTGGTTACGGTGCGTCTGCTCGAAGCCCATGTCCTTCTGGCCGTCGTTGTTCTCTTGCATGAACGTCGCGGCGGACACGGCACCCGTGTTGTCGAACACGATCTGGTCGAACGGCGTCGCAAACCAGTTGGTCTGCTCGTAACGCAGTTCCTCACTCTCGGTGTTGAAGTACGTGTAGTCGAGGGTCAGGGTGAGCGAGTCGACCGGGCGGAACTGCACGACCGCCTGCGCGTTGATGCGCTCGCGGCTGAGGTCCGACACGTCGTAGCGGCTGTCCTGCGGAATCGCGAACAGCTGGCCGGGGGCCGGCGGGTTCACGTAGTTCGCGGGGTTGCCGCCGGCACGGACGATGCTGGTCTCGCCCATGAAGTTGTTGCTCTGGCGCACGACCCAGTCGTTCGTCTGACCGATGGCCGAGCCCGAATCGCGCTTCGAGTAGCCGGCGAAGAGGCCCACGCCGAACGACTCGGAGTCATTGGTCCAGCTGAACAGACCGCTGGCTTCCGGAGTGATGTCGCTGCCTTCCTCGTTGCTGGTGTCCATCACACCATTCGCGGACACGGAGGCCTGGAGCCCGGGAGTGTCGAGAGGACGACGGGTCTTGACGTTGATCGTCGCGCCGATGCCGCCCGACGGGATGATCGCCTGGCCGGTCTTGTACACCTCGAGGCCCGACACCGCTTCGGCGGCGATGTTCGAGAAGTCGAAGCTGCGGCCCTGGCCGCCCGAGAAGTTGTCACGGTTACCCGTGAGGTTCACTTCCGCGGTCGGAACCGTACGGCCGTTCAACGTGACGAGGTTGAAGCCCGGGCCGAAGCCGCGGACCGTGACCTGCGCGCCTTCGCCGTTCTGACGGTCGATGGACACGCCGGGAATACGCTGCAGCGATTCGGCAAGGTTCGAGTCAGGGAACTTGCCGATGTCCTCGGCAGTAATCGCGTCGACGACACCAATCGCGTCGCGCTTGATTTCCATTGACTGGATCAAGGATCCGCGCAGACCGGTGACGACGACTTCCTCGAGCTCCTCACCGCCCTGCTCTTGAGCAAACACAGGGTTGATGAGCACTGCGCCACCAACGATGGTGAACAGCGCCTTGGAAGTTAACTTGGGATTGAATTTCATGATCGGATGTCTCCTCCGCACTCGTACATCTTTCTGGGTAGTTTTAAAAAACCGGGATCAACAGGAAAACGAAACCGGTGAATGGTCGATCACGTCGACAACGACAGCAGGGAGAGAGTGCTGCGTGGATCGCAGACTCGAATGGCATGACAGGCTCACGCCTGAAAAGCTGAATGCAGCAATGCGCAATGCGCGCTCCCCCTCGTCGTGCGCCGAGGATAAATCAGCTTGTGTACAAAAGTCCACGCTCCTGTTTTCTTACGACGGAGACATCGTTGTGGACATAAGCCATCGCAATAGTTTGGCGAATCAGATAGTTAGCAGGGGGCAGTGGACAATTCGCCGCATTCGTCCCGAGGGTGGGGCGAATAATGAAACACAAAAAAGCAACAGTTTCTGCTAGCGCTAACGTAGCGCATGTGAATCGCATCGCAACATGACGCACGCAGCATTGACTGGAGCCGCCTGGGGGGTGGTGAGGGCCGCGGAATCTGCAATCATCCGCGCATGCCACGCTTGGAAAACCTGGACCGGACGGTCCACAAGAACATTCGCATCGACAACGAGCTCGCCTTTGCCGCCTGCAAGGGCATCAGCATGTGCGCGGTCGGCCTCCACGAGATCCCGCGCCTGGTCGTCGAATACCCCATCGTATTCACGAAGAACGAGAATGCCGACCAGTTCGTCTGCGTCGCATTGTTCGGCTGCGAGCCCTCGGAAAACGTGTTCTGGGAGGACGGCCGCTGGAACAGCTACATGGTGCCCCTCAACGTCGGGCGCCAGCCGTTCAACGTGGGCGTCGCGGACAATCCGCTCGCCGGCGAAGGACAGAAGGAGCTCGTGAGCTGTATCGACGCCGAGAACGCCGCGGTACAGACCGAGCGAGGCGAAGCGCTGTTCGACGAGAACGGCGCCGACACTCCGTTTCTCAAGCACAAGCTTTCGATGCTGGCCGAACTCATCCAGGACGAACGCCGGTGCCGGGAGTTCACCGAGCACATGTCGTCGCTCGGGATGATCCGGCCGTTCCAGCTCGAGCTCAAGGCTCCGGGCATGCAGCCGCGCACGATCACCGGGCTGCACACGATCGACGAGGCAAAGCTGCGAGCGCTCGACGCGACGGGCCTGGCGGATCTCAACTCACGCGGATACCTGCACCCGATGTACGCGATGTTGTCATCGATCGGCCACTTGCAGATCCTGGCGCGCCGCAGCGCCAGGCAACGTGCCGCGGGCAAGACGACCCAGGCCTGAAGAAGCCCCGGAAATGAAAAACCCCCGTCGCTTTCGCGACGGGGGCTTCATGTTAGGACCCTGGCAGTGACCTACTCTCGCATGGCAGCTGCCACACTATCATCGGCGCGGAGCGTTTTCACTTCCGAGTTCGAAATGGGATCGGGTGGTTCCCGCTCGCTATTGCCGCCAGGGAATTCTGTTCAGCGTGCCGCGCGGTCTAACTACCCCGCCACACGCCCAATCCGAAGAGTTTTTTGAATTGACGCCCAGTCTCGCGTGAATCATCGCGACCTGGACCATGCCGCATTCACCATGTGAATGCTCCAACAGCAACACTTCAAACCAAACTGCTTGAAGTTATATGGTCAAGTCTCACGGGCAATTAGTACTGGTTAGCTGAAGGCATTGCTGCCTGTACACACCCAGCCTATCAACGTCGTAGTCTTCGACGGCCCTTCAGGGGAATCGAGTTCCCAGGGAGATCTAATCTTGGGGGGGGCTTCCCGCTTAGATGCTTTCAGCGGTTATCCCGTCCGCACATAGCTACCCGGCAGTGCCACTGTAGTGACAACCGGAACACCAGAGGTGCGTCCATCCCGGTCCTCTCGTACTAAGGACAGCTCACCCTCAAATCTCCAACGGCTACGGAAGATAGGGACCAAACTGTCTCACGACGTTTTGAACCCAGCTCGCGTACCACTTTAATCGGCGAACAGCCGAACCCTTGGGACCTGCTACAGCCCCAGGATGTGATGAGCCGACATCGAGGTGCCAAACTCCTCCGTCGATGTGGACTCTTGGGAGGAATAAGCCTGTTATCCCCGGAGTACCTTTTATCCGTTGAGC
>JAEYUC010000011.1 GCA_023433705.1 Pseudomonadota bacterium
GTGATGATGCCGCCCTGCGCGACCGCGTCGATGAACGCATCGGCGGTGCAGCTCTCGGGCGTGCCGGTGCCGACCACGTGATCGGGGCTCGACGTGTCCTCGGGCCCCGCTTCCGCCGGGATCGCGCAGTCGCCCTCGGGATTGCCCGCGGGCGAGCCGTCCTCGGGGTTCGTCAGCGGGTTCGCCGCGTCGACGCTGCCGCCGTCGCGTGGCGTCGGCCGCGTGCCCCCGTCGTCGCCCGTTCCGCCCCTCGGGTCGGCGCCACAGCCCACCACCAGCAAGCTCGCCAAGAAGACAAGTCGACGCATCGGGACCTCCACGATGCGCGCATTCTATCGAACGCGGAGCCACGACACGAAGTGCGGCGTGGTACCACCGCGGGCATGCCGAGCAGCATCGACGAGCTCGTCGGGCTCATCCGGTCGCGCGCGACCGGCGAGGGACGGCTCGCGAGCGCGCTGCCGGGGCTCTGGCTCTTCCGCTTCGATCGCCCGCAGCCGCCGGCGAAGAAGCGCTCGTCGACGATGTACGTCGGCGTCGCGGTGCAGGGCAAGAAGCGCATGTGGGCCGGCGGGCGCTCGTTCGACTACGACCGCATGAGCTATCTCGTGCTGCGCGGCGAGACCGACTACGAAGCGGCGGTGGTCGAGGCCTCCCCCGAGCGGCCCTACCTCGCGCTCGGCCTGCAGCTCTCGCCCGAGCTCGTCCTGCGCACGCTGCTCGATCTCGCCGGGGAGGGCGTGCCTGGCGTCGCAACGCCCGAAGCGCCGCCTGCGTTCGTCTCGCCGCTCGACGCCGGTCTGGTGGATCCGCTCTGTCGCCTCCTCCGCGCGATCGACGATCCGGTCGAGCGACGCGTGCTCGCGCCGCTCGTCACCCGCGAGCTCGTGTTCCGCCTGCTGCGCACCGAGGCCGCGGGAGTCCTGCGGCAGATCGTGTCGCGACAGCAGGGCGACCGCGAGCGCATCCGCGACGCGATGGCGTACATCGACGCGAACGCCCACCGGAAGCTGACGGTCGAGGCGATCGCGCGGCGGGTGGCGATGAGCCCCTCGCACTTCGCGCACCGGTTCCGCGAGATCGCGAGCGTCTCGCCGATGCGCTACCAGAAGCACGTGCGCATGGAGCGAGCGCGCGAGCTGCTGCTCGCGGACGCGAGCTCGGGCGCAGCCGCGATCGCGGCACGGGTCGGGTACGCGAGCGCGGCGCAGTTCACGCGGGACTTCAAGCGCCACTTCGGGCTCGCGCCGAGCCGCTATCTCCGCGCGTTCGAGGTCGGCGCGACGGTGCCCTCGGACGCCGAGGCCGCCGCGGAGTGATTCGCAGGATCGTGCAAGAGGAACGCAGTCGCGGACCTTCCGTCCGCGCCTCCGGTTCGCTAGCTCTCTCCCGTTCCGAACGAAGGAGAGAGCACGATGAAGAAGCGCCCGCTCGGTATCGACGGTCCTGCGATCCCGGTGATCGGTCTCGGCTGCATGGGCATGAGCGATTTCTACGGGCCCGCCGAGGACGCGCGCTCGATCGACGTCATCCACCACGCGCTCGACGTCGGCGTCACCTTCCTCGACACCGCGGACATGTACGGCGTCGGCCGCAACGAGGAGCTCGTCGGGCGCGCGCTGCGGGGACGGCGCGACCAGGCGGTCGTCGCGACGAAGTTAGCGATCGTGCGCGGCGAGGTCGGCTCGTTCCGCGGCATCAGCGGCAAGCCCGAGTACGTGAGGCAGGCGTGCGAGGGCAGCCTGCGCCGTCTCGGGATCGAAGCGATCGATCTCTACTATCAGCACCGCGTCGATCCCTCGACGCCGATCGAGGAGACCGTGGGCGCGATGGCGGAGCTGGTGCGCGAGGGCAAGGTGCGCCAGCTCGGCCTCTCGGAGTGCTCGCCCGAGACGCTGCGACGCGCGCACGCGGTGCACCCGATCGCGGCGGTGCAGAGCGAGTACTCGCTGTGGACCCGCGATCCCGAGGACGGAATGCTGCGCACCTGCGAGGAGCTCGGCGTGACCTTCGTCGCGTACTCGCCGCTCGGGCGCGGGTTCCTCACCGGCGCGATCAAGTCGCTCGACGATCTCGCGCCGGATGACTGGCGCCGTCAGGGCCCGCGCTTCTCGCCCGAGAATTTCCCGAAGAACCTCGAGATCGTCCGGCGCGTCGAGCAGCTCGCGGCGGCACGCAGCGTGACCCCGGCGCAGCTCGCGCTCGCGTGGGTGCTCGCGCGCTCCGAGCGCGTCGTCGCGATCCCCGGCACGCGCAGCAATGTGCGGCTCGACGAGAACGCAGCGGCGGCCGACCTCGTGCTCACGGACGACGAGATCCGCGCGATCGAGGAGGCGTTCCCGAAGGGCGTCGCGGCGGGCACGCGCTACCCCGAGGCGTCGATGCACCTCGTCAACCGCTGACGCTCAGGCGCGCCTCGAGATCTCGAGCGGCACGATGCGCGCCTCGCGGATCGCGCCGCGCGTGATCGCGACGTGCGCGACGCTGATCGGCAGCGAGAAGCGGCGAGGACCGGCGCTGCCGGGGTTGATCCACAGCACGCCCTCTCGCTCTTCGATCGACGGGCGATGCGAGTGCCCGGTGACCACGACGCGCACACCGGGCACGAGCTCGACGTGCGCGCGCTCGTGCAC
>JAEYUC010000050.1 GCA_023433705.1 Pseudomonadota bacterium
AACGCGTTCTCGCGCACGATCATCTTGCCGTTGAACGCCAGCTTGCCACGCTCGGTGGCGATGCCGCGAAACACTTCGCGCGTCGCGGTATCGGGCGCCGCGTGTTCGATCTCCGCGAACGCATCGAGCGACTGCAGGCCGTTCGCGATGCTGGCCGCGATGAATTCGCAACGCGCCGCGCGGCCGGCGAGCTTGATGAACGCGGTGGAGCGCGCCGCGACGCCGCCCAGTGTGATGGAGCGGAAGCGGTAGTCGGCGTTTTCGCCGACTCGCGTGATCAGCGTGTCGAACACGCTCGCGCCATCGGCGCAGTTCTGGACGCGGGTGTGATCGACCCTGGCGCCCGCGTTGAGCGCGATGTCGACCGCGGCATTCACGACGGAGTCGCGCGCATTGACGCTCACGTGTCGCTCGATGAGCTTCAGCGACGAATTGCGGCCGGCATGGACCTGCAAACGTGGATAAGCGATGCCTTCCGAGGCGGGCGAGGCGGCCACGAAGATCACTTCGACCGCGGACGATGAGTTCTCGTTCAGCGACAGGTGCATCACCTGTTTGCCGCGCGCCGCATTGGCGCGAGCGAGCGCGAAATCGACTCCCTCGGAGGCCAGGTCCGCATCGAGGATTTCGGCGACCGCTCCGGCGCTGTGGTCGAGAATCGCAACCACGGGATCGCGCCGCTGTTCGGACAGCGCCGGCGCGAAATGCCCGTCGATGAATACCCAGCGGGAAAAGCCGGGGATGGCCGGTGGCAGGGCGTCGGACGGAATGAGGGGACTCGCCGGCACGGCCTCGGGCCGCGCCTTCGCGAACGCGCGCAGGTTGGCATACCGCCAGTTCTCGTCGCGGTTGTTGGGCAGGACGTTGGTCGCGGGCGCGGACATGTCAGGCGACCTCGAGCACCCAGTCGTAACCGCGCTTCTCGAGCTCGCGCGCCAGGTCCTTGTCACCCGACTTCGCGATCCGGCCGCGCGCGAGCACGTGCACCTGGTCCGGGACGATGTGATCGAGCAGGCGCTGGTAGTGCGTGATGAGCAGGACTCCGCGATCCGGCGCGCGCAGGCTGTTCACGCCTTTCGCGACGACCTTGAGCGCATCGATGTCGAGTCCCGAATCCGTTTCATCCAGCACCGCGAGCGCGGGCTCGAGTACCAGCATCTGCAGGATCTCGTTGCGTTTCTTCTCGCCACCCGAGAATCCCTCGTTGACGCCGCGCGACAGGAAACTCTCGTCCATCTGCATGAGCTTCATCTTCGCGCGCACGAGCTGCAGGAATTCGTAGGCGTCGACCTCGGGATTGCCCTCGGCCTTGCGCTTGGCGTTGACCGCCGCCTTGAGCAGATAGACGTTGTTCACGCCCGGGATCTCGACCGGGTACTGGAAGCCGAGGAACACGCCGGCGCGCGCCCGCTCCTCGGTCGGCATCGCGAGCAGGTCGCGTCCCATGAATTCGACAGTGCCGCCGGTGATCTCGTAGCCGGGTCGGCCGGCGAGCACGTAGGCGAGAGTGCTCTTGCCGGAACCGTTCGGTCCCATGATGGCGTGCACTTCCCCGGCCTTCACTTCGAGCGAGAGGCCCTGCAGGACTTTTTTGCCACCAACCGTGGCGGACAGATTCGAGATCTTCAGCATCGTTTCGTTTTCCGGATCAACCGACCGCGCCTTCGAGGCTCACGGCCAACAGGTTTTGTGCTTCGACGGCGAATTCCATCGGCAGCTCCTTGAGCACGCTCTTGCAGAATCCGCTCACGATCATGTTCACCGCGTCCTCTTCGTCGATGCCGCGTTGCAGGCAGTAGAAGAGCTGGTCCTCGCTGATCTTCGAGGTCGAGGCCTCGTGCTCGACCGTCGCGGTCGGATTACGCGTCTCGATGTACGGGAAGGTGTGGGCGCCGCAATTGCCACCCATGAGGAGCGAATCGCACTGCGTTAAATTACGCGCGCCGTGCGCGCCCGGCAGGATCTTCACGAGTCCGCGGTAGCTGTTCTGGCCGTGCCCGGCGGAAATGCCTTTCGACACGATCGTGCTCTTCGTGTTGGCGCCGATGTGGATCATCTTCGTGCCGGTGTCGGCCTGCTGATAGTTGTTGGCGGTCGCGACGGAGTAGAACTCGCCCACGGAGTTCTCGCCCTTGAGCACGCAGGACGGATACTTCCAGGTGATCGCGGAGCCGGTCTCTACCTGCGTCCAGGCGATCTTCGAATTGCGGCCGCGGCATTCACCGCGCTTGGTCACGAAGTTGTAGATGCCGCCGACACCGTTCTCGTCGCCCGGGTACCAGTTCTGCACGGTCGAGTACTTGATCTCCGCGTCGTCCTCGGCGATGAGCTCGACGACCGCGGCGTGGAGCTGGTTCTCGTCGCGCATCGGCGCGGTGCAGCCCTCCAGATACAAGACGTGGGAGCCCGGCGCCGCGATGATGAGCGTGCGCTCGAACTGCCCGGTCTTCGCCGCGTTGATGCGGAAGTAGGTAGACAGCTCCATCGGGCAGCGCACACCCCTGGGCACGTACACGAACGAGCCGTCGGAGAACACCGCGGAATTCAGGCCCGCGAAGAAATTGTCCGTGTGCGGCACGACCGTGCCGAGGTACTGCTCGATCAGCGCGGGATGGTTTTGCACCGCGTCCGAGAACGAGCAGAAGATGACGCCGGCCTCGGCCAGGCGCTCCTTGAACGTCGTCGCCACCGACACCGAATCGAACACCGCGTCCACGGCGACTCCCGCGAGGCGCGCGCGTTCGTGCAGCGGCACGCCGAGTTTCTCGTAGGTCTCGAGCAGCTTCGGATCGACTTCGTCGAGCGACTTGGGCGCGTTCGCCTTGGGCTTGGGCGCGGAGAAATACGAGATCGCCTGGTAGTCGATCGGATTCACGCGCAGCTTCGCCCAGTGTGGCTCCTTCATCGTCAACCAGTGACGGAACGCCTTGAGGCGCCAGTTCGTCAGGAACTCGGGCTCCTTCTTCTTGCGCGAGATGAAGCGCACGACGTCTTCGTCGAGGCCCGGCGGCAACGTGTCCGAATCGATGTCCGTGACGAAGCCGTGCCGATAGCTCTTCGAGAGAAGCTGGTCGATGCCTTGTTCCATTTCCTTCGGTTCGGTGCTCATGGCGCTGCCTTCACGCGTCCCATGTATTTGAGCTCGCGCTCGATCGGCATATTGGGTGTCTTGTTGTCGAGGCCCGCGAGTTGCGCGAGCGAGATTTCACTGAGAGAACGCCGGATCGCGACGCTCAACTTCTGCCACGTCCGTCCGACGGAGCAGGTGTGTTCGATGCCGCATTGCCCACTGCCGGCGGAGCATTCGGTCAGTGCGATGGGACCTTCGAGCGCGTCGAGGATCGACGCTGCGCTGATCTGTTCGGGGTCGCGGGCGAGCTGGTATCCGCCGTGGGTGCCGCGCGTGGATATCACCAGGCCCGCGCGATGCATCTGCTTCAGAAGCTTGCTGACGGTCGGCGCCGCGATGCGGGTGCGCTCCGCGAGCGTGCTCGCGTTGAGCAGCCGCGAGCGGTCGGCGGCCAGGGTCGCCAGGATGACCGTCGCGTAGTCCGTCAGTTTGCCGATACGCAGCATGGATGGTGTCCCACGGAAGGGTCTTAACAGGGCCGCTTCAAACTGGGACCATTTTAGTACGGATTCAACCGGGCAGAAAGCCGTAAGGGGCTGCTTTTGTTATCCTGCGCGGCCTTTCGAATTCAACGATCTGCACGAGGCGCTGGCCGCTTGAGCCCGAATTCCGCTGAAAACAGCAATGGATCGCCGGCGCCCGCCGGCGATGCCGTAATCGACGTCCATGACGTGTGCTACGCCGTCGGCGGGCGCAAGATTTTCGATGGCCTCGACATCACCGCGCGCCGTGGCCGCATCACGGCTTTCATGGGTCCTTCCGGCACGGGCAAGACCACGCTCCTGCGGCTCATCACGGGCCAGGTGACCGCGCAGCGCGGCAGCGTGCGCGTGTTCGGCGACGAGGTCTCGACGATGTCGAGCCGCGAATTGTTCGCGCTGCGCCGGCGCATGGGCATGTTGTTCCAGAACGGAGCGCTGCTGACCGATCTCGACGTCTACGAAAACGTCGCGTTCCCGGTGCGCGAACACACGAAGCTTCCGGAACCCCTGGTGCGTCAGCTCGTGCTGACCAAGCTGCACGCGGTGGGCCTGCGCGGCGCCGCGAAGCTCATGCCGTCGGAGCTGTCGGGCGGCATGGCGCGGCGCGTCGCTCTCGCGCGCGCCATCGTCATGGATCCCGAGATCCTCATCTACGACGAGCCGTTCGTCGGGCTCGATCCGATCTCGATGGGCGTGATCTGCCGCCTCATCAAGCAGATGAACGAGGCGCTCGGCATCACCAGCATCGTGGTTTCGCATGACGTGCACGAGCTCGCGAGCATTGCGCACGACAGTTATCTGCTTTCGGGCGGCAGGGTGGTCGCGTCAGGCACGCCCGAGGAACTGGCGCGCAGCGAGCTTGCCGAAGTGAAGCAGTTCATGGGAGGTCTCGCGGATGGTCCGGTGCCGTTTCACTACCCAGCGTCCACGTACGAGGACGAGTTGTTAGGCCAGGCCGGAGAGTCGAAGTGAGCGCCGCCGCGGATTCATTGCCGGTCGCCGCCGTGCGGCGGGTTGGCGCGGTGTCGCTGTTCCTGGTGCAGATCCTCGCGCGCATCCCGGCATCCCTGAAGCGTCCCGGGCTCATCGTTTCGCAGATCTACAACGCGGGCGCGCGTTCGCTCGTGATCATCATGTTGTCCGGCATGTTCGTCGGCATGGTGCTCGGGCTGCTCGGTTTCGATGTCTTCCAGCGATTCGGCTCCGAGGACTACGTCGGCGTGCTGGCCGCGCTCGGTAATCTCAAGGTGCTGGGACCGGTGCTGACCGCGCTGTTGTTCGCCGGCCGCGCGGGAACCGCGCTGACGTCCGAGATCGGGCTCATGAAATCCACCGAGCAGCTCACCGCGATGCAGATGATGGCCGTCGACCCGGTCCGCTACGTCGTGGTGCCGCGCTTCCTCGGCGGGTTCATCGCGATGCCGCTGCTCGCGGCCACGTTCACGGTGATCGCGCTGTACGGCGCGCAGCTCATCGGCGTGCAGCAGATGGGCGTCGATCAGGGCGCGTACTGGTCGCAGACGCAGAACGCGGTCGACCTGGACGACGTCTGGGAAGGCATCGTGAAGAGTCTCGTGTTCGGTGTGGCCGTGAGCCTCGTCGCCGTCTACGAGGGATATCACGCGGTGCCTACGCCCGAAGGTGTCGGTCTCGCGACCACGCGCACCGTCGTCATCTCCTCCGTCCTCGTGCTGCTGCTGAACTACCTGCTCACGGCCGCCTTCCTGACTACGAACCAGATTTAGTTACGGTATCCCATGAAAAACACACGTTCGCTCGAGATCGGCACCGGCCTGTTCGTACTGCTCGGATTCTTCGCGCTCGCGTTCCTCACGACGCAGCTCCCCGGTACGTCCCTCAGGCTCACGGGCGGCCCGTCGGGTTACGCGGTGACCGCGAAGTTCGACAACATCGGCGACCTCAAGCCGGGCTCTCCGGTCACGATGGCCGGCGTGAACATCGGCCGTGTCGAATCGATCCGCTTCGACCCCAAGGACTACAAGGCCGCGGTCGTATTGCGTATCGAAAACCAATACTCCGAGATACCCGACGACAGCGACGCGAGCATCCAGACGGCGGGATTGCTGGGCGGTAAATACATCGGCATCAGCCCGGGCGGGTCGGAAACCTTCCTCAGGGACGGCGGTCAGATCGAGTTCACGCAATCGGCCATCGTGCTCGAGAGCCTGGTGAACAAGTTCTTCGCGAACATGGCGGAGAAGGGCTCGGGTGACACGCCGCCGCCCGCGGAAGAAGAGGAGAAGAAATGATGCGATCGATGCAGAGATTCGTTCAGGCAGGGTTCATCGTCGTCTTGTTAGGCGCGGGCGCCGCGTTCGCGGCCGACGCCGCCAAGCCCGCGCCGACTTCGGTCGACAACAGCGGTCCGAGCGAGCTCATCGAGAGCTCCGCGAACATCCTGCTGTCGGGCATCGATGCGCGCCGTGCCGAGTTCCGCAAGGATCCCACCGGCCTTTACAAGCTCGTCGAGGAAACGCTGCTGCCGAATTTCGACACGCCGTATGCCGCGCAGCTCGTGCTGGGCAAACACTGGCGCAACGCGACGCCCGAACAGCGCAAGCGTTTCGTCGAGGCGTTCTACAACTCGCTGCTCTACACCTACGGCGACGCGATGGTGGAATTCACCGGCGACCGCCTCAAGGTGTATCCGACCAAGGTCGAGCCCGATGCCGAGCGCGCGACCGTGCGCACCGAGATCAAGCGTTCGAACGGCACCAAGGTCTCGGTCAACTACAACCTGCGCAAGGTCAACGGCCAGTGGAAGGCGTGGGACGTCGTCATCGACGGCATCAGCTATGTGAAGAGTTATCGCGAGGACTACGGCGCGGAGGTCGACCAGAAGGGTCTCGAGGCCGTGATCGCGAGGCTCGAAGCCAAGGCCGAGAGCGCCAAGGCCGCGAAGGCGAAGTCCGGCTGAATGCTGGACGCCGCCTCGAACCAGTCGGAAAGTCTCGGCATCAGCGAGCCGAGCGCGGGGCGCGTCGTCGTGAATGGCGCGCTCACGTTCGCGACCGCGCGCGAGGCGCGTCAGCTCGGACTGCTTGTCCTCGAGGGTTCGCAATCCGAGCGCATCATCATCGATTGCAGTGGCGTGACCCGCGCGGACAGCGCGGGACTCGCCGTGCTCCTCGAATGGCTCGCCTGGGGCCGGCGCAAGTCGCGGCCCATCCTGTTGCAGCGTCTGCCCGCGTCGATCGTCGCGATCGCGCGCATTTCCGAAGTCGACGGGCTGCTGTCAGGGAACGGCTGAAACCAGCACTTCCCGATCGATCCTGCTCGCCTGCGTGGCGCCCGTCAGCGCCATCGATATCTCGAACTCACGCCGCAGGATTTCCAGGGCGATCGCAACGCCGCGTTCGCCGAGCGACGCGAGACCGTACAGATAGCTGCGCCCGATGAGGCAGCCGCGGGCGCCGAGCGCGAGCGCTTTCAGCACGCTCTGTCCGCAGTGAATCCCGCCATCGAGCAACACTTCGCAGCGGCCGGCGGCTGCTTCGACGACGCGCGGCAGCGCGGCGATGGTCGACGGGGCGCCATCGAGCTGGCGTCCGCCGTGGTTCGAAACGATCAGCGCATCGACGCCGGTCGCCGCGGCCTGTCGCGCATCGTCAGCATCGAGGATGCCCTTCAGCGCGAGCTTTCCGGGCCAGCGTTCGCGCAGCCACCCGATGTCTTTCCAGGAGAGTGTGTTTTCGAGCTGACTCCCCATCCACTCGGACAATTCCGCCGTGCCGCGCTCGGGGAAGAAAGTCGCGAGATTGCCGAAGGTGCGGCGCCGGCCGAGCATCACGTCGAAGAGCCAGCGCGGATGCGAGAGGAAATCGCGAATGCCCTGGAAAGTGAGGCGCGGCGGCACCGCGAGTCCGTTCTTGGGATCGCGGCGGCGCAGTGCCTGCAAGGGCAGGTCGAGCGTCAGCACGAGCACGCGGCAGCGCGCCGCGCGCGCGCGTGCCATCAGCGCCTCGGTGAACGAGCGGTCTCGCATGAAGTAGAGCTGGAACCACAAGGTGCCGGCGGTCGCGGCCCGCACGTCCTCGATGGAGCAGATGGACATGGTGCTGAGGCAGAACGGCACGCCGGCGGCATGCGCCGCGCGCGCGGCGCGGATCTCTCCGTCGCGGTGGAAAAGTCCGGTGAGTCCGGTGGGTGCGATCGCGAATGGCATGCGCCAGCGTTCGCCCAGCACCGTGGTCTCGAGCGACAGGGTCGAGACGTCGCGCATCACACGCTGGCGCAGCAGGAGCGCATCGAAGTCCGCGCGATTGCGCAGCAGTGTGTGTTCGTCGTACGAGCCGCGATCGATGTAGTCGAACAGCGCGCGCGGCAGGCGCCGTCGCGCGAGGGCGCGCAGATCCGCGATGGAATTGGGGTCAGCCCCCATTTCTCATGCCTGCGCGACCACCTGGCGTTGCTGGCCCAGCTTCTCGATGCCGAGCTCCATCGTGTCGCCGACGTTCAGGAAAATCGGTTCGGGCTTGATGCCCATGCCGACGCCCGGCGGCGTGCCGGTCGTGATCACGTCGCCCGGATGCAGGCTCATGAACTGGCTCAGGTAACTCACGAGGAACGCCGGCTTGAAGATCATCGTGCGCGTCGAGCCTTTCTGGCGGCGCACGCCGTTCACGTCGAGCCACATCGACAGGCTCGCGGGATCGCCGACTTCATCCGGCGTAACGAGCCAGGGGCCGATCGGGCCGAAGGTGTCGCAACCCTTGCCCTTGTCCCACTGGCCGCCGCGCTCGAGCTGGAACTGGCGCTCGGACAGGTCGTTGACCACGCAGTATCCGGCGATGTGCTTCGGCGCATCTGTCTCGCTCACGTAACGCGCCACGCTGCCGATCACGACGCCGAGCTCGACTTCCCAATCCATCTTGGTCGAGCCGCGCGGCTTCAGTACCGTGTCGTTCGGGCCGACGATGCAGCTCGTCGCCTTCATGAAGACGATGGGCTCGGACGGGAGCTTCGCGCCGGTTTCCGCCGCGTGATCGGCGTAGTTGAGTCCGATCGCGATGAACTTGCCGACCCCACCGACGCAGGCGCCGAGCCGCGCGCCGGCCGGCGCGCGCGGTAGTTTGGCCACGTCGAGCGCGCGCAACTTCGCGAGAGAATCGGGTGAGAGCTCGGCGCCCGCGACGTCCGGAATCGCGCCGGACAAGTCGGCGATCGCGCCATCAGCCAAGACGAGGCCGGGCCGCTCCGCGCCCGCGGAGCCGAATCGTACGAGTTTCAATCGAGCCTCCCGCCGATCAGGGCGCCGGCAGGCAAGCCGGTCCGATCGGTTCGAATTGTTTGTAAGTGAGGATGAATTCCTGGTGACCGAGCGCCTCGGATTTCGACGGACCGCCGGCCGCGACGCTCTGCACGAGGTCGAAGATCTCGCGACCCACTTCGTCGAGTTCCGCGCCATGCAGGATGCGACCCGCGTTCACGTCCATGTCGTCCGCCATGCGCTCGTAGGTGTCCGGATTCGCGCATACCTTGATGACGGGCGAGATCGCGGAACCCACTACCGAGCCGCGGCCGGTGGTGAACAGTATGAGGTGCGAGCCGCAGGCGATGAGCTCGACGATCTCCGCGTTGTCCGAGATGTTCGGGAAACCGAAGCGCGGCTCGCCGTCCGGCACGACGTCGAGCAGGTAGAGTCCGCCTCGCGGCGGCACGTCGCCCGGCTTGATCAGTCCGCTTATCGGCGAGGAGCCGGATTTCGAATACGCGCCCATGGATTTCTCTTCGAGCGTCGTGAGGCCGCCCTCGGCGTTGCCGGGCGCGAAGCTGCCGTAACCCATGATGCGGTAGTAGTTGGCCGCCTTCTCGACGCAGGCCTCGATCTCGCGTCCGAGTTCGGGCGTGATCGCGCGCGAAGCCATGATGCGCTCGCAGCCGATGAGCTCGCCCGTTTCTTCGAAGATGCAGGCGGCGTCGTTCTCGATAAGCCAGTCGAAACAGCGGCCGACGGCCGGATTCGCCGTGATCCCGCTGGTGCCGTCCGAGCCGCCGCAGACGGTCCCGACCACGAGTTCGTTCAGCGCCATGGGCACGGTAGTTTGCTGCGCGAGCCGCGCGCGCATCTTTTTCACTATCTCGAGGCCCGCGTTGAGCGTGCGCGTGGTGCCGCCCGCCTGCTGGATGACCAGCAAATCGACGGGCCGGCCGCTGGCCGCGATCGTGCGCCGCAGTTCCTCGCGGTTGAAGCTCTCGCAGCCCAGGGAAACGAGCAGCACCGCTCCCACGTTCGGGTGCGTGCACAGTCGTTTCATCATCTCGAGCGCGTACTTGTTCGGATAACAACCCGGAAAGCCGATGAGATGGACATCGTCGAAGCCCGAACGCTGCACGATCAGGCGCGACACGTGGTGGGCGCATTCGACGAGGTAGGCGACCGCGACGACGTTGCGGATACCTTTGCGTCCGTCCTGTCGGGGATATCCGCGCATCGTCGCGCCGGCGGCTCGAGGATTGGCGTTCATCAGTGTCCGTTCGCCTCGCGCGTGGTCGACGAAATGTAATCGCTGCGCAGGTTGTGCATGTGTACGTGTTCGCCGCGCGCGACCGCCGACTTCATCGAGCCGATCGGGGCGCCGTACTTGAGCACGCGCGCGTCCGCCGGAATGGCCCGCCGCGCGAGCTTGTGCCCGAGTTCGACCGCCGCGGGAATCGTGAAACTCTCGCCATCGATCTCGACCTGTTCGCCGGCGGCGATGTCGCGCCGCGCGACGACGATGTTGTCGTCCGGGTGCAGCAGCAACAACGGCGGTAGTTTGTTACTGCCGGGTTGTTGCCGACCGTTCACGGCGCGCCTTGTTCGGGAGGAGTGGGCTGGGCCGCTTCCGGCGACTGCGGCGCTTCGGTCGCGTCGGGGGCGCCGGGTTCTTCGGACTGCGGTTCTTCCGAATCCTCGAGCAGTTCCTGCTCGAGGTCGAGCGCTTCGTCCGCGACGTCACCGTCGCGCACGAGGAATTCGCGCCGCTGCAGCCACGCATTGCGGATGAACGCGTAGCTGTCGTAGCTGCGTTCGATCTGCGCGTCGAGTTCGAGCAGATCCGCGCGCAGGTCGATGAAGTCGACGCCGCGGATCAGAATGCGCGTGCTGTCGTCTTCCAGGTAATTCACCGGGTAGGTGTACTGGTCCGGAATACGGGCGAAAGTGTCGCGCACGGTGGAAGGTCCGAGGAACGGCAACATGACATAGGGCCCGGATTTCACGCCCCACTTGCCGAGCGTCTGGCCGAAGTCCTCGTCGTTGAGATCGAGTCCCGCGGCCGATGCCGGGTCGAACAAACCACCGAGACCCAGCGTGCTGTTCAGCAGGAAGCGCGCCGAATCGTTGCCGGCTTGCTTCACCTTGCCCTGGAGCAATGCGTTCACGATGGTCGAAACCTGGTCGAGATTCGTGATCACGTTGCTGATGCCCGTTCGAACTATCTGCGGCGTCACCTTCTTGTAGCCCTTGGCGACGGGCTTGGCGATCGCGCGGTCGAGCGAGTCGTTGAAGACATACATGCTGCGGTTGAATTTTTCCCACGGGTCGCGCGGATCGGGTTTTCCGGCGGGAACGGCGGCACAGCCTGTGGCGCACAGGACGAACAGGGCGAGGAGGATTTTCTGCATGGGGCGAAATTCTACTGATTTGTACGAATCGCCGCCCGTGTTGCCCGACAGGGACGGTCGTCCGGGGCGGGTAGTCAGCCGCGGCGCGTGGAGCGGCTGTCGCCGCCGCGCTGGGGACGCTGCTGCGGGTCTTTCTGCGAATCCTGCGTATTCGGTACCCGGCGCTTGCGGTTCGAGAACATCGCCTCGCGCACCTCGTCGAGTCGAGCCTGGAAACGGCCGCGCTGAACGCCCGTGATGCCTGGTACCGCCAGCGCGGTCTCGAGCTGCGCGACCGACAGGGGCAGGTTGCCGGTCGAAATGTGGTACTCGCTCATGTAGTAAGCGGCGTCCGCGCTATCCCCCGCGGTACTCGCGGCGAGCGCGGTGAAGCGTATCTGCTGCGGCGTCGGCGGCACGTTGTTGAACAGGTCGAGCAGCACCGCGTGCGCGGTCTTCGCCTGGTCGGCCTTGAGCAGCGCTTCCGCGTAACGCATCGTGAGCGGGACGTTGCGGGGCGAAAGTGCCAGTGCCTTGCGGAAGGTTTCGAGCGCCGCGTCGGTCTCGCCCGCGGCCATCAGGGCCTGGCCCAGCGTCGACTGCAACATCGGGATCTGCGGGTACTTGCGCGCGAGGTCCTGCAACGAATCCAGCGAGGCGCGTGCGTCGCCGCGCTCGAGATAGGCGAGCGCCTCGCCGTATCGTTCACCCACCGTCTGGTCCTGCACGTCGCGCCGCTCCTGGTAGTAGCGACCGACGTTCCCTTCCGCCGGGGTCGAAACCACGCGCAGGCGTTCACGCGTGAGCTGGTAGCTGACGCTTTCCGGGACTTGTTTCAGGTCGGCGAACTGCGAGGCGCGCGCGCGCGACTCGGCGATGCGATTCGCGGCGACCGGGTGGGACTGCAGGATTTCGGGCAACGCATTGCGATTGGTGCCGGCGAGTCCGGTCCGGCGCCCCATGGTCTCGAAGAAATCGGGCATGCCGTACGGATCGAACCCGGCGGCGGCGAGGAAGCCCATGCCGACGCGATCCGCTTCGTGTTCGTTCGCGCGCGTGAAATTGATCTGCTGCTGCATGGCGGCGCCCTGCGCCATGGAGATGCCGCCGAGCGCGGCATCCGAGGAGCCGGTGGCGGCGCCGACGAGAATCGCGGCGAGGATCGCCGCGACGGTGGCGATGCTCTGCCGGCCCTGCGAACGCACGCGCCGCGCGATGTGCCGCTGGGTGACGTGCGCCACTTCGTGCGCGAGTACGCCGGCGAGCTGCGCTTCGTTGCGGGTCGCGAGCACCAGTCCGTAGTTCACGCCGATGAAGCCGCCGGGCAACGCGAATGCGTTGATCGACGGATCGCGCACGAAGAAGAAATTGAATCGCTGGGCGGTGTCGCCGGTGGCCTGCGCGACGATGCGCGAGCCGACCGCCTGGAGGTACTCCGTGGCCTCGGGGTCCTCGATGATCTGGCCTTCATCGCGCAGCTGCCGCATGACCTGCAGGCCGATGAGGTACTCGTCGTCGAGCGTGAGGGAGGAAGAGGCGGGAGAACCGATGTCCGGCAGATCGTTGCCGGCCTGCGCAAACGACGGTAGCGGCAGCAACACCGACAGGAAAACGACGAGTATTTTCTTGAGAGCGTTGCGCATGACGGGCTTGGACCAGTTACGCGGGGACCAGTTTCAGGCCTCGTTTCCGGGAAACCGTGAAGGGCTTCCCTAGAGCGTATCAGAGGCGAAATCGGCGAGGCGCGAGCGTTCTCCACGAACCAGCGTGATATGTCCCGAATGGGTCCAGCCGCGGAATCGGTTCACCACGTAGGTGAGGCCGGAAGTCGTTTCGGTGAGGTAGGGAGTGTCGATCTGCGCGATGTTTCCGAGGCACACGATCTTCGTACCCGGACCGGCGCGGGTCACCAGCGCCTTCATCTGTTTTGGCGTGAGGTTCTGCGCTTCGTCGAGGATGACGTAACGGTTCAGGAACGTACGGCCGCGCATGAAATTGAGAGAGCGGATCTTGATCCGGTTGCGCAGCAGGTCGTTGGTCGCGCCGCGGCCCCAGCTGCCGCCCTCGGTGCTCTGCGTGAGCACTTCGAGGTTGTCCATCAGGGCGCCCATCCAGGGCTCCATCTTTTCTTCTTCCGTGCCGGGCAGGAAACCGATGTCCTCGCCGAGCGGAATCGTCACGCGGGTCATGATGATCTCCGCGAAACGGTTCGAATCGAGCGTCTGCATGAGTCCGGCCGCGAGCGTGAGCAGCGTCTTGCCCGTGCCGGCGGGCCCGAGAATGGTGACGAAGTCGATCTCGGGATCCATGAGCAGGTTGAGCGCGAAGTTCTGTTCGCGGTTGCGCGCGTTGACGCCCCAGACGCTGTTGCGCTCGCCGCGGTAATCGCGCGCGAGTTCCAGCGTGGCCTTGCCCGCCTCGATGCGGCGGACGATGGCCTCGATGCCCTCGGTGCCTTCCTCGTGCACGAACTGGTTGACCTGCAGGCCCGCGACGACGGGGCCCGAGATCTCGTAGTACGTCCGGTCCGCTTCCTTCCACGAGCGCATGCCCTTGCCATGCGACTCCCAGAAGTCGACGGGCAGCGGGGTGAGTCCGGTGTACAGGACGTCCGCGTCTTCGATCGTCTTGTCGTTGTAATAATCCTCGGCGTGAACGCCGACCACCGCCGCCTTGATCCGCAGGTTGATGTCCTTCGACACCAGCGTGACGCGCGAATCGTGGTGCGTCGCCTGCAGCGCGAGGGTCATCGCGAGGATGGCATTGTCGTTGCCGTGGCCCGGTAGATAGTCCGGCAGCGCGGAGGTGAGCTGGCGCGTCTGGAAGAACAGGCGGCCGGCGGAGCCTCGTTCGGCCTTTCCGCCGCGATCGTCATTTGCGCCGAGACCCTGCGGGGAGGGCAGCGGCAGTCCCGCGTCGATCTGCTCCTTGGTAGCGTCGCGCATCATGTCGTCGAGGAAACGACTGACCTGGCGGACGTTGCGCGAGGCTTCGGACAGGCCCTTCTTGTTGGCGTCGAGTTCCTCGAGCACCACCATCGGTAGATAGACGTCGTGTTCCTGGAAACGGAAGATCGCCGTCGGGTCGTGCATCAGCACGTTCGTGTCGAGCACGAAAAGGCGTCGTTCGGTATCCCGGGCCGATTTGCCGCCGGCCGTGCGCCTGGCCGCGTTCACAGCGATTTCGCCGCTTCCAGCACTTCGGCCGCGTGGCCCTTCACCCTGACCTTGCGCCATTCGCGCACGATCTTGCCGGACGAATCGATCAGGAAAGTGCTGCGTTCGATTCCCATGAACTTCCTTCCGTATAGGGATTTTTCGCGGATCACGTCGAAGAGCCGGCAGACGGTCTCGTCCTCGTCGGACAGCAGCTCGAACGGGAATTTTTCCTTGGCGCGGAATTTCGCGTGGCGCTCGCAGCTGTCCTTGGAGACGCCGAGCACCGTGGTCTTCGCGCGCTTGAACGCGGCGTGCAGATCGCGGAAGTCCTGTCCCTCGAGCGTGCAGCCGGGGGTCATGTCCTTCGGATAGAAATACAGCACGAGATTCGATCCCTTTCCATCGGATGAAAAGGCATCGGCCGATTTCCAGACAGTGCCGTCGGAGCGCGGCAACGAAAAGGCGGGCGCCTTCTTGCCTACCGAAACAGTCAAGACTTTACCGGCTCCAGGATCGCGTCGAGGTTCTGCGCGTCGCAGTAGTCCATGAACTCCTCGCGCAGGTGCGCGAGCTGCAGGCGCTTCGGTACGTTGATGATCATCTGCACCGAGAACATCTGCGCGCCCGTGTGCGCGGCGGGATAGGTGCGCGTCGACACTTCGGCGATGTCGATGCCGCGGCTCGCGCAGAATCCCGAGAGTCCCGCGACGATGCCCGACTGGTCGAGACACACGACGTCGATGGAATAGGGCAGCAGCTCGGTGCGCGCGGCGCGCGGCTCCGTGCGCTTGAGGTGCAGGGACAGGCCGGTGCTCTCGCCCAGGCGCGCGAGTTCGCTCTCGAGTTTGGCCAGCGAATGCCAGTTGCCGCTCACCAGGATCAGCATCGCGAATTCGTTGCCGAGACTGGCCATCCGGCTTTCGCTGATCGACCCGCCGCAGTCCGAAATTACGCGGGTCAGGTCGTGGACCATCCCGGTGCGATCGCTGCCAATGGCGGATACGGCTAAGTGCTGCTTCATCTGGCGCGGAGTGTAACCCAGCCGGCGGCTTGCGAACCCACGGGGTGCGCCCGTACCATGCCCGACCGCTTTCAACGACCCTCGGATCTAACGCATGTTCGCCGGCAGCCTGGTGGCGCTCGTGACCCCGATGCAGCCGGACGGCAGCATCGATTTCAATGCCTGGACTCGCCTCGTCGAGTATCAGCTCGACAATGGCACCACGGGCATCGTCGTCGCGGGATCCACGGGCGAATCCGCCACCGTCACCGATGCCGAACTTCGCGACCTGCTGCTGGCCGCGAGAAAGATCATCGGCAAACGCGCCCTGCTGATCGCCAATACGGGCACGAACGGCACCGCGAGCTCGGTCGACCGCGCGCGGGATTTTTCGGCGCTCGACGTCGACGCGCTGCTGGTGTCGTCACCGTCTTACGTGCGTCCTACGCAGGAAGGATTGTTCCTGCATTTCTCGGCTGTCGCCGCTGCATCGCGCACGCCCGTGCTGCTGTACAACGTGCCGAGCCGCACGGCCGTCGACATGTTGCCCACGACGGTCGCGCGCCTCTCGCGCGTGCAGCGCATCGTCGGCATCAAGGAAGCGGTGGGCGACGCGACGCGCGTGCGCGAACTCGTCGCCGGCTGCGGCCCGGATTTCAAAGTGCTCTCCGGCGACGACCTGACGGCGCGCGATGCGATCGGTGCCGGCGCGTCGGGGGTCATCTCGGTGACGGCGAACGTCGCGCCGCGCGCGATGGCCGACATGATCGCGGCCGCGCTGCGTGGCGATCGCGCGGGCGCCACGCAGATCGATCAGCGCCTCGTGGCGCTGCATCGAAACCTGTTCGTCGAATCGAATCCGATCCCGGTCAAGTGGGCAGTCTCCCGGATGGGACTCATGGGCGGCACGCTGCGGCTGCCGCTGACGGAGCTCTCGCCGGAGTACCATGCCGTCGTCGCCGAGTCGCTGTTCGCGGCCGGCATAAACGTGAACTCCTGAAATCTCGAAAGGTCGCAATCCCCATGCGTATTGCCGGTATCGTTTTCGTCGCACTGTTGTCCGCCGGGCTCGCAACGGGCTGTGGACACAAGCTGACCGAGTGCAAGCAGAGCAACAGGGATTACGCGGGCGCGAAAGAAATGCCGCCCCTCAAGGCGCCGCCGGGCCTGCAGGACCCGGACACGCGCAATGCGCTGCGCGTGCCCCCGCTCGATACGCCCGAGCGCGTCCGCGGCAAGAACGAGCCCTGCCTGGATGCGCCGCCGCCGTATTCGACGCCCAAGGCCCCAGAAGCCCCCAAAGCCGGATAAGGCTCTTTCCGCTATCATGCGCACCCGCTCCTTGGGGTGCAGGTTTCACACCGGACAGATGGCCGAGCGGTCGAAGGCGCTTGATTGGAAGTCAAGTAACATCGCAAGGTGTTCCAGGGTTCGAATCCCTGTCTGTCCGCCACCTCATTTACCATGGCAGTCCGTATCGGCTCCTTCGCGACGACTAGTTGTAAACCCCGCCAGGCCCGGAAGGGAGCAGCGGTAGCGGCGATGTCGGGCGCCGAAGTCCGGCTGGTGCGGGCTGCCTCCCCCCAAGGATCGACCTATTCATGAGTTACCTCGCGCTGGCGCGCAAATGGCGGCCACGATCCTTCGCTGAACTCGTGGGCCAGGAACACGTCCGCCAGGCACTCGGGAATGCGTTGACCCAGGGGCGCGTGCATCACGCATTCTTGTTCACCGGCACGCGCGGTGTCGGCAAGACCACGATCGCGCGCATCCTGTCCAAATGCCTCAACTGCGAGACCGGGATCACCGCGACCCCATGTGGCGTCTGTTCCGCGTGCCGCGAGATCGATGAGGGCCGGTTCGTCGATCTGATCGAAGTCGACGCCGCGTCGCGCACCAAGGTCGACGACACGCGCGAGCTCCTGGAAAACGTCCAGTACGCGCCGACGCGCGGTCGTTACAAGGTCTATCTCGTCGACGAAGTGCACATGTTGTCGACGCATTCCTTCAACGCGTTGCTCAAGACGCTCGAGGAACCGCCGCCGCACGTGAAGTTCCTGCTCGCGACCACCGATCCGCAAAAGCTGCCGGTCACGGTGTTGTCGCGCTGCCTGCAGTTCAATCTCAAGAGACTCCCGGCCGCGCTGATCGCTGAGCACCTCACGAAGGTCCTCGACGCGGAAAAGATTGCGCACGAGGCAGCCGCGGTGCGCCTCGTCGCGCAGGCCGCGGACGGCAGCATGCGCGACGCGTTGTCGCTGACCGATCAGCTCATCGCGTTCGGCGGCGGCAAGGTCGAGGAGAATGGTGCCCGCGCGATGCTCGGCACCATCGATCGCGATCACGTCGCGAAACTCGCGCGCGCGCTCGCGACCGGAGATGCGGCGCGGCTGCTCGAGGCGGCGCGCTCGCTCGAGGAATTTTCGCCCGACTACGGCGCGGTGCTCGACGAGCTCGCGTCGCTGCTCACGCGAATCGCGTTGCGGCAACTCGTGCCCGGGTACGAAGGCGACGAGATCTTCGATCCCGAGTTGGTGGCCGAGCTCGCCGGCGAGTTCGGCGGCGAGGACGCGCAGCTCTATTACCAGACGGCGATCCTCGGTCGCCGCGATCTCGCATTCGCGCCCGATCCGCGCACGGGATTCGAAATGACGCTGGTGCGCATGCTCGCGTTCCGGCCCGCCGTCGGAGCCGGCGCAACCGCGGGCTCGGCGAATGTTCGCGCGCAATCGGGCGCCGCGGCGCCCGCCGGAAACGCGCCGCCGGTGAGCGCGCCGATCGTGCGACCGGCATCGGCCGGGCCGATCGATCCGGTGCAGTGGGCGCGCGTGATCGGCGATCTCGACATCACGGGCGCGGCCCGCCAGCTCGCGACGAATTGCGCGCTGATCGAACATCGCGGCAACACGCTGCGGTTCGGCATCGATCCCAAGGCCGCGCGTTCACCCGCGCAGGTCGACAAACTCACGCAGGCGCTGGCGAAGTATCTCGGCGGTCACGTCAAGATCGAATTCGTCGAGGGAAACACGCCGATCGAGACGCCTTCGCAGCACGGCGAACGGCGCTCGGCCGAGGCGCTCGAAGCGGCGCGGCGTTCGCTCGACGAAGATCCGACCGTGCGCGAGATGAAGAGCCGGTTCGGCGCGACGCTGCACCCCGAGTCGGTGCGGTCAACGGAATAAACAGCTCCAGGAGATTGCGATGCGCGGTGGCGGAAACATGATGAAGCAGGCGATGGCGCTGCAGGCCAACATGAAGAAGGCCCAGGACGAGATCGCCGCGATGGAAGTCGTCGGCGAGTCCGGTGGCGGCATGGTCAAGGTCACGATGAACGGCAAACACGAAGTGAAACGCGTGCAGATCGAGCCGCAGGTGATCTCCGAAGACCGCGAGATGCTCGAGGACCTGATCGCGGCCGCGATCAACGACGCGGTGAACAAGGTCGATCAGCAGACCCAGGCGCGCATGGCGAACGTCATGTCGGGCGTCGCGTTGCCGCCGGGCTTCAAACTACCGTTCTGATGCAGCACGCCGCGCCCCTCGCCAAGCTCATCGACGCGTTGCGCGTGTTGCCGGGCGTGGGTCCCAAGACCGCGCAACGCATGGCGTTCCACCTGCTGCAGGCCGGACGCGGCGGCGCGCAGACCCTGGCGCAGGCGCTTACCGAAGGGCTCGCATCGATCAAGCGCTGCCGGCGCTGCCGGATGCTCACCGATACGGAGATGTGCACCATCTGCTCGGCGCCGGCCCGCGATGCATCTCTGCTCTGCGTGGTGGAATCGCCCGCGGACGTCGTCGCGGTGGAGCAGTCGGGTTCTTACCGCGGCCGATACTTCGTGCTGCACGGACATCTCTCGCCGCTCGATGGCATCGGGCCCGAGCAGATCGGCGCGCGCGAATTCGAGGCGCTGCTCGATTCGGGCGAGGTTCGCGAAGTCATTCTCGCGACGAATCCGACGGTCGAGGGCGAAGCCACCGCGCATTTCCTCGGCGAGCGCGCAGCCGAGCGCCGCATCCAGGCGAGCCGCATCGCGCACGGCGTGCCGATCGGCGGCGAGCTCGAATACGTGGACGGCGGCACGCTCGCCCACGCGCTCGCCGGGCGCATTCGTCAAGGCTGAACGCGTCGGCGGTTTACTGCAGCCGGGTGCGCGTACGCGCGAGCTGCCGGGCACGCGCGCGGACGATGAAATCGCGGCGCGCGACGCGCAGCGCTTCGGGCGCGATGCGGCGATACAGCGCGGCGCTAGACTCCCGCAGTCGCGCACGGGCCGCGAGCAGGCGAGTGCGCACGCTGGGACGTGAAATCACCATGCTGCGGGTGGTGCGATGTTCGCGCGCCCACAGGTCCTTGTAGCTCGCACCGCCCCCCATGAAATCGAAGGCGCGAATGGCCGGATCCTCGAAGCAGTCGCGCAGACACAGGCTCAGCACGGCGGTGCCGATGTCGTGTTTGTTCAAGGCCGGGTTGAAGCCCTTCTGGAAGTAGTGCAGTACGCCATCGTCGAGCAGCCCTACGAGGGCGGCCTCTATGCGCCCGTCGATCCGCAGGGTCCATAGCCTGACGCGGCCCGAGTCGAACTCCGACTGCAGCGTGTCGAACAACTGGTTGCGCAGGTGGCCGGTGCGGAACGAGCCGTGATGGCCGGCCGCTTCCCAGCGCATCTGGTGGAGTCGTACGAGCGCATCGAGCGCCTCGACCGCTTCCGCGCGCGTGGCCGCGCGCCGGAACTCGCAACGATGCGATTTGAACAGGCGCCGCGCGTAGTACTCCACGTTGCGGCGCATGGACCGCCCCAGCGACTTCCTGTACTCGCTCCACGGGATCGACGTGTCGATGAACGGAGCGCGGTCCGACTGCGTCGAGGCGGCGCTTTCACCGAATCGGCCGGAAAGGTATTCGAGAAACTGCGATTGCGCGGGGACCTTGTCCAACAACAGGCGATCCCAGTCGTTGCGGGACAGAAGGAACGCGGCGATCGAATCCGCGACCGCGGCTTCCGCGCCGCGCAGCGCGATCATGTCGACGTATTCGCTCGTCTTGATCGCGACTCCCATTCCGAGGAACGACAGCTCGCGCGCGAACGGAATGCCGAGCATCCGGCGCTTGCGCCAGTACAGCGGCGCGATGCCGACGAGTCCATTTCTCCGATCGCGGCAACACAGGATGTGGAGGCGTGCGCCGGTCGGCGCGAGATGTCGCCACCAGGACCGGATCCAGCTGTATCGCAGGAAGTAGACGCGCTGCGCGCTGGATTCGAGCAGTCGATCCCACTCCGGCGCAAGCAATTCGAATGCGCGTTCGTCGCGGATCAACTGGACGCTGAGGAACGTGCCGGAACCGGGCTCGAATTGTGAATTCGGTTCCTTCGTCACGAGCGATACCCGACGTCCGTGTTGCCGATGCACGAATGTTTCTGCCGTTCTTGAACGAGTTCGGGCAGATCAACGCAGAGATCACTCTGGTGCGCGGATACTGACGGACGCCGAAAGGGCCGGCATTCGCAATGTAGCTAGATGTGCCGGTCACCATTCCCGCCACGTCGCGTCGGAGAGCGCCTATGTCGCGACTCAGCGACGATGGCGGTAGCCGGGGCCTCGCGCCGCGATCAGTTCCTCGAAGCGCCGCCGCAAACGCCGATAACTCTCGTAACGTCGCGCGTACAGGGTGCCGCTCTGCGCGGCCGAGCTGACGGCGCACCCGGGCTCGTGCATGTGCCGGCAGTCGGCGAAGCGGCATCCGCCCGCGAGCGTGGCGACCTCGGGAAACCCAAGCGTCTTCTCGTCGAGCAGATCGATGGCCGGAGCGAAGTCGCGCACGCCGGGCGAATCGATCAATGTACCGCCGGATTGGAGCCCGTAGGCGCGCGACGCGGTCGTGGTGTGTCGGCCTTCCTCGTCGCGGACGAGCGTGCCGGTTTCGATGTCTTCCTGGGGCAGCAGCGCACTCACCAGCGAAGATTTTCCGACGCCCGACTGGCCGACGAGCACGCTCACGGCCCCCGCGAGCAGCTCGCGCAGCGCGTCGAGTCCCGCCCCCGTTTTCGCCGAACAGTTCACGTGCGGATAGCCGGCCACGCCGTACGCGGAGAGTTCCTCTTCGGCAATCCGGTCGCCCTCCAGGTCTTCCTTGTTGACCGCGACGCGACCGGAGATTCCCGCGGCCGTGGCCGCGCAAAGGTAGCGGTCGACGATGAAGAAATCGGGCGCCGGAACCGGTGCGATCACGACCACGAGTTGCGTGACATTCGCCACGACCGGCTCGCTTTCGCCGCGCAGGTTCGCGCGCGCCAGCAATGTCCGGCGCGGCAGCACTTCGATGACCAGCACTTCGTCGTGAGCCCGGTCCACTTCGCAGCGCACGCGATCCCCACAGACGATGCTCAATCTGCGGCCAGCCGGCCGCGCCTTGCGGACCTCGCCGCGGTCGTCGCGGACGAGCAGATGCCGCCCGAAAGAGGCGACGACATCGGCATCGAACTCCGCTTCGCTCGGGTTCTCGGCCCCGTCTGGGGTGGTTGGCACGGACATTCGTGTAGTATCGCGTCAATCCTTATGCCGAGCAGCGACTATCTCGTCTGGATAGACCTCGAGATGACGGGTCTCAAGCCCGAGACGGACCGGATCATCGAGATGGCCGTCATCGTCACCGACGCCAATCTGGATATCGTCTCCGAAGGACCGGTCATCGCGATCCATCAGCCCGACGAAGTGCTCGATGCGATGGACGACTGGAACAAGCGCACGCATGGCGCCTCCGGACTCATCGAGCGCGTGCGCGAGAGCGAGTACACCGCCGAGAGCGCCGAAAAGCGCGTGCTGGAAGTGCTGAACGTCCTGGTCGAGCCCAATTCCTCGCCGATGTGCGGCAACAGCATCTGCCAGGACCGCCGCTTCCTCGCCCGGCACATGCCGACTCTCGAGAAGTTCTTCCACTATCGCAATCTCGACGTGAGCACGCTCAAGGAACTCGCGCGACGCTGGGCGCCGTCGGTGTTGAGCGGATTCGTGAAACACGGCGAACACAAGGCGCTCGCCGACATCCAGGAATCCATCCGCGAGCTCGCGTATTACCGCGAGCATCTGTTCGCGCCGCAGTTCACACGACTGTGACCCTCGATTTGCCCGGTTTCCCGGAGGTCGTGGCCGCCGCGGCGCGCATCGGGCCGCACGTGGTCCGCACGCCGGTCGTGCGCTCGGATGCTTTCGACGCGCGCGTCGGCAGGCGCGTGTTCTTCAAGTGCGAAAACCTGCAGACCGGGGGCGCGTTCAAGTTCCGCGGTGCGACCAACGTCGTGCTGCAGCTCGATCCGGCACGCACACCGCTCGTGATCACGCATTCCTCGGGCAACCACGGCACGGCGCTCGCACTGGCGGCGCGGGCGCGCGGCATGCGCGCGATCGTCGTCGTGCCGCGGGATTCGGCGCGCACGAAGATCGCGAACATCGAGGCCGCCGGCGCGCGGCTCGAACTTTGCGAACCAGGTCTGCCCGCGCGCGAACGGCGGGTCGCCGAATTGCTGGCGCAGGAGCCGGCGGAGCTCGTCCATCCGTTCGACGATTCACGGATCATCGCGGGGCAGGGGACCGCGGCGCTCGAAATGCTGGCGGAACTGCAGACGCTCGACGTGATCAGCGCGCCGGTGGGCGGCGGCGGGCTCATGGGCGGCACCGCGATCGCCGCGCGCCATCTCGTTCCCACGATCCGAATAGTGGGGGCCGAACCCGCGCAGGCCGACGATGCATTCCAGTCGTTTCGCAGCGGCGAGCGCCGCGCGGTGAACGCGCCGCAAACCATCGCGGACGGATTGCGCGGTTCGATCGGCGTGCGCAATTTCGCATTGCTCAGGCAGCTCGTCGACGACGTCGTGACGGTCGGCGAGGCGGAGATCGTCGCGGCCATGCGCACCGTGTTGAACGACCTGAAGCTGCTCATCGAGCCTTCGGCCGCAGTGCCCGTGGCGGCATTGCTGGCCGGCAGACTGGGCCAACCGGGACAGCGGATCGGAATCATCGTGTCGGGGGGCAATGTCGACCTCGATGCGTGCGCGTTCCTTGGAAATGTAAAAAATACTTGACATCCAGCCGGGACATGGATGTAAGGTATACCGGACATCAGACGTTCGGAGACCTTCCATGGCCGGCCTGCTACGACGCACTCAGATCCTCCTCTCCCTCGCCGCATTAGGCGCCGCTGGCATGTTCTTCGGGCCGGATGGCTGGTTGGGCATCGATATCGGAACTGTCGGCGCAGCGGTGCTCTACGCGGCGATCTGGCTGTTCGTGATCCACCTGTCGCGCTCCTCCGCCGGGATCTTTCCTGAGGACGCTTCACCGGCGGAAAGACAGGGTTGGGTGACGTTCGCGTTCGTCCTGCTCATCGCCGTCCACTTCCTGAACTTCCTCGCGGCGCTGCCGACACTGGGGGCCGCGGCGGACCAGATCTCCAATTCCGCTTCGCGGCGCTTCGGCATCAATCTCGGAATGCTGCTGGTGGCCTGGATAGTGGTGGGTGGCATCCTGCGAGCGCAGAACAGCGAAGGCATCGAGGCCGACGAGCGCGACCTCCGGATCCAGCACTCCGCGCAACGCGCCGCTGGTGGTGTGTTGTCCGCGATCATCATCGGACTCGTCGCGCTGCTCGCGACATTCCCAGGGCACGCGCAAGCCTGGATGCGCCCACTCATCGTCGGGAATGTCCTGCTGGGTCTGCTGATCGCCCACACGCTGACGGAAAGCGTCTATCTGGTTGCGCGGTATTCGCGGGAACGCGGGTGACGGCAACTCGCGTCCTGAATCGGATTCGCGACCTGCGGCTCGCGCGCGGCTTGACTCAGGCGCAGCTCGCGAACGATTGCGAGGTCACGCGCCAGACGATCATCGCGCTCGAAGCGGGCAAGTATTCTCCTTCACTCGAGCTCGCGTTTCGACTCGCGCGCGCGCTCGGCCACGACCTCGAAGAAGTGTTTCAGTTCAGCGAAGAGAAAAAATAGCCACTCGCGATCCGCATCACGCCCGATTGGCGCGAGTTTTGCGTCTTGAATGATCGTCTTGGTCCGATATATTCGGATGCAAATGTTAAGTGACGTGACAACCATCGTTTCCTGGCGCGCGCGGCCGCGCAGCTTCGTCGCGCTCATGTCGCTGTACGAGAGCAACTATCTGCGGCTGGCGTCGCTCGCCGGCGACTTGCGGAATCTGCGCGACGTGTACGTGTCGCGGGTCCCGGACGACTGCGACCTGCGTCTCAGCGTGACCGAACGCTCGCCGTACACCACGAGTGTCGACCTCACCTATCTCTTCAGGGAAGGCGAGGATCTCCAGACCTGCCCCGACATGCGGGTGCGCATCTATCACGACGCGAGGCTCGTGGAAGCCCAGGAATGGGCCCAGGAACCTTCGAACCGCCACGATCACGAGGCGCTGCGCCGCTTGCGTGGGGTGGCGGAGCGTGAACTGGATCAGCGTTGGGCCCGGAATACGATGCTAAATAAGTGGCTGGAGTACTGTATCGACCGCGGCCACGGGTTCAGGGAGTAGTCTCTCGGCCCCTCCGCGCAGGGGTCTATGAAAGCGCTCAAGGCGTTAGGCTTGCTCGGCGGCACTGGCAACCCGGCGGATCCGGTCGAAGACGGACGCGTCGTCGAACTATTTCGCAGCCGCGCGGAACTGCGCAAGCAACACGAAGAACTCGGCGCCGAATTGCAGCGGCTGCGCGACCGGCTCAAGCAGCAGGAAGCGGCCACGAGCCGCGTGCAGGAGATGTTCGAGTCGCTCGAGCGGCGGCTCGAATCCGTCGACACCGGTCTATCTACCCTGGTTTTCTATCACCTGCGTTCCCTGTGGAACGAGGGCCGCGACATCATCGAGCAACTGGTGCGCGAGCTCGTCGCGAGGCAGGAGGAGAAGGAACGCAAGGCGTTCGCTCTCGAAGGCAATCGCCGCCAGTTCCAGCAACGCCAGGCGAGCGAGCAGCAACTGCGGCTGGCGGAGTCCCGGATGGTGGCCGCCCGGCAGGAACTCGCGGCATTCGACTCCCGGCTCGCGAAACTCGGCAAGTGGTGGCATCGCTGGGAGCGGCCCAAGGTCGCCGCCCAGCGTCCCGCGCTCGAAGCGCAGGTCGCGGCAGCGCAGTCCGCGTTGCTGGACGCACGCGCGCGTTTCGAGCAGATCGAAAAGGGCAACGCGGAAGACTTCCCCGGCTTGTCGATCGAATCCAGGCGCGCGATCAATATTGCCGCGATCGCCTGCGCCGAAGTGCTTTGCCTGCGGCTTTCGCGCACAAACCTGGTCGCGTCGGCGCGTACCGCGATGTCGCGTCGCGAAGCAACGGAGCACTACGGAGACATTCCGGCGTGCGTCTCCATCATGAGCGACATCGCCAAGGCGCGAGCCATGCTCCGTCAGCGCAATGGGTTGAACCAGGAAGTCCAGCATCGCAGCGAGCGCTTACGCAGCACTGCCGCCTATCTCGCCGATCACGAGACGGTGCCGATACCGGAATCGTGCGGAGTCGCCGAGGGCGACGTGCTCGCCTACGGCTCGCAGGGAGTGACCGCCGCGAGGCTTCCCAACGTCCTCGCGGAGAACACGTGGGACCTGTTCAAGGTCCTGCTGCGCTGATCAGTCTTCTTTCTTCGTCGGCTTGGTCTCGCTGCGCACCGTGCGCGAAGGCGCCGGGACGATCGGGCGCAGGCCGGTGACCATGTCGGTCATGACCTCCGTGGCCTGATCGAGCACGGTGTCCGGGAACTTCGCTTCGGCGAGTTCTTCCGCGCTCTTGAGCGGCGGCAGGTTCTGCGCCGCGCGACGCGAGTTCTCGCGCTCGAGACGATCTCGTTCGAGACGTTCGCGTTCGGCCTTGCGCTCCTCGAGGTTCAGCGACAGCGTCTTCTGCTTGCGGATCGCATCCGCGGCCGCGAGATCGGCGACCAGCCAGCGGTAGTCAGGATCGCGGCTCGCGCGCGACTTCTCTTCGACCGCGAGGGCTTCGATGTTGGGCTGACTCATCTTGCCTTCCAGACGGAAGGGCACGCCGGGGATACGGTCCCAGGGCAGCGCGCCTTCGAGCGCGCTTTCGCCGAATTCTTCCATGTCGATCTGCGACGGCAGCACGACATCCGGCTCGACACCGCGATGCTGGGTGCTTTCGCCGGTCACGCGATAGAACTTGCCGATGGTCACGGTCAGCTGGCCGTTCACCGGGCGCGGCGACCAACGGTCGAGAGGCACGAGGTTCTGCACGGTGCCCTTGCCGAACGTGCGTTGTCCGAGCACCACGCCGCGATGGTAGTCCTGGATCGCGCCCGCGAAGATCTCGGAAGCCGACGCGCTGAAGCGGTCGACGAGCACGGCCAGCGGCCCGGAGTAGGCGACACCGGGTTCCGGGTCTTCCTGCACTTCGAGATCGCCGTTCGTGACCTTGAGCTGCACCACGGGGCCCTTGTCCACGAACAGGCCGGTGAGCGCCGTCGCCTCGGGTAGATAGCCGCCGCCGTTGCCGCGCAGGTCGAGCACGAGGCCGTCGATCTTCTCGGCCTTGAGCTCGTTGATGAGGCGGCGCACGTCGCGCGTGGTGCTGCGGAAGTTCTTGTCGCCCGCGTTCTGCGCTTCGACGTCCTGGTAGAAGGCCGGCACGTTGATGACGCCGACGCGGATCTCCTTGTCGCCGCGCTTGATGGTGCGCAACTCCTTCTGCGCGGCCTGCGCTTCGAGCGTCACCTTGTTGCGCGTGAACTCGAGTGTCTTTTCGGGGGTGCCGGGAGCGGCGCCCGCGGGCAGGACCTGCAGGCGCACCGTCGTGCCCGCACGTCCGCGGATCAATTGCACGACGTCGTCGATACGCCAGCCGAGCACGTCCGTGATCGGACCTTCCTTGCCCTGGCCGACGCCGGTGATGCGATCCTTCACGGTGAGCGTGCCGGCAACCGCGGCGGGACCGCCCTCGATCACGTTCATGATCGTCACGTAGTCGTCGATGAGCTGCAGCGACGCGCCGATGCCGTCGTAATTGAGGCTCATCTGGATGCGGTATTCCTCGGAGCTGCGCGGCGAGAAATAACTCGAGTGCGGATCGTACGCGCGCGCATACGCGTTCATCAGCGTTTCGAACACGTCGTCCGCGCTGATCTGGTCGATGCGCTTGAGCGTGGTCTCGTAACGCTTCTTGAGCGCTTCGGCGGTCTTGGGCCAATCCTTGCCGGTCAGCATCAGCGACAACGCGTCGTTCTTGACGCGCTTGCGCCACCACTCGTCGAGCTCCGTCGAATTGGCGGCCCACGGGGCTTTCGTCCGGTCGAACTCGAACACCTCGCTGGTGTTCCAGTCGGGTTCCTTCTCGAGCTGCGCGAGCGCGAACTTGATGCGATCGCGATTGCGCTGCTGGTAGCGCGCGAAGATCGCGAAGGCGGGATCGACGTCACCGCTGCGGATCATGTCGTCGAAGCGCAGCTTGTACTGATCGAACTCCGCGATGTCGGAGGCGAGCAGGCTCGTGTGCTGGCTGTCGATGCTTTCGAGGTAACGGTTATAGACGACGGCCGACATGCGGTCGTCGAGCTTCTGGCCGCTGTAGTGCATGCCTTCGAGCATCGACCAGACGCGCCGGGCGACCGAGCGATGGCGTTCGCTTGCGACCACCGAACCGGCTGGCAACTGCGTGTTCGCGGGCGCCTGCGCGGAGCCCGTGAGCAACAGCAACACGGCGAGAACGGAGGGCGCGAGCCAGCGGAACGAGAAGGCAAATGAGGGGTTCATGCGTCAGAGTGTCTCGACGGGTGACGGTCCGTACAATTCGAACCAAAGGTAAGGCTGTCGCTCGGCCTGCTCAAGTGGAATCTCCCCAAACACAGGCAAATACATGCGCCCACTGGTCGTACTCCTTGGAATCGTGATGGGCTCGACAGTCTCCATCGCGTTGACGCTGCTGCTCATCGGGGTGGTGTACCTGCTGATGCCGGAGTACGCGGAGCGACTCGCGGAAGAAAAGGAACAGGTGCTTGCCGCCTGTCTGATTGCGGTTTTCCTCGCGGCCCTGGCGGTGGCGAGCTTTTATGCCGAATTGCGCTCGCGATCGTGGCGGTACGCGGCTCACGTGGCCCTGGCGCTGGTTCTGGCGACTGTCCTTTGGGTGTACTGGCCCAAGCAATGAGCGGCAGCGGCATGGTGGGATTCGAGCGGCCGCGCGGGGGCTTTGTTCCTGCCGGGCCTCCGAACCGGGTGATGGCTTACTCCGGACGCGCAGAGGCGCGTTGAGCCGCGACGTCTGTCAGTGCCGCAACGTACCTGTGCGGACAGTGCCGATCAGCGATTCCGGCTGTACTTCCAGGCGTCGCGCAACGATTTCCCATTCACGTGATTGTATGGGTCGAACCCCTGTGGCTCCTGGCTCGGAAACAGGAAATCTCCCAGCAGGGTGATCTTCACGTCCTGGGCTTGTTTCGATCCGTCGCCGGCATTGCGGTCGCGCTTCTGCTGGCGCGCACGTTCTTCGGCCTTCTGGTCGGCGAGGTAGTACTCGCTCATTTTTTCTTCGTCCTGCCGCTGAAAATCGATCCGGACTTCAGTGTCGCCGAAATGCGTCACAAATTCGGGCTTCGGCCGATTTCGCCGCCGAAATTCCGTGAACGGGTTCACGTTTCCTGCGGCTGCGTTTTACTTATATCTTGCGCAGGACGAGGCGAAAGAACCTGAACAGGGTCAGGAATCCGAATGGGCCTAGCAGCACGATCCAGCAGCTCGGCCGTAGCTCGACGAGTCCTTTCAGGAAATCGCCGTAGAGCGCAAACAACCCGCCGTTCGCATAGGCCTTGAGCACGGCGGTGCCCACGAGATAGATCATCGCGGGCATGACGAGCAGGCCCACCAGCAGGGCCAGGCCAAAGGTCGTTGCTTCGAATTTCAGCGGCGGCATCGCGAAGTACCCATCGCGTGCGCGCACCAGCCAGTTGAACAATTCCGCCGGACTCCTGAAGTCTCCCGCCGACTGCGGGGCAAGCGCGGGGCATAATAGCGCATGGGCAAAATCAGGGCGGCGGTCATCGGTGTTGGATATCTCGGACGCTTCCATGCCCAGAAATACGCCCAATTGGATACCTGCGACCTGGTTGCCGTGGTCGATGCCCGCGACGAGGTCCGCCGCCAGGTAGCCACCGAGTTGAATACGACCGCGGTGGGCGACTACCGCGAGTTGCTCGGCCAGGTCGATGCCGTCAGCGTCGTGACCCCGACACCCGCGCATTTCGCGATCGCGGAAGCATTTCTCGCAGCGGGTGCCCACGTCCTCGTCGAAAAACCGATCACGGAAACTCCCGACCAGGCGCGCGCGCTGATCGCGCTCGCGAAAGAGAAGCGCCGGATTCTGCAGGTTGGGCACCTCGAACGCTTCAACGCGGCCGTGCTCGCGGCCGATCCGCACGTGCGCGATCCGCGGTTCATGGAATGCGTGCGCCTCGCGCCGTACAAGGAGCGCGGCACCGACGTCAACGTGGTGCTCGATCTCATGATCCACGACATCGATCTGATCCAGTCGCTCGTACGCAGCGAAATCGTGAGCATCGATGCCATCGGCACACCGGTCTTCTCCGGCGAAATCGACATCGCCAATGCACGGATCCGGTTCGCCAACGGTTGCGTCGCCAATACGACGGCGAGTCGCGTGAGTCTCAAGACGGAACGCAAGCTCAGGATCTTCGAACAAGCCGCCTACATGTCGGTCGACTTGCAGCAGAAAATTCTGACGTTGATTCGCAAGCGGGACGGGGCTCCGCAGGCAGGACAGCTGCCCGTCAACATCGAAGAGGCGAATTTCGCGCAGGGCGACGCCCTGAAAAGCGAGATCGAATCGTTCCTCGACTGCATCCGGAACGATAAGGATCCGATCGTGTCAGGTGAGGATGGGCTGCGTGCCCTCGAAACGGCCATCCGCATCACCGAGCAGGTGCATGCGAACCTCGGAGTTCAGCGAAACCCCGGTTGAAGGCGCATGCGGCGCCTCTAGATATGCCGCATGAAAACCATCGTCAGACCGCTGAATGAAGTGCGCAGGACACTGGACATAGATCTCGTCGCGGATTTCACCTGCCCATGGTCATGGCTGGGCATGGCGCAGCTCACGCGCGCGCTCGGCAATCTGTCGGGCGACGTCGAAACGCGTCTGCGCTGGCACCCGTTCCGCATGGCGGCGCCCGCGGCCAACGCTGCCCCACGCACGTTTCACGACTATCTCGCGGAACGTCTGCCCGAAGGCATCAGTGTGCCGTTCGCAGAAAAGACTCTGACAGAAGCCGGTCGCGAGCTGGGCATCGACTTCCACTTCGAGAAGCTCGGCCCGCTGCCGAGCACGTCGGAGGCTCACCGGCTCGTGCAGCTCGCGATGAACGAGGGTCGTCACGCGAACGTGGCGGCCGCGATCTTCCGCGCCTATTTCGAACGGGGCGCGGACATCGGCGACATCGCGGTGCTGGCCGGGATCGGCGAGGAGGCGGGTCTTTCCGAGCGGACATTGCGAGCCTTTCGCGAAACCCGTGAAGGCGAGTCGATGCTCGAGGGCAGCGAGGATCGCCTGCGTGGTTTCGGAGTGCGGACGGTGCCGAACCTGTTGTTTGGTGGTCGCGTGCTCGTGCCGGGTACCGTGAACGTCGCAACCTATGTGCATGCGCTCGACCAGGCGTTGTTCCCGGTCAGCGATGCGGAAGCGAAGTCGACTCCGACGCTGCATTGATCGCAGGAGCAGGGCAGCCGCCGTTCTGGCGGCTGCCCACGTTGCGCGTTACCTTATCGGCCGAATGTCGCCGGCCCATCTCAGGAACGAACTGCGCGCCATCGTCGGCGAGAACGGCATTCTCGAAGGCGGGGCGGTGCGCGAGCGCGCGGGTAATCTCTGGCATGGCCGCGTCGAAGCCGAACTACTCGTCCGGCCGCGCGACACTTCCCAGGTTTCGTCCATCCTGCGTTTGTGTCATGAGCGCGGCCAGCCGGTGGTCACGCATGGCGGCCTCACGGGACTCGTCAATGGAGCCGATGCCGGCCCAGGCGAAATCGTTCTGTCGCTCGAATCGATGAACGCCATCGAGCGGGTGGACGTCGCGGGGCGCTCGCTGCGCGCCCAGGCGGGCACGAAGCTCGGGCAGGTGCAACGCGCGGCGGACGAGCAGGGACTGGTGTTTCCGCTCGATCTCGGCGCCCGCGACAGCGCGACCATCGGCGGAAACATCTCGACCAATGCAGGCGGACTGCGCGTGTTCCGATACGGAATGATGCGCAGTCTCGTACTCGGCATCGAAGCCGTGCTGGCAGACGGAACGGTGCTCACGTCGCTCAACCGCATGCTCAAGAACAACGCGGGCTACGACCTCAAGCAGCTGTTCATCGGCAGCGAGGGCACGCTGGGTGTCGTCACGCGCGCCGAGCTGCGCCTGGTGTCCAGGACGCGCAGCCAGGAAACCCTGCTGGCGGCGACTTCGACGTTCGAAGGATTGGTGGAGCTGCTGAACCGGCTCGACTCCGGACTCGGCGGACAGCTCGCCGCCTTCGAAGCCCTGTGGGGCAACTACTACGACTTCAACACTGCGCCTCCGGCGCAGAATCAGGCGCCACTCGGGCGCGGCGCTCCGTTCTACGCGATCGCGGAGACACTTGGCGGCGACATGGTCGCGGACCGCGCGCGGCTGGAAGCGGTGCTCGGCGAAGCGCTCGAGGATGGCGTCATCACCGACGTGACCATCGCGAATTCCGAGTCCGAGCGCCGCGCGATCTGGAACATCCGCGAAGACGTGTGGCAGGTGAAGAACATTGCCCCGCTGCTGACATTCGACGTGAGCCTGCCGATCGAGAACATGAAGGACTACTCGCGGGAGGTCTGCGAGGCGGTGCGCGTGCACGCGGGCGAGGAGCGCGCGTTCGTGTTCGGGCACATGGCCGACGGCAACCTGCACATCGTGATCGCGGCCGGCGACGACGCCGCGACGCGCGCGAAAATGGAGGACATCGTCTACCGGCCGCTCGCGGCGATCGGCGGCTCCGTGTCCGCCGAACACGGTATCGGTCTGGAGAAGCGCGCCTATCTGCCGCTGTCGCGAACCGATGCTGAAATATCGACGATGCGTTTGCTCAAGCAGGCGCTGGATCCGAAGGGAATACTCAATCCGGGCAAGGTGTTCGCATGAATCAACCCTCGCATCTGCAACGGCCAAAGCGTGAAGTGACCGTCGCGGCTTTGCAATTCGCCTGCGGATGGGACGTGGACGCGAACATCGCGACCGCCGAGCGACTCGTGCGCCAGGCGGCGAAGCAGGGCGCCCAGATCATCCTGATCCAGGAACTGTTCGAGACGCCGTATTTCTGTATCGAGCAGGATTCTAGGCATCTGCGACTCGCGACCTCGGTGGACGAGAATCGCGCCGTCGCGCATTTCACGAAGGTCGCGCGCGAGCTCGGCGTGGTGTTGCCGATCAGTTTCTTCGAGAAGGCCAACAATGCTTTCTTCAACTCGATCGCGATCCTCGACGCCGACGGCCGCAACCTCGGCGTGTATCGCAAGGCGCACATTCCGAACGGTCCCGGGTACCAGGAGAAGAACTACTTCAGCCCCGGAGACACGGGGTTCAAGGTCTTCGATACGCGCTTCGGCCGGATCGGCGTCGCGATCTGCTGGGACCAGTGGTTTCCCGAGTGCGCGCGGGCCATGGCGCTGCAAGGGGCGGAGCTGCTGTTCTATCCGACCGCCATTGGCAGCGAGCCGCCGCCCGCGTTGCCGGTGAATTCGCGCGATCACTGGCAGCGGACCCAGCAAGGTCACGCGGCCGCCAACCTCACACCTTTGATCGCCTGCAATCGCATCGGTACCGAGCGGGCGTTGCAGGATCCCGAGAACCTGTACATCCGGTTCTACGGGTCGAGTTTCATCGCGGACGCCACGGGCGCGAAGGTCGCCGAGGCTGGCGAAGACGAGGAGGCCGTCATCGTGGCAAAGTTCGATCTCGCCGCGATCGGGGAGCTGCGCAACAACTGGTTCGTGTTCCGCGACCGGCGTCCGGACCTGTACGGCGCTCTAACTACCTTCGACGGAGGGACCCATGGTAAATCGGGCTGAGGAACTGGCGGAGATCGACGCGCTCTTCGCGCGCGCGGATACGGACGACGACGGGCAGATAAATTTCGACGAGTTCAAGAGCCTCGTGCGTACGCTCGACGAGGACATCAGCGAAGAGGAATTGCGCATCGGTTTCGCCGAGACCGACGTCGGCAACAACGGACGCATCAACATCGACGAATTCCGCGCATGGTGGCTCAGCTGAGCCACCACGGCGGCGAATTGGTGGAGCCGGCGAGAATTGAACTCGCGTCCGCAAGCACTAGACGTGAGGATCTACGTACGTAGCTGCTTCTTTGTTTTCTCGCCTTGCGCTACCCGAAGAGCAGGGAAAACGCCCGACCAGCTGCGGTGACTCTTAACGGTTCCGCCCGTAGCACACGGAACCGCGATCCTATGAGCGCGACCCTGGTTTCAGTGGCATAGGCACCAGCTGGTCCAGGGGTCAGCTGCGACTAGGCAGCCAGAGCGTAGTTGTCGTCGTTGGCAACTATGATTTGCATGAGGATTTACGAGGTTCATACACCCTCGGTACGCCTCTCACGGTTCGCAACCCACGTCGAAACCGGTCGGCCCCGTAAAAGCACCGCGAGCATACATGGAGCCGCGGAAGGATGCTTCAACCTCGTCGGAGAATTCTGGCCTTGTCGCGCGCCCAATCGCGTTCCTTCTCGTTGGCGCGTTTGTCATGTTGTTTCTTGCCCTTGGCAAGGCCGATTTCGAGCTTCGCGCGGCCGTCCTTCCAGTGCAGGTCCAGCGGCACCAGGGTGTAGCCCTTGCGCTCCACGAGGCCCACGAGTCGTGCGAGTTCGGCCTTGCTCAGGAGCAGTTTGCGCGTTCGCTTCGGGTCCGCCACGACGTGTGTCGAGGTCGTATTGAGGGGCGTGATGAGGCCTCCGAACAGGAACGCCTCGCCGTCCTTCAGGTACACGTAGCCCTCGGCGATCTGCGCCTTTCCGGCGCGCATCGATTTCACTTCCCAGCCCTGGAGCACGAGCCCGGCCTCGAGGCGTTCCTCGATGAAATAGTCGTAGCGCGCCCTGCGGTTCTCCGCGATGAGGCGTGGCGTTTCCTTGCGGTCGGGTTTGTTCATGGGTTCTCGTGCTCGCGATATTGTAGATTGACCGCATGCGTGAAGTCAGGCGCTCGGCGCTGATCGCGGAAACGCCGCGGCGGATGTACGAGCTGATCAACGACATCGAGCACTATCCGGAGTTCGTGCCGTGGTGCGCGGCCGCGCGCGTCGAATCGCGCACGCCGACGGAAGTCGTCGCGACCCTGGACATCAGGCGCGGTCCGCTGCACGCCGAGTTCACGACGCGCAACCTCCTGGAACCCGACAGGCGCATTCTCATGCAGCTCGTGCGCGGGCCATTCCGCGTGCTCGAAGGACTGTGGACTCTCACCCCGCTCGGCGAGCTCGGTTGCCGGGTCGAACTCGAGATGCGTTTCGAGTTCTCCAGCCGGGTCACCGGAGCGCTGTTCGAACCGCTGTTCGAGAACACCACGGCGTCGCTGGTCGATGCTTTCGTCAAACGCGCACGCGAACGTCCGGTAGCTAGGCCATGAAGACCTGCATGGTCGCGTTCGCGACGCCCTCGCGCCAGTGGCTGTGGACGGTGACGCTCGAGGATGCCGCCACGGTGGCCGATGCATTGGCCGCGGCGCGTTCCGATGCCGGTGAAACCGATGTGCCGTGGGATGCCGACGTCGGCATCTTCGGCGAATCCTGCGAGCGTACGGTGGTGCCGCGCGACGGCGACCGGATCGAGATCTACCGGCCTCTCAAGTGGGACCCGAAGGAGACCCGGCGGGCTCGGGCAACGGCGCGCCGGGCGGAACGGGATTCGGCGGTTCCGCAGCCTTGTCCTCGATCGTCGAGCCCGAGGGACTAGCCGATTCGACGGGCTCGTCCTTGCCGAACCAACGCTGCCAGATGCTCTTTCGTCCCCGCGTCGCCTCCTGCGCCCGCCTGAGCTGGGCCTCGATCTGCTCGAGATCGGTCTTGGTGGGCACACCCACGTTCTCGTAGCGAGCGACTTTTTCGTCCTCGAAGAACACCGTGAGCCTGAGCTTCACCGGGTTCTTGAACTGCCGCGTCTTGTAGAAGTAGTAGTAGTCCCACCGCTCATCGTTGAAGGCGTCCGGCACCATCGGCGTGCCGAGCAGGAAACGCACCTGGCTGCGCGTCATGCCTTCCTTCAATTGCGATACGGAATCGCTGACAAGGTAATTGCCCTGCGAAATGTTCATCCGGTAGACGCAGCCGCTGGCGAGCAAAATGCTGCCGGCCGCGATAATCATTCGTAGTGCAAGGCGTTTCATGGTGGCGCATCATACCCGAACATTTTCAGGAGACCCCTCGCTTGGAAAGCAAAGACCTGCGCAAGGCCGGACTCAAGGTCACGGGCCCGCGGCTGAAAATCCTCGAAATCCTCGAGGGCAGCTCGACCCGTCACATGTCGGCTGAAGGCATCTACAAGCGACTGATCGAATCGAACGAGGACATCGGCCTCGCGACCGTGTACCGGGTGCTCACTCAATTCCAGGCGGCGGGCCTGGTGTCACGACACCACTTCGAAGACGGCATGGCCGTGTTCGAGCTCAACCAGGGCACCCACCACGATCACATCGTGTGTCTGGACTGCGGACGGGTGGAAGAGTTCATCGACGAGTCGATCGAGGAACGCCAGGAGGAGATCGCGAAACGTCTCGGTTACGAGCTGCGCGATCACGCGATGACGCTGTACGGGCATTGCCACAAGCCGGGATGCCCTTCCTACAAAGGCCCCCAGAAGTCGGGCAAGCACAGCTGATCCGGGCGCTCTCGCGCCGTCGTCACGCCTTCCGTTTTCCCGCGCGCGCCTTCTGTTCGGGCGTGCCCGCCATCTGCAACATCTCGCGCGCGTGCTCGCGGGCCTTGCCCGTGATCTCCTTGCCGCCCAGCATGCGCGCCACTTCCTCGACGCGTTCGTCCATCGTGAGCTCGGCAATCGTGGTGCGCGTGGTCTTGCCATCCGTCAGCTTGGACACGCGCAAATGATGATGCCCTTGCGCGGCCACCTGGGGGAGGTGGGTCACGCACAATGTCTGGCCCGAGAATCCGAGCGCCTTGAGTTCGCGGCCGACGATCTCGGCGACGGCGCCACCGACACCCGAGTCGACTTCGTCGAACACCATGCATCGTGAATCCTGCGCGGCGCAGGCGACCTGCACGGCGAGGGAAAGTCGTGACAACTCGCCGCCCGAGGCTACCTTGGCCAGCGGTCGCAGCGGCTGGCCCGGATTCGCCGTCACGCGGAACTCGACCGAATCGATTCCATGCGCGGCCGGCTCGCCATTGGGTTGCGTGATGTCGATCAGGAACCTTCCGCCGGCCATTCCCAGCGTCTGCATCCGCGTCGTGATGTCCTTCGACAACGTGCGCGCGCTGGTCTGGCGCGCGGCCGAGAGCTGGGTCGCGAGCTTGCGGTAGATATCGAGCGCTTCGACCTGCTGCTTCTTGAGCGCGGAGAGATCGTTGTCGGCGCTAGTGAGCTCGGCGAGGTCTTTCTCGAGCTTCGCGGCGTGAGCGGTCAACTCGTTGACGGGCACGCGATGTTTGCGACCGAGTTCCTCGATCGCGGCGAGCCGGCGCTCGACTTCTTCCTGGCGCGCGGGATCGATGTCCAGCGTTTCCAGATAACGCGACAACTCGCGCGCGGCTTCGCGGATCTGGATGGTCGCCTCGTCGACGAGCGGCACGACCTTCGCAAGACGCTGGTCCACGCCCGACAAGGTGCGGATGCCGGCGAGCGCGCGCGATGCCGTCGCGTGCGCATTGCCCTGGTCCGAGTCGTAGAGCAGCGCCACCGCCGCCTGCGCAGCCTCGGCGAGACGCCCCCGATTGGAATGGCGGGTCCGTTCCTCGGTGAGCGCGGCCACTTCGCCTTCCTTGAGATCGAGCGCCTTGAGTTCGCCCACCTGGAACTTGAGTAGTTCGATGCGCGAATCTCGGTCGCGCGCCTTGCCTTCGAGCTCGGCCGCGCGATTCACGTAATCGAGCCAGGTCTTGTACGCAGCGCGCACCCCTTCGGCGAGCTCGGTGTTCTCGCCGAATTCGTCGAGCAGCTCGCGCTGCGCGCTCGCTCGCGTCAGCGACTGGAATTCGTGCTGGCCGTGGATGTCGACGATCAGCCCGCCCACGTCGCGCAGCAGCGAAAGCGGGACGGATACGCCGTTCAGGTAGCCGCGCGAGCGGCCGTCGCTGGCGATGACCCGGCGTACGGTCAGCTCGTCGCCGGCTTCGACGGATTGTTCCGCGAGCATTTCGCGCAGCGCCTTGGGGCTCTTGCGAATGTCGAAGGTCGCCGAAAGCTCGGCGCGGTCGCATCCCGCGCGCACGACCTCGGCGCCACCCTTGCCTCCTTCGAGCAGCGCGAGTGCGTCGACGATGATCGACTTGCCGGCGCCGGTTTCGCCCGTGAGCACTGTGAGACCCGCGCGTACCTCGAGCTCGATCAGATCGATGATGGCGAAGTCACGAATCTGCAGGTGGGTCAGCATGCATTCACTCGGGATGGGAGTTGAAGCCACCGCGACCCCAATGGAGCTTGGAGCGCAACAGGCGGTAGTACTCGAACTGGTTCGGATGCAGCAGCGTGATCTTGCGCTGCGTGGGATGGATCTCGAGCCGGTCGCCGGGCAGTAGTTCGGCGAGCGGCACTCCGTCGCAGGTCACCTGCGCGCGGGTGTCGGGCCGGTCGATGAGTTTGACGGCGATGACGGAACGGCCCGAGATGACGATCGGGCGATCGGACAGCGTATGCGGACAGATCGGCGCGAGGACGAGGACGTCGAGGTGCGGAGCCACGATGGGTCCGCCACACGACAGCGCGTAAGCCGTCGATCCCGTCGAGCTCGCGACCACGAGGCCGTCGCCGCCGTGAGTGTTCACGTATGCGCCGTCGATCCAGGTCTCGAAGTCGAGCATGCGCGCGGTTTCCCACTTCTGCAGCACGACGTCGTTGAGCGCGAGCGACTGCGCGGTCACGCCCTTGGCGCTGACGATGCGAGCTTCGAGCAGGGCGCGCTCGTCGCGTTCGCAGCGGCCTTCGAGCGCCGCGTCGACCGAATCGAGTATGTCCTGCGGCAACACGTCCGTGAGGAATCCGAGGCGACCGCGGTTGATGCCGATCAGCGGTACGCCCTTGTGCGCCACCAGCCGGGCCGCGTAGAGCAGGGTGCCGTCGCCGCCGATCGCGATGACCAGGTCCGCTCGCTCGGCGATCCGGTCTTCGGGGACCCGTTCGACCAGTCCCTCGGGCGCATTCCAGGCATCGGAATCCGGCAAAAGCGCCCGCACGCCGCGCTTCTTGAGATGCGGCAGCAGGATGAGCGCGGATTCGGCGACGCGAGAATCGCTGAATCGGCCTATGAGCGCGCAAGCTTGCGCCGGTAGTGCCATGCTGCCTTGTAGCATGAGACATACAGTCGGCCAATGCACTGAATCTCATTGAAAACTGCCGATTGGCGCAGGCTGTCTTTTCTTGACTGGCCCGGTACCCCTCAGTAGCTTTTCGCCGTGGCTACCGAATCCCACGAAGACGTACTTTCCGAGCGCGAGCAGCTGCTGCTGCGGGTGCTCGTGGGAAGTTATATCCGCGACGGCCAGCCGGTCGGCTCGCGGTCGCTGTCCCGCGAGTCGGGCCTGGCGCTATCGTCGGCGACCATTCGCAACATCGTCGCGGACCTCGAGCAGCTCGGCTTTGTTAGCTCGCCGCATACGTCGGCCGGCCGCATTCCCACGGACAAGGGCTACCGGTTCTTCGTCGATTCCCTGCTGAAGGCCCGGCCCCCCATCGACGACGACCCGGCCTTCGAGGAACTGCGCAAGAAGCTCGATGCGACCAACGAAGACCCGAAGGCGCTGGTCGCGGTGGCCTCCCAGTTGCTTTCGAACGTGACACGCCTGGCGGGTGTCGTCACCTTGCCGCGCCCGCAGCAGGCTTCGATCACGCAGATCGAGTTCCTCGGTCTTTCGGACAATCGCGCGCTCGTCGTGCTCGTGTTCAACGATCGCGAGGTTCAGAACCGCATCATCCAGCTGGAGCGTTACCACTCCGCCGACGAGTTGCGACGCGCGGCCAACTTCCTGACCGAGCGCTGCCGCGGCAAGACGCTCGCACAGGTGCGCGCGGACATCCTGCGCGAGATGCACGAGGCGCGCGAGGGAATGAACGCCCTCATGAAGGACGCCATCAACGTCGCGGAGCGCGTGTTCAAATCCGACGACGCGAATCGCATGGAATACGTGATCGCCGGCGAAACGAACCTCATGGGCGCCGGCGAGCTTTCCTCGGTGGAAAAACTGCGGCGCCTCTTCGAGGCCTTCAACGAAAAGCGCGACATCCTCAATCTGCTCGACCACAGCCTGCGCGCGGATGGCGTGCAGATCTTCATCGGCCAGGAGTCGGGCTTCCGCATTCTCGACGACTGCAGCGTCGTCACGGCTCCGTACAGCGCGGACAACGAAGTCATCGGCGTCATCGGCGTCATCGGTCCGACTCGCATGGCCTACGAACGCGTCATTCCGATCGTGGACGTCACCGCCAAGATCCTCGGCGCGGCGCTCAACCGCCGCTGATTTCTCGGCACTTTCCGACTTGATTCCCCGGAGCCGGGCCCAACATCGGCCGCAGACTTCTAGCCATTCGTTTCCAAGTTACTGATTTTATTGAGGTCATTGATGAGCGATCCGATTACCGATCCCAACATCGCAGGCTCCGAGGACAAGACCACGGTGTTGCCGGAAACGGCGGTGGCGCTCGTCGAGATGGAACGTCTCCAGAACGAGCTCGCGGCCGCCGAGGAGCGCGCCAAGAATCACTGGGAGCAATACCTGCGCTCCCTGGCCGAGATCGAAAACGTGCGCAAGCGCGCCGCGAAGGATCTGGAGAACACGCGCCAGTTCGGCATCGAAAAGTTCGCGCAGGACCTCATCGGCGTGAAGGATTCGCTCGAGCTCGGTCTCGCGACTCTGCAGAAGGAGTCCGCCGGCAATGTCGACGTGGCGAGCCTGATCGAAGGCCAGTCCGCGACCCTGAGGCTGCTGGCCAAGGCCTTCGAGAAGGCGCAGATCGAGGAGATCGACCCCGAGGGCGCGGCCTTCAATCCGGAACTGCACGAAGCGATGATGACCCAGCCCTCCGATGTGCCGGCGAACACGGTGCTCGGGGTCATCCAGAAGGGGTACCAGTTGAACGGGAGATTGCTGCGGCCGGCGCGCGTCGTCGTGTCGGCGGCCAAGAGTTGATTCGCGGGGATTCTTGAAACAAGAGGCACGGGCTCCACAAACGGGGCCACGAGTCAGACCAAAAAGTTCTATCGGAGAGTAGTCATGGGCAAGGTTATCGGCATCGATCTGGGAACGACGAATTCCTGCGTCGCCATCATGGAAGGCGGCAAGCCGCGCGTCATCGAGAACAGCGAGGGCGATCGCACGACGCCGTCGATCGTCGCGTTCACGAAGGACAACGAGGTGCTGGTCGGCCAGTCCGCCAAGCGCCAGGCAGTGACGAACCCGCAGAACACGTTGTTTGCGGTCAAGCGTCTCATCGGCCGCAAGTTCGACGACGCGGTCGTTCAGAAGGACATCAACATGGTGTCCTACAAGATCGTGAAGGCCGACAACGGCGACGCGTGGGTGGAAGCCCAGGGCGAGAAGAAGGCCCCGCCGGAAATCTCCGCGCGCGTGCTCATGAAGATGAAGAAGACCGCCGAGGATTTCCTCGGTGAGCCCGTGACCGAAGCCGTAATCACCGTGCCCGCCTATTTCAACGACTCGCAGCGCCAGGCGACCAAGGACGCCGGCCGCATCGCGGGTCTCGAAGTCAAACGCATCATCAACGAACCCACCGCCGCTGCACTGGCTTACGGCCTCGACAAGGCCGGCAAGGATCGCAAGATCGCGGTGTACGACCTCGGTGGCGGTACGTTCGACATCTCGGTGATCGAGATCGCCGACATCGACGGCGAGCGCCAGTTCGAAGTGCTGTCCACCAACGGTGACACTTTCCTCGGTGGCGAGGACTTCGACCTTCGCATCATCAATTTCCTCGCGGAAGAGTTCCTCAAGGAATCCGGCGTCGACGTGCGCAAGGACCCGCTCGCCGTGCAGCGCCTGAAAGAGGCCGCCGAGAAGGCGAAGATCGAACTGTCCTCGAGCCAGCAGACCGACGTGAACCTGCCGTACATCACGGCCGATGCGTCGGGTCCGAAGCATCTCAACATCAAGCTGACCCGCGCGAAGCTCGAGTCGCTGGTCGAAGAGCTGGTCAAGCGCACCATCGAGCCCTGCCGCACCGCGTTGAAGGACGCCGGCGTCGGCACGCAGGACATCGCCGAGGTCATCCTCGTCGGTGGTCAGACGCGCATGCCGCTCGTGCAGAAGTACGTGAAGGAGTTCTTCGGCAAGGAGCCGCGCAAGGACGTGAACCCGGACGAAGCCGTCGCCGTCGGCGCGGCCATCCAGGGTGGCGTGCTCGCGGGTGAGGTGAAAGACGTCCTGTTGCTCGACGTTACGCCGCTGTCGCTCGGCATCGAGACGCTCGGTGGAGTGATGACCAAGCTCATCGAGAAGAACACCACGATCCCGACCAAGACTTCGCAGACGTTCTCGACCGCGGATGACGGCCAGTCGGCCGTGACGATCCACGTGCTGCAGGGCGAGCGTGATCGCGCCGCCGACAACAAGTCACTGGGCAAGTTCGACCTCACGGACATCCCGCCGCAGCCGCGCGGCATGCCGCAGATCGAGGTCACGTTCGACATCGACGCGAACGGCATCATGCACGTGACCGCGAAGGACAAGGCCACGGGCAAGGAACAGAAGATCGCCATCAAGGCGTCGTCGGGCCTGTCCGAGGACGAAATCAAGCGCATGGTCGCGGACGCCGAGGCGCACGCCGAGGAAGACAAGAAGTTCCGCGAACTCGTGGATTCCCGTAATCGCGCCGATCAGCTCGTGCACGCCGTCGAGAAGTCGCTCAAGGATCTCGGCGACAAGGTCGATGCGGCCGAGCGCGCGAAGGTAGAGTCCGCGCTGTCGGATCTGCGCAGCGTCCTCAAGGGCGACGACAAGAACGCCATCGACAAGAAAGCCGAGGCGCTCATGCAGGCCTCGGGCAACATCGCGCAGCAGGCCGCGGCCGCCCAGGCGGGCGGCGGTGCGTCGGCTGGCGCGGGTGCTGATGCGGGCGCTTCGTCCGGCAAGGCGAACGACGACGCCGTCGACGCCGAATTCGAGGAAGTCAAGGACAAGAAACAGGCGTCCTGACCGGACGCCTGACTTGCAAGGAGTGAGTCCTCGGGAGGGGACGACGCCTCATGTCGAAATCAGACTATTACAAGGTGCTCGATCTGCCGCGCACCGCGACCGAGGCTGAAGTCAAGAAAGCCTATCGTCGGCTTGCCATGAAATATCACCCGGACCGCAATCCGGGTGACAAGGATGCCGAAGAGAAATTCAAGGAAGCCAAGGAGGCTTACGAAGTTCTCTCCGATGCCGACAAGCGCGCGATCTACGATCAGCACGGCCACGCGGGCATCGACGCGTCGCGCCAGGGTGGCGGCCGCGGTGGATTCCACGGCGCCGACGCCTTCGGCGAGATGTTCGGCGAAATGTTCGGCGACATCTTCGGCGGTGGTCGCCGCGGCGGCGGCCGCTCGCAGGTCTTCCGCGGGGCGGATCTCAAGTACGAGCTCGAGATCGATTTGTCCCAGGCCGTGTTCGGTCACTCGGTCGAGATCGACGTCGCCAAGCTCACCGAGTGCGACACCTGCGGCGGCAGTGGTGCGGCGAAGGGCCACAAGCCCGTCACTTGCGAAACCTGCAACGGCGTCGGCCAGGTGCGCATCTCGCAGGGCTTCTTCCAGCTTCAGCAGCCATGCCCCAAATGCCGCGGCGCCGGCACCATCATCAAGAATCCCTGCGACAGCTGCCTCGGTCAGGGGCGCGTGCGCCGGAGCAAACGTCTCGCGGTGAAGATTCCCGCGGGCGTCGACACGGGCGATCGCATTCGCCTGTCGGGCGAGGGTGAGTCGGGGCGCAACGGCGGACCTCCGGGCGACCTGTACGTCGAAGTCCACGTGCGCGAGCACGAAATCTTCGAGCGCGACGGCGAACATCTGTCATGCGAGGTGCCGGTGAGTTTCGCGAGCGCCGTGCTGGGCGGCGCCGTCGACGTGCCGACACTCGATGGTCACGTTTCTCTCAAGATTCCGGCCGAGACGCAGTCGGGGCGTGTCTTCCGGCTGCGCGACAAGGGCGTGAAGCCTGTGCGCGGCGGCGCGCGAGGCGACCTGTTCTGCCGCGTCGTGGTCGAGACTCCGGTGAATCTGAACGCCGAACAACGCGAGTTGCTGCGCAAGTTCGACGAATCGCTCAGGAAGGATGCTCACAAACACGCGCCGCGCGGCGAGAGCTTCCTTGCGGGCGTCAAACGTTTCTTCTCGAGCGAGCCTACCTGACGCGAGTCACGACGGGCCGTTCGTCGTCCAGGGCCTCCACGAACTCGAACGGGTCCGATGAGGCGACCGTATTCCAGTCGCCGGTTTGCGCCGCATGACGCGGCGCGGTCGACGCCACGACACGCTCGTCGAGGTGGGCCAGGTACCTGGAGGAGCGACGCTCCCGCAGCGCGGCCGATTCCGGTAACGCGTCGTCCAGCGTGACCACCACTGCGGGCCTCGCGACGTATGTCGTGCCCACGTCCGCCAACGCTCTCCTGAGCAGTGCTTCGGCCGCCGACGGGCTGTCGCCGGAAGCAGAATGGTCACCGCCGATGCCGCGTCCTGTCAGAGTGGTGTTGGCAAACAGAAGGCAGATACTGATCAGCACGACGAACCAGTTGATTGGACGCCCCATGAAATACTCCCTCCATCGATTTTCACCCGACAGTCTCCGGGGCGGAGCGCCGGGCGTCTGTCGCGACATTGAGGAAAATCGTGAGTATCTGTATCGGGCGTACGGGTTCGTGCCGCTACACTTTCTTACAAACTCCACCCGCCATTGAGCGATGCTTCGTTCAGCCATGTGGGCGCTCGACTACAGCCACGGAAAATTGTTGAAAATCGCGATCTTGTGCGCCGTCAGCACACTCGCGTACGGGCAGGCTGACGAGACTGAAACTGCGGCCACGGAGTCGGCGCCCGCGGCGACGAATTCGACCGCGCCGGTGATCGAGGCGCCCACCGAAAGACGCTGGCGGCTCGGTGTCGCGCTCGGCTACGGAGTCCGCTCCAATCCGCTGATCCAGTCCGACGACATCCCGGTGATCGTCGACCTCGATTTCGGCTGGTTCGGCAAGCGCTGGTTCATCGACAACGGCGACCTGGGTTTCACGCTGGTCGACAACGCGCGTTCGACCACGAGCATCGTGGCTCGGCTCAACAGCGACCGGGTCTTCTTCGGCAAGACGAATACGCGCTACGTGAATTTCACCTATGCGGGTCGCGGTGAGACGCTCGCGTTCTCGCCGCCGACCGATCCCACGGTGCCGGGCGCCATCGACATACAGCCGGTCGAAGTGGAGCCCCCGGAGCGCGACTACGCCATCGAAGTCGGCCTCGAAACGCTGATCGACGGCGAATGGGGGACCGCTACGCTGCGCGCGTTCCACGACGTCAGCGGCACACACGACGGATACGAGTTGTCCGCGGATTTCTCGAAACGCTGGACGTCCGGCCGCTACTCGTTCGCGCCGATGCTGGGCGTTTCGTACAAGAGCTCCAATCTCAACGATTACTACTGGGGCGTGAATCCGGACGAATCCAACATCGCGTTGCCGCCGTACCGCGCGGGCGCCGGCTTCGCGTTCCAGGGCGGGCTGCTTGCTAACTACTACATCACGCGCAACCTGCGCCTGGCCGTCTCGCTCAACTACGAGAGGCTGCCCGACGATGTTGCCGAAAGCCCGCTCGCCGAGGACGATTACGTGTTGGGCTACTTCTCCGGACTCGCCTGGACTTTCTGAACCCGGACTTTCTGTACGATGCGAAACCTTGCGTACCTGATCATCGCCAGCTGTCTCGCCGGGATCCCGCCCGCCACCGCCGCCGACTCGCCGGCGGTGCGCCTGATCGTCAAGCCGCTGCTGTGTGTGACCGATCGCGACGCACCCGTCTGCACGATGACGTTCAACATTCGCTGGAAGGGCGAAACGCCCGCCGACTACTGTCTCAACGACAGCGCGCTGACCGCGCCGATGCGCTGCTGGGCGAGAGCGCTGTCGGGCAGCCATTCCCAGCGCCGCGAGGTGAGCGAGGCCTTCGCGTACTGGCTCGGTGTGCCGGGCAGCGCCGAGCGGGTGGCGGAGGTCAAGATCGAAGTGCTGCGCCTCGACTCGGCCGACCGGCGGCGCGAGCGGCGCACGCGGCATGTGTGGGACGTCCTGTGAACGCCTCGAACGTCGACATCCTGCTCGTCGAAGACGATGCGCGCCTCGCCGAGCTGACGGCGACCTACCTCGGACAGAACGGGTTGCGCGTGTGCGTCGAGGGCCGCGGCGATCGCGCGCTGCACAGATTCGCGCAGGAGCGTCCGCGCCTGGTGCTTCTCGACCTGTTGCTGCCAGGCCTGGATGGCCTGTCGATCTGCCGCGAGATGCGCCGCACCCACGACGTGCCGATCCTGATCCTGACCGCGAAGGACACCGAGTTCGATCACGTGATCGGTCTCGAATCCGGCGCGGACGACTACGTGATGAAACCGGTCGAGCCCATGGTGTTGCTGGCGCGCGTACGAGCGCTGCTGCGCCGTGCCGAGCGCGGCGGGACGATGAACGAACGCCGCCCCGACCTGCAGCTCGGCGGTCTGCGCATCAGCGAGGCATCCCGCGAAGTGTGGCTGCAGGGCAGGCCCATACCGCTCACCACGCAGGAATTCGAGTTGCTCAGTCTGCTGGCGCGGCGCGCCGGCGAACTCGTCAGCCGCGACGAGGTATTCCGCAACATCCGCGGAATCGACTACGACGGCCTCGACCGTTCGATCGACGGCCGCGTATCCAAGCTTCGCCGCAAGCTCGGCGACGATGCCGCCGCGCCGACCCGCATCAAGACCGTCTGGGGCAAGGGCTATCTACTCGTGCCCGACGCCTGGGAAGCTCCAACTTGAAGAAATGGCTCGCGGCCGGCGAGCGTGGGCTCTTCATCCGCTCCTACGTCATCCTGGCGGGTGGGTTGCTGCTGGTCGCCATCCTGCTCGACCTCGGCTTTGGCGCGTTGCAGGCCCGGCAGGTGCGCGCGGCCGATCCATGGCTCGTATCGACGTTGCGACTCATGGAGAACGATCTTGCGCGGGCGCCCGCCGAGTCACGCCAGGAACTCGCCGCGGAGCTCGGCGACAACCTCGGACTCGAGGTCGTACTGCTCGACGCAGGCGACATTTCCAGCGCGACGCCGCTGGGCGACGCTCCGCTCGAATTACGCGACGACTCGGGCCGGGTCTACTACCTGTGGCGCTCCGATGCGCTCGCGGGCGCCATTCGTCTCGGTCCTTTTGAACCTCCGTCCGAAGGATGGCTGTCGCTGCTGCCGGTCCTGTTCTACGCGTCGATCCTGCTGCTGGTCGGATTGTGGCTGCGCCCGCTGCTCAATGACCTGCGGACGCTCACGGAGGCTTCTCAGAAATTTGCCTCCGACTACCGCGAGCCGCTCGATTCGGCCCACCGGACCACGCAGCTCAAGAGCCTCGCGCGCAATCTCGACGAGATGTCCGCGCGCGTCAGTCAACTCATCCAGAGCCAGAAGGAAATGACCGCGGCGCTGTCGCACGAGATGCGTACGCCGCTGGCGCGCGTGCGATTCGCGGTCGCGGTGCTCGAAGGCGAGGTCGACGAGCGCCTGCACCTGCAGCTGCGGGCGGTGAGCAACGACGTGCAGCAGATCGACGATCTCATCTCGGACATGCTCGACTACGCGCGGCTCGACCATCCAGGGTTGCGCATGGACTGCAAGTCCGTGCCCGTCGGCCCGTGGCTCGAGCAGGTGCTGGCGGCGTGCCCGCCGCACGATCGCACGGTCACGACATTGCGACGCGAGGGTCTCGAGACCCTGTGGATGGAGCCGCGCCTGATGGAGCTCGCGCTCAGCAATCTGCTCGCGAACGCGCTGCGTTACGCGCGACGCAAGGTCAACATCGAGATGGCCTGCGAGAAGGGCAACTGCCTGCTGGTCGTCGAGGACGATGGGGAAGGGATCCCCGAGGCGCACCGGTCTTCCGTGTTCCATGCATTCACGCGGCTCGATACCAGCCGCAATCGCGAGACCGGGGGCTTCGGACTCGGCCTCGCGATCGTAGCGAGGATCGCGTCGTTGCATCGCGGTCGCGTGACCGTCGGCGCCAGTGCCAGCCTGGGCGGCGCGCGGTTCGCGCTCGAGTGGCCGGCGGGCTGAACATTTCCGAGCGCTTCGCGCAACTCGGCGCGCGCGTCGGCGGCCGCTGCCTGATATCCGGGCGAGTCGAGCAGGTGGGCGACGAGCCAGCTTGCGCCCAGGCGACCCGCCTCGAGATCGCTGAGGAAGTGCACGCCGCATACCATGCGCGCCCGCGCGAAGGCGTCCGCCCGCTCGATCAGGGCTGCGTGGCGCTCGGGGACCATTTCCGCCAATAGATAGGCTACGGCGTAGCCGTACGTCGCATGGCCGCTCGGATAGGACCGGTCGCCCGCGACATCGCCGATGCAGGGCTGGAGCGCCGGTTCGACCACGTAGGGCCGGTTGCGCGCGAATTTCTTCTTGGGCGCGCGGACGTAGCGGCTGACGTCGTCTTCCACGTCTTCCATGAGCGAACGCAGCTTCGGGAGTCGCGGCGGGTTCCGCGGGTCGAGACCCAGAGCTTCGTAGAAGCGATCCACGTCCTTGCGCCGATCGTCGCGCGAGGCCTCGACGTCGGCCGCGGTGCGCGAACGCTGCAGTGCGAGCAGTTCGTCGAGCTCGCGCCGTTCCTCACGCGATCCGCGCGCCGGCGGCGGCGGGAATATCGCCACGAACTCGCTCGCGTCCGCGGGCAGGAAACGGGGCGGCTCGTATTCGATCGCGACCCACGCACCTGCCGCCAGGGCGAGAAATGCCGCGCCGAGCATCCAGGCGCGGGCGGGATTTCGAAGCCTGGACGCGAGCATTTCAGTCCTCCGCCCAGCGCCGCGATCTGTCCACCGCCTGTTGCCAACGCGCGCGCCGCGCCGCGGATTCCTCGCGCGACATGCGCGGCTCGAAGCGCCGCTCGAGCGACCAGAGCGCGGATACCTCGCTTTCGTCGCTCCAGATGCCCGCGCCCAGGCCGGCGAGCGCCGCGGCGCCGAAGGCCGTGACCTCGGTATTGGCGGGACGCAGCACCGGCACTCCCAGCAGATCGGCCTGGAACTGCATGAGCAGATCGTTGCGCGCGGCGCCCCCATCCACCCGCAGCTCGCTCAGGCCCTGGCCGCAATCCCGCTGCATGGCTTCGATCAGGTCCGCTGTCTGGAACGCGATGCTCTCGATCGCGGCGCGCGCGATGTGCGCGCGGGTGGAGCCGCGGGTCAGTCCCACGATCGTGCCGCGCGCCGCGGCATCCCATTGCGGCGCGCCGAGCCCGGCGAACGCCGGCACGAGATGGACGTCGCCCGTGTCGGGGACGCTGAGCGCCAGCGCCTCGACGTCGGCGGAGCTTTCGATGATGCCGAGACCGTCGCGCAGCCACTGGATCGTCGCGCCGCCCATGAAAACACCGCCTTCGAGCGCGAAGATCGATCTGCCGGCGCGCCGGCTGGCCACGGTCGAGAGCAGCCGATGCGTGGAGCGACGCGGCTGCGCGCCGACGTTCATGAGTGCGAAACAGCCGGTGCCGTACGTGTTCTTGGCCATGCCGGGCGTGAAGCATCCCTGCCCGAAGAGGGCAGCCTGCTGATCGCCGGCGATGCCCGTCACGGGTAGTTTGACGTCTTCCAGTTCGACCTCGATCGCCGTGGCGCGGTCGAGGCAGGAGTCGACGATGCGTGGCAGGCAGGCGCGCGGGATGCGCAGCAGGTCGAGTAATCGATCGTCCCAGTCGCCCGTCTGCAGGTTGAAGAGCAACGTTCGGCTCGCGTTGGTCGCATCGGTGACGTGATGGCGGTGCCCGCTGAGCTTGAAGATCAGCCAGCTGTCGATGGTGCCGAAGGCAAGCTCGCCGGCCTCCGCGCGCGTGCGTGCGCCCGGCGTGTCATCCAGCAGCCACGCGAGCTTGGTGGCCGAAAAGTACGGATCGAACAGCAACCCGGTGCGCGCCGATATTTCCTCCTCGAGGCCGGCCGCACGCAGCGCCTGACACGCCTCCGCGGTGCGCCGGTCCTGCCACACGATGGCGCGACCCACGGGCTCACCGGTCGCGCGATCCCATAACACGGTCGTTTCGCGCTGATTCGTGATGCCGACTGCGACCACGTCGCGTGGCGACGCCCGCGCCGCGCGCAGCGCCTCAACGATAGTCGCGAGCTGCGTGGACCAGATTTCCCCGGCGTCGTGTTCCACCCAGCCCGGGCGCGGAAAGTGTTGCGTGAACTCGCGCTGCGCCAGCGCGACGATGCGGCCGGTCGCGTCGAACAGCAGCGTCCGCGAACTGGTCGTGCCCTGGTCGAGCGCGAGCACGTAGCGTGCGGGAGCGCTCACGGCATGTTTTCCTCAGGCGGGTAGTCCGCGCGGCTTCAAGCCCGCGGCCCGGTAGATGGCGTCGATGGCACGCATGTTGTTCAACGCATCCTCGCCGCCGGTGATCGGCCTGGCGCGCCCGGCGATCACGTCGAGCACGTGCCTGAGCTGGTGATGAAAAGTCGTTTCGCCGCCCGAGACGATCTGCGGCAGGGGAGCATCCGGCGCCTCGATCGACAGCGTCGCGCCGGAGTGCGGCGTTACGGGGTTGTCGAATTCGAGCATGCCGGCGTCGCCGTGCACACGCAGCCGGCGGAACAACTTGCCGTCGGAGGGCTGCATGGAACATGCGAGGGTCGCGGTGGGTCCGCTCGGGAACGCCAGCTCCGCGCTGGCCTGGGCGTCCACTCCCGGCGTGGTGCAACGCATGCTTGCCTTGACCACCTCGGGCTCGTCGCCCACCACCGTGCGGATCCAGTGCAGGCAATAACAGCCGAGGTCCATGAGCGCGCCGCCGCCGAGCTTCTCGATGTAGCGCAGCTCGCCGGGCGTGTCCGGCAGATCGGCGTTGAACTCCGCGTCGACGTGTTTGACGCGGCCGATCGCGCCCGCGCGCAGTTGCGAGAGCGCCTGCAGCATCAGGGGATGGAAGCGGTAGTGAAATCCTTCGATGAGATGGCGTCCCGACGCCTTCGCGGCCGCGACCATCCGCGCGGCATCCTCCGCATTGTTGGCGAAGGGTTTCTCGACGAGCACGTGTTTGCCATTCGCGAGCGCCGCCGTGCACCACTGCAGGTGCGCGGAGGGCGGCAAGGCCACGTACACGAGGTCGATGTCGTCGCGCGCGATGAGCTCGGCATAACTACCGAATGCGAGCGGCAGCGAATGCTGGGCGGCGAAGTCCCGCGCGCGCTCCGGGTTGCTCGCGGCCACCGCGATCACCTCGGTGCCGAGCAGGTCGTTGGCGGGGGTGATGATGCCGCGCGGCGCAATGCGCGCCGCGCCGAGGATGCCGATGCGTATCATGGGGCGGCAGTCTCGCACGACTGCCGATGCTGCGGCACACTGTCGCCTCGGAATTGAGAAGGGAGACAACGTGACGCGAGCAATCTTGATCGGTGCCACGG
>JAEYUC010000083.1 GCA_023433705.1 Pseudomonadota bacterium
CTAACTCCGCTTTTTCTCACCCGGCACCTACGGTCCCCAGCGGAACGGTGGGGGTGGGACGACTTCGGGGGGGCCGGACGGCGCCGCGCGCGGGTCGGGCACGAGGACTCGCCAGGCTTGCAGCGGATTCGCGATCGCCCAGAACGGGGCCACGATGCCGACCGGCACGGCCTGCTGCGATTTCATCGGCAACAGCTCGCGTTCTCCTTCGACGATCACGGTGTTCCTCTCGGGGTCCGGCGCTGTCACGGCCTGTCGGAACTCGTTGGGCATCATGTAGTTGCGCACGTTGCCGACTCGCAGGTCCAGCGCCGGAGCGGTGGACTTCGCGGCGGTTTCCTTCGGTGTGGGCTTCGCGGGGACCGGCGGCGGATCGGCCGCGAACGCGGCTCCGCCCAACAGCAGGAAGGCCATCGCGGACTCGATTCGCATACCGCCTCCAGATTCTTCTTTCCCCTGCGACCCGAATAGCCGTGGGCTGGTTCCACGAACCTCAGTCGCGCGCGGATTCCTCCAGCCCGCGCAGGATCCTGGCTTGCCGGTTCAGCTGCTCCCAGGCGCGCTGCAACTCCGGATTCGCGCGGCCTCCCGCGTTGGTCAACGAAGTCGCCGCGAGTGCAAAAGCGCGCTCGTAAGCAGCGACCAGATTCTGCGCGGCCGCGAGGCGGCGCGCTGTCAGCGAATCGGCCGGTTCGATGGACGGGTGATTGCGCAATTCCCGTGTCGCCGATTGCCATGGCCGCAATACCTGTTCGCGCAGCGTATCGGCCGTGGCTGCCGGGGTCATGTTGCCCGTGGCTAACTCCTGCGTGATTTCATTGAATCGCCGGAGCGCATGTTTTTCCGCGACTTCGAGGTCGAGCAACAGGCGATTCACTTCGAGTTCGGCGCGGCGGGTACCGTCACCGGACACCATGGGAGCCGCCAGCATTCCGAGCAGGGCGCAGATGCCGAGTGCCACGGCGGCTATCCGTAAGGGTTGCGGCCGTGCGCGCGCCTGGGGCTCGAACGGGCGCACCAGCAGGAATCCCGAGAGCGCGCCACCCAGCAAGCCGCCGATGTGCGCGGCGTTGTCGATCCGTATCTCGCTATCGAACAGCGTGCTCGCGAGTCCGAATCCGAGCGAATAGATACAGAGCAGCAACGCACCCTTGCCCGCCGAGCGGTACAGGTGAAGCGGAATGTCCGTGCGGCGCAGCGCGAAGAACACCAGCAGCGCGCCGTACACGCCGAATACCGCGCCGGATGCACCCGCGCTGTTCGCGTACGGATTCCACCATCCGCTCACGACGCTGCCCGCCAGCCCGGACAGAAGATAGATCACCGCGAAGCGCGCGCTGCCGTACAGGCGCTCGGTCAGGTCGCCGCCGTTGTACAGCGCGTACATGTTGAGCGCTATGTGGAAGACGCCGAAGTGGATGAAGGTCGACGCGAGCAGGCGCCAGTATTCGCCGCTCCAGGTCAGCGGGCCGTAGTTCGATCCGAAGCGGAGGTGCACTTCCGGATTGGTCGCCGACAGGCCGGCGCCCGCCATCAGCATGATCACGAACACCGCGACGTTGAGCGCGACGATGGTCGGCGTCACCGGCGCGCGCGGCGCGAGTGTGCGCATGCGCTCCTGGAACCTGCGAATGCTCTTTTGCTGCGCGACGAATTCCGGAGTGGTGGTCTTCGGCAGCAGCCCGAGCAGCGCCTGCGCATCCTCGCGAGTCTGCATCCACAGCGCGACGTAGCGATCGTCGGCGATCGTGCGCACGACGATGAGCCGCTCGGCGTCGCTGTAACCCACGTTCGCGATTTCGGCCAGCCGGATCCGGCGGCGCTGCGCCCGGTGCGAATCGACCTGATCGCCCGAGTGGCTGTCGGCGAAAACCACCTCTTCCGGGCCGACCGTGACGGTTCCCGCGGCGGTTAGACCGAGATTATTAGAGCCACCGCCCGGCAGCAGCGCGCCCGGAGGACCGAACCGCACCGTGAATCGCAATGCTCCGTCGGGCGTACGGTCCGGCGCTGTTCGTGTCCCGTGTTCCATCGAGCGGCTACAATAACGCCCCCATGAAGATCGTGATACTCGGCGCCGGACAAGTCGGGCGCACCGCGGCGTACCACCTGTCCCGCGAGGAATCCAACGAGGTCACGGTCGTCGATACCAACGAAGAAGTGCTGCGTGACCTGCAGGGCCGTCTCGACATCCGCACGGTCGCGGGCAACGCGGCCTATCCATCGGTGCTCGAGGCCGCGGGCACGGCTTCCGCCGACATCGTCGTCGCGCTCACCTCCAGCGACGAAGTGAACATGATGGCGTGCGAAGTCGCCTACACGCTGTATCGCACGCGCACGAAGATCGCGCGCATCCGTTCCGCGGAATACACGAAACATCCGAAGCTGTTCAGCGACGAGGCGCTGTCGGTCGACGTGTGGATCAGTCCGGAACAGCTCGTCACCGAGTACATCGAGAAACTCATCCAGTATCCCGGCGCGCTGCAGGTGCTGGATTTCGCGGACGGCCGCGTGCGGCTCGTCGGCATCCGCGCGCGCAAGGGCGGACTGCTGGTCGGCCAGGCGCTGCGGGCGCTCAAGGAACATCATCCCAACACCGAGGCGCGCGTGGTGGCTATCTACCGCGCCGGCCGCAGCATCATTCCCGACGGCGACACCGTCATCGAGGAGAACGACGAAGTCTTCTTCATCGCGGCGCGCGACGACATCCGCAAATTCATGAGCGAGATCCGCAAGCAGGAGGCGCCGGCGCGCCGCGTCGTGATCGCCGGCGGCGGCAACATCGGTCTCGCGCTCGCGCGGCGGCTCGAGGAACAGAACCAGGTCAAGCTGATCGAGCGCGATCCGAAGCGCGCACGCCGCGTTTCCGAATTGCTGCTCAACACCATCGTGCTGAACGGCGACGCGGCCGACGAGGAACTGCTGATCGAGGAGAACATCGACAGCTGCGACGTGTTCGCGGCGCTCACGAATTCCGAGGAAGCGAACATACTCTCGGCGATGCTCGCCAAGCGCTTGGGCGCCAAGAAGGTCATGGCGCTGATCAACAAGCCGTCGTACGCGGATCTCATGGAGAGCGGCAACATCGACGTCGCGATCTCGCCGCAGACCATCACTATCGGCTCCCTGCTGGCCCACGTGCGCCGCGGCGACGTGGTGCGCGTGCACAGCCTGCGCCGCGGCGCCGCCGAGGCGCTCGAGGCCGTGGTGCACGGCACCGATCGAACCTCGCGAGTGGTCGGAAAAAAAGTCGAGGACATCCCGCTGCCGGATGGCGCCGCGATCGGCGCGGTGGTGCGCGGCGACGGTGTCATGATCGCCCACCACGACACGATGATCCATAACGACGACCACGTCATCGTGTTCCTTTCCGATCGACGGCACGTCGAGCAGGTCGAGCGCCTGTTCTCCGGGCCGGGCGGCCGCTGATCCGGGCGGAATCGCAGCTTGTTAGCCGTCGCGCACGTTCTCGGGCTGATGATGGCGTTCTTCGGCCTTCTCTATCTGTTTCCGATCGCCTGGTCGCTGGGCGTGGGCGACGGCGCGGTCATCGACTTCGTCGCGGCCGGCGTCATCAATGCGGTGGTCGGGCTCGCCGTGGCGTTCGCGACCCGTCCATTCCGGCGTGAGCTGAAGCCGCGCGACGGCTTCCTGCTCGTGACGTCGTCGTGGGTGCTCATGTCGGCATCCGCCTCGATCCCGCTCATGATCGCGCTGCCCGACCTGTCGTTCACGGACGCGTATTTCGAGGCGATGTCCGGCCTCACGACCACGGGCTCCACCGTCCTGAACGAACTCGACAAACTACCCCAGTCCATCAACCTGTGGCGCCACCTGCTCCACTGGATAGGCGGCATCGGCATCATCGTGCTCGCGGTCGCCGTGTTGCCGCTGCTCGGCGTCGGCGGCATGCAGCTCTACAAGGCGGAGACGCCCGGGCCGGTGAAGGACGAGAAACTCACGCCGCGCATCACCGAGACGGCCAAGGCATTGTGGTTCACGTATGCCGCGATCACGGTCGTCGGCATCGTCGCGCTGCGCGTCGCCGGCATGAGCTGGTTCGATGCGATCTGTCACGCGTTCTCGGCGATCGCGCTCGGCGGCTTCTCGACGCACGACACCAGCGTGGGCTGGTTCGACTCGCACATCATCGAGGTAGTGCTGATCGCGATCATGGTGATCGCGGCGTTCAATTTCTCGCGCCACTTCCTCGCGCTGCGCTCGATGTCGTTCGCGCCGTACAAGACCGACTCCGAGGGCAAGGCGGTGCTGATCGTGCTGGGAACGTCGGTTGCGCTCGTCGCGATGTTGCTGTGGATCGACGGCACCTACCCGTCGTTCGGGGAAGGCCTGCGTCATTCCGTGTTCAATGTGGTCTCGATCGCAACCACCACCGGCTTCGTCACGGAGGATTACGAGAAATGGCCGACGTTCCTGCCCGTGTGGCTGCTGTTCCTGAGCAGCGTCACCTGCAGCACCGGTTCCACCGGCGGCGGCATCAAGATGTTCCGCACGTTGCTGCTGGTGCGCCAGGCGCGCCGCGAACTCAAACTACTCGTCCACCCGAGCGCGATGATCCCGATCCGCATCGGCGGCCATCCGATTCCCGAGCGCGTCGTGTACTCCGTGCTCGCGTTCATCTTCCTGTACTTCGGCACGGCGCTGGTGCTGACCTTCGCGCTGCTCGCGACCGGCCTCGACTTCGTGTCGTCGTTCTCCGCCGCCGTGGGCTCCATCAACAACCTCGGTCCCGGCATGGGCGCGGTGGGTCCCTCCAACAACTTTTCCGGCCTGACCGACGTTCAGACCTGGATCTGTACGGTCGCGATGCTGGTTGGTCGCCTCGAAATCTTCAGCCTGGTTGTCCTGTTCACCGCGACGTTCTGGCGCAGATAGCCGGATATCACGCCAGCCGCAGGCACAATCCGGACTCGAGCTCGAGCGAACGCGCGTATTCGATGTGAATGACTCGGCGCGGCGCGTCCGACCGCAAGCGGGCCGAGGAGTGGACGATCAATGGGCGCATCGCGACCACGCCTCCGGCGCCAACGTGGCAATCCACGGGGTCGGTAGTTAGCAGGCACCGCTCGACCTCGGCCTCGCTCAGTATTCCGCGGTTGTGCGTTCCCGGCAGTACCCGCAATGGTCCGCTGAGCTCGGTGCATACATCGAGGTGAAGACGCAGGGCGATCACGCCCTCCATCGCACCGGCCGGCGCTCGCGCGTAAGGCACGCCGTCCTTTTCGGACCATGGCCCCCAGCCATCCACGTCGCGTTTCATCGCGAGCGGCAGCGTGGTGTCCTGGTGCCATGCGACGGGCCAGTTGGATTCCGGCGTCTTGTCGAACAGCGTGGCCTTGAAGGGAATCGCCGGCCCCGCGAGCCAACGCGACGCGATTTCGAGCATGCGCGGGTCCCGGGCGATGCGGCCGATGGGCTCGTGACTCAGTACGTGGCGTGCGCCCGCGCGGGTGCGGGCGAGGCTCTGGCCTGCGATGCGCTCGCGAAACTCGACGGTCTCACCGACGCTGAATACGGCACCGTAGATCGCGTAGCCATCCACTTCTTCGCGACCGTGTGTATCAGTCGGGCCGGAAGTTGCCCTCATCCGTGGATGTAGGTCTCCAGGTCCGCGATCGTGCGTTCCTGCTCTTCGATGACGGCTCTCACGAGGTCGCCTATCGAAACAATCCCGACCAACTTCTCGCCCGAGACTACCGGCAGGTGGCGGATGCGTTTGTCCGTCATGAGACGCATGCAGTCGTGCGCGTCCTGTCGGGCCGTCACGGTGATGACCTTCGGTGTCATGATTTCGTCGACCCGGGTCTCGTCGGACGAACGTCCCATGAGCACGACCTTGCGTGCGTAGTCGCGCTCCGAAACGATTCCGGCCAATCGCTCCCCGTCCATGACCAGCAATGCGCCGATATGGTGCTCGGCCATCTTCCGGATGGCCTCGATGACCGGGTCGCCAGGTCTCACCGAATAGATGGTCTTCGGTTTCTGATCCAACAACTGTTGCACGGAAAGCATGCGCTACCTCCGGCGGATCGAATGTAAAACATCATACGCCCGGGTCGCCGAAACCGTACGTAGCTGCACGGCGACATGGGAATACCCCTGCGAGTTTGCGATGATTCGCGGGCCAGGGATGCCAGCGAAGACGCCAGCCGATCAGAAGCGGGCGCGCGCCGGGAAACCGCCTTAGTATCAGGTCGCCGTGTCAGAAGCCCCCGTTCCGGAAGTCAGAGTCGAGCCCGATCATTTCGATGTCGTGACCAACGACGTCGTGCTCGTTGCCCAGCTGGAATCCACCTTTGCGTTATGTCTGTATGACGCGGTGCTCGAATCGGGAGCGCTGGTTCACCTGCGCGTCGGCCCTCCGGGCCGCGTCCAGGATCCCGAGCTCACGGACACGACCCTCTCGACGGACCTGCTGCTGCTCGATCGATGCTTCGCCGAATTGCGCAAGAGCGAGCCGCGTGCGCAGCACTGGCAGGCGAAGGTCGTGGGGCAGGTCCAGGACTCGCCTGGCGCACGCGAGCGATTCGACGGCGTGCAGAGCTTCCTCTCCGCGTTTCTCGCAGACACCAACGTCAAGCTCGTTTCGTGCGAGGTCCACGTCGAACACGCCCAGGTATTGCGATTCCGTCCCGCGATGGGGCATGTGAGCAGCGAACCCCTTGCCGCTTCCCGCTTGGGTGGCTGAGAATGGAGCGGCTATGCGCCGCAACATACTGATTGCCTTGTTGGCCCCTCTGGGATTGCTCACCGCCGATGCCGCGCTCGCCGCCAAGAAGCCGGCCAACGCGCCGCTCATCAAGCTGTTCGACACGACGTGGCAGGAAGACCTCGCCGACGACCCGATCGGCGCCACGCAGCTCGGCGACACACAGTTCAACGACCGGCTCCCGGACATGTCGCTCGAAGCGATCGACCTGCGCCAGAAAAAGAACTACGCGCGCCTGCAGGCGCTCACGAAGATCAAGCGCGACAAGCTCGACAAGGCCGACCAGCTCAACTACGACCTGTTCCAGTACGAGATCAAGACGCGCATCGGCGAATACCAGTTCAAGCCGTGGATGTTCGCGACGCGCACGTTCGACGGTCCGCACCTGCTCGCCGAAACCGTCGATTTCACGCCGTTCAAGACCGTCAAGGACTACGACAACTGGATCGCGCGTCTCAACGCGTCCGGCACCTTCATCGACCAGTGGATCGTGCTGCTGACCCAGGGCGCCAACGAGAAGCTCACGCAGCCGCGCGTCACCGTCAACAAGGTGCTCGAGCAGATCAAGCCGCAACTCGTGAGCGATCCCGAGGCGAGCCCGTTCTACGCGCCGTTCAAGAACATGCCGGCGAGCATCCCGGAGGCCGAGAAGGCCCGGCTGCAGGCCGCCGGCAAGGCCGCCGTGCAGAACGTCACGCTGCCGGCGTTCCAGCGCTTCGACAAGTTCTTCCGCGAGGTCTATCTACCTGCCTCGCGCGACACCGTCGGCATCTACGACATCCCCGGCGGCGAGCAGTACTACCGCAACCGGATCAAACTCTACACCACGATCGACAACCCGGAGCCGGCGCGCATCCACAACATCGGGCTCGATGAGGTGAAGCGCATCCGCGCCGAAATGGAGAAGACGCTCGAAGGCATCAACTTCCTCGGCACGCTCGAACAGTTCCTCGGCTTCCTGCGCACCGATCCGCGCTTCTTCTACAAGACGCCCGAAGAGCTAAAGGCCGCGTACGAGAAGACCGCGCGCCAGCTCCAGGCGCAACTGCCCAGCCAGTTCGGCATCGTGCCGAAGACGCCGTTCGAGGTCCGCGCGGTGCCCGCGTCCATCGCGCCGACGACCACGACGGCTTACTACCTGCCGCCGACGCTCGACGGCTCGCGCCCGGGCGTGTTCTTCGTGAACCTCTACCAGCCCGAGTCGCGCCCGATGTGGGAAGTGGAGGCGCTGACGGCGCACGAGGCGGTGCCGGGTCACCACCTGCAGATCGCGCGCGCGTACGAGCTCACCGGCGTGCCGGAATTCCGCCGCAACGCGAGCTACACCGCGTACGTCGAAGGCTGGGCGCTGTACAGCGAGAAGCTCGGCTACGACATGGGTCTCTACCAGGACGACTTCTCGAAGTTCGGCCAGCTCAACTACGACATGTGGCGCGCGGCGCGCCTGGTCGTGGACACGGGCATGCACGCGTTCAAGTGGACGCGCGAACAGGCTATCTACTTCATGAAGCAGAACACCGGCCGCAGCGATCTCGACATCGCCAACGAAGTCGACCGCTACATCTCGTGGCCGGGCCAGGCGCTGGCCTACAAGATGGGCGAGCTCCGGATCAAGGCGCTGCGCGCCGAGGCGGAAAAGGCTCTGGGCGACAAGTTCGACGTCCGCGCGTTCCACGACAAGCTGCTCGGCAGCGGCGCGCTGCCGCTGGCCGTTCTCGATACCGAGATGCGCGCCTGGATCGCCGAACAAGCCAAGCGCTGACTTTCTAGTTGTTTTCCCTGCGGCTCTCCAGCGCGCTGATGGCGCGCTGGAGTCGCAGGCAGCGCGTGTCCGCCGCGGCCTGCTGGCGACGCGCCTGCGTCAGGACGTTCTCCGGGATGTCGTCGCGCATCTCGAGCAAATCCAGTTCGATGCTCGCGTGCACCGCGGCCCGCGTCGCGGCCGCGTACTGGCGTTGCAGTTGTTCGAGATGGTCGTCGACCGCGCAGGTCGCGGTATCGGCGATGTCGTCGAACTGGGTCGACACGAATCCGTTGTATGCAATGGTGGCGGCTGCGGTCACGGATGTTCCTTGTTCGCGCGGATGTGATCGTGGCGAGCATCCTCGAAGAACGACTTTGCGACCGGAAGTCGGCGGCGTGACATTCGATGTCGGAGATGTGAAGGATGACCCTGTCGGAAACCGTCGACAGGATCGGGCGTTTCAACGCGGCGGACCGTTCACCGAGAGGTCCTGCGAATAGACCACGTTCATGATGTTGTCGTACCAGCCGCCGACGCTCGGCTTCACCAGGTGTTTGTTGACGTAGTAGTACAGCGGGATCAGTGGATGATCGGCGAGCGCGGTGCGCTCGGCTTCCTCGAGCAGCGCGCGGCGACGCGTCGGGTCGATCTGGATCGAGGCTTCCTCGAGCAACGCGTCGTAGCGCGGGCTCGAATAACGCGGCAGGTTGATGCCGAAGCTGCTCTTCAGGTACTGCAGGAACGTGTAGGGGTCGTTGTAGTCGCCGATCCATGATGTGCGGAACACGTCGACCTCGCGCCGATCGATGTCCTGCATCAAAGACTTGAACTCCACCGCCGCGAGCCGGGGCTCGATGCCGAGCGCCTCCTTCCACATCGCGGCCACCGCGACGGCAACCTTCGCGTGGACTTCGCCGGTGTTGTAGCGCAGCTCGAAATCGAGCGGCTTCTCCTTCGAGAATCCCGCGGCGCGCAGCAGCTCGCGGGCTTCCGCGATGCGTTCCGGCATCGCGTCGCCCGCGTAATCAAAGGCTTGCGCGGTGTAATCGTTCACGCCCGGCGGCACCCAGCTGTAGGCGGGCACTTCGCCGACGCGCAGCACGCTGTTCGTGAGCCGCTCGCGATCGATCACCATCGACAACGCGCGCCGCACGCGCGGGTCCTTGAACAGCGGGCGGTCGAGGTTGAAGCCGAAGTAGTAAGTGCTGAGTTGCGGCGCGACGTGCAGCTCGTTCGCGAGGTTCTCCTGGATCCAGCCGAACTGCCCCCGTGGAACGACCGCGGTGCAGTGCAACTCGCCGGCGCGATAGGCGCGCAGTTCCGCGTTCTCGTCCGCGATGTGCAGGTACTTCACGGCGTCGAGCTTGTTGGCCGCATCGTTCCAGTAGTTCTTGTTGCGGCGCGCGATGATGTAGCTGCCCTGCAGCCACTCGGTGAGCACGAAGGCGCCGTTCGACACCTGCTGGCCAGGACGAGAGAAGCGGTCGCCATGTTGGGCGAGCGAGGCGCGATGAAGCGGCGCGGTCGACGGGTGCGCCATCAGTCCCGGCAGGAACGGCGCCGGATTCGTGAGCGTGACGGTCACCGTGTGATCGTCCGGCGCCGCGACACCGAGCGTCTCGACCGGCTTCCGCCCTGAGGCGACATCGGTCGCGTTCAGGATCACGTCGACGACCTGGGCGTACTGCGATGCGGTAGCCGGATCCACGAGCCGCCGCATGCCCGCGGCGAAATCTTCCGCCACGACCGGATCGCCGTTCGACCAGCGCAGGTTCGGGCGCAGCTTGAACGTGTACACCCGTCCGTCGTCGCTGACCGACCAGCTCTCGGCCGCTGCGGGAATCGCCTTCGCCTCCCGGTCGAGACGCGTCAGGCATTCGAACAGGTCGCGCAGGACGACCATGGACTCCCACAGGCGCGCCCGGTGGGGATCGAGGGAATCCGGGTCGGGTCCGTTGCCCCGCAGCAGGATGGCTTCGTCTTTCGCGCCCTTCGTGCGATCGCGATCGGCGCAGGCGCTCAACGCCAGCGCCGCCGCGGGCGCCGAAATAAGGAGGTGGCGGCGAGTGATCCGCGCCATCAGGCCGCGCGGCTGGATTTCTTGAGGTGCACGAGCAGGATGGACACGGCCGCCGGCGTGACGCCGGAAACGCGCGCCGCCTGGCCTACGGTCGTCGGCCGGATCTGTTCGAGCTTCTGGCGCACTTCGTTCGAGAGGCCCGCGACGCGCGAGTAGTCGAGGTCGGGCGGCAGCCGCGTTTCCTCGTTGCGGCGCTGGCGAGCGATTTCCTCTTCCTGGCGCTCGATGTAACCCGCGTACTTGGCGGCGACTTCGAGTTGCGCGCGGATCTGCGGCGCCAGCCGCTCATCGGCGTGGGAATCCATCGGGCCGATCAACTCGACCACGTCGTCGTACTCCACCTCGGGACGCCGCAGCAGGTCGAAGGCCGCCACGACGTCGCGCGTCGCGGTATCGCCGAGGACGCGCGCCTGCCAATCCGCCGGAATCTCGTTCGCCTTGATGCGCGTGGCGCGAAAGCGCGCGAGCTCGCGTTCGCTGCCCGAACGCTTCGCTTCGAAGAATGCCCACCGCTCGTCGTCGACGAGGCCGAGCGCGCGGCCGATCGGCGTGAGTCGCAGGTCGGCGTTGTCCTCGCGCAGCAGCAGGCGGTGCTCGGCGCGGCTCGTGAACATGCGATACGGCTCGCGCGTGCCGCGCGTCACCAGGTCGTCGATGAGCACGCCCACGTAGCTTTCCGCGCGCTTCGGCACGAAAGGTTCCGCGCCGCGCGCGGTCTGCGCGGCGTTGATCCCCGCGATGAGTCCCTGCGCCGCGGCTTCTTCGTAGCCGGTCGTGCCGTTGATCTGGCCCGCGAAAAACAGCCCACCGAGCGACTTGGTCGCGAGCGATGGCCGCAGGTCGCGAGGATCGAAGAAGTCGTATTCGATCGCGTAACCCGGCCGCGTGATGTGCGCGTTCTCGAAGCCCCTGATGGTGCGCACGAATTCACGCTGCACGTCGTACGGCAGGCTGGTCGAGATGCCGTTCGGATACACCTCGTGCGTGTTCAGGCCCTCGGGCTCGATGAAGATCTGGTGCGAGGCCTTGTCCGAGAATCTAACTACCTTGTCCTCGACCGAGGGACAGTAACGCGGGCCCACGCCTTCGATCTTGCCCGTGAACATCGGCGAGCGGTCGGTCGCGGCGCGGATGATCTCGTGCGTGCGCTCGGTCGTCGCCGTGATGTGGCAGGGCAACTGGCGGGGATGATCGGACTGTCGGCCCAGATAACTGAACAAGGGATGCGGCTCGTCGGAATGCTGCACGGCGAGGCCGGCGTAATCGATGGTGCGGCCGTCGATGCGCGGCGGCGTGCCCGTCTTCAATCGCGCCGTGCGGAACGGCAGCGCTCGCAGACGCTCGGCGAGTTTGTTCGACGGCGGATCGCCGGCGCGGCCACCCGCGTAATTGTCGAGTCCGACGTGGATGCGGCCGCCGAGGAACGTGCCCACCGTGAGCACCACCGCGCGCGCGCGGAATTCGATGCCGGTCACGGTGACGACGCCGCGCACGATTTCGTTCTCCACGAGCAGATCGCCGCACTCCTGCTGGAACAGCGTGAGATTCGGCTGATTCTCGAGCGCGTGGCGGATGAAGGCCTTGTAGAGCTGGCGGTCCGCCTGCATGCGCGTGGCACGCACCGCGGGACCCTTGCTCGCGTTCAACGTGCGCGACTGGATAGCCGCGGCGTCGGCCGCGCGCGCCATCACGCCACCGAGCGCGTCGATCTCCTTGACCAGGTGGCCCTTGCCGATGCCGCCGATCGCGGGGTTGCAACTCATCTGTCCCAGCGTCTCGATCGACTGCGTGAGCAGCAGCGTGCGTGCGCCCATGCGCGCGGACGCGAGCGCGGCCTCGGTGCCCGCATGGCCACCGCCGATCACGATTACGTCAAAGTCGCCCGCTGAGGCCACGGAATTTCCGCCAGATCAAGGAGTTAAGGCCGCGCATTGTAGGCCCCACCCCGGGGTCAACGCCACCGCGTGCGGGCCGTTGTTCGAGCCAGGGAGCGCCGATTTCCGGCCTCCATGGAACAACGGGAGATCAAAGGATGAAAACGAGCACCCTCGCCGGCATCGGCCTGTCCCTCACCCTCGCTCTCGCGGGCATCGCCGCCGGTGGCACCCCGAACGCCGACGCGCGCCAGGCGCACCAGCGCGAGCGCATCGAACAGGGCGTCGCGAGTGGCGAGCTCACGCGCGCCGAGACCCGCCGTCTCGCCGCCGGCCAGGTCCACCTGAATCGCGTCGAAGAGCGCGCCAAGGCCGATGGCGTAGTGACCGGGCGCGAACGCGTTCACCTGCACCACGAAGCCCAGCAGCAGTCGCGCCGGATTCATCGACAGAAACACGACCGTCAGCAGCGCCGTCGCTAGCCGCACGCGTTTCGCGGGCACCGCTCACGTGAGCGGTGCCCGTTTTCATTTGTGCGTGTCGTGTATCCTGCGCGCCGCATGATGCGACTTCGCCTGCTCGCAGGGCTTCTCACTCTCGCACCTCTGGCGCTCGCGCAGGCCGAGCCGCCGGCGAAGCTGTCGTTGAAGCCGTGCCGCCTCGAACATCCCGCTCGCATCCACGCGTTGCCCGCCGAATGCGCGACGTTTTCGGTTCCGGAGAACTACGGCGCGCCAGGTGCCAATGAGCCCGGCCGCTCGATCGAACTCTTCGTCGCGCGCGTGCCGGCAATCAGCCTCAACGCGGCGAAGGATCCGCTGTTCCTGATCGCGGGTGGACCCGGTGGATCCGCCGTCGACATGTATACCGCGGCCGCCGGGGCCTTCGACCGGGTGCGCCGCGATCGCGACATCATCGTCGTGGACCAGCGCGGCACCGGGCGATCGCACCGGCTGGACTGTCCCGGCATGGACCGCGACCTGTTCCAGAAATTCTCGGAAATCGAAGTCGGGCCGGAGGCGAACCGCTGCCGCGACAAACTGCTCGAGGGCTCGGACCTGCGCCAGTACACGACGAGTGTCGCGGTGCGCGACCTCGACGCGGTGCGACGCGCGCTCGGCTACGCCCGCATCAATCTGTACGGGCAGTCGTATGGCACGCGCGTCGCGCAGCACTACGCACGCCGCTTCCCGGAAGCGACTCGCACGGTGATCCTCGATGGCGTGGTCGATCCAGCCACCGTGCTCGGTCCCGCGACCGCCGTGGATGCCGAACGTGCGCTCGAGCGAATCCTCGATCGTTGCGCGAAAGACTCCGCGTGCGCCGACGCGTTCAGGGATCCATCCGGCGATTACCGCGCCTTGCGCGCGAAACTCGCCGCGAATCCGCCGACCGTTACGATCAACGACGCGAGCGGCAAGCCACTCGAATTCGAGTTCACTGCGCGACACATGTCAGCCGTGCTGCGATTCGCCAGTTACAACGATGACCAGGCCGCACTGCTGCCGCTGTCACTGCACCTGGCCGCGCATGAGAACAACTACATTCCGCTGGCCAACCAGTTTCGTGTCTTCGCGCGTACGCTCGACGAGGCGTTCGCGTACGGCATGCACAACAGCGTCGCCTGCAGCGAGGACATTCCGCTGATCGAATCCGGCAAGCTCGACCGGGCGGCGCTCGAGGCGACGCACATGGGCGCGCAGATGGTCGAGCAGCTCATCGAGGCCTGCCGCGATTGGCCGCGCGGCGTGGTCGACACGGATCTGCACGCGCCGCTTCAGAGCAAGGCCGCCGCGCTGCTGCTGTCCGGCGCCGACGATCCGGTCACGCCGCCGGAATATGCGTCGCGCGCGCAGGAAGCCTTCGCCGACAGCAAACACCTGATCGTCGCCGGGCACGGCCACGGGCAGCTCATTACGCCGTGCGTGGATCGCATCATCGCGCGCTTCGTGGCGGCGGGCACCGCGAAAAACCTCGACACCTCGTGCACGGAGAAGCTCCGGCCGATGCCCTTCTTCATCACACTTTCCGGCCCGTCGCCCTGAACGATGCTCGAAGCACGCGAACTCACCAAGTCCTTCGGCAGCGTCGCCGCCGTGCGCGGCGTGAGTTTCACCGCGCGTGACGGGCAGATCACCGGGTTGCTGGGCGCCAATGGCGCCGGCAAGTCGACCACGCTGCGCATGTTGTACACCGTGCTGCGGCCGAATTCGGGCGACGCCTTCGTCGACGGCGTGAGTGTGCTCGCGGATCCGCTGACCGCGCGGCGTTCGATCGGCGTGTTGTCGCACGGCGCGGGCGTCTACGCCCATCTGACCGCGCGCGAGAACATCGAGTACTTCGGCGAATTGCACGGCATGTCGCGCGAGGATCGTTCACGGCGCGCGGCCGAGCTCATCGAGCTGCTCGAGATGCAGCCGTTCGCGAACCGGCTGGCCAAGGGCTTCTCCCAGGGTCAGAAGCTCAAGACCGCGCTCGCGCGCGCGCTGGTGCACAAGCCGCGCAACGTATTGCTGGACGAGCCCACCAACGGTCTCGACGTGATGGCGGTCCGCGGATTGCGCAAGTTGTTGGGCCAACTGCGCGACGCGGGGCACTGCGTGCTGTTCTCGAGCCACGTGATGCAGGAAGTCGAGCAGCTCTGCGACGAGGTCGTCGTGATCGCGAACGGCCAGGTCGTGGCCGCCGGCGCGCTCGCCGAGATCCGTTCGCGCGCGGGCAACGCGCAGCTCGAGGATGCGTTCGTAAGCCTGATGAACGATAACGGCAACGGCGAAGGAAGAACGCCGTGAGCCTGCAGGGAATCTGGGCGGTCTTCCGCAAGGAATTTCGCGAGAACCTGCGCGACCGGCGCACGCTGCTGTCCGCGCTCGTGTTCGGTCCGGTGCTCGGCCCCGTGCTGCTCGCCTGCCTCGTGCAGTTCATGATCACGCGGTTCGAGGTCCAGTCCGACGAGAACATCAGCGTGGCCGTGAACCATGCGGATCGCGCGCCTAACCTGCTCGCCTACCTGGAAGCGCGTGGCGTCGACATCGAAAAGGTTGCGTTCGACGAGGCCGGCGCGCGCGCCGCGATCGTGGCCCAGACGCACAAGGTCATCCTCGACATCCCCGAGGATTTCGGTGCACGCCTGCAGGAAGGGCAGCCCGCGCCGATCGCGCTTTACTCCGACAGCTCGCGCGGCTTCGACCGGCGCGGCGTGAACCGCGTGCGCATGCTGGTCGCGCAATACGGCCTGGACATCGCGCAGCTGCGGTTCCTCGCGCGCGGCATCGATCCGATCTCGATCGTCCCGATCTCGGTGCAGGAGATAGACGTCTCGACACCCTCGAGCCGCTCGGTGCTCGTGCTCAACATGATGACCTACCTGGTGCTGCTGTCGATGTTGTTCGGCGGTTTGTACCTCGCCATCGACGCGACAGCCGGCGAACGCGAGCGTGGCTCGCTCGAAGTGCTGCTGACGACGCCGGTGCCGCGCGAGAATCTCGTCTACGGAAAGGTTCTGGCCGCCGCGGCGTACATGTTCATCTCGCTGGTGCTGACGATCTGCATGTTCGCGGTCGCGATGAGCTTCGTCGGACTCGAACAGCTCGGCAGTTCCGCGAACCTGGGGCCGTCCGCCGTGCTGCGCATGATCGCGTGTTGCGCGCCGCTGATCCTGTTCGGCGCAGCCTATCTCAGCATCGTGTCGGGCTTCGCCAAGAGTTACCGCGAGGCGCAGACCTATCTAGGCCTCGTGATCACGATCCCGACGCTGCCGCTGATGTTCGCGGGCATGCTCGGATTGCAGGCCAAGACTTCGCTGATGTTCGTGCCGTTCCTGAGCCAGCACCTGCTGCTCACGACACTCGTCCGGGCGGAGGAAATCCTGCCGTCACACGTCGCGATTTCGGTGATCAGCACGATCGTGTACGGCGTGCTGCTCACGTTCGTCGCGGGCCGGCTTTACCGGCGCGAAGGCCTGTTGGGCTAGGACCCGGTCAGCGGGTCAGGCGGTGCGGCGGCGCAGCGCGCGCACGCCCGGCGGCAGCTCCGCGGCGCGGTGCTGCGCGAGCAGCGAGCGGTAACGGAAGATCTCCGTCGACGTGAATTCGCGCGCCTCGACCTCGAAACGATTGTCCCAGTAGCCGCGGCGGAAGCATTCCATCAGGTAGGCGGCGATGGTCAGGTCGCCCGTGGCCCATTGCCTGAGCACGTGGAAATACTCGTGCAGCACCAGCGGCGCGTCCGCGAAGAATTCCTTGCCGCTGCCCCGTAGATAGATGCGGTTCGGGCGCGTGGTCGCGATCGCGCGCCAGTGGAAGCGCACGTAGATGGAGTACTGGATCACCTTGACGTGACCCACGGGCTGGCCGAACAGGCTCTCGAGAGCCAGTTGCACGTTCTTCGGGGGCTGACAGGGATTACCTACCGACACACGCCTATTTTCCTATGCAAAACGATCCGAAGATACGGCCTAACAAGTCATCCGCGGTAAAAATTCCCGTTATCTCCTCGAGCGCCTTTTGTGCAGCGCGTAATTCTTCGGCGACCAGTTCGCCCGCGCGACGCTGCTCGAGCTCGCGGGCCGCTGTTTCGACGCACTGCCGCGCGCGCGCCAGTGCATCCAGGTGGCGGCGCCGCGCCGAGATGCTGCCACTATCCGCGCTCTGGTAGTTCACGCAATCCTTGAGATGCGCGCGCAGCACGTCGAGGCCGGCGCCAGACAGCGCCGACACGTGCATGCGCGGTGGTCCTGAAATGGTCTCACCTACGGGTAAACCCGAGGCGAGGTCTATCTTGTTGAAGACGAGCGTGACGGGCACTTCCGCCGGTAGTCGGGCGCGTTCTTCCGCGAATGCGCGCGCGTCGGGGTCCTCGGCAGCGTCGATCACGAACAACACGCGGTCCGCGCGCGACATCTCGGCCGCGGCCCGCCGCACGCCTTCGCGTTCCACGACGTCATCGGAATCCCGCAGGCCCGCGGTATCGAGCACGTGCAGCGGCATGCCGTCGATGTCGATGCGTTCGCGCACGATGTCGCGGGTCGTGCCCGGAATCGCGGTCACGATCGCCGCGTCGTAGCCCGCCAGGCGGTTCAGCAGGCTGGATTTCCCGGTGTTGGGACGCCCCGCGAGCACGACCGTGATGCCGTCGCGCAGCAGCCGCCCCTGACGTGCGGCCGCGGCCACCGCGTCGAAGTGGCCGCGCACACTAGTTAGGCGGTCGGCGAGCTCGGTGTCGGCCAGGAAGTCGATTTCCTCCTCGGGGAAGTCGATGGCGGCCTCGACGTAGGTGCGCAGGTCGATCAGCGCGTCGGTCAGGCCCTGGACCATGTTGGAGAATTCGCCCTGCAGCGAGCGCATCGCGGCGCGCGCGGCATCGCGCGAGCCGGCGTCGATGAGATCCGCCACGGCTTCGGCCTGCGCCAGGTCTATCTTGTCGTTGAGGAACGCCCGCTCGGTGAATTCGCCCGGGCGTGCGCGGCGCGCGCCGAGCCCGAGACAGCGTTCGATCAGCCGTTCGATCACGACCGGACCGCCATGGCCCTGCAGCTCGAGCACGTGTTCGCCGGTGTAGGAGTGCGGTCCCGGAAAGAACAACGCGATGCCCACGTCGATCGCCGTGCCGGTTTCGTCGAGGAAAGGCGCGAGTTTCGCCAGCCGCGGTTGTGGCAGATCGCCGAGAATGATGGCCGCGATTTCCGGCGCCTTCGTGCCCGAAAGCCGCACTACTCCCACACCCCCGCGTCCGGGAGGCGTTGCGGCAGCGACGATGGTGTCGGGGTGGGTCATACGCGTGGTCGCGGCGTCGTGCCGCGCCACGCGAGTCTACTCCGACGACGGGCGCGCTACTTCTTGCGCGCCTTGTCCTCTGCCGCGATGCGGCGATTGATGTTCCACTGCTGCGCGATCGACAGTCCGGTGTTCGTGACCCAGTACAGCACCAGGCCCGCCGGGAACAGCGCGAACATGACCGAGAACACGATCGGCATGAACTGGAAGATCTTCGCCTGCATCGGATCCGGCGGCGGCGGGTTCAGCTTGTACTGCGCCCACATCGCCAGGCCGTTGAGGGCCGGCAGGATGAAGAACGGATCGCGCGCGGACAGATCGTTGATCCAGCCGAAGAAGGGCGCTTGGCGCATCTCGACGCTCTCGAGCAGCACCCAGTAGAACGCCAGGAACACCGGCATCTGGATCAGCATCGGCAGACAGCCCGCGAGCGGATTCACCTTCTCCGCGCGGTACAGCTCCATCGTCGCTTGGCCGAGTTTCGAGCGGTCGTCCTTGTAGGTTTCCTGCAGCGCCTTCATGCGCGGCGCGAGCGCGCGCATGCGCGCCATCGAACGGCCGGCCTTTTCGGACAGCGGATAAAACGCGAGCTTGAGCAGCAAGGTGACGAGGATGATCGCGAGACCCCAGTTGCCCACCCAGCTGTGCGCGTGATCGAGCAGCCAGAACAGCGGCTTCGACAGCAGGTGGAGGATTCCGTAGTCGGCGACGCGATCGAGCTCGGGATGTAATGCCTGCAGCTGCCGCTGCAGTTTGGGCCCGACGAAAATCGTTTCCTTGATGACGGCGGTCGCGCCCGGCGCGACCGACTCGCCGTTGGTTTCGAAGACGCCGAGAATGAACTGGCGATCGTTCACGCCCAGCGAGAAATCGTATTTGCGCTTCGGATCCGGAACGACCGCGCTCACGAAGTGATGCTGAAGTCCCGCGATCCAGCCGTCGACGACGCCCGCGGGCAGCTTCCACTTGTGGGCATCGTCGAGCGGGACCTTGTGATAGAGGTTGTCGTCACCCGGCTTCTTCGGTCCGAAGAACGCGGGACCGCGGAACGAGAAGCTCTCGACCTTGAACATCGAGCGCTCGACTTCGGGATCGGTGCGCACGATGCGCGCATAGGAGTGGCCGACCCATGGCGACGTGCCCGTGTTGGCGACCTGGTACTCCAGGCCGACCGCGAAGTTGCCGCGCTGGAAAACGAACGTCTTCGTGACCGTCACCCCCGCGTCGTCCGTCCAGGTGAGGGGCACGCGCAGTTCCTGCTGGCCGGATGCGAGCGTGTATCTTTCCTGGGCGCTCGAGAACACCGCGAGGTGGTTCGGGTAATTGCCCTCCGGCTTCGCGCCGGTGAGGCCGGACTGCAGGATGTAGGTGGTCGAGGGGCTGTCGCGGTTGAACAGCACCACCGGGTCGGGCTGGCCTTTCACCATCGGATAGCCCGGCAACTCGGCACGGACCAGCGTGCCACCCTTCAGATCGATTTCGAGCACGAGCACGTCGGTCGTCACGCGAACGACGCCGCCGGTCTGCGCTTCGACCGCGGGCGCCACGGCCGGCACTTCGGCAGCCGGTGCCGCGGGCGTCGGGACTGCATCAGTTGGCGAGGAAGTCGGGTTGGATTGTGCCGCTTGAGGAACAGTATCGGCGGGAGATGCCGGGATCGTTCCCGATCCGTCAGGAGTCGTGACCGCATGCGCGGTCGGCTTGGGGCCGAAGTCGATCTGCCATTGCTGGTAATTCAGGAACAGGGCGAGCGCCAGGCCCAGCCACAGGAAGACGCGAATGTTGTTAGTCATGAGAATGCTTGTGACAGGCCGGGACGGGATCGAATCCGCCCTCGTTCCAGGGATGGCAGCGGGAAATGCGCTTGATCGTGAGCCAGGTGCCGCGCAGGGCGCCGTGCTCCTCGATGGCCTCGAGCCCGTAGTGCGAACACGAGGGATAGAAGCGGCAACTCGGTCCGAGCAGCGGGCTCAACACCAGCTGGTACGCACGAATCAGGATCTTCAGTACGAAACGCATCATTTTGCGACACGTTGCCAAAGGGCCGCGAGGCTAGCACGCAACGTCGCCGCGGGTGCCTCGCGCGTCGGATTTTTTGCGGCGACCACGATGTCGACCGGCGGCAAGTCATGCTGTGCGAGGCGGAAGCTTTCGCGCACCAGGCGACGCACTTTGTTGCGCGCCACGGCGGATCCCATGGTTTTTATCGCGACGGCGAGACCGATGCGGGGATGATCGAGACCATTGGCCTTGATGCGTAACCCGAAGTACCGGTCATCGACCCGGCGACCGCCGGCGTAGATCGCATCGAATTGCAGCTTGCTGCGCAGGCGCAGCTCGGCGCCGAACCGCAATCGTCTGGAGCTGGGCTTGGGGCTGGGCTCCATGGCGGCCCGCGCTCACACGACGCTTGCGCGTCAGGGAACGATCTTCTTGCGTCCCTTGGAACGGCGGCGCGCGAGAACCTTCTGACCGCCGGCCGTTTTCATGCGTGCGCGAAACCCGGTGGCGCGTTTGCGCTTGATCTTGCTCGGCTGATAAGTGCGTTTCATGATGATCGGCCCGAAGCCGCTGATCTCTCGAAAAAAAGGGCGGGAAGGGTACGCAGCGGGCCCTGTGGGTGTCAATACAAACCCCCTCCTGATCGGGCAACGGAACGGCTAGACTTCGCACCCCTTTTTCCCCGCCCCCAAGAGACGGAACGACACCCACCGTGAATGCAGCCTCGCGTCCTTCGACTTCGGCGGAAGCCACGACCGCGGACAGCGGCCTGTGGGCGCGCTGTGTGCGCGCGCTCGAAGAAGAATTGCCGGGCGAGCATTTCAATACCTGGGTGCGTCCGCTGCAGGCCGTCGAGAGCAGCGGCTCGCTGAAGCTCCTGGCTCCCAACCGTTTCGCGGTCGACTGGGTCAACTCGCATTTATTGTCGCGTCTGGGCGAGATCGTGCGCCGCTTCGTCGAGGGCGACGCACCCATCGTGACGGTGGAAGTCGGGTCGCGCCCGGTGGACAACATCCGGCCGGCGGACGTCGAAGCCCATCCTCCGGTAACGCGGCCCAAGCGCAGCGAGGGCATCGTCGTCGGAGTCCGGCTGAATCCGGATTTCACGTTCGATGGATTCGTCGAGGGCAAGAGCAACCAGCTCGCGAAGGCGGCGGCCCTGCAGGTCGCCGAGAATCCCGGCCGCGCGTACAACCCGCTGTTCATTTACGGCGGTGTCGGTCTCGGGAAGACACACCTGATGCAGGCCGTGGGTCACGCGATCAAGGCGCGCGATTCCGAAGCGCGTGTCGCGTACATCCATTCCGAGCGGTTCGTGAGCGACATGGTCATCGCGCTCCAGCACAACAAGATGAACGAGTTCAAGACGGCGTATCGCTCGCTCGACGCGCTCTTGATCGACGACATCCAGTTCTTCGCGAACAAGGACCGCTCGCAGGAAGAATTTTTTCACACGTTCAACGCGCTGCTGGAAGGGCAGCAGCAGGTGATCGTCACCTGCGATCGTTATCCGAAGGAAGTCTCGGGCCTCGAAGAACGCTTGAAATCCCGCTTCGGATGGGGCCTCACGGTCGCGATCGAACCGCCCGAGCTCGAGACCTGCGTGGCGATCCTGATCGGCAAGGCGCAGGCCGCGAACGTGCAGCTTCCCGAAGAAGTCGCGTTCTTCATCGCGAAACGCATTCGCTCCAATGTCCGCGAGCTCGAAGGCGCGTTGAAACGCGTGGTCGCGAACTCGCGTTTCACGGGCCGACCGATCACGCTCGAATTCACCAAGGAAGCGTTGAAAGACCTGCTGACTTTGCAGGCGAAATTGATCACTATCGAAAATATTCAGAAGACGGTGGCTGACTACTACAAAGTGCGCGTCGCAGATTTGTTATCCAAACGCCGTAGTCGCTCCATCGCTCGTCCGCGCCAGGTTGCGATGGCGCTCGCGAAAGAATTGACGACTCACAGCCTGCCGGAGATCGGCGATGCGTTTGGCGGGCGCGATCACACCACCGTGTTGCACGCCTGCGGTCGCATCAAGGAGTTGCGCGTGGCGGAGCAGCGCGTGGGTGAGGACTATCAAAACCTGTTGAGAACCCTGACGGGATGACGGTGGAAACCTTGTGGATATTTTTGGGGACAATTTCATCCACAGGTCCCACACAGCGTACCTTCAGGCTGTGGGTAAGTTGATTCAGGGAGTTCGTTGAGTGCAAATGTCTGATTGGTCTGTAGGAATCCGCGTAATCCCCGTCGTCCACAGGCTCTATAGCTGCTACTACTGACTTTAAATCCTTAAGAACAGAAGGCATCCGCATGAAGCTGTCCGCGACCCGCGAGGAAATCCTCGCCCCTCTGCAAAGTGTCATTGGCGTCGTCGAACGTCGGCAAACCATGCCCGTTCTCTCCAATGTCCTGCTGGCTGCGCGCAATAACCGCATCAGCGTCACGGGCACGGATCTCGAGGTCGAGCTGGTTGCTTCGAGCGCCTGCCAGGTGCAGCAGCCCGGCGACGTGACCGTTCCAGGCCGCAAGCTGCTGGATATCTTCCGTGCATTGCCCGAGAAAACGCAGGTAACGGTTGCGACCGACGGCGAACGTGTATCGATCAAGGCGGGAAAATCGCGATTCACGCTCTCTTCCCTGCCCGCCTCGGAGTTTCCGGTCGTCGATGAGATCAATGCCCAGCAGACGCTCACCCTCGCCCAGGGGGATTTTCGGCGTTTGATCGACAAGACGCACTTTTCGATGGCACAGCAAGACGTTCGCTACTATTTGAACGGACTTCTGCTCGAAACCGAAGGCAAGACGCTGCGCGCGGTCGCCACCGATGGGCATCGTCTGGCGCTCTGCGAGGCGGAGCTCGAGTCGAAGGCCAAGAACAATCAGCAGGTGATCCTGCCGCGCAAGGGTGTGCTCGAGCTGCAGCGCATCCTGGGCGGAGATGGCAACGTGGATCTGGCGATCGGTTCCAGTCATGTACGCGCCCAGATCGGCGACATTCGCTTCACTTCGAAGCTCATTGACGGCCGTTTCCCCGAATACGGCCGCGTGATCCCGACGAATCCGACCAAGCAAGTCGAGGCGGATCGCGAAGGCCTGCGCCAGGCCCTGCAACGTACCGCGATTCTCTCGAATGAGAAGTACCGCGGAGTTCGCATCAATTTGAAGTCGGATCTCGTCACGATCCAGGCACATAACCCCGAACAGGAAGAAGCCGAGGACCAGGTCGAGGTGACCTACACGGGCGACGAGGTGGAGATAGGCTTCAACGTGACGTACCTGCTCGATGCTCTGGCGGCCGTCGATTCGGAGAAGGTTGTGCTGGGACTCACGGACGGGAACAGCAGCTGCCTCGTGCGCGCTTCGGGCACACCGAGTTCGAAGTACGTCGTCATGCCGATGCGTCTCTGACGCCCGGCGCCGCGGCTTTGCATGTCGCTTGCCGAGCTGCGGATCCAGAATCTCCGCTGCGTTGAATCCGCGGAGCTCCGGTTTGCGCCGGAGCTGAATCTCATCGCCGGCGAGAATGGCGCCGGGAAAACCTCCATCCTCGAGGCCATCTTCCTGCTCGGGCGCGGTCGCTCATTTCGGACCCGAAGCAGCGAGCGGCTCATACGGCATGGCCAGGGTGCGCTGACTGTATTCGGCCGCACCGACGATGAGCCGCCCCAGCAGGCCGGAATCGAAATCTCGTCCGATGGCGGCACACGTGCCCGGATAAACGGCGAGAACGCGGCGTCGTTGCTGGCGTTGTCGGGCGTGCTTCCGGTTCAGGCCATCGATCCAGAGATTCACAAGCTCGTTGACCAGGGACCGGAGCGACGCCGACGCTGGCTGGACTGGCTGGTGTTCCACGTGGAACCAAGCTTCGGCGTCCATTGGGCTCGATATAGCCGAGCTTTGAAACAGCGGAACGCAGCGCTGCGATCCGGAGTGGGGGATGTTTCCGCCTGGGATGCCGAGCTGATCCGAAACGGGGAGGCGATGACTGAAGCGCGCCAGAAGGCCGTCGAGGGACTGGCACCGAGGCTCGAGCAAACCTTTGAGCGCTTCGGAGGACTGGGAGTGACCGCGAGCTTTACGACAGGCTGGGCTGCAGGTACGTCGCTCCAGGACTCACTGCGTGCCCACCTGGAGAGCGATCGCGCCCGGGGTACGACGTCCTCGGGTCCACACCGCGCCGACGTGATCCTCCGTCGTAGCGGGCGCATTGCCCGCGAGACGCTCTCCCGCGGACAACAGAAGCTGACGGCCGTGGCCATGATCGTTTCGCAGATGCAGCTTCTGCAGGATGAGCTGGGACTGCGCGCGACATTGCTTCTGGACGATCCCGCGGCCGAGCTTGACGAGAAGAACCTGCACCGGCTGTTCGACGAATTGAGCTCGCTTCGCTGCCAGATGATCGCAACCTCGTTGACGCCGGAAACAGCGCTTTTTCAGGCGCCAAAAGCCACGTTTCACGTGGAACAAGGGCACGTGAAACAGCTATAATTTCGGCCCGTTTTTCCGAGTCAGTCATGGCCAACGACGACGTCTACGACTCAAGCAAAATCAAGGTCTTAAAGGGTCTTGATGCGGTGCGCAAAAGACCCGGCATGTACATCGGTGACACCGATGACGGAACGGGCCTTCACCACATGGTTTTCGAGGTTGTGGATAACGCCATCGACGAGGCGTTGGCCGGCTATTGCGATCGCATCGTCGTCACGATCCATGCGGACGAGTCGGTAACCGTTTCGGACAACGGCCGCGGCATCCCGACCGACATCCACCCCGAGGAGGGCCGCTCCGCGGCCGAAGTTGTCATGACCGTCCTCCACGCGGGCGGCAAGTTCGACGACAGCTCGTACAAGGTCTCCGGCGGTCTGCACGGCGTCGGCGTCTCCGTGGTCAACGCGCTGTCGGACAACCTCTGGCTGACGATCAACCAGGACGGCAAGACCCACAAGATGGAGTTCCGCCTGGGCAATCCCGTCGCGCCACTCGCGATCACGGGTGAAACGACGGACCGCGGCACGACGGTGCGCTTCAAGCCCAGTCCCACGATCTTCAGCAACATCACCTTCGACTACGAAATTTTGGCGAAGCGGCTGCGCGAGCTGTCCTTCCTGAACTCGGGCGTGCGCATCGAGCTCATCGACGAGCGCGAGGCCAAGTCCGACGTGTTCGAACACGCCGGCGGACTCCAGGAGTTCGTGAAGCACCTGAACCGTTCGCGCACCGGGATTCATCCCTCGGTGTTCTGGTTCCGTACGCAGGAAGGCCCGATCGGCGTCGAAGTCGCCATGCAGTGGAACGATTCGTACACCGAATCGATGTTCTGCTACACGAACAACATTCCGCAGAAGGATGGCGGCACCCATCTCGCCGGCTTCCGCGCGGCGCTCACGCGCACGCTGAACGATTACATCGAAAAGGAGATGGCGACCAAGAAGGAGAAGATCCCGACCACGGGCGACGATTCGCGCGAAGGTCTGACCGCGATCCTCTCCGTCAAACTACCGGATCCGAAATTCTCCTCGCAGACCAAGGACAAGCTGGTCTCGTCGGAAGTGAAGGGTGTCGTCGAGACCGCGGTGGGCGCGAAGCTCGCCGAGTTCCTGCTCGAGCATCCGAACGAAGCGAAGGCCATCGTCGGCAAGATCATCGAGGCCGCGCGTGCGCGCGAGGCCGCGCGCAAGGCGCGCGAGATGACGCGCCGCAAGGGCGCGCTCGACATCGCGGGCCTGCCCGGAAAACTCGCCGACTGCCAGGAGAAAGATCCGGCACTCTGCGAAATCTTCATCGTCGAGGGTGACTCGGCCGGCGGCTCCGCGAAGCAGGGCCGCGACCGGCGCACGCAGGCGATCCTGCCGCTCAAGGGCAAGATCCTGAACGTCGAGAAGGCGCGCTTCGACAAGATGCTGTCGTCGGCGGAAGTCGGCACGCTGATTACCGCGCTCGGCTGCGGCATCGGGAAGGACGACTTCGACATCACGAAGCTGCGGTATCACCGCATCATCATCATGACCGACGCGGACGTCGACGGATCGCACATCCGCACCTTGCTGTTGACGTTCTTCTATCGCCAGATTCCCGATCTCATCAAGAACGGGCACGTCTATATCGCGCAGCCGCCGCTGTACAAGGTGAAGCGCGGCAAGCAGGAGATCTACGTCAAGGACGATGCGGAGCTCAACCGCATGTTGCTCGCATCCGCACTCGACGATGCGTCACTGCATGTGAATGCGAATGCGCCGGCTCTGGCCGGCCAGGGTCTCGAGACGCTCGCGCGGCAATACATGGAAGTGCAGGGGATCATCCGCCGCTGGGCGCGCCGCTACGACGAGCGCCTGCTCGAGCAATTGATCTACATGCCCGCAGTCACGGCCGCGGAGTTCGATCGCGCGGACTGGATGCGCGGCTGGGCGAAGGAGTTGGCCGAGCACCTGAACACGCTCTCCGATAGCCCGCGCAGCTATCACGTCGATTATCAGATCGCGGCTAACCATCCCGCCCGTGTAACAGTCTGCAAGACAGAGCACGGTTCTGTAACAGAAAAGTACCTGCCGAAGGAATTCTTCGAGTCCGCGGAATACCTGCGCATCGTCGAACTCGGCAAGACCCTGGCCGGCATGATCGGCGAGGGCGCGTACATCCAGCGCGGCGAAGCACGCGAAGACGTCGGCTCGTTCAAGCAGGCCATGACGTGGCTGCTCGAGCAGGCACGCAAGGGCCAGTCGATCCAGCGTTACAAGGGCCTCGGCGAGATGAATCCCGAGCAGCTCTGGGACACGACCATCAATCCCGAAACGCGCCGGCTCATGCAGGTGCGCATCGAGGACATCCTGGCCTCGGACGAGATCTTCACGACGCTGATGGGTGATCAGGTCGAGCCGCGCCGCGAGTTCATCGAGAAGAACGCGCTGGCGGTGTCGAACCTGGACGTCTGAGTTTCCGATTCTCTGCGAAAGTAGTTAGATAGCGGACGCGCGCGAGGTTCGAGTGCGGATACGCGACGGGCTCCGGAAAGAGATTTCCGGGAAGACTGCGTGGATGCCCGTTTACGGGCTGCTATTTGGCGGCTTGGCACTGCTTGTGCTAGGTCTGATTCCGCTCTTTGGCATGATGGCCTTCCTGTTTTGGCCCTCGCTCATCGTTGCCTTGTTGAGCATCGTTCCAGCGTCCTTGGTCGCGTGCTCCAAGAGACTTACTTTCGCGAGTTACCTCCTGACGGCGCTGATCGCCTTCGGAACTCTCACTCTCGCAGGTCTGTTCCTCAGACAGCAAAGCGCAGAACGGGGAAGTCACGGTGTACACGAGCAAGCCACGATCCACCGACAACTTCAGGCCAGACTGCGCGAACCGGTGCTCCTCGACTCACGCAATGAAATCAGATACGACCGGGCGCTGTTCGAGTCGACAGGACCATGGTGCCGCGACCCGTGCATCATCGTTGAAAGGATCGATTGGTATCGGAGGATCGAATGGGAGACACCCAAGGAGATCCTCGAGCAACTGGGTGTCAAGACCGGAGCATTTCAGGATGCACGGATAACCGTAGTCATCAAAATTGAGGACTTGGCAAATCGAACGCGGATCGACATCGATGTTCGCGAATCCGGGAATACCACCGCTACGTTGCGCGCGGTAGTGCCGAGCCCGAAGCGCGAGCTGTCTTCGCCAGTTCCGCGCTGGTTGCATTTCGCGCTGGAAGAAAATCCACTGGTTCGCGCCTTGAGTCCCCCGCGGAAATACGTCGAGTACGCGTTCATCAAACGATTTCTCGAGGCATCACTATCGATGGAGCCGGAACGACCAAGGCAGTTGTTTGAATTGCAGGCAAGGGTCATCTCCCATCGAACGTTCAACCCTCCCAAGCGAATTGACGATACGGACCCGTCGATCATCGCGCGCGGCCACCAGCAAAATGATCCGCGCTGTGAGGGAGTGCTGTCGATCGAGCAGCGACCGGGGATCTCGGACTACTACGTGACCTTCATTCACAGCGACCTGCCGGCGCCCCAGATGAGATTTATCGATGGAATTTCGCCCGTGTGCACCGGGAACGCCGTCTACCGTCGAATTCCCAATTTGCCGAAAGGGGCTCGAAGGACGCGCCCCGACGTCATCTTCGAGCGATATGATCTGTCGGGTAGGTACACGGGTGATCTTTATATTCCGCTGCCGAAAGAATCGACCGGCGAGCATACGTGGGTCGCTCCGGCTTCGATCATCGATGTCGACGGGCGCATCCGATTCCTGATCTCGAAGATGCGACATGAATTGGCGACGGAACCCAATGGCACGCCGCTGCTGAAGTCAGACGGCCGCATGATCCAATACGCCGTCCTCGAGGGCGAAACAGAATTCGAAGCCACGCTTCCGGATGCCCTCGGGGCTCCGCCAAGCAAGTGACCCGGGAAAGCCGAAGAGGAGTGTCTGCAATGGGTCATCTTCGACGGCTATCGAGCACCTGACGACGCCTCCCGATCCGCACCGACAGGGAATCGCGCGGAATCGGCGCGCACCCGGCGCACTGACGGACAGATGATGGTGCCTCGATTTCGCACAATGGGGCGCATGAAACCACTGCTTCGCAGTCTGCTCATCGCGGCCGCACCGCTGCTGTTGCGAAAACTCCTCCGGCGTCTGAACCATCGGCAGAGTGTATCGGCAAGCCGACGCATGCCGCTGCCCGGACGATTCCGATGAGCCTGTTCGATCGCTTCAAGGAGTCGATCTTCCGCGGCAAACACGAGTCTCGCCCGCTCGCGCCCAATCCTCAGGCTCCCACCGCGAAGCCAGCGCCCGCGGCGCCGGCGGCGGCATCTCCCGGAATCGCTGCCAGCCCCGCGGACGCTGCCTGGGAGCCACGCGAAGAAGTCGACGTCGAAGCGGTTCTCACGAATCTGTCGAGCAAGAACCCGCAGAAGCTCAACTGGAAAACGTCGATCGTGGATCTGATGAAGCTCCTCGACATCGATTCATCGCTCGCCAATCGCAAGGAACTCGCCACGGAACTCGGCTATCCCGGCGACATGAATGACTCCGCCGCGATGAACGTGTGGTTGCATCGGCGGGTCATGCAGGAGCTGCAACGAAGCGGCGGAAAGGTACCGCCCTCTCTCATAACCTGAGTTCAGGCGCCATCGGCGCAACTCACACCGATCCTTCGCGCCTCAGGGTCTCGGGTTCTCGCCGGCCCTCGCTCTCGAACGCCAGCAGATCGCCCGGCTGGCATTCCAGCACCTCGCACAATTTCTCGAGCGTGCTGAAACGGATCGCGCGAGCCCGGCCCGCGTTCAACACGGACAGATTCTGCGGCGTGATGCCGACGCGCTCGGCGACGGTATTCAATTGCAGCTTGCGCCTGGCAAGCATCACATCGAGATTCACGACGATAGGCATATGTAGCTAGACCACCAAGTCCTGCTCGTCGCGCAGCTTGCGACCCTCGTCCATGATCCGGCTGGCGAACAGGAACAGGCAGGCGCCGACGACGGATCCACCGGGAAATGAGGGCATGATGCTCGTCCATTGGTCACGTGCGGCCGAAATCTCCGGCCATGCACCGATCAGTACGACCAGCCAGATCGCGAGACCAAACGCGAATGTCAGTCCGACCTGCCGGATATGCGCGACGCTTTGCGCCGTGAAGATCCTGCCCCTGGCATACAGGACCATCAGCCTGATGAAGTGATAGAGGACCTTCAGGGTCAGTGCGGCGCTCAGCAGCAGCTGCGTCAGCCACAAGCCGTGAATCTTGCCAGTGACGGCTGCGCCCTCGAACACGACGCCTGCCAGAGTTCTGCTGTCGGCAGGAAACGGGTGCAGGATCGCCGCGTACGTGCCCCACAGCGAAATGACCGACATGAAGATGAAGAAGATCAGCAGCGCTCGGCTCGCGCGCTGGATTGTGTTCATTCGATCGGCAGTCATCGCGAGCATCGTCGAATCCTCCCTGTACGTGAAGTCCGGGCGACAGTATTAAACGATAAGGAGTTATCGTTTGTCAATACTTTCATACCGCAAAACAACACCTCAGCCCCAGTGTGGTCCTGGTGGTCGCGCCGGTTCGCGGAACGCTCCAACCCAATCAAACTACTTGCAGGGATCGAGATTTGTCCGTTCGCGGGCTCGAGACGCGTCACTGGAGCCCGCGGGACGTTTGAACGCCACATGTTCGCCCGCGAACGGCATCGCACCGGAGCGATGAATCGCGTGCGCGATCCATCGCGTCCAGCTGCGTCCGCGCTTCGCCGACCGGTTACGGCGCGCGCCGTCGGTCCGCGCGTCCGACTACCGAGCGGCGTCCGACACCAGCCCCGGTGATCGCTGCCAGCAACGAAAGCACCAGCGCCCCGAAGGTGATCCAGGCGGTCGCGGTGGCTTCAGGTTTGGCTTCCGCGGCAACCTGCGACAGGTTCTGCTGCGCTTGCGCGGTCAGCGCCGCGAGACTCCGGCGCATCTCGGCGGCGGCTTCGGCGGGATTGTTCCGCGCGGCTTCGACGCGCTGACTCAACTCCTGCAGGGTCCGCGACGCTTCTTGCTGCGATGTGCCCGTGGCACCCGCGACCACGGCGGCGGTCTGCGGATCGCGCAGTCGTCCAAGCATCTCGTCAACATTGCCGGACGCGAGCGCGTCGACATTCAACATCCCCGAATTGCCCACCGCCTGCGCGGTGTTGCCAACCAGGTTGAACGCTCCATTCGCGACGAGGCCGATGCCACTCGCGGCGAGATAGAGGATGAGGATGAGGCTCAAGACCCACACGAGCACACCTTCGAACATCGCGGTCGTGCGTTCCCAGAGCATGCTGAGTCGCGTCGAAGCCCAACCCGCGAGAAACAGCGAGATCAGCAAGGTAAGCCCTGTCCACACCGCGGCGCCGATTCCGAGCGCCGAGCCGTCCGGGTTGCGAGGATCCGTCGCAGAGATCCCGATCGCGACGCCCAAGCTGGACAGCAACAGCAGCGCGCCGATGCCGGCAAGCACACCACCGAACACGCCACCCCAGGAAATCTTCATTCCCTCGAATGGTGCGGGGGTCCTTTCAATGAGTATTTCAGTTTCGGTAGCCATGGAAGTTCTCCGCATGAACGAGAGCGGTCTCGAACTGTGCGCCGAGCTGGGCGGAATGAATGTCGAGCCGTTGGCCCCATTGGCGGTAGTCCCATCTCCGACCGGCTCCGAAGCCCAATACCGCGTCGGGTTCTGAGTCCTACAGGAATGAGCTACGTCGATGGCATGGCTGTGAATGAGTGTCTGCAAGGCCACAGGGTGCCCGTCACTGTGGCGCCCTCGCTTCACCGTGCTCTCCTCATACAGGCCCGTGGCCGTCGTCAAGGGCGCATCGATGCAAGGTTCCGGCGTCGCCCGCGCAAGCGAGCTGCTGGTGATCCTGCAGTTCGCGATCCTCGTCAGCCTCATCTTCGCGTAGCGAGAACTACTCCGGCCCGCAATGCGTCTGTGTCGGCATTCCGCTCCCTGATTCGCGGTAGATAGCCAGCATCGTGCCGAAGCTGACCTGGCTGCCGTCGCGCAGCCGCACCGGTGTCGCCGCGATCCGCTGACCATCCGAGAACGTGCCGTTCTTGCTGCCGAGATCCTCGAGCATCGCTCCCGAGCTGCTCACCACGATGCGGGCATGCCACCGCGATACCGCGGGCTCGTCCAGGCGCACCTGCACGGCCGCATCGCGGCCCACGATGGCACCGCGACGATCTCGTAGAGCGCGGCGATGTTGGGATGGCTCAGCGATGCCAGCACCTGTGTCTCGCGCTCGAAGCGCATGAGGCGCTCCGCATCGCCCAGAAAATTCTCCGGCAGCAGCTTCAGCGCGACATCGCGCCGCAGGCGCGAGTCGTGCGCGCGATATACCTCGCCCATGCCGCCCGCGCCGAGCAGTTCCAGCAATTCGAAGCGGTCGAGACGTGAACCGGGGGCAAACATCGACAAACTTTTCCTCGAGGCGGCGGCGTACGGTGCCTGCCGGCTGATTATCCATCACCCGGGACCTGACATACTCGCCCAATGAACCGGCCCCTGCCGTTCTTGCTGTTTTTCGTCATGCTTGTTTGCTCCGGCTGCAAGGCGGCCGAGACAGTGCGCGTTCAACATTCTTTCGATTCCTATCTACGGCAAATGGAGTCGACGGAGCACTTCAGCGGGGCCGCCCTGGTCATGCGCGAGGGAAAGATCCTCCATGCCAGGGGATACGGCGCGGCGACGGGCGATCGTGCGAATGGCATCGATACGAAGTTCCACGTCGCGTCCATCACCAAGCAGTTCACGGCCGCCGCAATCATGCGACTCGCCGAGCAAGGCGTGGTGAAGCTCGATGGCTCCATCAACACCTATCTACCGGTCGGATACCGATCGCCGAAGTGGGACGCGGTCACCGTTCATCAGCTTCTATCTCACACGAGCGGCATTCCGGACTACGCCGTCGCCCGCGACTACTATCGCCTCGCCAAAGGCTTCGGCCTGGACGGCACCGTCGACCGCATGCTGAAAGAAGCGATGGAGAAAGACCTCGAGTTCGCGCCCGGCTCCAGGTACGCGTATTCGAATCTCGGATACACGCTGCTCGGCAGCATCATCGAGAACCAGACGGGCGCTTCGTACGCCGAATACGTGAAGCGCGCCATCCTGGATCCCGTGGGGATGACATCGTCGAGCATCCACGTCGCTTCGCACGTCCCGGCCGAGGACGAAGCCGAAGGCTTGAGATGGAACGACGAACTGGCGATGCGTGTTCCGGATGACGCCGAGACGTTGCCCGCGACCGCGCCGGACGGCGGCCTGATCACCACGCTCGCGGATTTCGCCCGATGGACGCGGATATTCACCGCGGCAGGGCAAACGATCCTGAGCCCGGGCTCGATCCGGTTGATGACGACTCCGCATGTGCGGATCGGAAATGGCGGCCCTCTGGATTCGATGGGCTACGGACTCTTCATCGGTGACCGGCTGGTCGGCCACGGAGGGCTCATCGTCGGCTTCCGCAGTCAGTTCATCTTCGACCGCGAGACCCGCTCGGTCATCGCCGTGTTCTCCAACGACGCGAGCAACGACGCACAGCAGATAGCCTTTGGCCTGCTGACGATCCTGCTGACAGCCGATACCTGACCCGAAGTCGCACCGCGCGAGCGAGATGGTTCTTCAATTGCTTTCCCCATCACCGTCATCGCAAACTTTACCCACGTAACGGCAGGACGCGGAGACGGACGCAATGAAATCCACGGCGAAACCTCGGGCGAAATCCCCCACCACCGCCCGGGGCAAGAGCGCCCGCAAGTCCGACGCGACCGACTGGCGCGAGGCGGCGGCAACGCGCCTGCGCTCGCTCATCCTCGCGGCGGATCCGAAGATCGTCGAAGAGCGAAAGTGGAAGAAGCCCTCGAACCCCGCCGGCGTGCCTACCTTCTCGCGCGACGGCATCATCTGCACGCTCGAGACCTACAAGAACGCCGTGAAGCTCACGTTCGCGCACGGCGCCAGCCTTCCCGACCCGAAGCGGCTCTTCAATGCGAGCCTCGAAGGAAACATGCGTCGCGCGATCGACATGACCGAAGGCGAATCGGTCGACGCGACTGCGTTCAAATCACTCATCAAGGCCGCGGTGGAGCGCAATGTCTCAGCGAAAAAGTAAGACCCGATCCGCTTCGCGGCCGAGCCCGGCGCGCAAGAAAGCCCCCCTGAAAAAGTCCGCGCCGAAACGCGGCACGAAGGTCCGGCTCCTCTCGGGCGGCAATCCGCAGATCGCCAAGGGCGATGGCGATGCCCCGGTGCAGGCGTATATCGCCGCGATGCCGGGCTGGAAGCAGGACATCGGCAAGCGCGTGGATGAGCTGATCGCGCGCAAGATCCCGCAGGTGCGCAAAGCAGTGAGATGGAATTCGCCTTTCTACGGCGTGGATGGAAAGGGCTGGTTCCTCGCCGTGCACGTCTTCACGCACTTCGTGCGCATCACGTTCTTCAAGGGGACCTCGCTCGATCCGCTGCCGCCGGGCACCAGCAAGTCTCCCGAAGTCCGCTACTACGACATCCGCGAGAATGCCTTCGACGAACAGCAGATGGCCAAGTGGGTGATTCAAGCCGCGGCAGTACCGGGCTGGCTCGCCTGACAGGAAAATCCTCCCGCGGGTGGGAGGATTCGCCGGCTCGTGACAGTATGTTGTTAGAACAACAACGGATGGCGCGGGTATCCGCTCAGGAGCCATTGTTTGACGAGTACCGATCCGTGGGACGGCCCGCTGAAGCCGGAGATCCTCGAGCCCCCCGTCGAACCGCTCGACGCCAGACAACTCGATACGCTGTGGCAGATGTTCCGGGCCATCGCGACCCACTGGAAGCTGGATATCGAGATCGAACTCTTGCGCAGCCGCTGGCTGGACATGCTCGACGCCCGTGGCGCCGGAGACATCGACTACCGCGGTGAATACGCGAACGCCGCGGAGGTGTACGAGTCGCTGGTCGCGAAGCTCGGCGAGTCCGCGGCGATCGACAAGTTCTACCATCAAACCGTGGTCACCGAGCCGAGCCAGGCGATCACGAAACTCACACACGCCAAGTTCCACGTCGCGAACGACTTCATCCGCTGCTTCATCGCGACCGGAGGCTTCAGGGCGTTCGTGCCGAAAGCTCGCAACTACACGGGATACATGGGGGGTTCGCGTTTTCGCGAATGGGATCCCGTGCGCACCGGAAGCAGAAAATGAGCCGCGACTACGACTACGTGATCGTCGGCAGCGGCGTCGCGGCGACTCTCCTTTGCGATCGCCTGCTGGAGGCGAACCGGCTCGCTTCGATTCTCGTCCTCGAAGCGGGTGACCGCATCCCGTCGCGCGACCGGCGCAGTTGGTGGGATCTCGTCCTGGACAGAAAGAAGACGCCGTATGCCAGAACGTACGACGACGACAAGAGCAGTGGCGACGCGCGGGAAAGTTTCTCGACGGGAAACACGCCGTGGATCTTCGAGGAATCGCGCGTTCGCGCCTATGGCGGTTCCACGATGCACTGGGGCGGCTGGTCGCTGCGCTACAAGGAAGAGGATTTCAATTGTCGCTCGCGCACCGGTCGCGGAGCGGACTGGCCCTTCGACTACGAAACACTCGAGCCATGGTACGGGCTCGCGGAGCAGGTGCTCTCCGTTTGCGGCGACCCTTCCGACGAAGGCCCCATCCGCACGGGTCGCTATCCACTTCCCCCGTATGTCTGGTCCGCCCACGAATCGAGGCTCGCGGATGCCTTCGAGAAGATAGGGCTCAAACCCGGGCACATGCCGATCGCGCGCTTCAAGCGCTGCATGACGACCGGAACCTGCAAGTACTGTCCGATCGGCGGCCGCTACTCGGCGCAGGATCACCTCGACGAACTGCTGCACGATGCCAGGCATCGCAACCTGCACCTCAGGATCAACGCGCCGGTGCGGCGGATCATCGCCGAACGCAATCGCGTGCACGGAGTCGAGTTCCTCGACGCCGCCAGCGGCGAGTGGATCGAGGTTTTCGGAAACAAGGTGATCGTCTGCGCGGGCACCTACGAATCGACCAAACTACTGCTCGCGTCGACATCGCCGGAATGGCCCACGGGCCTCGGCAATCGTTACGACCAGGTGGGGCGTCACATCGTGACCCACCTGCTCTTCAGCGTCTCGGGCAGGCGCACCGACAACCACGACAAACTCTTCCAGGAATACGACTTTCCGACGCTGATGTCGCGCAGCTGGGACACGCCGCAGTTGCAGGCCGACGGCAAGATGTTCGTCTTCAACAATCGCGCCCTCCCGGAGTTCCGCTTCGAGGAACACATGGTGCTGGGCAAGAGCCGCGAGGAGATCGACGCCCTCGCTGGCGGAGAGAGCCGCGCCGGACTCAGCGCGTTCATCGAGGAGTTCGGCGATCCGGCGAATCGCCTGACACTGGCACCAGGCACCGGAAAGTTGGGGCTTCCCAAGACCCGGATCTGCTTCTCGCGTCGTGAACCACCCAAGTTCCAGCATACGATCGCGGCGGCACAGGAGAAGTTGTTCCAGTGCCTCGAGTCGATGGGCTACACGCGGGAAGAACCCCGCAAGGAGAACCCGCGCGGCGATCACGCGTCCGGTACATGCCGCATGGGAACGAGTCCCGACGCGAGCGTGACCAATGCGGATCTCGCCGTGCACGACATCGACAACCTGTTCGTCTGCTCCAACGCGGTCCTGCCGAACGCGGCGGCCGTCAATCCGACGCTGACACTTGCCGCACTCGCACTGCGGCTCGGCACACGCCTGGGCGCGGGGGAGCTGCGATGAGCGAAGCCGTGCAATTCGATCTCAAGGAGCTCACGGAGCGACTCGAAGCCGCGGCGAGGCGGCCCGTGATTCCCGAAACCATCGAGCTCGGACGTCGGCCGTCATTCGGAGCGGATGCGTCGAAGAAGATCCTCGAGAAAGTCGTCGACGACGCGGTGAAGGAAGCGGTGGCACGGACCACGCCGGCGTCACTCGTCCCGCCGCCGACGATCGACGATCTCAAGGAAGCCCTGCGCGCCGCCATCCAGGTCGAGTTCGCGACCATCCCGCTCTATCTGACCGCGCTCTGGTCGATCATCGACCAGGCCCATCCCGTCGCGAAGTCGATTCGCGCCGTCGCGCACGAGGAGATGCTGCACCTTTCGCTGTTGTGCAATCTGCTCTCCGCGCTCGGTGAGCGGCCGATTCTCACGGGCGCGGTCGTTCCGCGGTTTCCCGGTCGCTTCCCGGGTGGCGTGCATCCGGAGCTCGAGCTTCGGCTCGAGGGCTACGGTCCCTCATCGCTTGCGACCTTCATGGAAATCGAGCGGCCGGAGACGCCGATCCAGATCGATGACGATCCGCTCGAAGAATTCCCGCCGGAGGACAAGACGATCGGGCGCTTCTACATCGCCTTGATCGAAGTCTTCAAGAAACTGAACCCGAAGCTCGATCCCCGCTGGCAGATCGCGGGACCGTTCACCTGGTTCGTCATGACGAAGCTCGAGCACGTCGAGGAAGCACTGACCGTCATCATGGCGCAGGGCGAGGGAGCGAACGGTTTGCCGTATCCGCGCTACGCGAAGTACCTGTCTCACTACTACCGCTTCAAGTCGCTGGACATGCAGACCGAGCTCGTCTGGGATCCGATGGAAAAGAAGCTCAGGCGCGGCAAGCCGATTCCGCAGCCACCCGTATTCACGCTGGCGCCCGCATCACCGAATGGTTACGGACTCGCAGCGCCGCGAGCGCTGCGCGAGGCGAGCGACCGCTTCGAAACGACGTACTCGCGGATGCTGCGACTACTGGAAGGCAGTTGGCTCGAGGGCGGCGACAAATCTTTCATCAAGGCCCTCGAGCTGATGTTCGACCTCGGCTCGCTGGCGCAGGCCATGATGCACATCGGCACCCCGGACGGGCGCGGCTACTGCCCGAGCTTTCGTTATCGTCCATAAGGGCCATAACGGCCAGGTCCGGTTCCACGGCCGAGCTTTCGCGCGCCGGGACACGAGTCCGCCCGCCGCGCAAGCGGGCGAATGCGCCGAATAAATACAGAAAACGGAAGCCATCTCCGCTTCGCAATGCGGCAGTCTGCCCTCGGGCGCGGAAAACGTGCCGGACAGTTGCGCGAAGAATTCGCTCGCGGGAACTCGCCGGGGCTGAGGGTGGACAGATGGATGAACAACGACTGGAGCCAGCGATGAACGATGCATCGTCCACACGGCGCCGCCTTGTCCAAGGGCTCTCTCTAGGACTCGCCCTCGCATCCATCGGCAAGGTTCCCCGAGCAAAGGAGCGAAGCGTGCGGCGCATCTTCATAACCGGATCGACGGACGGCCTCGGCCGAGGCGCGGCACAGAAACTGATCGCCGACGGTCACCAGGTCGTGCTGCACGCACGTTCGAAAGAACGCGCCGCCGCGCTCTCGAATCTCGCACCGCGCGCCGCGGGCGTCGTGATCGGCGATCTCGCGAGCGTGGCGCAGACGCGGGATCTCGCGGGGCAGGTCAACGAGCTCGGCCGCATGGATGCCGTCATTCACAACGCTGGCATCTATCGCGAACCGAACCGCGGCTCGACGCCCGAGGGTCACGCGAAAGTTTTCGCGGTGAACGTGCTCGCGCCCTACATCCTGACCGCGCTCATCGAACGTCCCGATCGATTGATCTACCTGAGCAGCAGCATGCATCGCAGCGGCGAGGGATCACTCGACGACATCGACTGGACCACTCGCCCGTGGGACACGCACCGCGCGTACGCCGAAAGCAAGCTCTACCTGACCACGCTCGCCTTCGCGGTCGCGCGTCGCTGGCCGAAGGTGTTCAGCAACGCCGTCGATCCGGGCTGGGTGCCCACGAAGATGGGCGGCGCCGGCGCGCCAGACGATCTCGAGCTGGGATACCTGACGCAGACTTGGCTCGCGGCCAGCGACGACCCGGATGCGAAAACCAGCGGCGGACTGTGGTTTCATCGCCGACGGCAGCAGCCCGCGACGCAATCCCTCGACACACGATTTCAGGATGAGCTCGTCGCGAAGCTCGCCGGGCTCACGGGGACGAAACTCCCTTGAGCGCCGACGTCGATGTCGTAATCGTCGGAGGCGGCGCGGCGGGCGTGGGAGCGGCGCGACGCCTCGCGCGCAGCGGCCTGTCTACCATGTTGCTCGAAGCGCATTCGCGTCTCGGCGGGCGCGCGTGGACGCGCAGCGTTTCGGGACACGAGCTCGATCTCGGCTGCGGCTGGCTGCATTCCGCGGAACACAATGCGTGGGTTCACATCGCCCGTGAAGCGGGCGTTCACATCGATGAATCTCCCGCGGCCTGGGGCGTGCAGTATCGCGGTCTCGGCTTTTCGCGCGAGGAGCAGGCCGAGGCGCGCAGGGCACTGACCGAGTGGACCCAGCGACTGGCGAAATCACCGCCGCCCGGCGATCGCGCGAGCGATGCCCTGATCCCGAATGCCCGGTGGAACAACTACATCCGGACGATCGTCGGTTTCATAAGCGGCGCGGTTCCGGAGCAGCTTTCCGCGGCCGACTACGTGCGCTACGACGAGTCCTCGACGGAAACCAACTGGCGCGTGACCACCGGGCTCGGCGCGCTGGTCGCGCGCAGCGTTCCTCCCGGAATCCCCGTGCACCTCGGTACGCCCGTCGAATCGATCGCGCCCGGATCCGCCGGCGTGGCACTGACCACGCGCGTCGGCGCCGTGCGCGCGCGTGCCGTGCTGCTCACGGTGTCCACCGAGGTGCTCGCGAACGGCACGATCAAACTACCTGCCGGGCTCGATGCCTGGCGCAATGCCGCCGCCCGGCTGCCGCTCGGCCGCAACGAAAAGCTGTTCTTCGAGATCCTCGGCAATGCACCCTTCGAGCCCGAAACGCAGGTCATCGGCAATCCGCGCGACACGTCGACGGCGGCCTACTACCTTCGGCCGCTGGGACGGCCGGTCATCGAGGCATTCTTCGGCGGCGATGGCGCACGCAAGGTGGACAGGGACGGCATCGACGCGGCGTTCGCCTTCGCGCTCGACCAGCTCGCGGCCCTGTTCGGCGCCGACATCCGCGGCAAGCTGCGCCCGCTGGCCGCTTCCGCGTGGAGCCGCGACAGCCGCGTCGGCGGTGCATACAGCTATGCGGTTCCCGGCAGCGTGGAAGCACGCGCGGAACTCGCGCGGCCCTTCGAAGAACGCATCTTCTTCGCGGGTGAGGCGACCAGCGGCTCGGAGTTTTCCACCGTGCACGGCGCGCACGACAGTGGCGTGCGCGCCGCGGAAGAGGTGATCGCCGCGCTGGCATGACCGCGCCGCGCGTCCTCGATTGGCGGCGCTCGGTGCTTGCGTGTACCGTGCCGCAGGCAGGCGGGCGTTCGCCGAGGGAGAAACACATTGAAGATGTCGTCGCCGCGTTCGCTAGGGTCCGCGCTGCTGCTCGTGTGCGTCTCGTGGCTCGCGCCGGCGATGAATGCCTCCGCACAGACGCCGGCCGCGGAAATCGTCGCGCTGATCGAACAGGGCAGGCAGGCGCTCGCCTCCGACAAATATGCCGAGGCTTCGAGCCTTCTCGAGCAGGCTCTCGCCGAGAATCGTTTCGCCGAACTGCCCCGCGAACTTCAGTACTTCACGTTCCTGCTCGCGTCATACGCGGCCGCCGGCACGAACGACAATCTCAGCGCCCACGAATTCGTGGTTGCCGCGACCAGCTTTCCCGATGCCGAGGGCGACACCTGGATACATCGCGCGGAAACCGCCGCGGCGATCGACAACTGGGCGGACGCAGGGCTCGCGCTGACCGCGGTCGCGAAGAAGTGGCCCAAGGAGCTCAAGAACACGGAGTATCACAACTGGCTCGTCAGCCGGACGACGCGAGAACTCGGAAAGCCGCAACTACGCAAACAGCGACTCGACCTGCTGAACGCGTTGTTCGCGGCGAAATACAAGTTCCGTTACGACACCGAGCCCAGCCACCTGTGGATGCTGCTCGCCGCCGACGCACTCGAACGCCAGGATCTCGCGCGTGCGCGCGAAGTCGCCAGGAGGATCACGAATAGTTCGGTAATCGTCGCCATGCGTATCGACCGGACGTACGACCGTCTGACCGCGGGCGATCCGGCGACATTCGACGTCCAGGCCGCGGCCGAGCGCGAGCTCAAGCACGCGAAAAAGGCCATGAACGAGAACCCCGGGGTCTTGAACGCCGTCGTCAATTACGGATACGCGTTACACACCCTCGGCCGTTTCGAGGAAATGGTGAAGCTGTCCGACGACATCATCGCCACGGTGGAAAAGTCCTCGGACGACAAGCCCCCGTACTCCGACCTGGACGACAGCCTCAACTGGATCTACAACCACAAGGCAACGGCCCTGCGCGCCCTCGGTAGATGGGACGAGGCCGCGGCGGTGCTCGCGGCCTGGGAACGCAGCGACCGCAATCGCGAAGACAAGGTGAGCCAGGCCATCAACCTCGGGTTCTTCTACAACGAGCTGGCCCGTCCCGAGGAAGCGCTGAGAGCGGTGGACAGCCTCGACTGGTCGCGCGGCATGAGCGATTACGGCCGCACGCAATGCCAGTTCGTCCGGTTCCAGGCGCACCACCAGCTCGGAAACGAGGACAAGGTCGAGGAGATCGTCGCCTGGATGCGCCAGAACCAGAAAGACTCGATGCAGACCGCGCAGGACACCCTGCTCGAAGCCGGCGACGTGGATGGCGCGGCGGTGCTGCTGATCTCGCGACTGAAAGATGCCGAAGAGCGTGCCGAGGCGCTCGCCGAAATCCAGCTCTACGCCGAGACCCCGCGAACCGAGCGACAGAAGAAGCTGGCCGCGCTCAAGGAATCGCTGCTGGCGCGCGCCGACGTCGCCGCCGGGATCGCCGAGTACGGCCGGCGCGAGAAGTTTCCTATCTACTCGCTCGAGTACTGATCCGCGTACAGGAACCTCAGAGGCGCACATCCGTGACACACGCCATCCGCCCGAACAAGTCACTCGTTCTCTTCCTCGCACTCGCCGCGCTGGCGCTGTCGTCGACCGGATGGGCCGCCATCTCCTGCGACAAACCCGCGAAGGCCGGCAAGGTCGACCTCGCGAACGCGACGCTCGAGGAGCTGTCGGCCGCGCTCGCCGCTAAACGAGTGACGGCCGTCGAACTCGTGCGCGCCTATCAGCAGCGCATCCGCAATTGCGACGGCGAGCTGCATTCGATCATCTCGCTGAATCCAGCCGCGCCCGATGAGGCGAAGCGGCTCGATGCCGAACGGGCCGCCGGCAAGGTGCGTGGGCCGCTGCACGGCGTGCCGATCGTCATCAAGGACAACATCGACATCGCCGGCATGGTGACCACGGCCGGCTCGCTCGCGCTCGCCGAAAACCTGCGCGAACGCAATGCGCCGCTGGTCGACCGTCTCGCGGCCGCGGGCGTCATCGTGATCGCGAAGACGAATCTATCCGAGTGGGCGAATTTCCGGTCCATGTGGTCATCGAGCGGCTGGAGCGCGGTCGGTGGCCTCGCGGTGAATCCGCACGATCCGCGCCGCACCGCATGTGGATCGAGTTCGGGCTCCGGCACCGCGGTGGTCGCGGGTCTCGCGCCCGCGTCGATCGGCACCGAGACGAACGGTTCGATCACCTGCCCGTCGTCGATCACCGGCCTCGTCGGCATCAAGCCCACGGTAGACCTCATCAGCGCCGACGGCATCGTACCGATCAGCCACACCCAGGACACCGCCGGCCCGATGACGCTGACGGTCGCGGACAATGCGTTGCTGCTCGCGGCGCTCGCGGACCCGAAGCGTCCCGTCGAGGATTACCACGGCGCGCTCGATCCGGACGCGCTCAAGGGAACACGCCTCGGCGTCGCGCGCTTCATCAACGGGTTCACGCCGCGGACCGACGCGGTCTTCAACGCGGCGCTCGAGTTGCTGAAGGCGCAGGGCGCGGAGCTCGTCGAGATCGAGGAGTTCGATTTCGCGGATATCGGCGAACACGAGCTGACCTTGCTCCTCACGGAGTTCAAGGTCGGGCTGAATGCCTATCTCGCGACGACGCCGGCGGCGGTGAAGACGCGCACACTCGAGGACCTGATCGTGTTCAACGACGCGGAACCGCGCGAGACCGTCCACTTCGGACAGGAGCTGTTCGTGCAGGCGCAGGCCACCGAAGGCCTCGACGATCCGAAGTACGTGAAGGCGTTCGAGCGAGCGCGGCTCATCGCCGGCAAGGAAGGCCTGGACAAACTACTCGGCGGTAACCGCGTGGTCGCCCTCATATCGCCGACCGTGAGCCCGGCCTGGTCCATCGACCTCGTGAACGGCGATCCCTCGTCGATCGCCTCCTCGACGATGCTGTCGGCCGTCAGCGGCTATCCACATCTCACCGTGCCGATGGGCGAGGTGTCCGGATTGCCGGTAGGCATTTCGATCATGGGTCCCGCCTGGTCGGAGAAGACGCTGCTCGCGATCGGCCATGCGTTCGAGCAGGCGCGGACGCGGCGCAAGAGTCCGTGATCAGTTGAACGAATAACCCACCGAAGTAGTCAGGCCGTAGTCGTCCTTCTCCGCCGCGGGATCCGGCGGATTCGTGTCGTAGCCGTGAAAGAGCGACACGTCGATGAACAGGTCTGAGACGATCTCCTGTCGTAGCGAAAAGTTCAGCTTCGTGCGATTGCGATCCGACTCGGTGAGGCTGTGAAAGAGCTGCAACGTCGAGTTCAGCGAAATCTTCGGCTTGTTGAACTTGAAGATCCGCCAGCTCCCGCCCGCGAGCGCCTCGAGGCTCTGCTGGCTGTCGTTGATCCCGGTGGCCCATTCCTCGAGCGCCACCAGTCCGAGGAGCCCCGAGATCTCAGCGCGAGCGCTCTGATAGAAATACCGCCCCACGCCGCCGCCGATCGTGAAGCGCGCCTCGATGCCGGTTTCCTCGTTGCGCTCGAGCGATGTGAGGCCGGACCAGAAGCGGCGGTTCGGCCGGAACCACTGGTAATGAAAGCCCGCGTT
>JAEYUC010000022.1 GCA_023433705.1 Pseudomonadota bacterium
TGCGCGATTCGTCTTGATCATGACGCAGGCCTCATCCGGTAGATGCCGCCGTTGTGGCGGCTAAGGACCACGTAAGGATAACCGTCCGGCCCGACGACTACATCGCGAATTCGCCCGTGTCCCTTGAAGAGCAATCGATCGTTCATCACGCGATTGTCCCGAAGCTGGACCAGGCGCAGCTCCTGGAAGCCGAGACTAGCTACCAGCAGTTGGCCGTCCCACTCGGGAAAGCGATCGCCGAAGTAGAACTCGATCTGCGACACGCCGATCGACGGCGTCCAGTGATGAACGGGAGGCTCGATGCCTTCGAGATATGGACTCGGACCGACCGGAGTTCCGTCGTAGTGTGTCCCGAAACTCGCCCGCGCCCAACCGTAGTCCGCTCCGCGACGCACGAGGTTCAGCTCGTCGCCGCCCATCGGGCCGTGCTCGGCGGACCAGATTTCGCCCGTGCGCGGGTGGCGGGTCATGCCCTGAGGATTGCGGTGGCCGGAGGTCCAGATGGAAGGCAACGCACCCGCGCGGCCGACGAAGGGATTGTCCTTCGGGATCCGGCCGTCGTCGTGCAGGCGATGGATCTTGCCGTACGGGAACGCGAGGTCCGGCGCCTTGTCGGGATTCTGACGCTCGCCGACACTGAGGAAGATGTAGCCGTCGTGGAAGGCGAAGCGCGATCCGAAGTGTGCGTAGTTAGAGGTGTAGAACTTTTCATCCGCGTGGTAGATGTCCTGCTGGCCCACCCAACGCAGGCCATCGAGCCGGCCGCGCACGATGCGGGTCATCGCGGTCGTGCTGTCCGGGCCGGGATCCGAAAGCGATAGATAGATCCAGCCGTTTTTCGCGTACTGCGGATGCGGCTTCACGGCCAGCAATCCGCCCTGCCCGCCACCCCAGACCTGCGGTATGCCCTCGATGTGTTCACCACGCCCGCCATTCCTGAAGCGCAGCAACTGCCCGCCTTTCAGCGTCGCGAGGATCGTGCCGTCCGGCAGGAACGCCATGCCCCACATGTCCGAGCCCGCCTCCGCGACTTTCTCGAGCTCGAAGCGGTAGCCCGCGGCTTCGAAGACCGGTTTGGGCGGGTCGGCGAACGTCATGGTTGGGGCGTCGTACTCGCCTGCCTCGGCGCTCAGCGTGATGCTGTCGAGATCGAAGATGCCGCCGCCTTCGACGCCGTACAAGCACAGCAGTTGGCGGCCTGTGAGTTCCCGGTTCAAACCGACGCGTTGCCGCGTGTAGGTGTTCCAGTCCGCCGTGCGCACCGCGGACTTCTCGCCAAGATTGATACGCGGCTCAGTGACTCCGTCGCCCACCACGACCGCGTAGCGACCCACGTCCGGATTGCCCTTCGCGTAGTTGAGTTCGATGCTGCGCACGCCCGTCAGGTCGACGTCGTCGTAGCAGAGAAAGCTGCGTTCGCTGAAGTAGCCGACCGTGGCCGGCATCAGGACATAGTTAGCCGAATGAGTGCGGCTCAGCGACTCCGCTTCAATAGTGGTGCCCACCTTGCGGTTGCCGGTTGCGGATGGGGTCCGCACCCATTCGGCCAGTGCCAGGATGCGGGTCTCCGAGAGCTGAGCGCCGAACGCCGGCATGCCGCGGACGGTCACGCCGTTTCGGATGATGTCCGCGAGTTCGGCCGACGGACGTTCCGAAACACCGCCACTCGGCAATCGAAAGCTCGCACCGTGACAGGCCGCGCAAAACGTCGAGTAATCCTGCTGCGCGGTCTGCGCCGCCGCGATGGTTCCAAGAAGGCCGAGCGCCATCGCCGCGCGGCGAGAGATTGATCGTGTTCGCATGGATACCCCTGCTTCTATGGGGTATCAAGGCTAGAAACGCGACGACGCGCCGTATTGTAAATTTCCGGCAGGCGCGCCCCGCCGGGTCAGCCGCCGGCGAAGTTTCCGCTGCTATCGGAGAACACCATCTCGACGCGGCGATTGCGTTGACGCCCTTCCGGCGAGTCGTTGCTGGCGATGGGCAACGACGGGCCCTTGCCCTCCGTCTGGATGCGATCCCTGGGAACACCGCGCGCCGTGAGCGCGTCGGCGACCGCCACCGCGCGACGTTGCGATAGTTCGTAGTTGAGCCGGTCGGATCCCTGGCTATCCGTGTGGCCTTCGATGCGCAGCCGCGTCTGGGGATACCGAATCATGAAATCGCTCACACGGTTCAGCGTCGAGTCCGCGCCCGGCTTGAGGATGGCCTTGCCGGTGTCGAAGAGCACGTCGCCGAGGGTGAGCACCGTGCCGCGCGGCGTCTCCTGCGCCGCGAGCGCCTTGCGCGCCTCGAGCTCGGCGTTGCGCGCTTCGAGCAGCACGCGATTGCGATCGGCTTCGCCCTGCGCAACCGCTCTGCGCGCGTCGCGTTCGAGAATGCGCTCGCTGCCTGTCTCGGCCTGTCGCTTCGCAAGGTAGGAGTGATGATCGAGCGCGACCTGGTCCTTTTCCTTGGCCGCGGTTTCCGCCAGCGAAAGCTGGTTGCGCGCGGCAGCTAGTTCGCGGCTCGCGACCTCGGGAGAGGCGGGATTCTCCGACAACTGGCTGACCAACGTTCGCGCCTCGATCAAGGCATTCGTGTTCAACGGCGGTCCTGAGCCGCAGGCAACGAAGAAGGTCGCGCACAACCCCACGGCGGCAGCAATCACGAATTCGCGAGCGATTTTCATGGCTGACTCCTCGGCAGTCCGCGCTCCGCTTCCTGCCGCAATGTCTCCACGCTCCTGCGCATCTCGTCGGCCGCGCGTTGCGCGTCGCCGCTGCGCGCACGCGCGGCAGCCAGCTCCGCGTCCGCGGCCGCTTCGTCGGCACGCATGCGCGCCACGTCGAAGTCCTTGCTCGCGATCGCCGCCTGGGCTTCCGCCAGCTTGCTGCGTGCGCGATCGATGTCGGAAGCCGCGAAGCGCTGCGCGCCGCTGCTCTCGGCCTGCGAGATCAGGGTTTGGGCGCGCGCCATTTCGGCGTCGGGGGGAGGTGTGCTGGCGCAACCGAGCGCCAGCAGTGAGGCGAAGACGGCCAGGTACAGAAATCGGTTGCGCGATGGCATCGGACACCCATCCCAGCGGCTGTTTCGATCGAGCGTAGCCGCGTGGTCAGGCGTTACCAGTGGACCATGGTCTGTCAGTCATCGTTGCAGGCTACGTCTGACCCTCTTGTCATTTCGCCGCCTCGATCATCCGGATCGTCGCCTGTTCCACTTCCGCGGCGACCTTCGCGAGCGCCGGATCCTGCGAGAGCGGCGCAAGCATCTGCGCCGGGCGGATCATCCCGATCCGCGTCTTGCCGTGATCCGTGAACACGGAAATGCGACACGGCAGCGCCATGTTGAGGCGCATGTCCGTCGCAAGCACTTTCGACGCCTGCGCGGGATTGCAGACCTCGAATACCTTGCACTGCTCCGTGAACGCCTGCCCCTTGCTGCGCAAGGTATTGCCGAGATCGTGAACGTGCAGGACACCGAAGCCGCCCGCCTTGACGGCGGCGTCCAGATCCGCGACGGCCTGATCGAATGGTTTGGCTGAGTCGATGATGTGATACATGGGCGCCTCTTCGCGGACGGGAGTATCCGCGCACACATCGTGAGCGCAAGTCGGCGAGTGGTGCATACGGGTGTATGCGGATGCGGATGAGGTTCGGCGCAGGTGGGAGCATGCTTACGTCACGCGACCACGATCGCGCTTGCGAAGCGTGCCGCCGCGCAGTGAACTGGCGGCATGAATCCTCTACGGCAACTCAGCGAGCTGGGACAAAGCGTCTGGCTCGACGACCTGCGTCGCGGCTGGCTGCGCGACGGCACCATCGCGCGCATGATCGCCGACGATGGACTCGCGGGCATCACCTCCAATCCGGCCATCTTCGAGAAGGCCATCAGCGCGGGCGATGACTATTCGCAAGACATCCGCGCGAGCGCGGGACTGGATCCGGGACAGATCTACGAGCGACTGGTGCTGGACGACGTGCGCACGGCCGCGGACCTGTTCGCGCCTATCTACGGGCGGGACCAGTCCGACGGTTTCGTGAGCCTCGAAGTCTCGCCGCATCTCGCGGATGACACGGAAGGCACGGTGAACGAGGCCCGCAGGTTGTGGCGCGCGTTCGGCCGGCCCAACGCCATGATCAAGGTGCCCGGCACGGCAGCCGGCATTCCCGCGATCCGGCGACTGCTCGCGGAAGGCATCAACATCAATGTCACGTTGTTGTTCGGCCAGGCCCGCTACCGCGAAGTCGTCGAGAGTTTTCTCGCGGCGATGGAGGAGCGGCTCGCGGCGGGGCAGCCGCTGCGCCCGGTGTCGTCGGTCGCCAGCTTCTTCCTGAGCCGAATCGATGTGCTCGTCGACGAGCGACTCGACCGGCACGACGATCCGCGAGCACGCTCGCTGCGCGGCGCCGCGGCGATCGTCAATGCGCGCCTTGCATATAACTACTTTCAGGAATGGTCGGCGAGTCCGAGATGGCGAAAACTCGCGAGCGCGGGCGCGCGCGTACAGCGCCTGCTGTGGGCTTCGACGTCTTCCAAGGACCCGGCCTATCCGGACACGAAATACGTCGAGCCGCTCATCGTGCCGCAGACCGTCACGACGCTGCCGCTGGCGACGCTCGACGCCTATCGCGATCACGGAAAACCGGCGGTGTGCATCGAGCAGGATCTCGACGAAGCCCGACGCGTGGTCGAGCGTCTCGGCAAGCTCGGCATCGATCTCGACGAGGTCAGCACGCAGCTCGAACGCGAGGGGGTGCGAAAGTTCATCGAACCGTTCGACAAGCTGCACCGGTCGCTCGAGCAGCGCGCGCGGTCCCTCGCCGCGGCGTCCTGATCAGTCGAGACTCGCCGCCAGCTTGCGCAACGCTCCACGCGGATCGGACACGATCGGGTCGCCGTGCGAGACGATGATCCGGCGCAGGTCCTCGCGATCCGCCCACTTTCGAAACTGCGCGGACACTTCGCTCTTGTGTTTGCCCATGGTCAACTTCACCGGCGCCGGCACGTGCGGCTCATCGCCCGCGAAGCCCATCATCCGCAGCAACCAGCCACCGACGCCGCTCTCGCCGTGGATGTCGCCGATCAGGTCGTTGACGATGAGCGTGAGGCCGTCCGCGCAATCGACCTCGAGCACGGAGTCGTGCGCGATCTCGACATAGCGCACGCCCGCGTCATGGAAGTCCGGCGAGCTGGTGTCGATGCGCACGACCTGGCCGATCTTCTCGGCGCCGCCACGCGGCGCCACGACGCCGATGTCGGGATAGCGCTTCGCGTAGCTAGGCGCGTCGAGCCGGTGCATCTGGCTCGGCACCACGAGGTAGGCCGGGCGACCGAACGCCTCGAGTTCGTCCATGCCGTACTCGTCGAGCGCGATGGCGCTGAAGATGATGAGCTCGCCGGACGCGAGCCGCACCGCGCTCATGCGCCGCGGCAGATGCATCAGTGGCATCGTCAGGTCACCGACGACCGTCAGGATGCGGTCGTTGATGCGCGTCACCTCGCCGTGCGGCAGCACCGTCCAGTTTTGGTGAGGGGCCGTCATGGGGGGAGTCTGTGACGGCGGTCCGTACGTTTGCTGTCGGAATCGAACCGATTCGAGGGGTGGACGTTCCCGCTGGAACGTCGTCTGCATCAGCTGACGGGCTTCTCGGCTGCAGGTTTCCGCGAGGGCCGGCTTGCCAGCGCGCGAATGTCTGCGGGTAAGCTGTCGTACAACTCCCAGAAGGATCGCGAGGCGAAATGCGTCAAAGCTTGCGGCTCTTGCCGCGTTCAAATTCGACCTTTGCTTCGGAAACCATGTTGTCCAGTTTGCCCGCGGCCGCATCCGCTTCGATCTGCGTGTCCCACGCGGCCCAGTCTTGTTCCAGCACCCACTCACGCAGTTCAGCGAATTCCAAAGCCGAGAGTTCCCGGATTTGCTGTTCGATGTGGTCGACTTTGCGCATATAGATTCGCGTCAAATGAGTTGCCGTTCGAGCACGACCTTATGGCCGCCGGTCGCGAACGTCAACGACGCGTATCTGCCTGAAACGACTAAGTATTGGCCCCTCAACGTCTAATCCGTTTGGATCGGCCCCGACGTTCCAGCTGGAACGTCATCACCCCCGCCGCGGCGCCACCACCCCCGCGCACAGCGGCACCGACAACACCATCACCGGAAGCATCCAGAACGCCAGCGTCAGCCCCACGTGATCGGCCACGAACCCGATGAGCGCGGGCCCGAGCAGGATACCGGCATATCCCGTGGTCGTGATCGCCGCGATCGCGAGGACCGGCGGCATCACTGTCTGACTACCCGCGCGGCGGAACAACACCGGCACGACGTTCGCCGCACCCATACCTATTAATATGAATCCCACCATCACGAGCGCCACGAACGGCGCGAGCAGGATCACGGCGAACCCCACGATGGCCACCAGGCTTCCCCAGACCATGATGGCGCGATCCCCGATACGCGCCGTCAACGCATCGCCGGTGAAGCGCATCACCGTCATCGCGATCGAAAACAACATGTAGCCGAGACCGCCCTGCTCCACGTGCACCAGGCCGTTGCCCGTGATGAGCAGCGCGCTCCAGTCGAGCACCGCGCCTTCGGCGAGGAACATGATCGCGGCGAGCGCGGCGATGATGAGCACCACGCCGCGCGGCCACGCGAAGTGCGGGTCACCGTCCGCGGACCGCGTTTTGAGCAGCCCCGGCCAGGTGACGAACATCGCCAGGACCATCAGCGCCGCTCCAACTACCACCGAGAGCAGCGGCCCGAGCCCGAACGACAGCAGCATGATGATGAACGCCGCGCCCGCGAATCCGCCGAGACTGTAGAGCGCGTGAAAGCCCGACAGCAGCGGCCGATCCGCCGCGCGCTCGACTTCGACGGCGTGAATGTTCATCGCGACGTCGAGCGAGCCGAGCGCGGCACCGAAGAACAGCAGCGTGGTGCCGAGCGTGAACGGTGTGGAGGCGATGGCGAGCCATGGCAGGACCGCGGCGAGCCCGAAGCCGCTGATCAGGATGACCGGCCGCGTGCCGAAGCGCGAGCTCAGCATGCCGGTGAGGAACATCGCGAGTAGTGAGCCGATGCCGAGGCATAGCAGCAGGATGCCGAGCATCTGCTCGTCGACGGCGAGGCGGTCCTTTGCGTAGGGCACGAGCGGAGCCCAGCAGGAGATACCGAAGCCGGCGACGAGGAAGGCGAGGCGCGTGGAGAGGCGCGCCGGGTAGTTGTCGGGAGATGAGGTCAATGAACGGGCATTTTACGCGAGGAAGATTCTGGCGGTATTCCGGCATTCACCCGGAAGCTCCAGGTTCTCGCAGGACCCGCGAGACACCAGCGTTAAATTCCCAGCCGATTTAGGCGACACTGCGGCCATGAAAACTACAACCGTGCTCCGCGCAATTACCTGCTTCCTCGCCATCACCCTCACCTCGCCCGCCATCACGGCGACACCCGCTCCCAAGCCCTCCATCGTCCTCGTGCACGGCGCGCTGATCGACGGCTCCGCCTGGCGCGGCGTGTACGACGTGCTGGTGCGCAACGGCTATCAGGTGAGCGTCGTGCAACAGCCGCTGACCGGACTGGATGAAGACGTCGCTGCCACCCGCCGCGTGCTCGACCAGCAGACCGGACCCGTGGTGCTCGTCGGTCACAGCTACGGCGGCGCGATCATCACCGTCGCTGGCACCGACCCCAAGGTGAAAGCGCTGGTCTACGTCGCCGCGCTTGTCCCCGATGCCGGCGAGACCGCCGGCCAGGCCGCGCCACCCAATCCAGAGCGGCTCAAGGATTTCATCGCGACATCGGACGGATTCGTGACACTGAAGCCCGAGAAGTTCGCCGAGAATTTCGGCGCCGATCTGCCGCGGGCCCAGGCCGACTTCATGGCGCACGCGCAGATGCCCGTGGCCGTCCGCGCGTTCGAAGGGCGGGTGGACGTGGCCGCGTGGCGCGAGAAGCCTAGCTATTTCGTGCTTGCGACAGAAGATCGGTCGCTGGAACCCGCGGCCGCCGAGCGCATGGCGCAGCGGGCGGGCGCGAAGGTGACGCGCGTCAAGGCGAGTCACGCGGTGCTGATTTCGAAGCCGAAGGCGGTGGCGAAGGTGATCGAAGAGGCGGCGTGGAATATCCAATAATTCCGCGAGATGCCGCCCCTTCTTTGATCTCGACTGTCAGGTTAGTACCGCGCTTGCGCGCCTTCTACCATCTCGTGGGCGGCCGCTGCCAAAATCTCTGCGACCCCAAGGCGCGACACTTGAACGACCTCTCGCAAGCCTGTGTCGCTCGACAATGTCATTTCTCCATAGAGAGCAACCGGCAATTCCCGATTGTCCTTGAATCGACGATCGGGACCTCCCTTCTTGTTGACGTATCGCCAGGTCCGATCGACGACCTTTGCATCTTGGGGCACGCCCTCCTCTTCAATGAACCGTGTTTGAGACGACTCGACAGCCAGCTTTGAATAGCTCACCGCGCCGACAGCATTCGGCTCAACGACCAGCACCACATCCGGCAGGAAGTACAGTGTCTGCTTGCCGACTGGAATGTATGGAACAGCCACGTTTGTCTTCACGAACGGAGGACTTCCCAGGCCAATCGAAATTTGCTTTCGCCTGATAAGGCTTGAGGCGCCTGCGTGGTACTTCCGGTCCCGTACCTTTCCTTCTGCTGAGATATGCCACTTCTTGCGACATTTTTTCAGCGCATCAAAGGCTGAATGAAGATTCTCGAACCGCACACCTGCGGTGGGCTCAAATTCGTACAGCAACACGGTGGTCTTTCTAATTTGGTCGAAAATCATCGCGCACAGGATCCCCACGCCAAATGTCGCGGCAATCAGAAATCCGACCCAAGACGGCGTGGATGGCCATTCGCTAAAGACGATCAGATGCGCGGCGATACCAGCAGCTAGCACCCACGGCCATAGACGCAATTTCCGCCGCTTTGCATCCATCTCCGCGACTAGCGCAGCCGAATCGCTATCCACTATGGTCAGCGCGTCTGCACTTTCGATTTCGTGCATCACTACATCGGAAGTTGGCGGAGATGCGTTGGGAACATGCCTTGGCGAGATTGGCTTTGAGGCGCGCCTTGGAATGGTGCTGCGGTAATACACGCCACCCATGCCCATGTGGACATAGTTTCCTCGTGGGCTTGCGCCAATGCGAAAGCCTGGCACGCCGACGGAGATGCCCACCCCGGAACCGGATAAGTTGAAGCGGAAAGGCCCGACTGAAACGGACTTTCGAATGTAGAGTCCCATGGCGACATCGTGATTTCGTCAAACTAGTAAGACGGAGAACCAGCTCACAAAGAACTGGCCTCACTACGTGCTGCGGCGCCACTTGGACCCGCACGGAAGTCAAAATGAGACATTGATCTCCTTTTCGCTGAGATGGTCGTTACTGACATGGACGCACAAGGAAATGCCGCACCGGATGCTTCGCACGGTGAAACCCCTCAATCCCCACGTGCAACATCGCGGATTCGCCATGCTCATCACGGGTACTGGGATTGAAGTTGCCAGGGTCCTGAACTACTTTTAACAGAGGCGTCGGCAGAATCTCGGCACCAACTTTATTTCCGCAACAGACCGGCCAAGCCGGCAGCGGGGGCCCTCGTGAATGACGAACGGATTTGTTCTGAGGCAGCGGCCGAGGTCGCACCAGAAGAACCACAGCTCGAATTGACGGCGGCTTGTGCTCGGTGGGTCAACCTTGCCTCGACGCAGAATTCGCAGCCGATTGTGCGAGAGCTGCTCGTGAAATGGTCCGGCCGTGAGTCGCTCTCAAACATCGAGATCGCGTTCGAAAGTGAACCGTGCTTTTCGCACCCCTGCGTTCTTCGCGTCGATCGACTTGACCCTGGCGAACGCCGATTCACGGACGTAAGAGTCTTCCCTGCCTTTGAGCGCATTGCTGGCGTATCAGAATCCCACAACGCGACGCTGACGATCACTGCAAGTACAGGAAATCAGAGGCTTTGCACAAGCGTTCAACAGATTCGAGTGCTTCCGGCGGAACAGTGGGAAGGCACAAGCGATATTCCCGAATTGCTGGCAGCCTACATCCAGCCGAACCATCCCTACGTCGGGCGAATCCTTTCAAACGCAGCCCAGTTGCTCAAGCGAGTTGGCATCGACGGCTTTGTTGGCTACCAGCGCGAATCACGCGACATAGTCGGGAAGCAGCTTGCAGCGATCTACTCCGCGCTGAGAGACGAGCAGCTTGCGTATTCGAATCCCCCTGCTCATTTTGAATCGCGCGGGCAACGCCTTCGCCTGCCGGATCAGATCGGCAGTGAAAAGCTGGCCACATGCCTGGATCTGGCGATCCTGTACTCGAGCTGCCTCGAACAAGCTGGACTCCATCCGCTAATCATGTTCAGTGAGGGCCATGCGTGGGCGGGCTCCTGGCTCGAGCAGCATCTCTCGCTCTCCTCTCCATTTGAGGATGATGGCGAGACCCTTCGTAAGCGCCTCGCCATCGGCGAGTTGGCCTCTTTCGAACTGACGCGATTGACGGACAAGAAGGCGTTGGTCTCCGAAGCTCAAGCGCTTGGCGCTCGGAATCTCTCCGAGGAGTCGAAGTTCATCGGAGTATTGGATTTGAGAATGGCGCGGGGGACTGGCATTCGGCCGATTCCGCCGCGGACGCGCGGCGTATTCGAATTGCCAAAGGATACCGAGCGTAGCGGCAGGGCCGACGAGACTGGCATCCCAGATGCAATCGCCCTGCCTCAAGAAAGCGCGATCAGAGAAATCGAAGGTGACGGCGAAACGCCGAATCAACGCCTTGAACGATGGAAACGGAAGCTGCTGGACTTGAGCCTTCGGAACCGACTGCTCAACTTCCGCCCAACTGCAAAGACATTGCGAGTTCTTGGCGATGACCTCGGTAGGCTTGAAGACAAGCTCGCAGGTGACCAATCGTTCGGATTCGAGCCGAATCCTAACTTCGAAAGGCAGATCGATGCGTCGACCCAGAAGCCCATTCCAAGAGAAGTGGCTGAGGAGCGTCTCCGTACACATCTGGCTGCATCATTGGATCGCGGGAAGCTCATTCTGGCCGACGACGACAAGGCCAAGATTGAAACGAGACTCGTCGATTTGTTCCGCACGGCGAGGATAGCCGAGGAAGAGGGAGGCGTTTCCCCACTCTACCTGGCGCTCGGCATTCTGCAGTGGAAAGAATCTGACCACACCTCGACCGCGAACCGCGCACCATTGCTTCTGGTTCCGGTCACGATCGAGAGATCGAGCGTTCGTGCAGGATTGTCCGGGATCAAGCTGGTATCCCGAGATGAAGACACCAGAGTCAATCCCACACTTCTGGAAAAACTCCGCAAAGACTTCGGTATCGCCTACGACATCCCCGACGTCGCACCGGCGGACGAAAGCGGAGTCGATGTCGAGAGGGTGTTAAGCCTTTTCCGACATTTGGTCGTGAATCGGCGCGGCTGGGAAGTAAAGAGCGAAATCTGGCTGGGTGAGTTTTCGTTCAGAAAATTCTTGATGTGGCGCGATCTGCAGGAACGCGACCAAGCGCTCCGTGCCAATCCAATTGTCCGGCAGATGCTCGAAAATCCGCATGTACCTCTTCCCAGCCAAGGCTCATTTCCGAGCCTTCGGGAATTGGATCGGATTCGCCCGACCGATCAAGTCTTCGCACCCTTGATTGCTGATTCTTCGCAACTGGCAGCGATTTTCGCTGCGGCCGATGGGAAGAGCTTTGTGCTCGAAGGCCCTCCTGGGACTGGCAAGAGCCAGACTATCACGAACCTGATCGCTCACTGCCTCGGGCACGGGAAGTCCGTACTGTTCGTCTCCGAGAAGCGTGCCGCGCTCGAGGTTGTGAGGAAGAGGCTTGGAGATGTCGGGTTGGGTCCGTATTGCCTGGAGGTGCATTCAGACAAGGCCCGCAAGACGGAAATCATCGAGCAGCTCAAGGCCCCTCTCGAGGTTTCAATTCCGAACATCGACCGAAAGTGGAAGGAGACGACTTCTGCGCTCACGCGCACGCGGGAGAATCTCAACCGGTATGTCGAAGAGCTTCACACGCAATATCCCTGCGGATTGACTCTGTTTGATACCTGCAGCTGGCTGTGCAGTCACCCTGAAGTTCCCTCGATACAGCTTGCATGGGGCGACCCGACCATCTGGAATCGCCATTCATTGCAGGAGATGAGAGCTGCGACAAACGAGCTCGACTCTATCTTCTCGAAGATGGGCTTGCCGTCTCGATCAGCCTTTCGTGGATCAAACTTCGTCGAATGGTCGCCTGCCGCCGAGCGGGAACTCCTCCAGGCTGCTCAATCGCTCATTGAACGTGCGGCAGAGTTGAATCATGCAGCCACGGCCTTTTCGCGTCGGCTTTCAATCGAATCAGGCAGTTTGTCCTTCAACGAACTCGTGCTTCTGACCGACCTCGCAGGACGCCTGGAGAAGTCCGCCCTCCTCCCTCGTGGCATTGGGATCGCGCTGGAAAATGCAACTGCTCGGGAATCTCTTCCTGAAGCAATTGACTTGCTGAACAGGCGACGTCTACCCAGCAGCAAGATCGCTTCCCGATACCGCAGTTCCGTCCTCGCGACGGATATAGCTGGTCTCCGTGCCATCAAGAGTATTTCAGAACTCGCTTGGTGGCCCAAAAAGCTCTTCGCACGACTGAAATTCCGAAAGCTCATGCGGATGCATGCTTCGCAGAAGATGCCAGGTCCAACGATTGACGAAGCCGCGCAGTCGGACCTCGATTCCATCGAGGCGATCCAGAAGCTGGACAAGTCGCTCGCGGTTATCGCGGGAGACATGAAAACCCTAGTGGGTCAGGCATGGAAGGCAGAAGAAACGGACTTGCAAGTTCTTCAGGACTGCGAGCATTGGATAAAGAGCGTCACCGACTTGATTAGAACCCTGGGAAGATTCGAGCTCGAGCGAACCGCTGCCCTCACCAAATCCTTCGCTGGACTCACGCGAATGGGCGCCGAGGACATACGGCAGAATGGAGCGCTTGCGAAGGAGATTGGCCGGTTCAAGGCAGCCCTCCAGGAAGCGGCACGAGCCATAGAAACTTTCGAACGTGTTGGGAAATTTCCAGCCGGCACTCCGATAAGCCAAGAAACACAAGGATTTATTAGTAAGTGCAACGAAACCCTGACGCGTATCACCGCATCCATCGGGCGTGATGAGCTCCGCTACTGGGCAGCATGGCAGCGCAGTCGCCGCGTGCTGGCGGAAATGGATTTGTCGGCACTTGTCGACTTCCTTGACAGCACAGATGAAGCCGCTCGTACCGAACAACTGCTGGATGGCGCCGTCAATCGATGGCTTTTTGAGGAGGGCCTCGGCAGAACGACTTACCTCAAGAACTTCATCGGCCAATCACACGACAAGCTGATCGATCAATTTCGGAAACTTGATGAAGGCTACATCCAGTTATCGAGTCGGGCGGTATCAGCAGCCGTCGCGAGACGGGTTCCGAAAGAAGGAAGTGATGAAGTTACCGGCGGAGAGTTCTCGCTGCTCAATCGGGAGCTGAACAAGAAAACTCGACACAAGGCGCTGCGACAGCTGTTCAAAGGCATGCCCAAGCTGTTGCCTAAACTGAAGCCGTGCCTACTGATGAGCCCACTGTCAGTTGCACAGCATCTCGATCCGGACTTTCCGCCATTCGATCTGGTCGTCTTCGATGAGGCTTCGCAAATTCCCGTATGGGACGCGATTGGCGCAATCGGGCGCGCTCGTCAGGCAGTAATCGTTGGCGATCCCAAGCAGATGCCTCCGACAACCTTCTTCTCTCGCGCGGACGAGGATGATGAAGTCGATGATGGAACGGAAGACTTGGAAAGCATCCTCGACGAAACGATGACGGTATTGCCAATCCTTCGCTTGCAATGGCACTACCGATCGAAGTACGAGAGCCTGATAACGTTCTCGAACCATCGCTATTACGACGGCAAACTGGTCACCTTCCCCTCCCCGATCACCGAGGATCGAGCAGTTGCCTTGCATCGCGTTGCAGGCCGTTACGGGCGCGGCACAACCCGAGTGAACCAGACCGAAGCGCTCGCCGTGGTCGATTTCGTGCTTAGTCACCTGAGAGGGCCGTCTTCTGCCACAGAATCGATCGGCATCGTTACATTCAATATCCAACAACAGCAGCTTATCGAGGACTTACTTGACAAGGCTCGCCGTGAAGATGGTGCCCTCGAAGTCTTCTTCGAGAAAGGCGTCGGCAAAGAAGAGGTATTTGTAAAGAATCTCGAAAACGTTCAGGGAGACGAGCGAGACATCATCGTCTTCTCAACTACGTTCGGCCCGGATGATCACGACAAACTGAGTCTCAACTTTGGCCCCATTAATGGCGCGAATGGCCCTCGACGGCTAAACGTCGCGGTGAGTCGCGCAAGGCATGCGATGCATGTGTTTACCTCGATGCCCCCTGAACAAATTGATCTTTCACGAACCTCTTCGATTGGCGTCCGCCACCTGAAAGAGTTTCTGGACTACGCCGATCGCGGAATTCGGGCGATCGGCCAAACCGCAAAGTTTGATGTCGGCGATGCCGAAAGCCCGTTTGAAGTCGCCGTATCCGAAGCGCTGCGGGCGAAAGGATGGGAGATTCACCACCAGGTTGGATGCGGCGGATATCGAATCGACATGGCCGTCGTTGACCCAGAGGCGCCTGGCTCTTACTTGCTCGGTATCGAATGTGACGGCGCCAGCTATCACAGTGCAGCCAATGCTCGAGACCGTGACCGACTGCGCCAATTGAAGCTTGAGGAACTTGGTTGGCGTCTGCACCGAATCTGGTCGACAGACTGGTGGCGACGTCAGAATGAGTGCATTGACATACTCGATAAGAGGATTAGAAGTCTGTTGAAGCAGCGAACCACATACGCAGACGTTCCCGCTGGAGCGTCTCGCCAAGGCTCAGACAATCCACGTAGTCCCTGAAACAAAGCAGCTGGATCACATCGGTATATCGCTCAACCGCTGGAGCCCGCGGGCAAAGCCGGACTCACGCTGCACGAGCTCGCGGCGAACGCATCGAGGAGACGAGCGGTCAGGCGCTGGAGACGCAGCACATCTTGTTAGCCACGGATGCCTGACGATCGAACTAGAGACGCGCTTTCCGGCTCGCTCGCAGACTATCATCCACCCCACCGCATGAACGTCGAAGCCACCACCCTGCCCACCCAACCCACGCCGTTCGAGACGGCCGAGCGCTGGTGCGTGCTGATCGTGGCGGCGCTTGGCGTGGCCCTTGCTGTCTATGGATTGTTCTCGACCTGGCAGGCGACAGGCGAACCGCTCGAAGACAGGTTGGACGATGCCGTCTCGCTCGTCGCCGGGATCGCGTTGCTGAGCATCACGTGGCTCATCGCGTGGCGAGCCGGGCGAAGCAGCGCGAACCTTGCAATCGCGCTGGCGATCACCGCGGTCTCCTTCAACAATGCCCTCGCCGAGTTCCTCGAGAAGATTGGACACAGCGATGACTCGCTTGCACACGCGATCAATACGATCACGTTCATAATCGGCGCCGGCCTTTACGTGCGGGCGACCCAGCGGTTTCCCGTCGCGATCACGCGTGAGGCGATCGAGTCGAGCACCACGATCTGGGGACGATGGCGCCCCCTGCGCGCCATGTTCACGACGTTGCTCGCGCCTGCATGGCTCTGGATCACCATTGGACTCCTGTCGATGGCCGACATCTTCGAGTCGGTGACGCCACTCGCCGCGATTCCGCGGCTGCTCATCATCGGTCTCGGCATCGCTTACTTTCACATCAACTATCGCGGCGGCCATGCCGACGTACAGCGCCGCGTGTTGTGGTTCCTCGCATGGGCCGTCGTGGCGGTGATCACGACATTGATCACCCTGGCCGTGCGGGCGGTGCTCGGCTCGACCGCATCGGAACCAGTGCGCGTGGTGATCGGCGTGTCGCTCGCGGTGCTGAACGATTTCGCCCAGGTCTTCTGCATCGGCGCGGCCGTGTTCTATGTGGGCGCCATTTCGCCGCTGCTCGTCATCCGCAAGACCATGGTGTTCGGTCTGACGACCGCCCTGCTCCTGTTCGTATTCGCCTCGGTCGAGGTATTCCTGCACCACCAGATCGTGCACCTGCTCGGCGTGACGGATACGTTCGCGAGCTCACTGCTGGGCGGTGCGTTCGGGTTGGCATTTCACCCGGTGAAGCATTACTTCGAACATCTGCTCGGAAGGGTTCTGGCACGGCGTGGGCATACGTCCGCGCATAAATGAGGCGCCTCGCCCGTCTAACTCGTTAGACCCGTCGAGCTTCAAGAGATCGCGCTAACCGCGGTCGGCCCCATCTGAACCCACAGCGCAATCAGGACGCGGCCTTCGACCCATGCTTCCAGCCCAGTCTCGCGAGCCCCGCAAGCACTCCGATCAACAAGCCCGCCACATGCACGAAGTCATTCGCTTTGGGGCTGAGCAAAGTAGACAGGATGACGAACAGGACGCTGAACATGCCGATGGTCAATGCAAAGTGGCGCGGCAGCCAGGCGCGCTCGCGCCAGCCAATTCCGACCATCCAGCCCATCAATGCCAACACGCCCCCGGAGATGCCGAGAAATGCATCCTGGCGAATTGCGTAAGGCAGGAATGTCAGTACGAGCGCTGGAAGAATGGTGCCCGCTGCAAGAATGAGAGCCGCCGCGACGCGCGTCGCGAGCGTGCTGACGAGAGAGATCGCGACAATGAGCAGCGATACATTGGCCATCCAGTGAGTAATCCCCGAATGCATCAGAGGGCCCGAGATGTAGCGCCATGGCTGCAAAGGCGCGACGTCGAACACGAGGCCGTATCTGGTGATCAGCGCTTCCAGTCCGCCGACGCTGCGCTGTAGCCAGAACTGCAACGCACCGAGCAGCAGCATGACGATCAGGGCCTTGCGTGCGTAATCCGATGGTGAGGTATACACCCAGACCACGAAACGCGAATTCTCGCGCAGGGTATCGATGGGCCTGAATACTGCGACATACAGCACGAGTACGTACGCCAGCATCATCACGCCCGCGATGGCCGCGTTTCGAAAGGTGTGCACGCCCTGGTTGAATCCCGCGAAACCGAATCCGAGCGTCCACAGGACCAGCGCACTCAGCAGGAGTCGATAGTGGAACAAGGTGCGCGGCTGCACCTCACGATCCAGTCCCTCGATGCAGATGGGCGGCCGCATCTTGGTTGAGCCTGGCGTCGCGACCAACAATGGGTCCCAGGGATGCCAGCGGCGCAGTGCAGCGCGCACCGCGGATTCGCCTCTGCGTCTGCGACCCCAAGGCGGACGCCAGCATTCCCAATCGGCCGTGGCCGATGGCAGGTGCTCGTCGGATCGCCAGCTCAGATTGGCTCCATCCTGTGAATAGGTGCGCGTGATGAAAAGTGTTTCACCCCATGCATTCTAACCAGTGATCGTCCTTGCTGAGCGCGAGGGCGCAGACGCCCAGCGTCTCTATCGAGACTTGGTCATCAACGGCGCATTCGGGGGAATTTCGGCATCCGAGTTCGCTGATTTGCTGAGGAGCATGGCGGGTAAAGACCTCATTACCCAGGACCCAACCGGACTGATCCTCCTTGGAGAGTCAGGTGAGAGGTATGTGGGTAGCTATGACTTCTACGCCGCCTTCATCTCCGACGATGAATGGCAGATCGAATGCCAAGGTCGGCGTCACCGCAAGAATCGACGGGCATCCGCAAAAACATCCTCAGCTGGATAGGAAGGAATCTCGCCGCGATCGAAGGCAGCAACTCGCCGGGCAATCTCGTCTGCCCAAGCGGCCTCGACTTCCGCGACGGGCGCATGCAGTGACTCGAGCATGGCTTGAGCAAGCTTGGCTCGCTCCTCGGCACTCAACTCTCTCGCCTGCTCTTCAAGCTGCTTCAGGGAAGCGGGCATATCGCACCTCATGCATCTGAACGAATGTTACGCCCGCGCGGTTTTGATGTTGCAAATTGGGGATGGGTAAAGGATTTCTGTTGAACGGGTCTCTTTTCGAGGCTTGATTCAGGCTGTTTGAGCGAGGTTTCGAAGATAACTCGCATGCATGCAATCAAAGCATGCGAAGTCGCCTTGTTGCGCCGCTCGAGTACGTCTGTTTGGTCCACGACGTCGTCAGTGTGTGAAGTGTCTTCACACCTGGACAGTTCGCCCGAAGAAGCGTGGACGACGAGCGCACCGAACTTCGAGCCTGGTTCTGCGGCGAGTGCTTTTGGAGCGCTACACGCTAAGCCAGCTGTTTTCGGCGCGCACGAACGTTGCTCTGCCCGCCTATCGATACCGATTTCGTCAGGCACTGCATCGGTTCGTTACGCGGCCGGCTCCGCAGAGGATCGCGTCTGGCCCACTGGTGTTGCTTGTCGACGGACTGTACTTCGAGTTCGAGGGCTCGCCCTGGGTCATGTACCTCGCAGCTCTCAAGTCCTGCCGCGGTGACCATGCCACCTTTCTCGATCCGCTGTTACTGCGCGGACGCGAAGGAGCAACTCGCTGGCAGCAGGTTATCTCCGCCATTCCAGAAGGGGTGAGATCACGGATTCAGGCCATAGTTGCCGACAATTTGCCTGGAATGCGCAAGCTCGCGATCCAGGAACAATGGGTCCTGCAGCTCTGCCACTTCCACCTTTTGCTCATGCTGATGGCGCGCAGAGGCAGTATTCGCCATTCACTTCGCGGTGGTCGCGTCCGCGAGAAGATTCACGAGCAAGTCAGACTCGCTTTAGCTCTTCCCGATGGAGACCGCTTCCGCGTCGCCATTCATCGCCTGCAAGAGATCTCCCGCGGAGACTGCGGAACACCGCGCATGCAAACGACACTGCGTGAGTTCCTTATGAATCTGTCGTACTACCGGGCGTATCGAACACATCCAGCACTTGGCTTACCGGTCACAACCAATGTCGTTGAATCGATGTGCCGTCTGATTCGCGAGATGTTCCGCCGCAATCGCGCTGGCTCTAATCCACGCTCAGCCCTGCTGTGGGCAACTGCGTTCATCCGTCTTCGATCTACCCTGGTGTGCAATGGACGAAACTTCAACAGAAAAGCTTGACCCATCCCCAAATTGCAACATCAAATTTGCAAGCTCTTGATCGGTAAGCTGAATAAAGAAATCCGCCGGGAACCCATGTCGGTTGGAGCGAGATCGGCAGGCGAACTCATATAAAAGAATCATGCGGCACGAGTTATCCCTGCCGGACTCGAGAATCGCGGGTGTTTGCATTAATTCGCGTCGCGGACGTTCCAGCTGGAACGCCCATCGAGTGCTCAGACAAACCCACCATTCGCAAACACCGTCTGCCCATTGATCCACGCGCCGTCCCGCGAACACAGCATCGAGATCACCCCCGCAATATCCTCCGGCTCCCCCAACCTCTTATGCGGCGTGCGACCGGCAAACTCCCGTATCTGCGCCTCGCTCTTCCCATCCGTGAACAACGTCGTATCGACGAGCCCCGGCGCAACCGCATTCACCGAGATCATCCTCCCCGCCAGCTCCTTCGCGAGGATATTCGCGAACATCGACTGCGCCGACTTGGTCGCCGCATAGGCGGCATACGTCGGGCTGCGCAATTCCACGATGCTCGAGGACAACGTGATGATGCGTCCGCCGTCGCGGACCCTGCGCGCCGCTTCGCGCATCACGAAGAAGCTGCCCTTCTGATTGACGTCCGTCATGCGGACGAAATCGTCGTCCGACATCGAAGCGATCGACGCCAGGCGCATGATGGCCGCGTTGCTGACGACCACGTCGATGCCGCCATACGCGCGCTCGGCGGCATCGAACAACCGGCGCACCGCGGCCGGATCGCTGACATCGGCAGGTTCCCAGGTGGCGCGGCCGCCCGCCCTTTCGATGTCACCGACCACCTCCAGGGCGAGCTCGCGGTTGCCGACCGAGTTGACGACGACGCTGTAGCCGTCGCGCGCCAGGCGCCGGGCCGTCGCGGCGCCGATGCCGCGGGACGAGCCCGTGACGATCGCGACCCTGCCCGCGTTCGTATTCGATTCGCCCGAGCCGAAGGCGGCCGCGGGGAGAGCCGCCGAGGCCGCGGCGGCGGCGAGCACCGCCCGGCGTGTGGGATGGTTTGGCATGATGCGTCCTCTGGGAAATGGGGTACGCGATATGAAAACCTTTGTCGCGCTTCGGCGGTTGCCGCATTCGACGCGATTGTTGCCTGATTCGACGTGAGATGAAGAACACGGATTCACTCGAGGCACTGTGTCGCGCCGTGCGCTCGTATTCGGACAGTCATGGCAATGAGGATGGGCTTGCGATGACGCCGGTGCCGGGGCTGCGCATGATGCGGGCGTTTGCACCGACCGGGCCAATGCGGTCGGTATATCGGCCGCTGGTGTGTCTCGTGCTGCAGGGGGCGAAGAGGCTGACGGTTGCGGGCAAGGAGCAGGAGTTTCGCGGCGGGCAGGCGGTAGTTGTGGCTGTGGATGCGCCTGTGCTGGGACAGATCGTAGAAGCGTCGCGCGGCGCGCCCTATCTAGCTGTCGCGGTCGAGTTGGATATGGCGGTGATGCACTCCGTCGCCATTGAGTCAGGGCCGTCGCGACAGGCGCGCAAGTCGAAGAGTACGCTGTTCGTCGACAGCTTCGATGACACTATTCTCAGTTGCGCCGTCAGGCTCATGCGGCTGATCGACCATCCGGAAGCCATTCCGGTAGTTCGAACCGCTGTGCTGCGGGAGCTTCATTACTGGTTGCTTGTGAGTTCGCACGGCGAGGCGCTGCGCGCGCTTTGCCTGCCGAACAGTTACACCGACCGCATCTCGCGCGCCATCAGCGTCCTGCGCGCGGATTTTCGGAAGTCCATTGCCGTTGGGCAGCTCGCTAGCATCGCGGGACTCGGACTCACGGCATTCCGCCGGCACTTTCGCGCCATCACGTCCATATCGCCCAATCAGTTTCAGAAGCAGCTTCGGCTGGTGGAAGCGAAACGGCTGATGCTCAGCGAGGGAATCAGCGCGAGCCATGCTGCGCTCGAGGTGGGGTATCAGAGCGCGTCGCAGTTTTCGCGGGATTACGCTAGATTGTTTGGAGCGCCTCCGCGTGACCACCTGCGTCGCGGATCGAGGGGCGCTGGTTTACCGGGCGCATGATCACACGTGCTTTGCCGCAGGTCGCGACGGACGTTCCAGCGGGAATGGCCGCTCGCGGGACTCGTGCAACTCGAAGCGCCCGCTGAGCAAGCCGCAGGTCCCACAGCGGGCGCCAGTTATCTTGTACATCTGGTCTTCGTTCGCAACTACGGCACAAAGGCGGCCGCGACTCTTGGCCAGCTACAGAACACGCACGATGCGAAAGCTATTTGTGCCCCTTGCCCGGAACATTGCGCTTCCTGGATTTTCGTTTGCTCGATCTCGAGGCCGTAGTTATACGGCGCGAAGTGTTCCCCTCCGACACATCTAATACCACGCATGCGATGCGTTTCTTATCGTCGGCGGGCAGCCTTTCTCTCAATGCAACTTCCATTTCCTTGGCCGACTGAGGCTTTTGCTCACGTTTTCCAAGGGCCGGGGTCGGCTTGTACGCGCCGAACCACAAGACAAGATAGATACCGAATCCCTTAGATTCCGGATCTCGCGCATAAAATCGATCCAATTGCCCCGAAGCAGCTGACCACACCTCGGGGTGATAGTGCCGTTTAAGTTCCAGTACGAGCTTCATGTCGGCGCGCGTCACCGCGATATCGGTACGGCGTTGACGCGCCATTTGACCCTCAGGTTCCACTCGGACATCGTGTCGAATCAATCTTTGTCGAAGCTCTCGAACAAGAAAATTGCGACAGCTGTTTTCAGGCTTGGGGGTATTCACCCGACCATGAGGCCCTTCGTTCCAGAAACTTTTGTGGAGATCAATATTGCTCCCCTGCAAGTGGATATTTAAGTCATTCAACTCGGCTAGGACTAGGGCCTGCATATCAGCCATATTGGCGGGCGCACCATTTGCTAGTGTCGCAAGCGTCGCAGCCCAAGTCGGCTGCCGAAACTCGGAATCAATCCTGCGGATTTGCTGTTGAGCTATCGCATGCTTGATATCGTCGCGGAAACTGCGAGTCCTCTTGTCCTCAAGAGCACGCCGCATGGCGCGGTGTGCAGCTTTGCTATCGTCAGCTGCGAGCGTCTTGAGCAGACTCAATATGTACTCGGTGGCGTCCCACTCGTTGCGATCTCCCATCCAAGTAGAAGGCATCTCAGTACGATTGAAACAGCCACAGGCCAAGCGAAAAAGATACTCAGTGCAGGGAGTTGGGACAGTGCGTGGAGCCGCTGAAAGTTCGCGACTGGCCCAGACGAGAGCCCGCTTCGCCTCCCGTTTCCTTAAGGCATTTGCGTGAGTTCGAAATCCGTCAAAATCAGTAATTAACGCCGCTGCGAGCCAAAGCGAGTGAGACGCTGTCCCTTTGGCAATCTTCAGGCCACGACGAATCAACAATGGGTCGGGTACATCCGGGTGTTGCTTGATCCAGGCCTTCAACAGTTCAGCCAGATAGTTGGCTGGCGCTTGTGGAAACGCGATGAGAAGGTCGTGAACGGCAGACTGCTGGATAGCTGAAGGCAATTCGAGAAGTTCAGAAAAACCATCCAGATATTGGCTGTTGCGTTGCAGCCGGAAGCTGACCACAGCCAGCAAGGTATCAACATAGCGCTGTGGCTTGTGGTTGACGAACCAGGTAGACCAAGAATGCCGAATTACGCTGGTTGTGTTGCCTGCATGTTGAAACGTTGGATAGAGCACATCGATAGTAAGGGCCGCCGCCAAATAGTCAGGTGGTATCAACCCAAGGTCACCGTTCGCGGCAGCGTACTCGTCAAGGCCTGCGACAATGGCATACCACCACCCGAAGATTTTCTGATTTGCGTGTGTTGCCAATATTTCCGGCACAGCCGGAGCGCGACCGGTCGCCACGAAGGCTCGCAATCCTGCCAAGGCCATTTCTGCGCGGTCGGTTCCAAGTAGATCTATCAGACGTCCCCGCGGTGAAGCCTGGGTATTACAGTCGGAGTATTGGCAAAAATAGACTTGCGCAATATGGTCAAGCCAACCTAAGTGAGTGCCGTTTCGAATTGCATCAACTTGTTTGTCAAAATTCTGCTGCGTTTTGGATTGATCCCGCGCGCGCCTCGCGGCTTCGCTAACACGTCGCTCACTCTCTTCTATGCGCCAGTCAGGGATGAGAGAGCGACATGCGGAATCACAAATAGGTTGAAGCGCTAGATTGTTCGAGGCAAGTGTCAACAATTGATCGAATTCGCTACGACGAGGCGGCTCAGGCAAAAAGACACAGTCCATCGCGATGGCGAATTGCAGCGGATTTGGCGCTGTCGGAGCTTCGCTTAACTTGCGCATCGCCCACGCTAAGATCGCCGCAGGATCGGCCGCCCCGGGATATATGTGTCCGAGGCGAACCACGATGGGCCAAGCTTCCTTTTCCTGCATGTGAGGTAGCGTGGCGTCAATTAGTCGCTGTACACGCTCGGGATCGCTCTTCAATTCCTTCTGAAGGAACTCATCGACCCCGTAACCGCGATAACGCGTAACTTGGGCACGATCGCACATCCACTTCGCGACATAGTCGAGTTCTTGCGGCTTGAGCACGAGGTAGCGCGCCAGCAGCCGATCCAATACTCGTAATACCTCGCGTGCCTGTTGGTTGTCAGAACCCTGTTTGGGAAGGCGCTGCAAATGCACGTGATCGAGAACTGATCGCAGCAAGTCATCGGGTATTTGGTCGGCAAACTGATAGAAAGCGCCAATAGACGTTCGGCTCGGAGAATTCGCCAGCGCATCGTTCAAGAGTTCTGAAATTTCTTTCGGCCCAGCCAGACCGAGTCGAAGAAGGCGACGTAGAGCGCGAGTCCGGAGACTAAATTCGCCTGGTTCAGCAGCTATAGAGGTGTATGCCGAAACACAACTTGGGTGAGCGATTGAACCTAGATGCAACAAGGCTTCCAAAGCCATTAGTCGCAAGCTCTCGCCACGAGTTTTTTTCTCCAGAATAGCCAGAAAGTCACTCTGTAGGTCCGGCATAGGCGTTCCCACCGAGGCCGCGTCGAGCACCACCGAGACGAGCGAAAAGTTGTCGCTACGCTGTAGGACGTCGCGAAATCGATGCACCATATCTGGACCCGCAAGTCCTCGCATCGGCGCCGCAGACCAGTTGCCGTGGCGAAACCAAGGATCTTGGTTTGCTAGTTCCGACATGGCTTCCAACAAAACGGCACGTTCCGAGATTCCCAAGGCTGATGCGTCCCCGTAGCTCAGTACTCCAAAGGGATCAGCACCAATCAATTCGCGAGCATGCTCCGGTAACAGCACCGCGAGCCACGCGTGAAGGCCGCGAAGTTCGCTTGCCGGCCGATAGTCAACTGAAATGAGAGCCCGCACTCTTCCGAAGGGCAGTCCGTTCCGAACTTGATGCGCCAGAAAGTACGCTGCTAAGTACTCAGCGATGGTTCGATGGCCATAGTCGACGGTATCAGGCTGGCCGGTAGTTGCAAACACTCGACGCGTTAACGAGGCGAGCAGTTGTGGCGTTGGAACGAATGTAAGATCACGATAGGTGGGACATCCCTCTACGCTCCCGCTACCGAGAGAGATGCCGCTGACATCAGCAATCAGTCGCGCTGCGCACGCCGCGCCAGCAGGCAGTAAGAGTTCGTTCGCAGAATAGATACCCGCGTCCTTATGATGATGCTCAGGGTTGTGCTCGGTTAGAAGCAGTTCGACCGCCTTCTGATACAACTGGCTGCGCGTGTGAGGCCAGTCATGCGCTTGTACGACGCTCAACAACATCGTCAGGTTCTGGGGATTACCCAGCAAGTCTTTGACACCGCGCGCGTGTGCTTCGGCGATGAAGGCAGAGGAATCTGGGCAGCCCTGTGATGCCAAAACTTCAGTGCATTCCCTTTCTGTCAGCGCTTCCAGCGCCAGCACAACAAACCCGCCAGCCAGATCAAAATATGGGCGGAATGCACCAAGATCGGATGTACCCAGCCAATCTGCAGCGCGGCACGCGATGCGGACCTGCGATGGCCTCAATTGCATTAGTCGATTTGCAATGAGATCGACGGGGGCAACATCCGTTCGACCACTGCGCTTCTCATCCAAAGCATCAATGAAAATTGTCGAATGCGCTTGCAAGTCATCCAATGGCCGATTCAGGAAATCGCGCGCACGGAATAAGGACCCCGAAGGTGCAAATGTTCGAAATAGATGGCTCTTGCCAGCGCCCGGATCTCCCAATAGCACAATGTTAGGAAGTTGTAGGCAGTCGGAAAACCGCAACTTGCGGTTTGATTCGGAATCGAGCAGATGAACAATTCGATCGGTCATGAGATGAGTTCGCAGTTTTCCGACAGTGCCCGCTGCCAGCCATCGAGCATAACGCTTGATTGGGGAGGCGCAACCACCCCCGATCCCCGGGTAATTGTGTTTACAAGACGCAAACTACACGGAGATACGAAGGTGACTGCGCAATCGCAGAGTACCAAGAGAAAACTGTCGCTGCTTCAGCTGGCCAATGAGCTCGGCAATGTATCGAAAGCCTGAAAGTTCATGGATTACCACCGCGACAGGTTTTACGAGGTCCGCAGGGCCTTTCAGATCGCCGGCGTTGCCACCTTGCTAGAGGACCCCGCAATCCACACCCCAACCGAGCCGTCGTCTCTAGAATCAGCTTGTCCGAAAATCGCCTAGCAGGTCAGTTGCAATTCATCAGCGCACAGGGACCGAATTGGTGATCCAGAAATCAGCAAGATGATCTCAAGATATGAAGCGCGCTTGCTGAGCTAGCAGTCCAATTCAAAAACATGACTAGCGTTTACTCGCGCTTAAATCGCCACCGAATTGCAAGGAGCGCGAGGGATACCAAGATAACAGACGCAATAGACTGGATTGTTGCGATCGCAGCGACAAACAGCGGAGACGAATTTTCAGAGAGGATTGTTTTCCCAGGTTCGCGCCACACCCAGAAAGGTTGAACGGCCTGTTGAATACTAAACACAAGCGATCGCCTCAGGATTTCGAGATCCAATTTCGCCGACACTGACAGTATGGGTGAAACCGAAATGGCGTAGATCACCGAAAATAGCAAAAGCATGCTCAACAAGATCACGATTGGCCTTTGAGCATTTCTACCGTAATTGGACAACGCCCCGTAGAGCCAAGACATTAGCCACTCGTGCCGACGCAGGCGCCCTGGCGTGTTGCGCAAAGCCTCCTGCTCAAGCGCAAAGAATTGTCCCACCTCAATTCGAGCGCTAAGTTTTTCCATTGCCAAGCGGAGCGTCCTGTACGCTTGCGCGGCTGCAGCGCCCTCACGTTCCAGAAAGGCCGACTCGGCAGGAAAGACCATCGCTTGGTGAAATTCACATCCATGAAAGTTTGGCGCTTTTGCAAACTCAGTATTTAAGAAGTCTCCTTGAGTAGTGAATTCGCGATTTTCGAAGGATGCAGAAGCCGAAAACTTTGCGCCTTCCCAAGTTGAATAAGGAAGTCTTCGATCGTTGGGCTCTAACGAACTAAATACGGCGTCACGCATAAATAGCGCGCTTGAGAATCCTAGATAGGACTTGAAAGCGGCACCTCGAAATACCGCGTGGTCCTTGAAAACACACTCCTTGAAGTCCGCGTGACTGGCAAACGTGGCGTGATCGAACGAGGCTCGCTTTGAGAACCGCGCCTCGTGAAAGACTACTGGATCTAAAAAGTTCGCTCGATCAAAAAGTGCAGCGTCGTGAAAGTTGGCTAAGAGAAATGAGGACTCAGCTTTGAACGCCGAATTCTTGAAGTTCGCACGTCCCCCAAACACTGCTCCGCTGAAATTCGAGTGAGATTGGAACGTGGCGCCGTCGAAATCCGTTGCGGCCTCAATATGAACTTCATGAAAAGAGAGATCGCCTTGAAATTCAGCTCTCGAAAAACTTGCTGATGCAAGCTTCGCCTTGTCGAAGTTAGCTTCCTTCTTGACTTGCAGAGATTGACACTCTAACGAGAGTGAGACAGTTATGCCCTTGCAGGAAAGAGTGTCAATTTGCGCGTTGCGAAGATCGATTGTTGAAAATGATCGATTCTCTATCGACACCGGCGTCGTGCACACAAGTCCAACCAAATCGAGGATTCCTAGCTGCTTTGCAGCAGTGTCAACTCGTGCGGCTAACTTGGTTGCAAAAGACCCGAGCTGTTTCTTATCCCAATTTCGCTTTACATCAATAGGTGCGTGCCATTCACAGTACAAATTGCCATTAAAATTCACGAACTGCGACTCTCCAACAAACTGGCAGCCGCTCGCGCTTGGATGTCTGAACCGACATTTCACACAGGATCCTCTTTTGTTTCTTCTTGTTCCTGACTGTGCCCAAATTTGCAGACAGTTGATAGCTAGAGACTCGCCGCAGGTGGCTTTTCGTAGAATGCATTGACCTCATGTGGCGATCACGGCAAGGGCTATTTAGGCATGAGCTCGAAGGACTTGATATCACTAGGCTGGCGTGGCTGACGTCCGAGATGCAACATTGTCAATGTAGTGCGCATCCCGTAGCACAGGCGCCATTCCGCCTAAGAGTTAGGCATCGAGAACTCTCAACGAGCGTCTGCGACCGCATCGTGAAAATCGTTCTCGTGCACAACTACGATACGTGCGCCGGATTTTCTCAACTCAATGGCCTTCTCGACCTTTCGCCCGTAACACGCGTACATCCAGCACGGATTCCCTTCGGCACCAATCACTAGATAGTTGACCTTTTGGCTTACCGTGGTGACACCGCGTCCGCCAAGCCGGCTGACAATCGAAAGAAGTGTGTCGCGCGAATACTTTATCGATAGGCCCGTGAAACAGAACGTGGAGTTCTCGAAAACTATTTCTGGGCACACCGCGCATAGCCCGACTATCGACTGGTCCACTTTGATTGCGGGGTTTGTAATCGACCGATCGTCTCGCTTGTGAATGAACTCGGAGAAGAACGCCCTCAGTACGGCATGTTCTTCGGCACTGATTTTTCCCTCACGAAGCGCATTCGTCACAAGCGTGTCGATTTCGTCGTATGGCCAACACGTCTTCAGATGCTCGTGTTCCTGCAGCCAGCTTGCCAGTTCACGCAGCTCCGCCTCATTAACCTCGCCATCAGCTGCCACGCCACCCACTATTGCATGCAATCGCTGCAAGTCCGCCGTAGTTGCGTCCGTAAAATCCGTCGATCGTAGTCGTTCGCAAAGCCAATGAATGTCGAGCCGCTCTTCTTCGGTGAGACGTCCGTCAATCAGTGATGCATTCACGAGAGGGATGAGTTCGTTGAATGGGTGCCTGTTCTCCACGTCCGAGTGATCGTCGAGCCAAGAGTGCAGAAATCCGATCTCCCTATCGTTGATCGCACGATCCAGAGAGATTCCCTCGATGATGCCAAGGAGTCCGTTTATCGACTTGTCGAGGCGCGCTCGGCTCGAAAACCTTGCGATCTGAGCGACCTCGGGATGATCAAGTAGTTTGTTCATCGCTCCCCGCCTCCCTATGAAAGCCGTCAGCGGCAGTGAGACCTACAGCTGTCGCCCACCCGCATGTGAGCAATTAATCGGAGGCGAGTCGCTGAGTATCTTGATGGCAGTGCCGTCTCCTGTCGGACTCGTGATCCGCCACGGGAGCGGGCCCTTGAACCGCTGTCCCGCCTGCAGGTTGATGATTGCGTCAGCGCCGAGCTTTCGGGCTTCGTATGCCATGGCGGGCAGCAGTTCTTCAGACGATCCATATGATTTCTTTGTAGCCACGACACGACCCACCACCTCGTATTTGATATCGGACGGCGGGGAACCGGCCAGCAAGCAGATGCTGCCGTTGTTTGGCGCGTAGATTGTGGCCCTGCGGTCTACGATCGACTTGGCACGAATGCCGCACCCGCTAAGCAATGCAACGACACAAATGATGACGAGACCTTTCATAGACCCTCCCAGGTCGAATCTTTTTGTTTGCTCGCAAGGCTGGCAGCGTAACGGCCCCGCGATATCTCTCCCACCTTCAACGGCGCGGGAGAATCAGATTGGCAATCACTTGCTGCTTTTGTCTTTGTCGCGATGCAACGTTCGTAATTCCGGTGCTCCTTGCCATGCCGACTGGAACATCGACGTCGCCAGTTTGCTTAGCGGACCCGACTATTCACATATCTGCCGGCTAACTCACCTCTGCTTCTGTGACCCTAGTCATGACGACTTCCGAGAAGAAAACTTTGGCGAGCCAAATCCCGGCCAGCCTGGCGGCATCCAACTCCATGAAATATCTATGCTTGTTGACCTAACCAGCTCTGCTGCACTCTCCAAAGCAGCTTCCCCAGTTTTTTACTGCCATTGCCGCTCGAAAGTTGCCCTTGGACCGGTTTCCGCCCCCAATCCAATGGAACTTTGCAACGGTTCGTACAACTCCTTTGGCTGACATTCGCAACGTCGGCATCAGCAAGTACGGCATCTCGATCTAGTCGGTCGCGGTCTCGGCATCGCCAAGGCCAGGCAGCGCGCATTGAGCACCGTAGGGCAGTCTATTTGCGAATATCACGCGATAGGCTTGGTTCAGATTCGCTGCCTCGCTGAGTAGACGCATCTTGGCGCTAGTTTCCGCCAATACAAATCCGACTGAGCCGAGCTTTTTTATTGCGTGACGACGAGCCCGTTCGACTTCCTCCCATGGAGCGTTCGCAGAGACTTTTAGGAGAAGACAAGCGGATTCCAAATCGTACTTCTTGTTTGCCCTTGTACTCTGTGACTCTGGCGCGCGTTCATTGGCGGTGGCACTCGTGGCCACAAGCGAGCTCGGCGTAATTGCACCCTCGGCCGGAAACATTGGAGCCTGCCGTGCTTCGCCGCACTGAGGTTCCTGCAGTAGTTGCTGAACTTTCACAAGCAATGCACGTGCCCTGGGAACATCTCGGAACTTCAGCTCGTTTTCGAGCTGCTTTAGCGCCTTGTTGTCGGAGCGAGACTTTTCAAACAGTGCCTCGAGCACCGCCACCCCATGCTGCATCAAGGGTCGCGCGCGACTCATGCTGTCTCCATTGCCGCTTCAACAGCAGCCGCGGTATTGAGCGGATCGACTTCTTTAAATAGGACCCATTCTGTGGAATCCACCGACTCCGAACCGAGGGGCTCAATGCCGTGGTGGTTCAGGGTTGCGACGAGGTCCTCCAGAACCTCTTTCCTACGGCGCACGAAACTCGAGGCAAAACATCTCCAAAAGGTCCAGCCTGCACGCTCGAGGACTCGCTGACGCGCCATATCATCATGCCAGTGCCCAGGTCCGTGAAACTTGTCTCCGTCGCACTCGACTGCGAGTCGCCGACCCTCGTTGCCTTCGATGACAAAATCGATTCGATATCCGCCGCTAGCTACCTGAGGGACTACTCTAAAGTTCCTGCGGACGAGCTCGTCGAACATTTCGCGTTCGAAGTCAGATTCGCATTTCTCCCTCAATGCTGTAACGCGGCGCGCGTCTTGGCGAAATGGCTTCTTGAAATGTTCGAGTACACGGCGATTCAGTGAATCCTCGCGAAGAGACGAGTCTGGCACCGAGCGGAACAGGTACATTCTGTCTCTGGCTCTCGACAACGCCACATTGAACCGCTGCTGCATGTCCGCCCGGTTGGCGACACCTCGGTCGCCCTGCCCGATCACCATGGAGACAAGCATGATGTCGCGTTCTTTACCCTGAAAGATGGGCGGTGGACCTATCGAAAGCTTTCGGGAGACCACGTCCACGGGCGAAATCGATCGCGTAACCAATTCGTGAATATGTGCGGCCTGCTCGTGCCCCAAGAGCGTAACGACTCCGAGAGTTTTTCCTTTGAACTGGTCGTCGGCCAATATCGACGATATTTCATCAACAATCGCTTTCGCCTCCGCGTGATTCATGTCGCCTTTGCGAAATCCACCTTTCACGAAAACGTCGATCAACGGAGGGTCCAACCGCTCAAAAGCCGTGGGCAGTCTCAGAGCCCGAATTTCACCTTCGTAGAATTCCCTGTTTGAATACTCGATGATTGCTGGGACGCATCGAAAATGTTCGCGCAGCATCACCGAGTTCCCCGCAAACACAACACGCGCCAAGTCATAGATTGATTTGTCAGGTGTCATCTCGCTCCCAAATGGTTGCCGTTGTAGGAAGCGATTGGAGAGGTCCCGAATCCTCTCTTCCGCCGCACCCACCGCCGAAGGCGATACCTGCTTGTGATCTCCCACGACGAGCAGCTTCTTGCCACGGAGTATGGCCGGGAGCGCCCAAATGTCCGATTGGGACGCTTCGTCGATCACAACGAGATCAAACAAGCCCAATTCTGCCGGAATAGATTCAGAGACTCGCCAGTGGGGAAGAACCCAACACGGAACTGCTTGATAGGCCTTGGCCATCGCGGCACGCGCATTTTTTCGGTACCTGATCGCGCGCACTCCAGTTCCGGAGCCCATGGCTTGAATAGCATTGAGATACGCCTGCAAGGCCTGGCGCACCAATTCCGGAGAATTCTTATGCACCTCCAACCAAGTCTTCTCTGCGATTAGATCCTTGTATGTACGCGTCAAGTCCGCCGTCAGGGTCCTTCGGCGTTCGAACAAAGCCTTGATTCTCGAGTGACCTTCTATTTCATCCAGAAAGTTGACAGCTTGGCGCCACCGCCAAGCCTCCAACCAAGACTGTGGCACGACGGGATCACTGTCGCCGGTAACCGGGGTAGAGACGATTCGCTTCGCCCACTTCGGTGCGCCTGCTCGTGCAATAGCATTCGACACGATTGCGATTGTTTGAAGTGATGGCCTTAGTGCGAGTACTCGTCCGAGCTCTTCAAGAAGGATCGACCATGCATATTGAAGGTCAGCGGCAATCACTTGTTCATTGCCAAGAGTTTCCTTCAAGAAAGTCCGTAGCTTTTCAACAATTGGTCCGCGGCGATTCTCGAGCCTCTTGAGCATCTCTTGCACTCGCCGCATCGCATTAGCAAGGCGATTCCGCTCGAGACGGGATGCGAGACTCCTAGATATCAGCTCTAGCAGTTCCTCGCCTTCATTCCACAGTCGGTCGGCAACTTGTTTTCCGAACACTTCGGCCAGCCGAGGGTGTAGCTGATCGTTGAACTCGAAGCGCAGGGCCACTGCTGATTTGATTTGCTCGACAACTCCAACGGAGGCCTTTACTTCCGTCTCGGGAGTTGCAGGTCCGAGTGGGAGGTTGAATTCCTCTGAAAGCGCCGCCCAGCGCGCTAGACAATCTCTTGCTTCCTTGCGCCAAGCGATCACATCCAGGACGAGATTCCATGCCTCTTTACTAGATGGCGAGGAACCTAGAACCGTAGTCTCCGAAACAGCTTTCCGGGCATCGGCTCGTCCAAACGGTAGTGCAAACGCGCTCTTGCCTGACGAGAGTCTGGTGATTGCCTCGAGATAATCTACATTCAGTTCAGCATCGACAGGCACGCGAATCGCGTTCGCCAAGAGTGATCTTCTACGCTCCTCGAGGCTCTTAAGTGATGAACAACAGGTTTCTAGGGATACCAGAAGTGGGTCTGAACTTTGCAAATCTGCCAGTCTTGCGGAAAATGCCTCGCCAAGATCTTGGCCCTCACGATTCTTGTTCTGCAGACTCCTTCGGCGATCTAACCAAGAACACAGGGCCTCGGCTTTTTCGAAGATCTGATAGCTGCTATCAACCAATGACAACAGCTCTCCTCGATCTACGCTTGAATCTATCTGCTTGGCCTTGATCAACTCGGCATGGAGCGACAGCAGTTCCTCTCCCGCCGGAAACTCATCTTGTGCCGGCAGTGGACAGCCAACGTATTCCAGATCGCGACCGACCTTCAGTCGAGAGTCTCGCAATGAGGCCACTTGATCTGGCGCGATCGGTATGCCCTGGGCCCGGTCACCCGCAGGCTCATCGTCAAACCACTCGTGGTAAGCCGCACCTTCGAGGACTTCCTTCGCTAGTTGTTCGGAGGTGACTTCCCTGCCATGGAATTGCTGAGTCTGAATGTGTTTCTCGGCGAGCCCGGCGATATCTGCATCGACGACTGAGACTTGTGCATGTAATTGATTAAGGCGACCTTCCAGTGCATCAATCTTCTTCGCCGTCCTCGCGGGATCGAGCGCGGCAACAGTCGAAGCGATAGTCTGAATCGAATGTTCAAACTGCTTCTTGCCGTCGTGTTCATCGCTGAGCAATGCGACGCTAAGCGCGCGAATCTCCTGCGGCAGTTTGTTCTGCAATTCCGTTAGAGCCGTTTCTCCTTTCGAAGTAACAAGCACTCGCTTTCCATTCGCGAGGTAGTGGCAAATTACGTTTGCAATCGTATGTGTCTTCCCGGTTCCGGGAGGTCCCTGCACAACGACGCCATCGTTCAAGGCCAACTTCTTGACGATTGCGACCTGCTCGTCGTTGTAAGGCATTGGAAAATAGAGTTCGGATGAGTTCGCGGCCGCCGAACTCGAGGAGAGGCCTCGGAATGGAACTTCGGGGCGAACGCGAACCGATGAGTCGCCTGGCTCCACAATGCTTCGAACGACCGGCGGAAGCTCTCTCGCTGCTTCGACGCATTTTTTTAGTCGTAAGACATCTTCCAGGAAGATGTCGCCAGACCGTTTTCTTCCGAAGAGCACCCATGAGTTCGAAATCTTCAGCTTTTCTTCAGCAGGGGGAACGTCTGCATTCGGTTGTCGACGCTCAAATGCTCCATTTGGATCCAAATGTCCGACCGCGGCCTTTAGTGTTGCTTCATACGTCGAAGCCTCGAAAGGATTTAGACGATCGGTTCCGTTTTCTAGAGTGCTTCTCCACTGCGCTTCCAGTTGAGTCACTCCCTGCAATCCCATCTCGGCGTAAGCATCAAGCTCGATTCTCGGCTCAACGTCTCTTGGCCGAACTTCAAGATCGAATGTCGTTTCATTGAGGGTGACTTCGCACGCCTGAACTAGCAACGGATACATCAAGGCGGCATTAGACCCATCTCTTTTCCAAGTCGCGATACCTATTCCCCACACCAGCTCAAGCGGTGTATCTGCGCCTTCGGCTGCGATTGCCTGTTGCAAGGAAAAGAGGGTGTTGTACTGCTTAATCGTCTTTCTTCGCTCCCGCTCTACCTCTGCCCAAGGCCGCCAGAGACAAGTGCTGTACCACTCAAAAGCTTCAGCAACTTCTGGGTTGTCTTCTATCGAAAGTCGCTCTCTGGAGCCGTCGGCGCGAACGTGCTCTCGCACGGTCTTGAGTTCAGGACTCTTCTCGGTGCCTCTCGAAAGCGTCAACCAAGGCTTGAGTAGCTCGTCGGGTTCAGGTGGGGAAATCTCTCGCAGACGCGGTATTCGAACCCAAACGTCATCCCCTCCCTCCTGCAAATTGAATGCAAGCTCAGGAAGAGTTGTGAGTTCGTTTTGATAGGCAACGTAGTAGTCCTTCGGCACTGCAAAGGGCGGCTTCTTCTTTAGTTTTTCCGCTTGTTCGATGTATTCCAGCAATGCCAGAACACGACTCATCGCTTCCGTCATTCAATCCCCCACCATCTTTATTGGCTCGCACCTGCCTTGATTGCGCCTGCATTCAAGGCTGTCGGGCATGCCTGTATCGATCGAAGGCCTGTCGAAGCGGGATCTAGCCCTGTGAGGACTTAATACCTAACCTCATGACTCCGATCGGGTGTATTTCTGTATCTGCCGCCTGACCTCATTTGGCAACAGCGCGAGGATGCACTGGGCGAAGTAGCAATGCTTTGAATTCCTTAGCATTTTCAGGCAATAGACCAGAACAGCACTTCTCCAAGCAAAGTCCGCAGTTTTTCACTACCATTCGCCGCTCGAAAATTGCCCTTGGACCGGGGTTTCCCCGGCCCAACCCCCTGAATCCAAACGGAACTTTGCAATGGCCCGTACAACGCCTTTAGCTGACATTCGCAACATCGGCATCATCGCCCACGTCGACGCCGGCAAGACCACGACGACCGAGCGCATTCTTTATTACACGGGCAAGAAGCACACGATCGTCGACGTCCACGAGACGAAGGACCTGAAGTCCTCGACGACGACTGACTACATGGAGCAGGAGCAGAAGCGCGGCATCACGATTCAGTCGGCCGCGGTGTCGACCTTCTGGCGCAAGAAGAAGATCAACGTCATCGACACTCCCGGGCACGTGGACTTCACCATCGAGGTGAACCGTTCGCTGCGCGTGCTGGACGGCGCGGTGGTGGTGTTCGACGGCGTGGCGGGCGTGGAGCCGCAGTCGGAGACGAACTGGCGCTTGGCCAACAACTACAACGTTCCGCGTATCTGCTACGTGAACAAGATGGACCGCTCGGGCGCGAACTTCGTGCGCTGCGTGGACATGATCAAGACGCGCCTGGGCGCGCGGCCGCTGCCGGTGCAGATCCCGATCGGCTCGGAAGACAACTTCAAGGGCATGGTGGACCTGGTCACGCAGGAAGCCTACGTCTGGGACTCGGACGACAAGGACGCGAAGTGGGCCATCATCCCGGTCGGTGACGGCTCGGGCCTCGCGGACAAGATGGGCATCACGGTGCCGTCGGATCGCAAGATCCTCGACAACTACGCCAAGTACCGCTCGGAGCTCGTCGACACGGCGCTCGAGATGGACGACGCGGCGATGGAGAAGTACCTCACCGACGGCGAGGCGCCTTCGGCCGACGTGCTGCGCAAGTGCATCCGCAAGGGCACGATCGACAGCGCCTTCAACCCGGTGCTGTGCGGCTCCTCTTATAAGAACAAGGGCGTGCAGCAGGTGCTGGACGCGGTGGTCGACTATCTGCCGGCGCCGACGGACGTCGAAGCCATCAAGACGGTGGACGCGGACGGTAACCCGGTCGGCGAGCGCAAGTGCTCGGACGACGAGCCGTTCTCGGGCCTGGCGTTCAAGGTGATCAACGACGCGTACGGCGCGCTCACCTTCGTGCGTGTGTACTCGGGCGTGCTCACCAAGGGCATGTCGGTGACGAACACCACGCGTGGCAAGCGCGAAAAAATCGGCCGCATGGTCGAGATGTTCGCGGACAAGCAGAACCCGATCGAAGAAGCGCGCGCGGGCGACATCATCGCCCTCGTCTCGCTGGCCGAGACGGACACGGGTGACACGCTCACGGACAGCGAGCACCAGGTGGTGCTGGAGCGCATGCGCTTCCCGGACCCGGTCATCAGCGTCTCGGTGAAGGCGAAGTCGAAGGCGGAAGCCGAGAAGTTCGGCGCGGCGCTGGGCAAGATGGTCCGTGCCGATCCTTCGCTGCATCTGGAAACGGATCGCGAAACTGGCGAAACGATTCTGCGCGGCATGGGCGAGCTGCACCTCGAAGTGACGCTCGATCGCATGCGCACGGAGTTCGGCGTCGAAGGCACGATGGGCGAGCCGCAGGTCGCGTACCGCGAGTCGTTCACGAAGACGGTCGACGAGCACTACGTGCACAAGAAGCAGACCGGTGGTTCGGGCCAGTTCGCCGAGGTGTGGATCAAGTTCGAGCCGCTCGAGCGCGGCAAGGGCTTCGAGTTCGTCGACGAGACGGTCGGTGGTTCGGTGCCGAAGGAATTCATCCCGGCGGTGGAAAAGGGCCTCAAGGCGCAGAAGGAAGACGGCGTGCTGGCGCACTTCCCCACCGTGGACTTCCGCGCGACGCTGCATGACGGCTCGTACCACGACGTCGACTCGAACGCGCTGACGTTCGAAATCGCGGCGAAGGCGTGCTTCCGCGAGGGCATCCGCAAGGCGGCCCCGCAGCTGCTGGAGCCGGTGATGAAGGTCGAGACCGTGACGCCGCAGGACTACCTGGGCGACGTGATCGGCGACATGAACCGCCGTCGCGGCACGATCCTCGAGCAGGTCGAGCGTGGCACGAACATCGCGGTGGTTGCGCACATTCCGCTGTCGGAAATGTTCGGCTACATCGGCCAGTTGCGTTCGATGACCTCGGGTCGCGCGAGCTTCACGATGGAGTTCTCGCACTATGATCCGGTGCCGAAGAACAAGGCGGATGAAGTCATCGCCGAGGTGGAGAAGCGCCGCAAGGCCGTCGCCGCTTAATGGGGACATTCCTCGTTTCCAGGAAACGGGGACAGACCTCAAGCTGAAATCAGGGGCGGGTGAGAAATCACCCGCCCTTTTTCATTTCCGCAGCCAGGTGAAGACGCGCGTGTAGGGCGTGCCGTCGGGCTGATGGCGAACGACGGTCTCGATCATCTGCTTGCCGTCATCCGAAAGCGCCCATACGCGGGTGCTCGCAGGCTGCCCCCCCCCACTCCAACTCTTCTCCAGCCAAGCCAGAGCTAAAGCTTCGACAGCCGCTGCAACGTGTCGGGATACTGCTGCACCAGGCGAATCAGCAAAGTCGCCTGGGCGTTGGGCTTGGCCCGTCCCTGCTCCCAGTTCTCGACTGTCCGCACATTGGTTCTGAGAAACCCAGCGAACAAGCCGCGCGACAGGTTCAGGTCCTTGCGCAGCTTCGTCAATTCGCGTGCGCTGATCGAAGGTGCAGGGAATCTTTTGACCCGATGGGTACGCAGCGTTCGCTTACCTTCGCGTTCGTCCGCGAGTGCGCTGAATCCCTCGACGATCTCCGCGAACAGGTCTCGCTTCTTCATCAATTCAAGCTCCTCATTCTCAGCTCGTGCTTCAGAATCTGGCGAAGCGCACGCCGTTCTTCCTGGGTGAGATCCTCTGCTTCGTCCTTGTCAAATACTGAGAAGAGCCAGATTTGGGATTCGCCAAGCCAGTAGTAGTAGACGATGCGCAGACCGCTCCGCTTTCCCTTCCCGCGCCGGAGATCGCCAAATCGAAGCTTTCGGAGGCCACCGGTTCCTTCGATTACTCGACCTGCTTCCGGCATGAGCAGCAAAAGTGTTTGGAGCTCCAAATATGCTCGGTCATCGAGATAACGCTCGCGCAATCTCTCAAAGGCAGGCAACTCGACAAAGCATGCGTGCATTCCGCGAATATACGCAGGTTGCGTATATAACCCGCCCAGGCATTTCTCGCAATAGCACGCGGAAATGCGCTCAGCCAGCATTCAGCCTGGCATCTGCAAAATGCCTCGTGTCATATTCGCTCCCTAACAAATAACAAAGGTGCAGATGATGCTTCGAGACCTGTTTCGTCCGTTGGCCATGATCCTGGCCTTCACCCTCCCCCTGGCTGCCACGGCAGCCAATGAGCTCACGGACGAGCAGGTTCGATTGATCCAGGCGCTGCCGCCGGTTTCGAAGATCGAAGCCGCGCTCCCAAAGCGCTCGGACCCGGGCGAAGCCGCTGTGGACCGCATGATGGTGCTGCAGCAGTTCAGCGAAATGGCGGCGTCCATCGCGCCGGGATTGCGCGATCCGCAGTTGAAGAAGCAGGTGAACCAGTACCACGCCGCGCTCGTCGCCGGTTTGCCCGAGGCGGAGCGCGCGCTTCAGGGCCGCCAGGCGCATGAGCTGTCCGCGCGCATGTATTCGGATCTGCGCGACGGGTGGAAGGTCATGCGTGGCGTGTACGAGAAGACGCTGGACGGCGACCTGCGCGAATACGCGCTCGGCTACTTCGAACGGCAAATCCACGTGTACACGCGAAAGGAGCCGACGAACCCGGTGGAAGCGTACGTGGCCGAACTACCGGAGCCGTGGCGCACGTGGGCGGAGAAGTTGATCGCGGTGCCAGTCGCGCTCTGGATCGCGTTGCTCATCGCCTGGCTGGTTCTCGGCATCGCGACGCGCACCACGCCGTTCCGGCTTTCGCCGCAGGATCCGTGGAAGCTGCAGCGCGGCCGCAAGCTGCGGCCGATGCGCTTCGAGCAGGTGATCGTGGAAGAAGTGAAGGACCTGGTGCGCGAGACGCCCCATTACCACACGCCCAGGGACGCACAGGGGAACCCGAGCGGCCCCACCACGGTGACCCATACGCGCACGCACATCGTCACGATGTTCGTCCGCGGCGTCGATGGCCGCGAGGACAGCCTCAAGCTCGTGAACCACGACTTCGACGTCCGGCGCGGTCATCGCGTGCTGGCCGTGTGGGAAGGCGACGGCAAGTACTGCCTGTTCCTCTACAACCACGATCTGCGCCGATTCCTGGACCTGCCGCGCCTGCGCAAGTTCGTGAAGATGCGGCCGTGGCTGCTGATTCCGGTCTGGGCGCTAACTACCGCGGCGGTGGCAGCGATCCAACCGGGGCTCGTGTTGCTGCCGTTATGCCTGACACCCATCGTGTATCTCGTTTTCATGGGCATCGTGAACGCACGGCGGCGGCGCGTGTTCATGAAGAAGATGGCTCCGCGACTCGTGCAGGAAGCGGGACCGCCGCCAGAGCACTGGGGACCGGTGAGGCCGGCGGCGAAGGAAGGCGCCTTGGCGTGATTCAAATTGCCGGGCCCAGGGAGGTCTGTCCCCGTTTGCTAGGAAACGAGGAATGTCCCCATTACAACAGGCGCTCCCAGAGGACCCAGAAGGTCTGGAGGAACTTGTCCTTGAACGGGCGCTTCTTCCATTCGTCGAGCGTGATTGGCGCCGCGGCGGCGAGGTCGGACTCGAACATCGCCAACATCTCGCGCGCGAAGCCCTCGTCGATGATGACGATGTTGAGCTCGTCGTTGTTGGCGAAGCTGCGCCAGTCCCAGTTCGCCGAACCCACGCTGCTCCAGATGCCGTCGACCTCGAGGGTCTTCGAATGCAGCAGCACCTCCTGCTGCTCGAAGATCTGCACGCCGCCTTTCAGCAGCTTCGTGTAGTGCGCCCGACCGGCGTGCATGATGCCGCTGAAGTCCGTGAGGCCTGGCAGCAGCAACCGCACGCGCACGCCGCGGTCCGCGGCGTCGAGCAGCGCATCTTCCACCTGGTCGTCGGGTGAGAAATACGCCATGGTGAGATCGATCGACTTCTGCGCGAACGTGAGCGCGGACAAAGCGCTGACGTAGGTTTCGTTGCGGGTAGAGTCGACAGTCGTCGCATCGACGCGCATGAGCATCTTTCCGGCCTCGCGTGCCGGGGGTAGATAGTTGGCCGGCTGGCGATCGGGGCACTTCTGCTTGTCCCAGCTTCCGAGGAACAGGCGCTGAAGCTCGAGTGATACCGGCCCCTCCACTTCGACTTGCGTATCGCGCCACCCCTCCTTGACCGGATCCCGTTTCACGCCGCCACGCGAGCCGCTGGTATACGCGGAGCTGAAGTTGATGCCACCGGCGAAGCCGTGGAGCCCATCGACGACGACGATCTTGCGGTGATCGCGCTGCACGTATTTCGCGGTGCGGTTGTCGGCGGGATTGATCGGATTGAATTCGCACAGCCGCACGCCGACGGCGCGCAACTTCTCCCAGACTTCATCCGGCGTTGCCGAGGAGCCGAGGCCATCGTAGAGCACGTTGACCGCAACGCCCTTCGCAACCACTTCGGCCAGCAGATCCGAAAGCTTTCGTCCTTCGTGTTGCGCCTCGTCGAAGATGTACATCTCGATGTTCACGCTTTCCCGCGCGGCCGAGATCGCGGAGAACATCGCCTCGTACGTGCTCGGCCCATCTACCAGCAGCCGCGCGCGATTCCCGGCGATCAACGGCCCGCCACCCGCCGCTTCCATGGCGAGCAGGGTCTGGGCGAGCAGGTTGTCCTCGCCGAGCTCCATCAACTTTGCGGACACGCGCGCTCGCGTCTTCGGATCGATGCGACCGTCGGGCCCGATCATCGACAGCGGCGCGATGGCGTCGGTGGGCTGGGGAGTGGGTGGTTCGGGCAGCGGGCGCATCGACGCGCAACCGCCCACGAGGACGAGACTTGCGGCCAGCAACACGCAGCGCTGAAAGGTGTTCACGAGTACGCAGGAGTATGGGCAGGCGCGTCGCGCACGCCTGTAGGCCCGCGCCGAAAATGGGGTCAGACCACATTTGCTAGGAATCGGGGCCTGACCCCATTTAGGCTGGCCCAATGGCCAATGCCGGCAAAATCCACGTGGGCGTCGGTGGCTGGAATTTCGCGCCCTGGCGCGGCAGCTTCTATCCGAAGGGCGTGACGCAGGCGCAGGAGCTGCATTACGCAAGCCGGCAGCTCACCGCGATCGAAATCAACTCGACGTTCTACCGTCTGCAGAAGCCGGCAACGTTCCGGAAATGGCACGACGACACACCTGAAGGATTCGTGTTCAGTCTCAAGGCGCCCCGGTTCGTAACGAACCGCGGGCGTCTCGCTGAAGCTGGCGCGAGCATGGAGCGATTCCTCTCGAGCGGCATCCTCGAGCTCGGCGAAAAACTCGGGCCGATCAACTGGCAGCTCCCGCCGACCATGAAGTTCGACGCGGATGACCTCTCGGCATTCCTCGCCTTGCTACCGCGCAAGCTGGACGGCCGCGCATTGCGCCACGCGCTCGAAGTGCGTCACGATAGTTTCGACAACGACGAACTGGTCGCTCTCGCGCGCAAGCACGAAGTCGCCATCGTCGAAGCCGGCGATTCGGAATATCCGCGCATCCAGGCGCGCACCGCGCCTTTCAGTTACCTGCGCGTCATGGGCACGAAGGAAAGCGCGCCGAAGGGATACACACCCGCCGCCCTCAAACGCTGGCGGGATCACGCCATGAAACTCGCCCGTGAGGGCGACGTGTTCTTCTACTTCATCAGTGGCGCGAAGGTCCGCAATCCGCTCGCCGCACGCGCGCTGATCGCCGACCTTGCCTGACGTCACCCGCGCGCGCACGCCTCGATGTTGTTGCCGTCCGGATCGCCTGAAAGGACAGACTTGAAGTCTGTCTCCTCCGGTGACGTTCCGCCCTTAGGCCTACTTGCACTCCCTCCCCTGCCCGACAGCGCCGCGCCGTACTCGCCGCGATCATCGGCGCATGGGTGGTAGTCAGAACAACAAGGGCGCCGCACGACGCCTGATGCTCCTCGTTGCTTCGTCCATATGTGCTCCGGTCGCGTTCGGGCAGGCGTCGGCACCCGACGATCCCGATGTCACGATGCAGATCATCGTGAATCCCGCCGCGACACTGCCGGATGAAATCGTGCGCAAGATTCCGCCGGCCAAGGCCAGGCGGCCGGGCGACGCGTCGAGCGATTCGACGAAAGACCTCGCGGATCCGCGCCGAAACACGAGCGGCGACGGGCCAGGAACGGCGGTCGATCCGGTTGCTCCCGATCCGACTCCGCTTCCCGATCCCATCGGACCACTCGATCCCGGCGGCCCGGCCGATCCCGGTGGACCCGGCCCGGGCAGCACGCCGACTCCTCGCGAAGCGCCGCCTGCCCCCGATCCGCGCGGCCCCGGCCCCGGAGACAAACCGCCCAGGCCCGAACCGGGCGGACCCAAACCCGGTCGGCCCGATCCGCCCGGTCACGAACCACGTTCGCCGCCCAACCCGCCGGGCGAACCGCGCGGCCGGCCGCGCGACCCGCGCGACGATCCACGCGGCCCACCGAACGACGGACCGCGCCGTCCGCCGGACGATTCGCCTCGCGGCCCGCCGCGCGAGCCTCGCGATCCACGCAATCCCCGTGAACCGCGTGATCCACGTCCGCGTCCGTAGACGCTCACTCGCCGCGGCGATCGCACTACTCTGCTGCGCGCTGGCGCACGTCGCGCCAGCGTGGTCCGCCGCGAGCGCCGAAGCACTCGCCCGCTTCGACGAAGCCCGCGCCGCATTCGAGGAACGGAAATTTTCCATGGCCCGCGCGCTGTTCGAACAAGCGCTCGAAGCCGGCATGGATGGACCCGCGATCCACTACAACATCGGCTCCGCCGCCTATCGCGGCGGCGACCTGCCGCGCGCCGAACGTGCGTTCCACGAAGTCGCGCGCACGCCGGAGATGGCCGCGCTCGCCTACTACAACCTCGGCCTCGTCGCGCTCGAGCGCCGCGACGACCGCGAGGCGCGTACGTGGTTCACGCGCGCGACGCAGTCGCAGCCGCCCGAGCGACTCAAATCGCTCGCCTCGCGGCGTCTCGCCGAACTACCCGCGCCCGTCTCGCACGGCCGCTGGTCTATCTACACGCGCGGCGGGGCCGGATACGACGACAACGTCGCGCTGCGCTCCGGCTCCATCGACAGCTCCGCGTCCGGCGATGCGGACAGCTTCGGCGAGCTGTATCTCGCGGCCAGCTACGCCGTCGGCGCCTGGCGCGTCGACGGCGGCGCATCGATGCTCGAGTACACCCGCCTCGACGAATTCAGCCAGCGCTCGTTCTTCCTCGGCGGCGCGCGCGGCTTCCGGCTGGAGAACTGGTACCTCGAGCTCGGCGCGTACGGCTCGCAGCTCTCTCTCGGTGGCGATGTCTTTGAGCAGGATCTCGCCGCCGCCTTGCTCGTCTCGCGCAGCTTCTACGGCGGCAGCCGCCTGCGCGCGCAGCTTCGCGCAACCTCCGTCTCGGGCGAAAACGACTTCACGGGCCTGACCGGCGACCGCACGGAGTTCGGCATCTTCTACGACAAGGGCTGGCGCGCCTGGAACTTCGGCGCGCATACCCGCACGGAAATGAACGACAGCGAAGACCCGGTCTTCGGCTCGCGCTGGGTCCAGCTCGGCGCGGAGGCGCGCTACGCGGTCACTCCGCGCTGGGGCTTCTCGCTCGGCGCCGCCCTGCGCCGGACGCACCATCCCGCGCAGTCCGAAACGCTGGGTAGTTGGGAAGACAACCGGGCCACCGTGCATTTCGGCGCCACACGCTCCCTCTGGAAACAGGCCCAGCTCTTCGTCCGCTACGAGCTCGAGCGCAACGACTCGCCGGTCGCGGGCTACGATTATGACCGTAGCCGCGCCGCGGCCTCCCTCGAGTGGTGGTACTGATAGGTGCGCAATAGTGGAATCGGCCGACGGCGCGCCACATTCCGCGGCCATAACATCGACGGCCAGTTTCGCGGAGGCCCCACATATGAAATGCAAGGACATCATGAAGAGCGACGTCGAGCACTTGGCGCCGGAAGCCTCGATTCATCGGGCGGCCGCCGTGATGCGTGATACCAACGTCGGCTTTTTGCCGGTCTGCAACGAGTCGATGCAGGTCATGGGCACGGTCACCGACCGCGACCTCGTCATCCGGGGCCTCGCCGAGGGCCGGCCCGATACGACGCCGGTGAGTGACCTGATGACGCGATACCTAGTCGCCTGCAATCCCGACGACGACCTGGATCACGCGCGCGAGCTGATGGCGACGCACCAGAAGTCGCGCATCGTGTGCGTGAGCCGCACCGGACGCCTGGAAGGTGTGATCAGCCTCTCGGATATCGCCCAGCTCGGGGAGACGACGGGGATCGAGACGTTGCGCGAGGTTGCGAGCCGGGAGTCGAGGAGCGATTCGATTAACGCGTCGTAGTTGAAGAGGCCGCTGCGAAAGGGGACAGACTTGAAGTCTGTCCCCGGGCCACAGCAGCGAGCCGGTGGGGCCGCCCTTCCGCCTCTTCCCTATGGCGCGGGCCGCACGCCGCGCGCAGTCTTTCGGGCGCAATGAAACTCCTCGCCGCGCTCCTCGCGGCCGCCGTGGCGATCCCGGCGGCGGCGGGCGATATTTCCTCACCGCACGCCTTCACCTTCTACGGCGGGCGCATTTCCACCGAAGAAACCTGGCACGACGTGCTGATGAAGCCGTACAGCAAGGCGTACTCGGACACGTACATCGTGAGCGGCGCGTATTCGCGCGCGTACCGGGAGTCGTACGAAGGCGCGTTGCGCACGGAGTACGAAGTCAACCTGACCTATAACTACGGGCGACAGGATCACTGGGAGCTCAACTTCGCGCCCGTCTCGCTGCGCTGGCAGCGCTTTCCCTGGAACGATCGAGTGCGCACGAGCGCGGCGTTCGGTCTCGGCGTTTCGTACGCGTTCGACTATCCGGAGCTCGAGCGTGAGCTCGAGAACGACACGCAGCAGTTCCTGCTGTTCTGGATGCTGGAGTTCACCGCGGGTCCGCCCGAGGGGCCGTGGTCAGCGGTGCTGCGACTCCATCACCGCTCGCCGGGCTGGGGCGTCATGGGTGTCGCGGACGGCGGCATGAATGCGCCATCGCTGGGATTCCGCTATCAGTTCTAGAACCGGCTCTAGTTAGTGAGTGCCGGCGACCGCCGGCGGCTGGCTCGCTTGCATCCACTTGCGAATGCGGCGCGCATCGGCCGTGCGCGTCAGCGAGCCGAACGAGTTGAGCAGCACCATGATGACCGGGCGATCGTCGATCATCGCCTCCATCACGAGGCATTGGCCCGCGTCGTTGGTGAAGCCGGTCTTCTGGATCAGGATCTCCCAGTCCGGTTTGCCGATCAGAAGATTGGTGTTGCCGTAGGTGTACGTCGTCTTTCCGACACGCACGTCGATCCGATCCAACGTCGAGTACTCGCGGATCACCGGATCGCGCGATGCCGCGGCGACCAGCTTGGCGAGATCGCGCGCATTGGAGACGTTGAAGTTGGAAAGCCCAGACGAGTCGGCGAACTTCGTCTTCGTCATGCCGAGCGCCTTGGCCTTCGCGTTCATCGTGCGCACGAACGCGGGTAGTCCGCCCGGGTAGTTGGTCGCGAGCACGTGCGCGGCGCGGTTCTCGGAAGCCATCAACGCGAGCTTGAGCAGATCCGAGCGCTTGAGTTTGCCGCCGACAGGCAGGCGCGAGTGCGCGCCCTTGCCCTTCCAGACGTCCGTCTTCCTGATCTCGATGACTTCGTCGAGCGGTTGTTTGCCGTCGAGCACGACGAGCGCGGTCATCAGCTTGGTGATCGAGGCAATGGGGCCGACGTGCGTCGCCTCCTGCTCGAAGATCACGTCGCCGGTCGATGCATCGACGACGAATGCCGCGGCGGATTTCACCCCGGGTCCGGCCGACGCCTTCACGTCCGCGGCGCGCACTCCCGATGCGAGCAATGACACGGCCAACACGCTCGCGAAAAACGCCTTCTCCCTAAGCCAACGCCGCATGCGAGACCATCGCTCCTCTTCTTCGTTGGCGCGATGGTAGGCCGAAGCCGCGCGACGTGCACGCGTTATGTCGCACTTCTGGAAGGGGACGGATTCAAAAATCCGTCCCCGGCGCGGACATCACGCGCTCTTCCTCGGTTGCAGCCACTTCGGGAGCAGCGAATACGGATCGATCTCGAGGTCGCGATCGTAGGTCACGCCGCATTCGTCGAGATGGCGTTGCAGCAGTTTGCTGCGCCAGGCATCGAACACGTCCGTGGCACCGCCGATGTGATCGCCGCCGACGAACACCTGCGGCAGGGTCTTCGCGCCGGTGCGATCCTGCAGCACGGCGCGGATCTTCCCGCCGAAGTCGTCCTTCTGGAACTCCACGGAGTCGACGTCGACACTGCGATACCGGATGCCGAGTTTCGTGAACAACTTGCGCACGGACCAGCAGAACTCGCACCACTCGAGCGCGAACATCACCACCGGCTCCTGCAAGATGACGTCGATCGTGAACTTCTCGGCGGCGGGATCGAGCTCGAGTTTCGGCGCGGGCGCGGCGGGCGTGGTCGTCGGCGCAGCCGCCGGCGCATCGAAGCGGCACAGCGGCGTCGAGCGCGACAATGCCCACTCCTCCGCCGTCATTTCCTCGCCGATACTCTCGAACAGTGGGGTAGATAGATAACGCTCACCCGTGTCGGGCAACATGCATACCACGGTCGAACCCGGCGCCGCGCGTCGCGCGACGTCGAGCGCGGCGGCGAGCGTCGCGCCGCTCGACGTGCCGACGAAGATGCCTTCCTTCTGCGCGAGCTCGCGCGAGAGTCGCAGCGCATCCGCGCCGGCGACCGGCACGATCTCGTCGATGAGGCCCGCATCGCGCGCCTGTTCCGTCAGCGTCGAGATGAAATCCGGCGCCCACCCCTGCATCAGGTGCGGACGGAAGCGCGGGTGACTACCCGCGGGACCGCCCACCGTGTCGCGCGGCTGCGGAATGCCGCTTGCGAGCACCGGCGCGTTGTCGGGCTCCGCCGCCACGATGCGTGTGTCCGGCCGCGAGCGCTTGAGCTCCATCGCGACTCCTTTCAGCGTGCCGCCCGTTCCGAACCCCGTGACGAAGTAATCGAGCCGCTGATCCGCGAAGTCGCGGATGATCTCGCGGGCCGTCGTGCGCTGGTGCACTTCCGCGTTCGCGGGATTCTCGAACTGCCGGCACAGGAACCAGCCGTGCGTCATCGCGAGCTCGGCCGCCTTCGCGAGCATGCCGCTGCCCTTCTCCGCCGCGGGCGTCAGCACGACCTTCGCACCGAGGAAGCGCAACAGTTTGCGCCGCTCCACACTGAAACTTTCCGCCATCGTCACGACGAGCGGATAACCCTTCTGCGCGCACACCATCGCAAGACCGATGCCCGTGTTGCCGCTGGTGGCTTCGATGACGGTCTGCCCGGGCTTCAGCATGCCGCTGCGCTCCGCGTCCTCGATGATCGCGCGGGCCATGCGGTCCTTGACCGAACCCATCGGGTTGAAGGACTCGACCTTTACGTAGACGTCGACGCCGGGCGGCGCGAGCCGGTTGAGTTTGACGACCGGCGTGTCGCCGATGGTTTCGAGAATGTTCTGGTAACGGGCCATGAGGATCTCCTTTTCGAGCATCCTGAACCGTGGGCGTGGGAGGGGGCGTGGGAATCTCCGAGGGATCGCAGCTTGGGCGCAGCTTAGGGACAGACTTAAAGTCTGTCCCCTCCCACCGACTTCGCCACCGCCGGGGACAGACTTAAAGTCTGTCCCCTCCCACGGCCTTCGCCAACTCCCGCAACAACTCCGCCCCGTCTCCCTTCCACGCGCTGCCGTGCATGCACGCCATCGTGGTCGGCTGCTCGCGGGCCAGCCGTTCCAGGATCTCCCCGGTCTTCGGCGCGTGCGCGAAATAGTCCATCGGCGCCCGGAACGCCTCGCTCGGACCCAGGATGTCGGACTCGGTCAGCGCCACCTCGCCCGCGCCGCCCTGTGTGAACAGGTCGCCGCACAGGAACGTGCGGGTGGTCATGTCGATCATGAGTCCGCACTCCCAGCCGTGCGGCATGTGCGGGGTATCGAACCAGCGCAGGCGATGGCGGCCCAGCGACAACTCCTCGCCATCCGCCAGCGCCCGCGGCGCGCGGTCGGCGTAATCGTTCACGGACACCATCGCGGCGACCTGCCCGCACACCGGCTCGGCCCGCGGCGCGACCGCGAGGAACGAGTTCAGCGTGCCGCATTCGTCCGATTCGAAATGCGAAAAGGCCACGTACCGCAGCTTCTCGATGGGCATCAGCGCGCGGATCGCCTCGCTCACTACCGGGAACAACGCGCGCAGGCCGGTGTGAAACAGCAACGGCTCGTCGTCCAGCACCAGGTACTGGTTGAAGCTGAACTGCCCGACCCCTCCCGGCAGCGTGACGGGTGTGTTGATGCGATAGATGCCGTCCGCCACTTCGTGGACGTTCGTGCCGGACTGGGAATTGGTGATCATGGGCAGCTCCGTGGTCGATTTGCCCCTTGTGTGTAACGGAGTGCCGGGTCGTTACACACAGGCGTATGGCCCGATATGCTCTTGCCGTGCAACTACCTGACCCGAGTGCCCAACCCGTAGGCGACGAGGCGGCGCTCGCGCGCCGGATCGCGGCTTCGAGCCAGGGCGATCCGGACGCCGAAGCGGCCCTGTGCCGTCGGTTCGCCCCCCGCATCCGGTTGTTTGGCCTCAAGCGACTGCGCAGCGAGGCCGCCGCGGCGGACCTCGTGCAGGACGTCCTGATGCTCACGCTGCAGAAGCTGCGCACGGGCGCGGTCACGGAACCCGAGCGCATCGCCTCGTTCGTGCTGGGCATCGCGCGGCAGATGATCATCGATGCGCGCCGGACCGCCGGACGGCGTGAACGTCTGCTCGAATCCTTCGCGCTGGATGTCGAACCCGCGAACGAGGAACCCGCCGACGAGCCGGACGCGGCGCGGCTCGGCAACTGCCTGCAGGCGCTGCCCGAACGCGAACGCTCCGTGCTCGTGATGACGTTTTACGACGACTGCGGAGCGGAAATCCTGAGTTCCCGGCTCGGGCTCTCGCCCAACAATGTGCGGGTGATCCGGCATCGCGGGCTCAAACACCTGCGCGATTGCATGGAGGCGGCGCCATGAACCACGAAGACGCGGAAAACACGCTGCTCGCGTGGTGGCTGGACGAGCTCGACGAAGCCGCCGCGGCCGAAGTCGAGGAACACCTGTTCGAATGCGACGAATGCACCGCGAAGCTGCGCGAGATCGTGAAGCTGGGCTCGGCGATCAGGCAAACCTTGCTGGGCGGAAGCATCTCCACCGCCGTGACACCCGCGTTTGTCGAGCGCCTGCGAGGGGATGGCTTGCGATTGCGCGAATACGCGCCCGAGCCCGGCGGAAACGTGTACTGCACGATCGCGCCCGAGGACGATTTCGTGATCTCGCGCCTGCGCGCCTCGCTCGAAGGCGTCCGGCAACTCGACGTCGAGATCGACGCCGACGGGCACACGCATCGGCTGGCGCACGTGCCGTTCGACCCCGCCTCCGGCGAAGTAACGCTGATCCCGTCGCCCGCGATGTTGCGGCCGTTGGGCGCCACCACGCACCGGATGCGCCTGTTCGCCGTGACGCCCGGCGAGCAACGCCTGCTCGGCGAGTACATCTTCGAACACGAACCGTGGGATTCGCGCCCGTAGTCCTGATTAGGGCTCCGACTCCATCCGTCAGCGCCGTCCTACGGAGAGTCCCTTGACCCCTGCCTAGAATTCCCGCCAACAGCGCAGGGAACGGTTTCGAGTGCAGGCCAATAAAGTTGAGCGTGGGGACGATCCCGGCGCTCTTTATTTCATCAGGGAAGACACCGAGACCGGCCGCCTGGCACGAGGCATCGACTGGTCCAGCACACCGCTGGGCGCGCCGGACACGTGGAGTCCGGCGCTGCGGATGATGGTGCCGTTCGTGTTCGCGAGCCGCTTTCCGCAGCTCCTGTGGTGGGGCCCCGAATACGTCTGCATCTACAACGATGCCTACGCGCCGGTGCTCGGCGCCAAGCATCCAAGGGCCATGGGCCTGCCGATGCGTGAGGTCTGGTCGGAAGTCTGGGACCTCCTCAAACCACTGATCGACACACCGTTCACCGGTGGCCCCGCGACCTGGATGGAAGACCTCGATCTCGAGGTCCAGCGCCACGGGTTCGTCGAGGAAGCGCATTTCACGGTCGCGTACAGTCCGGCGCCGGACGAAACCGCGCCGCGCGGCATCGGCGGCGTGATGGCGACGGTCGTCGAGATCACCGAGAAGGTTGTCGGCGAGCGGCGGCTGCGCATCCTGAAGGATCTCGGCACGCAGGTGGCCGAAGCCGACACCGACGTCGGCGTGTGCAGCGCGGCGGCGGCCGTGCTCGGACAACACTCCAAGGACGTGCCATTCGCGATTCTCTATCTACTCGATCCGTCGAAGCAGCGGCTCGGGCTGGTCGCACGCACGGGAATCGGCGCCGACGACGCGGGACCTCCGACCTACGATCTGCAAACGGACCTGGCGAGTGCGCGCTGGCCATTGGAAGAAGCCTTGCGGACCGGGCAACTGCAGGTGCGCAGCGGCATCGAGGGCCTGCCGCCGATCACGCTGGGCCCGTCGAGCAACTCGCCCCATACCGTGGCCGTCGTGCCCATCCACTCGAACCTCGCGAGCCGCCCCGCCGGGGCCCTCGTGCTCGGCGTGAGCCCACGCCTGCGCTTCGACCAGTATTACGCCGGCTTCTTCGAGCTGGTCGGCGCGCAGATCGCCACGGCCATCGCGAACAAGCGCGCATACGAAGAGGAACGACGCCGCGCGGCGGCGCTGGCCGAGCTCGATCGCGCGAAGACGGCGTTCTTCTCGAACGTGAGCCACGAGTTCCGTACGCCGCTGACGCTCATGATCGGCCCGCTCGAGGATTCGCTCTCGGATGAGGCATTGCCTGGGCACCTGCGCGAGAAGCTCGACGTCTCGCACCGCAATTCCCTGCGCCTGCTCAAGCTCGTGAACTCGCTGCTCGATTTCGCGCGCATCGAAGCCGGCCGCGTGCAGGCCATCTACGAGGCCGTGGACCTCGCGGCGCTGACGCAGGACCTCGCGAGCAATTTCCGCTCGGCGATCGAGCGCGCGGGCCTCGAGTTCCGCGTCGATTGCGAGCCGTTGCCCGAACCCGTCTACGTCGACCGCGAGATGTGGGAGAAGGTCGTGCTCAACCTGCTCTCGAACGCGTTCAAGTTCACGCTCGAAGGACGGATCCGCGTGCGGCTCACGCACGAGGGCGAGTTCGCGCAGCTCGCGATCGAGGACACGGGCGTCGGCGTGCCCGAAGACGAGTTGCCGCGCCTGTTCGAACGATTCCATCGCGTCGAGGGCACGGCGGCGCGCACGCACGAAGGATCCGGCATCGGCCTCGCGCTCGTGCAGGAGCTGGTCAAACTACATGGCGGCACGATCGAGGCTTCGAGTGTGTTCGGCCGCGGCACGGAGCTTCGCGTGCGCATTCCATACGGCCATGCACACCTGGCGCCGTCGCATGTATCCACGAAGACCGCGTCGGCGCGCGAGCGCATCGGTCACGCCCAGGCCTTCGTGCAGGAAGCGCTGCGCTGGCTGCCGGACGAACCAGGCCAGTTGCAGGAGCTGCGCGAGCGGTTCACGGAGCCGGGAAGCCGGGACAGCCGTTTCGCCGCCATCCACGGTGCGCGCGTGATCCTGGCGGACGACAACGCGGACATGCGCGCCTATGTGCGCGACCTGCTGGGCGACTTCTATCGCGTGGAAACGGTCGCCGACGGCGACGCGGCGCTCGCCGCCGCCCGGCGCGAAAAGCCCGATCTGATCCTCACCGACGTGATGATGCCGCGGCTCGATGGCTTCGGCCTGCTGCGTTCGGTCCGCGCGGACGATGCGCTGTGCGACGTTCCGATCGTGCTGCTGTCGGCGCGCGCGGGCGAGGAAGCGCGCATCGAGGGTCTCAACGCGGGCGCCGACGATTACATCGTCAAGCCGTTCTCCGCGCGCGAGCTGCTTGCGCGCGTCGGCGCGCTGCTCGAGCTGGTGCGCACACGGCGCGACAGCGAGGAAAGGCAGCGGCAGGACCTCGAACGCGCCGGTCGTCAGAAGGACGAATTCCTCGCGATGCTGGCGCACGAGCTGCGCAATCCGCTCGCGCCGATCCGCAATTCGAGCGAACTTCTTCGCCGACACCTCGAGCCGGGCACACCCGCGAGCGGCGCGGTGCGCACGATCGAGCGCCAGGTGACGCACCTCACGCGCATCGTCGACGACCTGCTCGACATCTCGCGCATCACGCAGGGGCGCATCGAGCTGCGCCGCCAGCCGGTCGAGGCGGCCGACCTCGTCGCGCGCGCGCTCGAGACGGTCGAACCGCTGATTCGCCACAAGGGCCACGTCGTCACGCACTACGGCGCCAAGGCTTCGCTGTGCGTGAACGTGGACCCCGAGCGCCTCGTGCAATGTCTCGGCAACCTGCTGACCAATGCCGCGAAATACACCGAGCCCGGTGGCGCGATCCGCATCGACACGCGCGAGATCGACGGGCAGGTCAGCATCGCGGTCGCGGACAACGGCGTCGGCATCGCGTCCGAACTACTGCCCAAGGTGTTCGAACTGTTCGTGCAGGGCGAACGCACGCTGGATCGCGCGCAGGGCGGGCTCGGCATCGGCCTGTCGCTGGTGAAGAAGCTGATCGAAATGCATGGCGGCAGCGTGCGCATCGACAGCGCCGGTCCGCTGCGCGGCACGACCTGCGAGATCCGCCTGCCGCTGCACGAAGGCGCGGCCGCGGACACACACTCCGCCGACCCCCCGGCTTCCCGTTCCCACCGCATCCTCGTCGTCGACGACAACGAAGATGCCGCGAATTCACTTGCGCTGATCCTGGAGCTCGACGGCCACCAGATCGCGACCGCGCACTCCGGCATGGAGGCGCTCGACCGGGTCGAGGATTTCCGGCCCGAGATCGTGTTGCTCGACATCGGCCTGCCCGGGCTCGATGGATACCAGATCGCGGAACGAATCCGCCGCGAACCACGTTTCGAAGGCATCCGGCTCGTCGCGCTTACGGGTTATGGAACGAGCACGGACCGGCAACGTGCCCAGGATGCCGGATTCACGCATCACCTCGTGAAACCGGTCGACTTCGCGGACCTCAAGCGCACGATCGATTCGCTGCATTGAGCGGCGCGAAATGTAGGAACAGACTACTCCGCGCGTGGGTCGCATTCCCTACGCGCGGACGGCTGGAACACCGATGAGTCCCGCCCGCGCCGCTGTCATTGTGTGGATCGAGTCCATATGCGGTCGTACCGGCTTCATCGTTCGCGCATTCATGCGGCCGCCATCGCGATGATGGCGCTCGCGCCTTTGGCGCGCGCGGAAGAGCCTGCGGCGCCGGAAGCCGCACAGACGGCACAACGAGATGCAACGATCGTCGGCGTCGGAACCGCGGACGTGCCGATCGGCTACGTCAACGTCAAGGATCCGTGGCTCGATCGCGCGCACGTCGCCACGTTCAACCTGATGTGGCGCTCGGCGCGCGAGGTCGACGGCTGGTTCGGCGGCAACGGCGAAGACCTCGCGTACATGCAAACGCGCGGCTCCATTGCCCCCGCTATTCTCTGGGACGAATACGACGGGTTTCAGCCGCGCATGCGATTCAGCCTGGACGTCCCGCTGCCCGGGCTCAACGAGCGATTCCGCGCGTTCGTCGGCCGGGTGAACCGGCACGAATACGTGCTGGAAGACGAACCGGATTCCGGCGCGTTCGCGCAGCAGTACGGCCCGGTCGAAGACGACGAAACGTTGCTCGGCATCCGTTATCTCTCGCCGAAGCAGGGCAAGTCGTTCGAAGCGGACCTCGGCGTGCGACTCGCGTTTCCGGTCGATCCTTACGTGAAGGGGAGCTTCAACTTCACCAGGGGAACGTCGGATACCACACTGCTGCGATTTCGCCAGACCTTGTTCTGGCAGAACAGCGAAAAACTCGGCGTCACGAGCCGCGTGACCGCCGAACGCGCGTTCGGCGGATCGTGGATGTGGCGCTGGACGGGCTCGGGCACGTTCTCCCAGCGCACGGAGGGCGTGCGCGCGTTCTCGTCGTTCCAGCTGCTGCGCGGCTTCCCGAACCGGCGCGCGATCGCCGGCGAACTGTTCGCGCAAGGCGAGATGGATGCCGACGTGCCCATGCGCAATTACGGCGCGAAGATCGCCTATCGGCGCAGTATCGCGCGCGACTGGCTCGTGCTCGAAACGCGGCTGAGTCTGACGTATCCGAGGGAACACCCTTGGGAAGACCGCAAGGCGAACTGGGGAGTAGGCGTCGGCCTCGAAATGTTTTTCGGCACGAACGAATTTCTCGCGCGCCCGGTCACATTCTGAAGCGCGTTTCGACGCCGTCGAGCGTCAATGAGCCCAATGTCTAACTACGAGCGCGGGATGTCCCGCGTAGTCTCCTCCGTTTCCGCGATCGCAGGTGCCCCGACATGTCACCCAACAACGACAAACACGCCTGGTATGTCGTGGCCTGCGCGTTACTCGTCTTAGGGCTCGGCCTCATCGCGTTTGCAACCGTCGGTGGCGCGAGCGACGAGGAATCCACGGCGCGCGAGCGCATGGAGACGTCTCCCGAGCGAGCGGCACGGGAATTTCCCAAAGAATGGCAATGGGACGAACCGGTGAGCCTGTAGCTCGCTCGAGCCGCTGCGTCTCCCGTCGGCGCACGGATGTCGAGCTAACAATGTCATGATGCTTCGCTCCCGAAGCCGATCGCATCGTGAATCTCGAACACCTTCTCGATACCTACGGTTATCCCGCGCTCTTCCTCGGCACGTTCGCGGAGGGTGAGACCGTGCTCGTGCTCGGCGGCCTGCTCGCGCATCGCGGGCACCTCGAGCTGGCGGCCGTCATCCTGACGGCGTTCGTCGCGGCGGTATCGGGCAACCAGCTCTATTTCTACCTGGGGCGGCGGCATGCGGCCGGCTTCCTTGGGCGGTTCCCGCGGCTGCATGCGCAGGCGCACGCGGCGCTACGCCGGATCGAGAACCACCAGGTGAAATGGGCGTTCGCGATGCGCTTCATGTGGGGGTTTCGCATCGCGATGCCGGTCGCGCTGGGCATGACCGACATGCGTGCGAGCGTGTACCTGTGGATCAACCTGCTTACCGGCGCGGTGTGGGCGACGTTGTTCGCGCTGATCGGATTCAGCGCCGGCGGCGCGTTCAGCCGAGCCGTCGACGACGTGCGCCAGCATGAGAAATGGATCATCGGCGGCCTCCTGGCGGCGGCGTTCATCGTGGTCGCGGTCCGGTGGAGGCGTGCGCGCCGGGGCTGAAGTTACAATGCGCCGTGGCACTCAGCGCATTCGACCTGTTCAAGATCGGCATCGGTCCGTCCAGCTCGCACACGGTGGGACCGATGCGGGCCGCGCGGCTGTTCGCGCGGCGGCTGCGCGAGGCCGGCGTGTTGGAGCGGACCGCGCGCATCGCGGTCTCGCTGTACGGTTCGCTGGGCGCGACCGGCAAGGGACACGGCAGCGACAAGGCGATCCTGCTCGGGTTGCTCGGCGAGGAGCCGGATACTGTCGACGTGGACGCGATTGCATCGCTCGTGCAACGCGTGCGCGAGTCCGGGCGACTGCGCGTATTGGGCACGCAGGACATCTCTTTCGGCGAACGCACCGACCTCGTGTTCAATCATCACGACACGCTGCCGCTGCATTCGAACGGCATGCGGTTCGTCGCGACGGACGCGAACGGCGGCGAACTGGCGGACGGTACTTACTACTCGGTCGGCGGCGGGTTCGTGGTCGCGGACGACCCGCGATCGGCCGGCAAGCGCGTCGTGCCGGATCTCACCCCCTTGCCACTGCCCTTCCGCACGGCGGATGAGTTGTTAGGCCTCTGCACGCGCGAGGGACTTTCCATCGCGGGCGTAATGCGGCGCAACGAACGCGTGTGGCGCAGCGACGCCGAGATCGACGCGGGACTGCTGAACATCTGGCGGGTGATGCAGGCATGCGTGAAACGTGGGTGCGAAACGCCGGGTGTCCTGCCGGGCGGATACAAGGTGAAGCGGCGCGCGCCCGAGCTGTACAAGCAACTGACCGCCCCGCAGGTGGCGGCGCCTCAGGATCCATTGATCGCGCTCGACTGGGTCAATCTCTGGGCGCTCGCGGTCAACGAGGAGAATGCCTCCGGCGGACGCGTCGTCACCGCGCCGACCAATGGCGCGGCCGGCATCGTGCCGGCGCTCATGCATTACTACGCGCGCTTCGTGCACGGCGCCAACGACGCCGGCATCGTGGATTTCCTGCTCACCGCCGCGGCCATCGGCTTCCTGTATAAAGAAAACGCCTCGATCTCGGGTGCGGAAGTGGGCTGCCAGGGCGAAGTCGGCGTCGCCTGCTCGATGGCGGCCGCGGCGCTGACCGCGGTGCTGGGCGGCTCGCCCGCGCAGGTCGAAAACGCGGCCGAGATCGCGATGGAGCATCACCTTGGGCTCACCTGCGATCCGGTGGGTGGACTGGTTCAAATCCCTTGTATTGAACGAAACGCGATCGGCGCGGCCAAAGCCATCAACGTCGCGCGCATGGCCCTGCGCGGGGACGGCACGCATTACGTATCGCTCGACAAGGTCATCAAGACCATGCGAGAAACGGGCGCCGACATGAAGACCAAGTACAAGGAAACATCACGCGGCGGACTCGCCGTGAACATCGTGGAGTGTTGACATGCGAATCCTCGCCGCGCGCGGTCTGCTGGCCGCGCTTCCCATCATGTTGTTGGCCCTGCCCGCTCACGCGGAAAAACCGCAGGTGCGTTCGTACGCGGCGGGTTCGCCCTCGGGCGGCATTCCGCAGTGGAATCCGGGCGAGAAGTTCGTCGCGGTGTCGAGCGGCACGTGCTCGGGCAGCTGCCCGGTGTACGAGCTGTACGTGTTCAACGACGGCCGTGTCATATTCGTCGGAAAGAAAGACACCGGCAAGCAGGGTGTGGCGCGCAAGAAAATTTCGCCCGAGGGCTACAACGAACTACTGCGCACGATCGTGCGCCACCAGGTGCTGGAGAAGGAGATCAAGCGCGGCACCTGCCTCAAGGGCCGGCCCATGCTCATGGTCATGGGCTCTACGCCCGACGCCCAGGGCATGATCACGCAGTCGCTCAATTCGGGCTGCGAGAAGCAGGCCGACATCGCGCGCGAGATCGAACAGCAGTTCATCTCGTGGACCGAAGTCGAACCCTGGCTGGTCGCGAAGAATTGAAGATGTTTTTACCGGGACGGTGCCTGGCACCGATCCGGTAAAAGCGCAGGCAGCGTCAGTCGGGAGTAGTTATGGACGCGTTATCGGATGTACTGCGGGCCGTGCGGCTCTCGGGTGCATTCTTCTTCGACGTACACGCGCGCGCGCCCTGGGTCGCGGAAACGCCGCTCGGGAAGAGCGTGGTCGACTCCATGTTTCCCGGCTCGGATCACCTCATCTCGTATCACATCATGATGGAGGGAAGCTGCTGGTTCAGCATCGAGGGCGAGGAGCCGATGAAGCTCGTCGCCGGCGACATCATCGTCCTGCCGCACGGCGACACGCACGTGCTCGCGACCGACCTCGGCATGCGCAAGTCGCCGGAGCTGTCGATGTACCGGCGACCCGACGATGGCCTTCTGCCCGCGAAGATCCTGGTGGGCACGGACAACGGCGAGCCCGCGCATTTCGTGTGCGGCTTCCTCGGCTGCGATTCGCGCCCTTACAACCCACTGCTGACCGCACTGCCGCGTGCAATCCGCATCAACGACGTCGGCAGCGGCGCGCTCGGCGCGTATTTCCGCGCGGCGCTCGCGGAGTCGAAGGAACGCATGGGCGGCGAATGCATGCTGGGCCGCATCAGCGAGCTCATGTTCGTCGACGTGGTGCGTCGTTATCTCGAGAACCTGCCGGCGGATCGCAATAGCTGGCTCGGCGGACTGCGCGATCCACACGTCGGCCGCGCGCTGGCCGCGTTGCACGAAAGCCCCGCTCGCGACTGGACGCTCGAGACGCTCGCCGAGATCGCCGCGTTGTCGCGCTCCGCGTTCGCCGAACGATTCGCGAATTTCGTCGGCCACCCGCCGATGCAGTACCTCGCCAACTGGCGCATGCAGCTCGCGTCCAACTACCTGCGCAACGGCACCGAAAGCGTCGCCGCGGTCGCGAACCGCGTCGGTTACGACTCCGAGGCCGCATTCAGCCGCGCGTTCAAGAAGGCGCTGGGCCTGCCGCCCGGCGAATGGCGGACGAAGACCGTCCCGGAATGAGAACGCCCACCTACGGGTTGGGAATAGGAAAACTAAACGATCCGTCAGAACTCCGGAACACAACGCCCCGGTCGCGCGGGCAGCATGCGCTCCTCCAGGACACACCATCGATATCGAGAGGAGCACACATGAAGTCGATCAAACTACTCACCGCCGCCGTCGCGGCGCTGGCCCTGGGCGGCATCGCACAGGCCGGGGCGCGGCACGAGACCACCAGTGTCGTCGTCAAGTACGGCGACCTGAACCTCGAGTCCGCCCAGGACATCAAGATCCTTCGCAAGCGCATCCGCAATGCCGCGCAGTCGGTTTGCGGGTCGATCGACACGAAGATCCTGGGCCTGCGCGACGCGTACGAGGATTGCGTCGAGGAAGCCTTCACCGGCGGCGTCGCCGCGGTGGGCAATCCGAACGTCACGAACTACCGGCCGGCCACGCGCCTGCCCGAGGTCGCGTCCAATCGAGGCTGACAGCCCGGGGCGCTCCCCATTCCCACCTGCAATGCCGCGATCGAACGGGAATTGATCCCCGTTCTTCGCGGAATCAGCTTACGCGGCCATGCAGGCCGGAATGGGGACCGTCCCCGTTTCCGACAGATATCGGCCGTCGGGCTTGCGATGCTGTGTGTATTCCACACGGAGCACGCCATGACCACGGACGCCGAAATCGAAGCGAAATTCTGGAAGGCACTCGCGGACGACCGCGTCGCGATGCTCGGACTCGAGAGCGAGTCAGGCCGCACGCGCCCGATGTCCGCGCAGATCCTGCACGAGACCCACGAGCGCGGGCCGGTCTGGTTCTTCAGCGCGAAGGGCACGGAGCTCACGGACGCGATCGGCGCGCCGCGACGCGCGGTGTTGCAGTTTTCGTCCAAGGGGCACGAGTTGTTCGCGTCGGTGCAGGGCGAACTATCCATCGACAACGATCGCGCGACGATAGACCGGCTGTGGAACCGTTTCGTGGCCGCCTGGTACGAAGGCGGCAAGGACGATCCGCGGCTCGCGCTGTTGCGCTTCGAGCCCGATCACGCCGAGGTCTGGCTCAACGAGAACAGCCTGGTCGCCGGCGTGAAGTTGTTGTTAGGCCGGGACCCGAAAGCCGACTACCGCGACAAGGTCGCCGACCTCCAGATGGGACGTCACTGAGGGGCGGCGCCGGCCGAAGTGGCGCGAGCCTCGTCGAGCGCCTCGCGTAGCAGGTCGGCCCACATCCCGAGGGCGCGGCGCGCGTCGGCCGATTCCAGCACCGAATCCTCGATCCGCAGATCGCCCGCGGCACGCACCTTGCCGCGGTCGATGGCGCGCACCAGCAGTGTTCCGCTGCGCGAGTCGCGCAGATCCATAAGCAGCACGAGTTCGTCCGACGAGACGACGTACGACGGTCGCTGCGTGGCGGCATCCGCCGGAGACTTGGCGACGCCGAGATTCGAAATCGTGGTGGTCACGCGCAGCGTGTCGGCGCCTGGCTGAGTAGTGAGGCCGTAGCCGTGGTTCGAGCTGAGCGCGAAGCCGAATATCTCCCGGAACGCCGCCCCCGCCTGCGAGCGGATGCGGGTGAGGTCGTCGGCGGTCAGTCCCGGATTGCGCTGCTCCCAGCCCTCCTCGAAGCCGATGTCCACGGGATCGAGAATGAGGAGGCGGTACCTGGCCAGGGACACGCCCGGCGCGGCGAGCACGGTGTCGACCCGCGTGGCCGGCACGCGGACCAGTCCTTGGACCGCCTCCGGATCCGTCGACGCGGACTCGATCGACGCGCAGGCGCACAGCAGCGCGATGATCGGGATCAGGAGAACCTGGTGCGAACGTACCGGCATGTTCCACCGATTCTCGGACTTTGCCCGCGATGCGAAATAGGACCTACGGGATGGCCGAGACATGAATGCCGGCGCAGACCACGCGCCCGCCCTTGCGCACGCTGCCAGGAGGTCGCCGGGCTGATCTGGATCAGGGCGAGCGAATCTGGGCCGCGCCAACATCGGTCCCATGAACCATTCCGCCGACGTTCCCCTGAATTCCACCGCTCACGAAAGCCGCGGCTTCGCGCTGTTCGAAGCCGGTTTCCGTCCGTTTTTCCTGCTCGGCGCGGCCTACGCGGCGATCACGATTCCGGTCTGGCTGTACCGCTTCGCGCACGCCAGCGTCTCCTTCGGCGAACTGCCCGGCCTCTACTGGCACGTCCACGAAATGCTGTTCGGCTTCGTGGTCGCGGCCATCGCAGGATTCCTGCTCACCGCGGTGCCGAGCTGGACGGGCTCGCGCGGCTTCGGTGGCCGGCCGCTCATCGCTCTCGTTGCATTGTGGCTGCTGGGCCGGCTCGCGATGGCGACCGTCGGTGCGGTGCCGTTCTGGATGACGGCCGCGGCGGAACTGGCATTGCTGCCCGGCCTGCTCGTGCTGGTCGCGCCGCCCGTGATCCGCGCGCGCAATCGCAACATGGCGATCCTCGCCGTGGTCACCGTGCTCTGGCTCATCGATGCCGCATTCATGCAGGCCGTCCGCCACGGCGACCTCGTGCTCGCGATGGGCGCGTCGCGCGTCGCGATCGGCCTCGTGCTGGTGCTGGTCACGGTGATCGGCGGACGCATCGTGCCCGCGTTCACCGGCAACGCGCTGCGTCGCGCGGGCCTCGAGCCCGACATCGTCTCCCGCCAGTGGTTAGAGGCGCTCACCATCGGCAGTACCGTTCTCCTCGTCGTCGTCGACCTCTTCCGGCCCGACGGCCTTGCGGCTGGCATCGTGGCGGCCGTTGCCGCCGTTGCACACGCGCTGCGGCTTTCGGGCTGGAAGAGTTTTCGCGCACGCGGAGAACCGATCCTGTGGGTCCTGCACGTCGCCTACGCGTGGATCCCGATCGCCCTCGCGCTGAAAGCCTGCCTGCTGCTCGGCGAATTCTCCTGGGCCGCGAAGTGGCAGCACGCGCTCACCTACGGCGCGTTCGCGACCATGATCCTCGCGGTCATGACGCGCGCGTCGCTCGGCCACACCGGTCGCCCGCTGGTCGTTTCCCGCGCGATCGCGGTCGCGTACGTCGTGCTCACCGTGGGCGCGCTGCTGCGCGTGTTCGGCGGCGCCGTGTTGCCCGACCATTACCTTCTGACACTCAGCGCCTCGGGCCTGGCGTGGGTCGTCGCGTTCGCGATCTTCGTATGTGTATACGGGCCCATCCTTATGGCTCCACGCCTCGACGGCAGGCAAGGTTGAGAAAGTGAGCATCCAGACAGGTTTCGACAACGCCCTGCTGGGCCGGTACGACAAACCCGGTCCGCGATACACCTCCTATCCTTCCGCGCTGCAGTTCTCGCCGGATTTCACGGCGGCGGACCTGCGCCGCGAGGCGATGCGCAGCAACGAGGAGCCGATCCCGCGCGACCTGTCGCTGTACCTGCACGTGCCTTACTGCTTCTCGCCGTGTTTCTACTGCGGTTGCAACCGCATCATCACGCGCGATCTCGGGCGCGGCACCGTCTACGTCGAACGCATCGTGCGCGAGGCCGAGCGCGTCGCGCAGATGTTCGATCGCGGACGCGTGGTGCGCCAGCTGCACTTCGGTGGTGGCACACCCAACTTCCTTTCCGCGGAAGCGATCGAACGGCTGCTCGACAGCTTCGGCCGGAACTTCCGCCTGTCGACGAAACCCGACCGCGATTTTTCGATCGAGCTCGACCCGCGCTGGGTGCGGGAAGGCGACATCGCCGCGTACGCCGAGATGGGCTTCAACCGCGCGAGCCTCGGCGTGCAGGATTTCGATCACGCGGTGCAGCTCGCGATCAACCGCGTGCAGACCGTCGAGGAGACGCTGAAGACGATTGAGGATTGCCGCACCGCCGGCTTCCGCTCGGTCAACGTGGATCTCATCTACGGCCTGCCGCGCCAGACGCCCGGCGGATTCGCCGCGACGCTCGAGACCATCGTGCGAGCGCGGCCCGACCGCGTTGCCATCTACGGCTACGCGCACATGCCGCAGCTCTTCAAGGCGCAGAGGCAGATAGAGGACTCCCAACTACCGGACGCCGCGATGCGCGTGCGGCTGCTGCGGCTCGCGATCGACCGGCTCACGGCGGCGGGTTATCGGCACATCGGCCTCGATCATTTCGCGCTGCCGGAGGACGACCTCACGCGCGCGCTCGACAGCGACAGCCTGCATCGCAACTTCATGGGTTACACGACCCATGCCGATTGCGACCTGATCGGCCTCGGCGTGAGCGCGATCAGCCACATCGGCGACAGTTACAGCCAGAACTTTCGCGGACTGCCCGAGTGGGAGTCGGCAGTCGACCAGGATCGCCTGCCCACCTGGCGCGGCGTCGCGCTGGACGAGGACGACGTCATCCGCGCCGACGTCATTCAACAGATCATGTGCCGGGGCGCGATCGACCGGGCCGCGATCGAGGAGCGCTACGACATCGAGTTCGAACACTACTTCGCCGGTGCGCTGGCCTCGCTGGGCGCGCTGGAGAAGGACGGCCTGGTCGAGATCGGCGAGGAACGCATCAACGTGACGTCGCGGGGCCGGCTGCTGCTGCGTATGATCGCCATGTGCTTCGACCGCTATATCAACGCGCCGGCCGCGCAGGAGCGTCCGCGTCATTCGCGCATCATCTGACCGCGCCTGTCTTGCCGCGCGGGCGGTGGCCGTGAGACCCACGCGCCTGCCCAATCCCGCCGCGGCCGACGACGGCAACGAGTTCGAGTTCTGCAGCACCTGTGCGTTTTCCGCGGCCTGCCTCGGGCAGGGCTTCGACAAGTCGCGCCTGCGCGAACTGCACATGCTGGTCGAACACGTGGGGCCGTTCGGCGAGGGCCAGCACATATTCCGCGAAGGCGATCCGTTCGAGGCCATCGCGGCCGTGCGCGCCGGCACGGTGAAGACCTACGTGAACGACGCCGAGGGACGCGAGCAGGTGCTCGGGTTCTTCCTGCCCGGCGAGGTGATCGGCCTCAACGCGATCTCGCATTCGAAGTATCCATGCAACGCGGTGGCGCTCGATGACGTGAGCCTGTGCCGCTTCTCGTTCCCGAACATCGCCGCGCTCGCCGGCCGCGTGCCGGGATTGCAGGCGCAGCTGTTCAAGCTGCTGAGCGAAGACATCGGCAAAGCCGCCCTGCTCGCCGGCAACTTCACCGCCGACGAACGCATGGCCGCGTTCCTCGTCTCGCTATCCCGCCGCATGGCCGCCCGCGGCGGCTCCTCCAACCGCCTGCATCTCGCGATGACCCGCACCGACATCGCCAACTACCTCCGCCTCGCCTCCGAGAGCGTGAGCCGCGGTTTCTCCCGATTGCAGGATGCCGGCCTGGTCCGCGTGGACCGCCGCGAGATCATGATCTCCGACCCCGCCCGCCTCCAGGACCTCGCGAAGCACATCCTCCGCGAAAACGACTAATGGGGACATTCCTCGTTTCCTAGCAAACGGGGACAGACCTGATCTAGGTCAGGGCACCCAACCAGTACGAAGACCAGCATCTCACCCATCTTCCGGGAGATGCCCAACATGACCTCGACTCGCAAACTCTGGATCGCGCTGGCAATCCTGCTGGCCGCCTCTTTCTCCGTGCTGCTGTGGGTGGGTGGTGAAATCCATCGCGTGATGCCCCCCATCCCGTCGAAAGTAGTCTCCACCGACGGCAGCACGATCTTTACTCGCGCCGACATCGAGAAGGGCCGCCAGGTCTGGCAGTCCATCGGTGGGCAACAGCTCGGTTCGATCTGGGGACACGGCGCCTACGTGGCGCCGGACTGGTCCGCGGACTGGCTGCATCGCGAGGCGACCGCGTGGCTCGACATCCTCGCGTTGCGCGAGACGGGCAGCAAATACGCGGAGCTGCCCGAAGAACAGCAGGCCGCGCTCGCCGCCCGGCTGCGCCCGATGATCCGCAAGAACACGTTCGATCCGCAGACCGAAGCGGTCACCGTGTCCCCGGATCGCGCCGCGGCCATCCTCGACGTGGCCGCGCACTACACCTCGCTGTTCGGTGACGATCCGGCGACGCTCGAGCTGCGCAAGGCCTACGCGATGAAGAACAGCACCGTCGCCGACGCGCAGCATCGCGTCGCGCTCGGCGCGTTCATCTGGTGGTCTTCGTGGTCGGCCGTGACCGAACGTCCCGGCAAGAGCATCACCTACACGAACAACTGGCCGCACGATCCGCTGGTCGGCAACACGCCGCCGAGCCAGCTCCTCACGTGGACGGTGTTCAGCGTGTTGTTCCTGATCGCCGGCATCGCCTTGTTAGGCTGGCACCACGCGCGCAACAAGGAAGAAGCGCCGCCGGAGCTGCCCAAGTCCGATCCGCTCGCGCTCGTGAACGTGACGCCTTCCATGCGCGCCACGGCGAAGTATTTCTGGCTGGTCGTCGCGTTGTTCCTCACGCAGATCCTGCTGGGCGCGATCACGGCTCACTACCAGGTCGAGGGTCAGGAGGCCTACGGCTTCCAGCTCGCCGAAGTGCTGCCCTACTCGCTCACGCGCACCTGGCACACGCAGCTCGCGGTGCTGTGGATCGCGACCGCGTGGCTTGGGATGGGGCTCTACATCGGCCCCGCGATCTCGGGCCACGAGCCGAAGTACCAGAGGCTCGGTGTGAACGTGCTGTTCACCTGCCTCATCATCATCGTCGTGGGCGCCTTCGCCGGCCAGTGGTTCGCCGTCATGCAGAAGTTGGGACTCGCGCACAACTTCTGGTTCGGACACCAGGGCTGGGAGTACGTCGACCTCGGCCGGTTCTGGCAGATCTTCCTGTTCGCCGGCCTCGGCATCTGGCTGACCCTCGTCGGCCGTGCGTTGTGGCCCGCGATCAGGAAAGGCGGTGAATCGAAGTCCATCGTCGCGCTGCTGTTCGCCTCCACGGTGTGCATCGGCCTGTTCTACGGCGCCGGTCTCATGTGGGGAGAACACACGCACCTGTCGATGGTCGAGTACTGGCGCTGGTGGGTGGTGCACCTGTGGGTGGAAGGCTTCTTCGAAGTGTTCGCCACCGCGGTCATCGCGTTCCTGTTCACGCGCCTTGGCCTGCTGCGGTCGACGACCGCGACGGTTGCGGTGCTGTTCGCAACTATTGTCTTTCTGGCCGGCGGCGTGCTCGGTACGTTGCACCACCTGTACTTCACCGGCACGCCGACCGCGGTGCTGGCGCTGGGCGCGAGCTTCTCCGCGCTCGAGGTGGTGCCGCTGGCCTTCATCGGCTTCGAGGCTTATCACACCTACAAGCTGGGCCAGGCCACGCCGTGGATGCAGCGTTACAAGTGGCCGATCCTGTTCTTCACGGCGGTCGCGTTCTGGAACGTCGTGGGCGCGGGACTGTTCGGCTTCCTGATCAATCCGCCGCTGCCGCTGTATTACATGCAGGGCCTGAACCTGACGCCGCTGCACGGCCATACCGCGTTGTTCGGCGTGTACGGGTTCCTCGGCATCGGTCTCATGTTGTTCTGCCTGCGTGGGCTGCGGCCGCACCTGCACTGGAACGAGCGCGTGCTCAATGCGTCGTTCTGGTGCTTCAACGTCGGGCTCGCCGGCATGGCGTTGTTCACGCTGCTGCCGATCGGCGTGTTGCAGCTCAACGCCGCGATCGATCACGGCTACTGGTACGCGCGCTCCGCGGACTTCATGCAGAAGCCGATCATCGACCTGCTGGTGTGGATGCGTGTGCCGGGCGACGTGATCTTCAGCGCCGGCGCGCTGACCCTCGCGTGGTTCGTGTTCCGGCTCTGGGTGGGACCGAAGCGCGCGGTCGAGCCCGTGCCCGGAGGTAAGATCGCCGCCCGATGATCGAGTATTACCTGACGATCAAATGGGTCCACGTCGCCGCCGTCATCGCGAGCGGTTCGCTGTTCGCGATGCGCGGCGCGGCGCAACTGGCCGGCGCGGGCTGGACGATGGCCGCGCCGCTGCGTTACCTGAGTTACGCCGTCGACACGGTGCTGCTCACCGCGGCACTGATGCTGGTCACCGTCCTGCGCCAGTATCCGTTCGTGCAGGGCTGGCTCACCGTGAAGGTGCTGCTGCTCATCGTGTACATCGTGCTCGGGTCGTTCGCGCTGAAACGCGGCAGGTCCCGCGCGGTACGCGCCGGGTTCTACGTCTCCGCCCTCGCCGTCTATCTATTCATCGCCAGCGTCGCGCGGGCTCACCATCCCGCCGGCGTGTTCTTCTGGCTGGGCGGTTGACCGGATCCTGCGTTTGACCAGCTTGCGCAGCTCGTTGAGCCACAACACCGAGCTGCCGATCGCGACGCATTGCAGCCACTGCGCGAGCGTGAGCGGCTCGGTCGCGAACGCCTGCTGCAGGAAAGGCACGTGGACCACCGCCACCTGCAACAGGATCGACAATCCCACCGCGCCCCACAGCCAGTGATTGGCGAACAGGCCGTAGAACGCGCTCACCTCGTCGGAGCGCGCGTTGAACACGTTGAACAGCGAGAAGAACACCAGCGTCGTGAACGCCATGGTCTGGCCGTGGCGCAGTGACCCCGTGCCCTCGATGAACCCGCCGGAAAGGCTCGCATCCAGCGCGAACAACGTGCCGAGCGCGATCACCGCGCCGACGAACAGGATGCCGCGCCACATCGGGCCCGTGATGACGTGTTCGGCGCGCGGGCGCGGCCGATGCCGCATGTAACGTTCGTCGGGCGGATCCACGCCGAGCGCGAGCGCCGGCGCGCCGTCGGTCACGAGGTTGATCCACAACACGTGGATGGCCATGAGCGGCAGCGCCACCTCGCCGGCCGCCTCCGGGACGAGTCCGATCGCGTCGGCGAGCAGTACGCCCGCGAACATCGTGATCACCTCGCCGATGTTCGACGACAGCAGGTAACGCAGGAACTTGCGGATGTTCGCGAAGATCGCGCGGCCTTCCTCGACCGCGGCGACGATGGTCGCGAAATTGTCGTCCTGCAGCACGATGTCCGAGGCCTGCTTCGCGACGTCCGTGCCCGTGATGCCCATCGCGACGCCGATGTCGGCGGTCTTGAGCGCGGGCGCATCGTTCACTCCGTCGCCCGTCATCGCGACGATGCCACCCTCGCGCTGCAGCGCCTGCACGATGCGCAGCTTGTCGCCGGGATTCACGCGCGCGTACACCGACGCGCGGCGCACGGTCTCGCGCAGTTCTTCGTCGGAGAGGTTCGCGAGCTCGGCGCCCGACACGGCCTTGCCGGCGTCGCCGATACCGAGCTCGGCGGCGATGACGGCCGCGGTGACCGGGTGATCGCCCGTGATCATGATGGGCCGCACGCGCGCGGCCCGTGCGCGCGCCACCGCGTCCTTCGCTTCCTGGCGCGGCGGATCGATCATCCCCACCAATCCGGCGAACACCAGTTCGTGCTCGAGCGATGGATCCGCGTCGCGATTCTCGAGCGCATCGTGCGGCAACGTGCGGAACGCGACACCGAGCGTGCGCAGCGCCTCGCCCGCGAGCTTCTCATTGGCGCGGCGAATCTCGTCGCGGCGCGTGTCATCGAGCGCGTGGGCCTCACTACCCACGAGCTCGTGAGTGCAGCGCGCGAGCAGCACGTCCGGCGCGCCCTTGGTGAACACGCGCAGCTTGCCGCGCTCGGCGTCCTCGTGCACGGTGCTCATGAGTTTGCGTTCGGAGGAAAACGGCACTTCACCGACGCGCTCGAACCGGCTGGACAATGCGCCATCCAGTCCCGCCTTGCGCACGGCGACCAGCAGCGCGGCTTCGGTCGGATCGCCTTGAATGGTCCAGGCCCCACCCTCCTGGCGGATCGAGGCATTGTTCGCGCGGTCGCCGGCCGCGAGCGCATGTTCGAGCTCGATGCGCAGCGCGTCATCCAGAGGCAGCGATTCGCCGGCATCGGAAACCCGCGAGATCTCGCCTTCCGGCGCGTAACCCGTGCCGCCGAAAGCCACGCGACCGCTCGCCGTGACGATCGCGCGCACCGTCATCTCGTTGCGCGTCAGCGTGCCGGTCTTGTCGGAGGCGATGACGCTGGCCGAACCGAGCGTTTCGACCGCGGCGAGATGGCGCACGATGGCCTTGCGCCGCGCCATGCGCTGCACGCCGAGCGCCAGCACCGCCGCGACCACGGCCGGCAATCCTTCGGGCACCGCGGCCACCGCGAGCGCGACCGCGAAGATCAATGCATCGAGGAAACCCGCGAGACCGTTGATCTCCGCGGACAGCAGCAGCACGACGACCATGAATACGGCGATCGCGATCACGATCAGCCCGAGCATGCGTCCGAGGCGCGCGAGCTCGCGCTGCAGCGGAGTCGACTCATCCGCCGTCGCGGCCAGCATGCCGGCGATGCGGCCCATCTGCGTGTTCGCGCCGGTCGCGGTGACGACCGCGCGCCCATGTCCGAAGGTCACGGCGGTGCCGGCGAAGATCATGTTCGTCTGGTCGCCGGGACCGACCTCGGCCGCGACCGCATCGATGTCCTTGTCGACCGGCAGGCTCTCGCCCGTGAGCGAGGCTTCCGCGGTCTGCAGCGCGGCGACGCGCAGCAGCCGCGCGTCGGCCGGAACCGTGTCGCCTTCCTCGACGAGGATGAGATCGCCAGGCACCAGGCGCGTGGCATCGATGCGCTGCCGCACGCCGCCGCGTATCACGCTCGCCTGCGCGGCGGACATGCTGCGCAGCGCGGCCAGCGCCTGCTCCGCGCGCGCCTGCTGGATGTGCCCCAGCAGCGCGTTGAGCACGACGATGGCGAGGATCGCGATGGCTTCGTACGGCACCGCGGATTCGCGCTCGTACAGCCACGATGCGAACGAGATCACCAGCGCGCCGATCAGCAGCAGCACGAGCGGATCCGCGAACTGCGCCAGGAACTTGCGCCACCCGGGAATGCGCCGCTCGCGCTCCAGCTCGTTCGGGCCGACGCGCGCCAGCCGCTCGGCGGCTTCGGCCTCGGAAAGGCCCGACTGCGCGTCGGCGCCGAGTTGCCGGACGACCTCGTCGCAGGGTAACGCGTGGCTATTGTTAGAGCTGGGAGGGTTCACATCCGGATGGTAGGACTTAAGTCCCCTCGGCGGCCAGCTCGAGTCAGATTGCGGCGCGCGCCTACGTGACGTCGGCATCCAAATCCATGCATCGGTGGCGTAGGCTAGGCGCGCATGCAAGCTACCGCCCCGGATCCCACCCTCGACGCCGAGTACCTCGACCGCCTGCATGGCTGGTGGCGCGCGGCTAACTATCTCGCCGCGGGCCAGATCTACCTGCTCGACAACCCGCTGCTGCGCGAACCGCTGACGCTCGCGCACATCAAGCCGCGGCTGCTCGGCCACTGGGGCACGACGCCGGGCCTGAACTTCATCTACGCGCACTTGAACCGCGTCATCCGCAAGTACGACCTCGACACGCTGTACGTCACCGGCCCGGGACACGGCGGACCTGCGCTGGTCGCCAACGTGTATCTCGAGGGCACCTGGACCGAGCACTATCCCGACGTCACGGAAGACGTCGAAGGGCTGCGCAAGCTGGTGCGGCAGTTCTCGTTCCCGGGCGGCATCCCGAGTCACGTCGCGCCCGAAGTGCCGGGCTCGATTCACGAGGGCGGCGAGTTGGGTTACTCGCTGTCGCATGCGTACGGCGCGGCCTTCGACAATCCGCAATTGCTGGTGGCCTGCGTGGTCGGCGACGGCGAGGCCGAGACGGGCCCGCTCGCGACCGGCTGGCACTCCAACAAATTCCTGAATCCCGCGCGCGATGGCGCGGTGCTGCCGATCCTGCACCTGAACGGCGCGAAGATCGCCGGGCCCACGGTGCTCGCGCGCATACCGCGCGCTGAGCTCACGGAGCTGATGCGCGGCTACGGACACGAGCCGTTCTACGTGCAGCACCAACCGGAATTCGCCGCCACTCACCAGCTCATGGCCGTGACGATGGACCAGGTGATCGAGCGAATCCGCGAGATTCAGCGGAAGGCGCGTGCCGGCGACCGCGAATTGCCTCGCTGGCCGATGATCGTGCTCGACACGCCCAAGGGCTGGACGGGTCCGAAGGATGTCGATGGTGTTCCCGTGGAAGGCACGTGGCGCTCGCACCAGGTGCCGCTCGCGAAGCTCGCCGAGAAACCCGAACACCTGCGGCAGCTGGAGCAATGGCTGCGCAGTTACAAACCCGAGGAGTTGTTCACCGGGCAGGGCCGGCTGAGACCCGAGCTCCGCGCGCTCGCGCCCACCGGCACGCGACGCATGGGCGCGAACCCGCACGCGAACGGCGGACTGCTGCTGCGCAAACTCGACCTGCCCGACTTCCGCGACTACGCGGTCGACGTGCCCGCTCCCGGCGCCGTGCGCGCCGAGGCCACGCGCGTACAGGGCAAGTACCTGCGCGACGTGATGAAGCGCAATCTCGAATCGCGCAATTTCCGGCTGTTCGCGCCCGACGAGTTCACCTCCAACCGCTGGGACGCAGTGCTCGAGGTGACGACTCGCATGTCGATGGCGGACGTACGCCCCACCGACACGGCGCTGTCGCACGAGGGCCGCGTGCTCGAGATGCTGAGCGAGCACCAGTGCGAGGGCTGGCTCGAAGGCTATCTGCTCACCGGGCGGCACGGATTCTTCAGCTGCTACGAAGCCTTCGTGCACATCGTCGACTCGATGTTCAACCAGCACGCGAAGTGGCTCAAGGTCTGCAACCAGATCCCGTGGCGCAAGCCCATCGCCTCGCTCAATTACCTCCTGACCTCGCACGTCTGGCGCCAGGATCACAACGGCTTCAGCCACCAGGATCCGGGCTTCATCGACCACGTGGTCAACAAGAAGGCCGAGATCATCCGCGTCTATCTGCCGCCGGACGCGAACACGCTGCTGTCGGTCACGGACCACTGCCTGCGCAGCCGCAACTACGTCAACGTCATCGTCGCGGGCAAGCAGCCGCAGGAGCAGTGGCTCGGGATGGACGACGCGGTCGCGCACTGCGAACGCGGCATCGGCGAATGGACCTGGGCGGGCACGGATGGCGAGCCGGAAGCGGTGATGGCCTGCGCGGGCGACGTGCCGACGCTCGAAACGCTGGCGGCCGTGACGCTGCTGCGCCAGTGGGTTCCGGACATCAAACTACGCGTGATCAACGTGGTGGACCTGATGACGCTGCAGTCGCCACGCCAGCATCCGCACGGGCTCATGAACGAGGACTTCGACAAGCTGTTCACGCGGGACAAACCCGTGGTGTTCGCGTACCACGGTTACCCGTGGCTCATCCACCGCCTCACCTACGACCGCACCAATCACGACAACTTCCACGTGCACGGTTACAAGGAAGAAGGCACCACGACGACGCCTTTCGACATGACCGTGCGCAACGAACTCGACCGCTTTCACCTGGCGCAGGCGGTGTTCAACCGGGTACCGCGGCTGGCGTCGCGCGCGCCGGCGCTGCGCGAACGCGTCGCGGACCTGCTGCGCCGGCACGGCGAATACATCCGCGCGCACGGCGAGGACATGCCGGAGATCCGCGACTGGAAATGGCGTAGCTAGTCGGCCGCGCCGGCCCGGGCTAGACGAGAATTTCGCCCGTCATGCCGCGTTCGATGCCCGCGGCGTTGGCCTCGTCGGTGTCGAGATGCAGCTCCAGCGTGAAGTCGGGCGACACGCGCACCGTCACGTCGTTGAAGGTGAGATCGCGGCCATCGCTGTCGATGCGCACCGCGACGTTCGCATGGTCGGCGAGCCCGAGCCGCGCGGCATCGGCCGTACTCATGTGGATGTGGCGACGCGCGCAGACCACGCCGTGCTCGAGTTTCACGCTGCCGTTCGGACCTTCCAGCGTGATGCCGGGAGTATTGGCCAGATCGCCCGAAACGCGCACCGGAGCGTCGATGCCGAGCACGAATTCGTCGCTGCGCGAGATCTCGACCTGGTCCTGCTTGCGCGGTGGTCCCATGACGCGCACGTTTTCGATGCGCCCGCGCGGGCCGACCAGCGTGACCGTCTCCTGCGCGGAGAACTGGCCGCGTTGCGACAGGTCGACGCGCGGCTTGAGTGTGTAGCCGGCGCCGAACAGTTTCTCGATCGAAGCCGGCGACAGGTGCGCATGGCGCGCGGAGATTCCGATGGGCACGCGGCGGTCCGTCTCGCGACGCGGCGTTTGAAGCAGCGCCGCGGCCGCGTTCGCCATGGCCGCCTCTTCGTCGGCGCGCACCACCAGCAGCGCGACGCGGCTGCCCTCATCGGAGATCGGCGTGACGGGCCGCGCCGCGTCGGGGCGCGCATCCGCATTGCGGTCGTCGTCGAGCCGCGCGCCGAGGAAATCCAGCCGCTGCAGCACGCGATTGCGCACCAGCGCGCTGTTCTCGCCGATGCCGCCGGTGAACGCGATCGCGTCGACGCCGCCCATGATGGCCGCGTAGGCGCCGATGTACTTGCGTACGCGGTGCGAGTAGATAGCCAGCGCGCGCCGGCAAGTCTCGTCGCCGGCGGCGGCGCGGTCCTCGATGTCGCGCATGTCGTGGGATCCGGCGAGACCCTGCAAGCCGGACTCGCGGTTGAGCACCTCGTCGAGGCGCGCCGCGTCGAAGCCGGGCGCGCGCAGCAGGTGCAACAAGACGCCCGGATCCACGTCGCCGCCGCGCGTGCCCATCACGAGCCCCTCGAGCGGCGTCATGCCCATGCTGGTTTCGACGCTGCGGCCGTACTCGATGGCCGTGACACTCGCGCCGTTGCCGAGGTGGCAGGACACGATGCGCAGGTCCTGCGGCGCGCGGCCGAGGAAACGCGCGGCCGCGTGCATCACGTGTTCGTGGTTGATGCCGTGGAATCCGAAACGGCGCACGCCGTGTTTCTCGGCCAGTTCGCGCGGCAACGCGTATTCACGCGCACGCGGCGGCAGGGTCGAGTGGAAAGAGGTGTCGAACACCGCCAGGTGCGGCACGGACAGGCGCTGGCGCGCGAGCTCGAGCGCGGCCAGCGCGGGCGGATTGTGCAGCGGCGCGAGCGCGCCCAGTTGCGCGATGCGAGCGAACACCTCATCGGTCACTAACACGGGCGCGGCGAACTCGGCACCGCCATGCACGATGCGATGCGCGGCGGCCTCGGGTTGTTTGTCCGCCGGGACCTCGCGTGCCAGCGCATCGAGCACCTGCGCCATCGCGGCCGCCTGCCCATCCCCTGCGATCCGCTCCACGCGTTTGTCGAACAACGTCGTTCCGGCGGCGCTGTCGATCAGCGCACATTTGAGAGAAGAGCTGCCGCAGTTGATGGAAAGGATGCGCATGGTTAGACCTCGCCATGCTGCCGCGCCCCGCGCGCATACGCAACACTACGTACCCGGATACGCCCTTCGTGCGCAGTGTTGCTGATCCCCGCCACACCTGATCTGCATCAATGTGTCGCCCACGCCTCGGGATCACCATTACCGCAGGCAAACAAAGGGATCATGATGAACAAGTGGATAGTGATCGTGATGGCGGCGCTGCTCGCGTCCTGTGGCGGCGCTCCCGATGCAACGAAAGCCGACACCGGCGGCTCGCGCAAGGGCGACTTCGGCCCCCCGCAGGGCGAGCCGATTCACGCGGTGCTCACGAGCCCGCCGCACGTGCCACCGGCGACGAACCGCAAGCACCCCGCGAAAGTCATCGTGGAGCTCGAGGTGGTCGAGGTCGACAAGGAAATCGCCGAGGGCGTGACCTACACGTTCTGGACCTTCGGCGGCACGGTGCCCGGCAGCTTCATCCGCGTGCGCCAGGGCGACACCGTCGAGTTCCATCTCAAGAATCATCCCAGCAGCAAGATGCCGCACAACATCGACCTGCACGGCGTGACCGGCCCAGGCGGTGGCGCGGCCTCGAGCTTCACCGCGCCGGGTCATCGAACCCAGTTCACGTTCAAGGCGCTGAACCAGGGAATCTACGTCTACCACTGCGCCACCGCGCCTGTCGGCATGCACGTCGCGAACGGCATGTACGGCCTCATCCTGGTCGAGCCGCCCGAAGGGCTGCCGCCGGTCGACGCCGAGTACTACGTGATGCAGGGCGACTTCTACACGGTCGGCAAGTACCGCGAGAAGGGCCATCAGCCCTTCGACATGCAGAAGGCGATCGACGAGAACGCGACCTACGTGCTGTTCAACGGCTCCGAGTCCGCGCTCACGGGGCCCAACGCACTCAAGGCGAACACCAACCAGAACGTGCGCCTGTACGTCGGCAACGGCGGCCCGAACCTCGCGTCCAGCTTCCACGTGATCGGCGAGATCTTCGATCGCGTGCAGTACGAGGGCGGCACGCGTGTGCAGGAAAACGTGCAGACGACGCTGATCCCGCCGGGCGGCGCGGCCATCGTCGAGTTCCACACGGAGGTCCCCGGCAACTACGTGCTGGTCGATCACGCGATCTTCCGCGCGTTCAACAAGGGTGCGCTGGCGTTGATGGAAGTGACCGGCGAGCAGCGGCCCGAGATCTATTCCGGCAAGCAGGTCGACGAGATGTACGTCGGCGACAAGCTGGTCAGCGCGGCGCCGGTGGCGGCCGCGGTCGCGGCCGGCGCGGCCGGCACGCTGACGCTCGAGCAGCAGGCCAAGGCGGGTGAAGTGCTCTTCAAGGGCACCTGCTCCGCCTGCCACCAGGACCAGGGCCAGGGCATCCCGGGCGTGTTCCCGCCGCTCGCGAAGTCCGACTACCTGATGGCCGACCACAAGCGCGCGATCGGCATCGTGCTGAACGGCCTGTCCGGCAAGATCAAGGTCAACGGCCAGGAGTACGACTCCGTGATGCCGCCGATGAGCCAGCTCAACGACGACGAGATCGCGAACATCCTCACCTTCGCGATGAACAGCTGGGGCAACGAGAACGGCGCGGTCACGGCCGAGCAGGTGAAGGAAGTCCGCGCGACCACCAAGCGTACCGAGGGCGCGGCGCACTGAGGCCCTGACCATGAAGTCGCTGCGCCTCTGGAAATGGGTGTATGGCATCGCCGTCGCGATCCTGATGTTGCAGATGGTCGCGGCGGCGCCCGCCGCGACGACACCCATTTCGAAGGGACCGGACGAGGCGCAGGCCAGCCTGCCGGGCGGCAGGTTCGCGACGGTCCTGCCGCCGGCTCCCGAGGTGAAGTCGGTCGACGTCGCGCCGTTCAGGCTGGATAGAACGTTGGTCACGAACGCGGAGTTCGCGCGGTTCGTGAAGGCGCATCCCGAGTGGCGCCGCGACCGCGTCGCGCGGCTGTTCGGCGACGACAAGTTTCTCGCGCACTGGGAATCGGCCACGCAACCCGGCGCCACCGTCGCGAAGCAGCCGGTGACCCAGGTGAGCTGGTTCGCCGCGAATGCATACTGCGAGGCGCGCGGCGCCCGCCTGCCCGGCTGGTACGAATGGGAGTTCGCGGCCGCCGCGAGCGAAACGGCGCCGGACGCGCGCAACGATCCCGCCTGGCGCCAGCGCATCCTCGCCTGGTATTCCAGTTCGGCGCGCGGCGCCCTGCCGCCCGCCGGCGCGTCGCCGCCTAACTATTACGGCGTGCGCGATCTGCACGGCGTCGCCTGGGAGTGGGTCGAGGATGCCGGCAGCATGCTGACGAGCGACGACGGCCGCGAACAGGGCGACGGCAGCAACCGTTTCTGCGGCGTCGGCGCCGCGAGCTTCGAGCAGAAGGAGAATTACGCCATGCTGATGCGGATCGCGATGTTGTCGAGCATGAAGGCGGCGTATACGTCGTCCTCCATGTCGTTCCGCTGCGCGGCGGGAGAACGGAAATGAAGCGACTCGCGCACAGGGCAATGGCGGCGCTTGCGGTACTGGCGTTCGGCGGATGGGCGGCCGCCGCGGACACGAATACCCCGACGTCCATCTACCACCTCGAGGCGCCGCTGCGCAGCCAGGACGGGCGCGCGATCGGGCTCGACGTGTTCCGGGGTCGTCCGGTCCTGATCACGATGTTCTACGGTAGCTGCCCGATGGCCTGCCCGCTCATCATCGATACGCTGCGCGCGGTCGAGCGCGACCTCGGTGCGCAGCAGCGCGCCGACCTGCGCGTGCTGATGATCTCGATCGACCCGGAGCGCGATACGCCGCAGGCGCTGGCCGAGCTCGCCAGGATCCGGCGCATCGACACCGCGCGCTGGACGCTGGCGCAGGCTGACGAAGCCGACGTGCGCAAGATCGCCGCGACGCTCGGCATCCAATACCGGGAGTTGCCTAATGGCGAATTCAGCCATGCGTCGATCATCACGATGCTGAACGAAAAGGGTGAGATCGTGGTACAGAGCGCCGAGCTCGGTCGCGTGGATCCGAAGCTGCTCGCGGCGCTGCGCTGACGTACAGTCCCGGTAGTAAGGAGAGCCTATGTCGAACCGTCGTGTCCTGTTCGCCGTGCGCGATCCCGCGAACGTCCTGCCGTCCAGCCTCGCGAAGGCCATCCAGGTCGCGCGCGGCCTCGGCGCCTCGCTCGAGCTGTACCACGTATTGACCGACACGCTGATCGTCGACCTGTCGCGTTACGAACACGACGTGGCGGACTCGCTGCGCGACCGCGTGGAAAACGAGGCGCGCGCGCCGCTCGAGCGCATGTGCGCCACGGCGCGCAAACATGGCGTGACGGCCGAGTGCACGGTCGAGTGGAACTATCCACCGCACGAGGCGATCGTGCGCCGCGCGGCGGAGACCTGCGCCGAACTCATCGTCGCGGATCGTCACAAGGGCGCCCGCGCGTTCTTCATCACCCAAACCGACTTCGAGCTGCTGCGTATGTGCCCGGTGCCGGTGCTGCTGCTCAGGAGCACGAAGCCGTACCGACGGCCGAAGCTGCTCGCGGCGGTCGATCCGTCCCACGCGCACGCGAAGACCGCGAAGCTCGACTCATACATCCTGTCGGCCGCCGAGCGCCTGGCCAACGGGCTGCGCGGCAGCCTGCACGTTGCGCACGCCAATCACCCGTCGATCGTCGGGCTCAACGTCGACGCGGCGGCGAAGCGGGCAGCGACCCAATGGACCGTGCCGACCCTCGCGGAGCTGCAGGAACAGGGACGCCAGGCTTTCGAGGAATTCCTCGCCGACGTCGAGGTGCCGCGCAAGCGCACTCACCTGCTCGAAGGAAATCCGGTGAAAGCGATCCCGAAGCTCGCGAAAGAGCTGAAGGCCGGCATCGTGGTCATGGGCGCTGTCTCGCGCTCGGGCCTCGAGCGCGTGTTCATCGGCAACACGGCGGAGCGCGTGCTGAATTCGCTGCCCTGCGACGTCCTCGTCGTCAGGGCCGCGAATGGGGACAGATCTATTTATCGACGATCCTGAATGGGGACTGATTTATTTATCGACGATGATTTTTATCGTCGATAAATAAATCTGTCCCCATTTCTTCAATCTGTCCCCAATTCTTCGTCGAAGATCGACCGGCCTTGCTCCTCGAGATCCTCGTACTGGCCCGAGTCGATCGCCCAGAACAGCGCCCAGACCGCGAGTGCGAACACTCCGAGGCCGAGCACGACGAGCAGATAGCTGATGCTCATGGTTCTTCTCCCGCGAGGCGGCGCGCGTTGAGCACCACGCCGAGCGACGACAGCGACATGCCGAGCGCCGCGAGCCACGGCGACACGAGGCCCAGCGCCGCCGCGGGAACCGCCGCCAGGTTGTAGGCCAGCGACCAGCCGAGGTTCTGGCGCACGACGCGCAGCGCACGCCGCGCGGCGGCCACCGCGCGTGGCAACACCGACAGATCGTCGTGCACGAGCAGCAGGTCCGCCGCGGATTGGGCGATGGCCGACCCGGCGCCCATCGCGCACGACACCTGCGCCGCGGCCAGCACCGGGCCGTCGTTGATGCCATCACCGATGGCGAACACGCGATGCCCGCCGGCGCGCAGCTGCTCCACCAGCCAGATCTTGTCGTGCGGCGTCAGCCGCGCATGCGCACGCGTGATGCCGAGCGCGCGCGCGGCCTCCTGCACCGCGCCTTCCGCATCGCCGCTCGCGATGACGAGCGACAGCCCCTGCGCGCGCAGGGCCTCGACGGTGCGCGCCGCCTCGGGACGCAACGGGGAGCCCACGCGGATGGCCGCGACGAGACCGCCGTCCGATCCCAGGTACATCGTCGCGTCCTCGGCGGAGCGGAATGCGACCACCTTGCGGTCGTGCGTCGGGCCCGCGGCGAAGCGGCGCGTGCCGAGCCGCCACTTCTCGCCCTCGATGAAACCTTCGATGCCGGCGCCTTCCACCTCGCGCACGCCCGAGGTCGTCACGCCCGGATCCTCGTGTGCGCGGAACGCCGCGGCGAGCGGATGGTTCGAGTCGCGCTCGAGCGCGGCGGCGATGCGCAGCACTTCCTCGCGCGACAGGCCGGCGAGTAGTTGGACATCGACGATGCCGGTCTCCGGCAAGGTCAACGTGCCGGTCTTGTCCACGATGACGGTGTCGACGCCCGCGAGCCGTTCGATCGCGTCCGCGCGGGTGACCAGCACGCCGAGACGCGCGAGCCGCGTGGTCGCGGCCGCGAGCGCGGCCGGTGTCGCGAGCGACAGCGCGCAGGGACAGGTCACGACCAGCACGGCGAGCACGGCCGAAAACGCGCGCGCCGGATCTATCGGCCACCACAACACACCCGTCAGCACGGCCAGCACGAGGATCGTGCCGACGAACCACGAAGCAGCGCGGTCCGCGGCGCGCGCCAGGCGCGGGCGCTCCTCGCGCGCGCGTTCCTGCAACGCGACGATCGCGGCCAGTGTCGAGTCCCTCACCGCGGCGGCAGCCACCAGTGAGAGGGGGCCGCCGATGTTCAAACTACCGCCGCGGATGAGCTGTCCGGCGCCACGACGGACGGCCGCGGATTCGCCGGTCAGGAGGGATTCGTCGAGCAGCGCTTCCGCGCCTGCGTCCGCGAGACGCGCATCGACCGCGATGACGCTGCCCTTCGGCACGATGAAACGGTCGTCGGGTGCGAGCGCGCTCGCGGGAATGTCCTCGCGCGAGCCGTCGGCGCGCAGTCGGGAGACGCGCGCCGGCAGGCTGCGCGCCAGCGCCTCGGCGGCGGTCGCGCCGCGATGGCGCACGCTCATCTCGAGGAAACGCCCCGCGGACAGGAAGAACACGAACATCGCGACGGAATCGAAGTAGACCTCGCCGCTGCCGCGGAACGTGTTGACCACGCTCGGCAGCCACGCGAGCAGCAGCGCGAGCGCGACCGGCACGTCCATGCCCACGCGGCGGCGCGAGAGGTCGCGCCACGCGCCGATCAGGAACGGCGCGCCGCTGTAGAACAGCACCGGCGTCGTGATCACCATGCCGGTCACGGCCATCAGCCGCATCATCGCCGGATCGATGTCGCTCGCGCCGTAAAGCGCGCCGAGGTACATCATCGCCTGCATCATGCCGAGCGAGGCGAAGCCGACACGTTTGAGCGCCGCGCGACGCTCGCGCTTGTAGTGCGCGCTCGCCTCGCTGCCCGCCAGCGGCACCGGTTTGAATCCGGCGCGCGAAACGGCGTCGAGGATCTGCGCGAGCGTCGTCTGTCCGCCGCGCCAGTCCACCGCGACACGCGCGTTCATGTTGTTCACGCGCACCGAATCGACCGGCAACGCACGCACCGCCTTCTCAATCGTGCGCGCGCAGCCCGCGCAATGCATGCCTTCGACCAGGAACACGACGTGCTCATGGTCGCCGGCGTCGAGCGACCAGCGGGTGTGCAGCGCGTCGGCCGTGCTCATGAGCCCGGACCCTCCGGTGCGCGCGCGCGCAATTCGAACGAGCTCAGCGGCCCTTCGGCCGCGCCGCGCAGCGCCCAACTACCCGCCGCGTCGCCGAGCGCGATCCGCCAGCGCCCGAGCGGCGCCGAAGCGCAGTCGGAGCGATACACACCGTCGTCCTGGCGGGTGAGACGCAGCATCCGGTCGAGCCCGGCATCGGAGCCGTGGGTGAGCCGCAGCTCGAGCACGTCGGCATCCACCGCCGGCGCAAGCGTGACCGTGCACTGCCCCGCCCCCGCGGACAGATCGAAACTCGCCGCGAGACCGAGCTGCGCCGCGCGCCGCGCCCGCTCGAAGTCCTCGTCGAGCCGCGCGCCTTCCCAGTGATAACTCGCCGGCAGCGCGCGGTCCGCATCCTTGAGCGCGATCAACAACGTCGCTATTCCGGCGACCACCGCCGCCGCCGGCAATGCCCAGATCAGCACGAACACCGGGTTGCGGTGCCAGGCAACCGGATCCGGTAAGACTTTCGTATCGGTGGTCATGTTCTATCTCGCGGGCGCGAGGAAGCGCGCCTCGGTTTCGGTGGTGACGCTGGCGTCGTCGAGCGAACGCAGCGTGAAGGTGATGGTCTCCGCGCCGAGCGGGTCGTAGGCCGCGCGACGCACGCGGATCGGCACCGAGTGCACGGCGCCGCTCGCGACGCGGTATTCGGACACGTGCGGCAGCAGCGTGAGCGGTGAGGCGCCGCGCGCCTCGAGCACGAAGCGCTGCTCGCGCTCGCTCTTGTTGAGGATGCGGATGGTGTAGACATTGTCGACGTGGCCGTCGTCGGTGAGCCGGTACAACGCGTTGCGGTCGCGGATCACGTCGAGCGACACGGGCGAACGGAGCGCGATCGCAACGACGAAACCGACGATGAGCGCGGCGAGCAGTCCGCCGTATATCAACGTGCGCGGCCGCAGGATCTTCGTGCGCTGATGTTCGAGCGCGTGCTGCGTCGTGTAGCGGATCAATCCACGCGGTGTATCCATCTTGTCCATCACGGAATCGCAGGCGTCGATGCACAACGCGCACGCGATGCACTCGATCTGCAGCCCCTGGCGGATGTCGATGCCGGTCGGGCACACCTGCACGCACCAGGTGCAGTCGATGCAATCGCCCTTGCCTTGTGATTTCGCATCCGTGCCGCGTTTGCGCGCCCCGCGCGGTTCGCCGCGTTCCTGGTCGTACGTGATCACCAGCGTGTCGCGGTCGAACATCGCGCCCTGGAAACGCGCGTATGGACACATGTACTTGCACACCTGCTCGCGCAGGTAACCCGCGTTGCCGTAGGTCGCGAAGCCGTAGAACAGGATCCAGAACGTCTCCCACGGACCGAGCGCGAACGTCATCACTTCCTGGCCCAGCGTGCGAATCGGCGTGAAGAACCCGACGAACGTGAAGCCGGTCCACAACGCGAACGTGATCCACAGGAACTGCTTGAACGACTTGCGCCCGAGTTTCTCCAGCGTCCACGGTCCACGATCCAGCTTCTGCCGCGCCGCGCGATCACCCTCGGCGAACCGCTCCATCCACAGGAACGTCTCCGTCCACACCGTCTGCGGACACGCATAGCCGCACCACAGACGCCCGCCCACCGCGGTGAAGAAGAACAGCGCCAGCGCGGCGATGATCAGCAGCCACGTGAGAAAGATGAAATCCTGCGGCCAGAACACGAGCCCGAGGATGAAGAACTTGCGCGCCGGCAGATCGAACAACACCGCCTGGCGGTCGCCCCATTGCAGCCAGGGCAGCAGATAGAAGATCCCGAGCAGCGCCCACACCGCGAGGGTGCGCAGCCGCGCGAAGCGACCGGAGATCTCGCGCGGGTAGACCTTCTGGTGCGCGATGTACAGAGAATCGCGCGGGGCTTCGACTGGCTTCAGCATCTCAGCGCTCTTCGCGGCCGGCACGCGCGAGGACCCAACTCAGCCAGGCGGCGATGAAACCCACGAGCCAGAAGAAGAAAAATCCGATCGCGTACACGCGCAGCCGCGTATTCCACCAGGAAGGTGCGCGCCCGAGCTCGATGTCCTCGGGATCGATGAACGCGAAGCAGATCATCGTGGCAAGCGACGCCGCGAGGAACGCGCTCCACACCAGCGCGCCCGTGGCGCGCGCGCGGGTACCGAGCTCACCGGGCCGCGGTTGCGGCGGCGCCTGCACTTTCTGCTCCATCCGCATCCTCCGGCACCTCGAGCGACAACACGTAGGCCGCCAGTAGTTTGACTCGCGTGGGACCCAGCCGCGCGCCGTGCGCGGGCATCGCGCCCGTGCGCCCCTTGGAAATGCTTTCGCGCACCGCCACGAGCGACCCGCCGTGCAGCCACGCGCCATCGGTCAGGTTGGGCGCGCCGAGCGCCGGGTTGCCGCGCGCGTCGACGCCGTGACAGGCCGAGCACAGCTGCGCGAACTTCTCTTCGCCCGCCTTGATGTTGCCCGACGTGAGGATGCGGCCCTGCAGGCTGAACACGTAGTCCATCACGTCCTCGACGCCGCGCGCGCCGAGCACCTCGCCCCAGGCCGGCATCACGCCGGTGCGGCCTTCGGAAATGGTCGCGACGATCGTGTCGGGCTCTCCGCCCCACTGCCAGTCCTTGTCCGTCAGGTTGGGGAATCCGGGCGCGCCGCCGCCGTCCGAACCGTGGCACGCGGCGCAGTTGTTGAGGAACAGGTTGCGGCCGATGTTGAGCGCGGATGGATCGCCCGAGAGTTCGACGATCGACCGATCGGCGAACGGCGCGAGCGTCTGCTCGATGCGCTTTGCGTTGGCCGCGGCCTGGACCGAGTGTTGACTGCTCGACGTCCAGCCGAGCGCGCCACCGAACTTGCCGAGCCCTGGGTACAGCGCGAGATACACACCGGCGAAGGCCACGGTGATGATGAACAGCCACAGCCACCAGCGCGGCAGCGGATTGTTGAGCTCGGTGAGGTCTTCGTCCCAGACGTGCCCGGTCGTCTCGGTGGTGGGCTGCTCGCCGCGCGTGCGGCGCGTCCACCACAACAGCCACATCGCACCGGCGATGTTCGCGACGGTGAGCACGATGATGAAGATGCTGTGCGCGCGGGTCATTCGGGATCCTTGTCTTCGAGAGGCAGGCGCGCGGCGGCTTCGAACTTCTCCTTCCGCCGGCTGCTCCACGCCCACGCGATCAGACAGAGGAACAACACGAGCAGCACGCCCGTGACGATTCCGCGAAACACATTGATATCCATGTCGCTCACCAGTTCGCCGCGGCGGTGCCGAGGCCCTGCAGATAGGCAATCAACGCATCCATCTCCGTCTTGTCGCGCACGGCGTCCGCGGCCGCCTCGATTTCCTCGTCCGTGTACGGCACGCCGACTTTGCGCAGCGCGCGCATCTTCGCGGGCGTGCGGTCCGCGTCGACGAGCGCCTTCGCGAGCCACGGGTACTGCGGCATGTTCGATTCCGGCACGACGTCGCGCGGATTCATGAGATGCAGTCGGTGCCATTCGTCGCTGTAGCGGCCGCCGACGCGCGCGAGATCCGGACCCGTGCGCTTCGAGCCGAACTGGAACGGATGGTCGTAGACGCTTTCGCCGGCCAGCGAGTAGTGGCCGTAGCGCTCGGTCTCCGCGCGCAGCGGGCGGATCATCTGCGAGTGGCAGTTGTAGCAGCCCTCGCGCACGTAGATGTCGCGTCCCTCGAGCGCGAGCGCCTCGTAGGGCTTCACGCCCGGCGCCGGCGTCGTCACCTCGTTGGATAGATAGAGCGGCACGATCTCGACCAGTCCGCCGATGCTGATCACGATCGCGATCCAGACGCCGAGCCAGGAAACCTTCTTCTCGACGGTTTCGTGATTGAACCTGCTCATGCGGGCTCCGGGATCGAATTGGCCGGCACGCGCTCCTGGCCGCCGACGGTCTTCCAGACGTTCCAGGCCATGAGGCCCATGCCGGAGAGCACCAGCAGGCCGCCCGAGAGGCGCACCGCGTAGTACGGATAGGTCGCGTTCAACGCCTCGATGAACGAATACGTCAGCGAGCCGTCTTCATTGGTCGCGCGCCACATGAGGCCCTGCATCACGCCCGCGATCCACATCGAGGTGATGTAGAGCACCACGCCGATGGTGGTGGTCCAGAAATGCCAGTCGATGAGCCGCACGCTCCACATCTCCTTCTTGCCATAGAGCTTGGGCAGCATCGAGTAGATGCAGCCGATGGTGATCATGGCGACCCAGCCGAGCGCGCCCGCATGTACGTGGCCGACGGTCCAGTCCGTGTAGTGAGACAGCGCGTTGACCGTCTTGATGGACATCATCGGACCTTCGAAGGTCGACATGCCGTAGAACGACAGCGCCACCACCATGAACTTGAGGATGGGATCGGTGCGCAGCTTGTGCCACGCGCCGGAGACGGTCATGAGGCCGTTGATCATGCCGCCCCAGGACGGCGCGAGCAGGATCAGCGAGAACACCATGCCTAACGACTGCGCCCAGTCGGGCAGCGTCGTGTAATGCAGGTGGTGAGGGCCGGCCCACATGTAGATGGAGATGAGCGCCCAGAAGTGCACGATGGACAGGCGGTACGAGTAGACAGGGCGACCCGCCTGCTTCGGCACGTAGTAGTACATCATCCCGAGGAAGCCCGCGGTCAGGAAGAATCCCACCGCATTGTGGCCGTACCACCACTGCACCATCGCGTCGACGGTGCCGGAGAAGATCGAGTAGCTCTTGCCGAGGGAGACGGGGATCTCGGCGCTGTTCACGATGTGCAGCAGCGCCACCGCGATGATGAACGCGGCGTAGAACCAGTTCGCCACGTAGATGTGCGAGACGCGGCGCTTCACGAGCGTGCCGAGGAAGACGATCGCGAATGCGATCCACACCGCCGCGATCAGCAGGTCGATGGGCCACTCGAGCTCGGCGTATTCCTTGCCGCTCGTCATGCCCATCGGCAGCGTGATCGCCGCCGCCACGATGACGGCCTGCCAGCCCCAGAACGTGAACGCCGCGAGCTTGTCCGAGAACAGCCTTACGTGGCTCGTGCGCTGCACGACGTGGTACGCGGTCGCGAACAGTGCGCAACCGCCGAACGCGAAGATCACCGCGTTCGTGTGCAGCGGACGCAACCGGCCGTACGACAGGAACGGAATGCCGAAGTTGAGCTCGGGCCACAGGAGCTGCGCGGCGATGATGACGCCCACGAGCATGCCGACGATGCCCCACACCACCGTCATGATCGCGAACTGGCGGACGACCTTGTCGTTGTACGTGGCCGTGGGCGCGGCCTTGGCCGACGTGCTGAGGGCCGAAGGCAGGACTTCGGCGACGGTGGAATTCATTGAGTGAATCGCTCCGCGTTGATGACGATCAATTCTGGTTAGCGGGTGCCCAGCCCGGTATACGCGGCACTACGCACGCGTCTCGCACCGGCGTACGCAGGACTACGGATGCGCCGCGGGCGCTCGTTGCCGACGCGAAATCGCGCGCAGGATGAGCAATGCGAAGAACGCCGCGAACGCGAGATCCGCGACGAGCATCACGGCGGGAGTCGGCGCGAATGCGCACACGAGGAGCATCGCCGGCATCGCCGCGAAACAGCCGACGTGCGCTGCGAAACAGCCGGCGACGGCATCGGTCCGCCGCGCGAACATGCCGATAAGCGCGACGAGCAGCGCGCCGGCGAGCATGCCGACGATCGCGCTCGGCAAGAGCTCACGCGTGAAGACGAAGAATGATTTCAGCGACGGGCCGGCGGCGCGGCACGCGGCGCGCCAGTTGGTGAATCCGAGATTACGTTGCTCGTCGACGAACGCGCCGAACACACCACCCAGGGAAGGTAGTACTACCAGCCATGCCCGGCGCCACTCATTTCGCATGCGCGCCAAGCCTGCGGACTTCGTCGAGACAACACGCGCGGATGATGACGATGCGTTTGTGCATGTCTCATCTTGGTCGAGGGGCCTGCCGGCCGGCTTCGGGGCCATCCACAGCCGCATACGCAGTCTTGCGGATGCGCGGCGCTGGAACCGCCGACACATTCGAGGCTTGCGACTGCCACCCCCCAATGTGATGCTTCGCCCCACCGACGGGCCTGCGATCACAAAAATGCTTTCTTCCGAGCTCGTCCGGAGCGTCCTCGATTCGGCTCCGGACGCAATGATCATCATCGATTCGACGGGCACGATCCTGTTCGCCAACAACCAGGTCACCGCGTTGTTCGGCTATTCGCCGAAAGAGATCAAGGGCAAGCAGGTGGAGCTGCTGTTGCCCGAGCGATTCCGCGCGCGCCACACGAGTCACCGGGACAACTACTCCCGCAACGTGCGCGTGCGCCCGATGGGCGCCGGCCTCGAACTGTTCGGCATGCGCCGCGACGGCAGCGAGTTCCCGGTCGAGATCAGCCTGAGCCCCATCACCCAGGGCGACGTCTCGATCGTCGCCGCGGCCATCCGCGACGTGACGGAACGCAAGCAGGTCGAGCAGGCCCTGCACGAAGCGCGCCGCGAAGCCGAATACGCCAATCTCGCGAAGAGCCGCTTTCTCGCGACCGCGAGCCACGACCTGCGTCAGCCGCTGCAGACGCTCGGACTGCTGAACGGCGCCCTGCGCCGCATGATCCAGGACGAGGACGCCCGCGAGGCGCTCAAGCAGCAGGACGAAGCCATCGACGCGATGTCGCGCCTGCTGAACGCGCTGCTCGACATCAGCAAGCTCGAATCGGGCGCCATCCGGGCCGATCGCGCGGACTTCGATCTCGCGCCGCTGTTCGAGGAATTGCGGCGCGATTTCGCCGGCGTCGCCGCGAACAAGGGTCTGCGCCTGTCGGTCGATACGCCGCGGTATCACGCGCACTCCGACGTCGCGCTCGTCGGTCAACTGCTGCGCAACCTCCTGTCCAACGCCGTCAAGTACACGCAGCATGGCTCCGTCGAGTTGCGCTGCGAGCCGCGCGAGGATCGCCTGCGGATCGAGGTGCGCGATACCGGCGTCGGCATCGCGCCCGACCAGATAGGCCACATCTTCGAGGAGTTCTACCAGGTCGGCGTCTCGCCCAACAGCTCGCGCGACGGGTACGGCCTGGGCCTCAGCATCGTGCAGCGGATCGTCAAACTACTCGGCATCCCGATCGACGTGCAGTCGGCGCCCGGCGAAGGTTCCGTGTTCGCGATCGAGCTGCCGCGCTGCGCGCCGACGGAAGAGACCTCGGCGGCGGCCGCGACGAAAAGCGCCGGCCGCGCGCGTGGCGCGGCCTCGCACAAGGTCCTCGTGGTCGAGGACGAACCCGGCGTGCGCACGGCGATGCGCATGTTGCTCAAGATAGAAGGATTCGACGTGACCGCCGTGGCCACCGCGGGGGAAGCCATCAAGCTGCTGCGTTCGGAGCCGTTCGATCTGCTGGTGACCGACTACCATCTCGAAGAAGGCCGCACGGGCACGCAGGTCATCGCCGCGGCGCGCGAGGCGCGCGGACCGGCATTCGGCGCCGTGCTCGTCACGGGCGATACGTCGCCGGCCGTGCGCGAACTGCCCGTCGATGCGCGACTGCGCATCACGAGCAAGCCCATCAACTCGGAAGAGTTACTGTCGCTGGTGCAGGGGCTGCTCCAGCCCTGACGAGTCACGCGGCCAATTCGACACGCTGTTCTTTCGCTCGCGCACGAGGCGGCGTTCGCGACCGACTCCGCTCACCAGCAGCACATCGCCCCCGGTCGCCTCGGCGAGGCGCGCGCGCAGGCTCTCGGGCAGCAGGCCAACCACCAGCACGTCGTAGCGACGCGCGGTGATGAGCCGCGGCAGGCATTCCTCGGGAGGCCCGTCGAACATCTGCATGCGTTCGCATCCGACACGGAACTCGCGCACGAGCTGCGCCAGCTTGACGGCGCGTTCCATGCGCAGCGGCTCGTCGCTCTTTTCGCGCTCTCCGTAGAGGACGTCGAGATCGCCTTCGCAACCCAGCGCCAGGAACCCGGCCGCCTGCAGCGTGGCGCGCGCCTCGCGCGCCGCATCCGCATCGGCGACGTCCACGGCGGCGGCGATCCGCACGAGCTCGCGCCACGGCGTGGGACCCGTCAACAGCACCGGCGCCGGACACTGGCGCGCAAGCCGGCAATCCGCCCGGTCGCTCGAGCGCACCTTGACGAGCAGGTCGGGCCGATGATCGTGGACGTGGCGCAGAAGCGCGCGACTCAGCGGCTCACCGGCATGGAGCAGATACGCGATCGTGACCTTGTCGACCGGCAGCGTCGAGCATCGCGTGGAGAGTTCGGGCAGCAGCTTCGTGTCGCCCGCCAGCACCTCGAGGCGTGCGCCGAACTGGCGCGCGAGCCATGCGGCCTTGTCGACGACTAACAACCCCGCGGCGGAGGAATCTTCGACGATCGCGAGGATCGAGGTCAGCTTGTCCATCACAGGGATTCAGCCGTCAGGCGGTCGCGGGCGTCGTACAGGTCGCTCATGGCAGCATGCTGGCAATGTGCCGCGCCCCGCAGAATCAGCCGGTATACCTATTTTGTCCGTGGTTTTGCGTACATCGACGGGCCCGCCCCGACCCCATACTCGGCGCATGTATTCGCGGGAGACCCAGGCGTTGATGGAAGCGGCCGTGGACGCCATCGTGGTCATCGACCACCGTGGCGTCATGACCGACGTGAACGCCTCCACCTGCCGCATGCTCGGGTACACCACCGAGGAGCTGCTCGGGAAGAACGTCGGCATGCTGATGCCCGAAGCGGATCGCAGCGCGCATGACGAGTACATGCGGCGATATCTGGACACCGGCACCGCCCGGATCATCGGCATCGGCCGACAGGTGACTGCGCGCCGCAAGGACGGAACCGTGTTTCCGGCGCGACTGACCGTCGGCCGGGTGCCGGACGCCGTCCCACCGCGTTTCGTCGGTTTCCTGCGCGACGTGACCGAGGAGAACGAACGCGAACAGAACCTGCACCTCGCGCAGGACCGGCTCACGCGCGTCGCCCGCCTCGCCACGCTGGGCGAGATGACCGCCGGGATCGCGCACGAACTCAACCAGCCGCTGACCGCGATCACCACTTACGCGCGCGCGTGCGAGCGATATCTCGAGATGGGCCAACCCGACATGGACGAGATCCGCGAGGCGCTGCGCGAGATCAATGCGGAAGGGTTGCGCGCCGGCGAGGTGATCCGGCGGCTGCGATGCATGAGCCGCGCCGACACCGCCGACGAACATACGACCATCGAGATGAACGCGCTCTTCGACGAGCTGCACTCGCTCATGTCATCGGATGCGCGCGCACACGAAGCGCGCCTGGCCATCGACATCGAACCCGACCTGCCGCCCGTCACCGGCAATGCCGTGCAGCTCCAGCAGGTGTTGCTCAATCTCCTGCGCAATGCGCTCGAAGCCCTGCTCGAATGTCCGGCCGGATCCCGCGAAGTCATGGTGAGCGCGGCGAGGACGGTCCAGGGTGAGGTAGAGCTGCGCGTGACCGACAACGGTCCCGGCATCGAGGCCGGCATCCGCGATAGTTTGTTCGATCCGTTCTCGACCACCAAACCGTCGGGGACGGGTCTCGGCCTCGCCATCAGCCGTACCATCGTGCAAGGGCACCGGGGTACTATCGAGGCAAGGCCGGCGCCGTCGCGGGGAACCACCTTCGTCGTGCGACTGCCCGCGATGGAGGTCATGACAAGATGAAGAAGAATCCCGTGGTGATGGTGGTCGACGACGACGCCGGCGTGCGCAATGCGATGCGCATCCTGCTCAAGTCGGTCGGCCTCGAATCGATGCTGTTCGCATCGGCACAGGAGTTCCTCGACGGCTACCAGCCATCCCAGGCCGGCTGCCTGCTGCTCGACATCCGCATGCCGGGCATGAGCGGCCTCGAGCTGCAGCAACAACTCAACCTGCGCGGCGCGGTGATCCCGGTGATCTTCATGACCGGACACGGCGATATCCCGATGGCGGTCGAGGCCATGCAGCACGGCGCCTTCGATTTCCTGCAGAAACCGTTCCGCGACCAGGACCTGCTCGACCGCATCCAGAAGGCCATCGCCAAGGACGCCGAGCTGCGCGCCTCGCTCGGCGAACACGAGCGCATCAGGTCGCACCTCGACTCCCTGACTCCGCGCGAGCGCGAGGTGCTCGACCTCATGACCCTCGGCAAGCAGAACAAGTCGATCGCGCAGGACCTGGGCGTGAGCCCGCGTACCGTGGAAATCCACCGCGCCCGCGTGATGGAGAAAATGAACGCGCAGTCGGTGGCCGAGCTGGTGCGCATGATGCTCGACATCGACCAGGTGTCGACGCGCTGAGGGCTATCTACCCGAGATCGAACTCAGATCCGGGCTCATGCGCGAAAGGTAGTCGGCCACTCCCCGCATCTCGGCCTCGGACAGTCCCTGCAGCCGCTCGACGTGAGCGAGATCCATGCCGGGACGTTTGCCGGCGGCGGTCTCCTGCAGCTGGCGCAGCAGATATGCGTAGCGCTGGCCGGCGAGGCGCGGCAGGGAACGGGCGCGATCGCCCTCGCCCAGCGGGCCATGGCAGCGTTCGCAGACGCGGAAGTAGACGCTCGCGCCTGCGCGCAGGTCCTGGCCGTCGCCGATGCCCTCAGCGGTCGGCGGAAACCGCGGCAGCTCGGAGATGTAGGCAGCCACGTCCGCCAGGTCCTGCGCATTGCGCAGGTGATGGTCGTCGGTGAAATGCTGCATGCGCGCATCCCAGCGCTGATCGTGGCGGAAGTCCGCGAGCTGCTTGAGGAGTACCCCGCCATGTTGCCCTGCGATGGCGGGGATTTCGCCATCAGTTGTGCCGATGCCGTCGTCGCCATGGCACGCGGCGCAGGTGCGGAACAATTCGGCGCCATGAGCGCGATCGGGCTGAAGCAGTGCGCCCTCGATGAATTCACGGTCGCGTTGCAGGCGCGTTTCCGGGGACTGCCCCCACGCGTATGCCGCGATCGCGGCGAGCAACAGGGTGAACGGGCCGACATTGCGCATGGGGCTCAACGGTAACGCGGCGCGGCGGCCGCGGGATCAAGGGAACTACGTATGGAAGTACGCGTAACCCCCGCGCACCGAGCCGCGGCACGCGCGGACACTGCTCGAGCGCATCCTTCTTGTCAGGGGCGCCGCAAGATGCGCCGGCCGATCAGCTCGCGGGCCGGTCCTTGCTGAAACACTGCACGACCAGCCGCCTCTGCCCGCCGCTTTCCCGTTCGACTGCCTTGCGGGTCTCGGCCATCGCGTAATGGCACGCCTCCCGCGTGGCGAACTCCTGGCTGAATCCGGAGTTCGGCGACACGCTGCCGCCCTGGAAGAAGATCACGATCAATACGTACATCCCGGCCTCCCGCGCAAGAGCAAAGGCGGATCGTGCACGCCCCGGCGATTTCATTTCCTTGACGCAGTCGTCAGGCCGGAGAGCCCGAATGCGCGCGGAGATCCTGCTCGGCGCCGGATGTCAGTTGGCGTCGGGATCCCAGCCGATCCGCGAGATGAAATCCGCGAGCGCGCGGACCTGCTGGAAATCGAGCGGCTCGATCTTGTTGGCGTGCGCCTTGTCGAGTGTGGGCCGGCGGCCGTCCACCGCGTCGTACATCTGGCGAAGTAGATAGTCGTAGTGCTGGCCCGCGAGGCGCGGGATCGCCTTGGCCGCGTCGCCGCTGCCGTCCGGCCGGTGACAGGACGCGCAGCGCTGGCCGTACAGGATCGCACCATCGGTCGCGTACGTGCCCTCGCCGATGCCGCGCGCGCCGCCTCGTTCGAGACTGGTGACGTAGGCCGCGAGGTCGGCGATGTCCTGCGGGCCTTCGAGGGTGTGCTGGTTCGCGATCTGTTCCATGCGGAAGTCCCAGCGCTTGCCGTACCGGAAGTCCACGATCTGCTTGAGCAGCACGGAGTAATGCTGCCCGGCGATGCGCGGCACGTTGCCGTTCGCCTGGCCGTTGCCGTCGGCTCCGTGGCAGGAAATGCAGGCGCGGTAGAGCTCGGCGCCATGTTCGGGATTCGGCGCTGCTTTTTTCGCGAGGTCCAGGTCGCGTCGCGCTTCGTTGGCGGCCAACGCGAACGACGAAACCCCCAGGGCGAACATGAAGACCGCGATTATCACGCGCATGCCGATTCCTCCATCGGACCATTCTCCTCCCCTCGTGAGGGGCCTGCCAATACGCAGTAGACCGCATCCGATTACGCGCGGCCGCGAATCGCGCTATATGCGGCGCAGGAACTACATTCGCCGGAGCCATCAACAGGAGGAGCAAGCCATGAGCCTTATCCGTTGGGAACCCTTCGCGGGAATCGACGACCTGTTTGCGCGCATGCCCGGGATGATGGGCTGGCCGCGCACGTTCGACGCCGCTGGCGGCCGCGGCGCCTTTACGCCCGCCGTCGACATCAGCGAGACCGACACCGAATACCTGATCCGCGCCGAACTACCCGCGATGAAGAAGGAGGACGTGAACATCACCGTGGACGACCGGATGCTGACGATCTCCGGCGAGCGCAAGCAGCGCTTCGAGGACAAGCAGGAGAAATCGCATCGCGTCGAGACGGTCTACGGCAGCTTCTCGCGCAGCTTTTCGTTGCCCGACAGCGCCGACGTGAATTCGATTCGCGCGGAATCGAGCGACGGCGTGATCACGATCCACGTCGCGAAGACGAAGGCCGAACCGCGCAAACCGACACAGATAAAGGTGCAGTGACATGAAACCCGTGCGGCGGATCCTGTTCGCGGTCAAGGACCCCGCGGCGCAGCGCGAAAGCGCCGCGCTGCAGGGCATCACGCTTGCGAAGGCGCTCGGCGCGCAGATCGAATTCTTCCATTCGATCTCGACGCCGGTGTTCCTCGACCTGCAGCCACTCACGAACGTCTCGCTCGACGACCTCAAACGCGAGGCGCTCGCGGGACGGCGCGAGGGCCTCGAGAAGCTGGTCGCGCTGGCGCGCCGCAAGGGTGTGCGTGCGACCGGTCATGCCGAATGGGACTATCCGCCGCACGAGGCCATCCTGCGCCGCGCGGAGAAGACCCGCGCCGATCTCATCGTCGCCGAAGTTCACCAGGGCTCGCGCGCGAAACGCTGGATCATGAAGCTCAACGACTGGGAGCTGCTGCGCGCCAGCGTCGTGCCGGTGCTGCTGCTCAAGGAAGGCGCGCCCTCACTCACGCGCGCCCCGGTGCTCGCGGCGATCGATCCGTCGCACACCCATGCGAAGCCGTCTGCCCTGGATACGAACATCCTCGGGGCGGCGCAGCGCATCGCCGAAGGACTCGGCGGCAAATTGCACGTCGTTCATTCGGTTCCGCCCGGCTTCTATGGCCTGCCTACCGGAGGCGATCCGGCGATCGACGCGCAGTTGCTGGCGGCGCGGCAGGAGGTCATCCGCGAGAGGCGCGGCAAGGATCTCGACCGGTTCGCCGCGCGCGCGGAAGTGCCGGCGTCGCGACGTCACCTGGTCGACGGTGAGCCCGAAGCCGCGATCCCGCGCGTCGCGCAGAAGATCGGCGCGGGGCTGGTGGTCATGGGCGCGGTCTCGCGTTCGGGGCTCAAGCGCCTGTTCATCGGCAACACCGCCGAACGCGTGCTGGAGGAGTTGCCCTGCGACGTACTCGTGGTCCATCCCAAGCGCGCGAAGGCACGCATGGCAACCAAACCGCGCGGCATGAAGGTGATCACCTCGACGCCGTTGTTGCCCTTGGTCTAGGGCACGAGGTTCCGGGGAACGGCCGGACACCCGGACGCATTGACTCCGCAGGCGGCGCAGGTGGCGTCGCATCGGAGGCAATGATGTTCCAGGTGTCCCTCGCTCTTTTCGCCGTCGCCGCCGTCGCGGGACTCACGATGGCGGTCATGCATTTCCGTGGCGTGAGCCCGCCGCGCACCGTCGTCGCGGCTCTGCACGGGTTGTTTGCCGCCGCGGGGCTCGTCGTGCTGCTGCTGGCGCTGATCAAAGCCGGCTTCGAAGGCCGGCCCGGCATCGCATTCGGGCTGCTCGCGGCGGCGGCGCTCGGCGGCTTCGTCCTGTTGAGCTCGCACGTCCAGGGAAAACGCCTCCCCTCGGGGCTTGTCGTAGGGCACGGGTTGTTGGCGGTCGCGGGCTTCGTCACGCTGCTGCTGGCGCAATACGCGCTCATGACCTGAACTTCTCGTACACGGACTAGGTATTCATGCCCATGTCCAGGCAGGGGTGGATCGCAAGACCATTGGACTCGTGGTGTGCCCATGGAGCGAGTAGTTCACGAACGCGAGCGCGACGCCGCGCGCGATCCGCGCTGGGGCGGGCGTATTCCTTGTCACGCGCAGGTCCAGATCACCGACGACACCGAGCTGCGCGGCCGCGGACAGATGCGCGACGTGAGCAAGTCGGGGGCGTTCATCGTGACTTCGCTCGGCGTGTCGCTGTACTGCCAGCTCGAGGTCGCGATCATGAATCCGGACGGCTCGCGAGGGCCCTGCGGACACGCGACCGTGGTGCGCACGGACTGGGATGGCATCGGCATCGAGTGGCGCGAGGTCGCCGAGGAGCTGACCTGTCCCGCGATGGGCTGCACCACGAAGTGCCTGGCGCCGCGCTCGCCGGCGCAAGGCAAGGGGCAAGTCCCGGACAAAGTGCGGGACCCGGGTAGTTAGTTCGCGGATACCACCCGCCAGATCACGTTGCCGACGTCGTCCGCGACCAGCAGCGCGCCCCGCCGGTCGAACGCGACGCCCACCGGGCGACCCCAGGCGGAACCCTTCGCGCTCACGAATCCCTTCAGCACGTCGATGGGCGGGCCCGATGGTTTGCCGTTCGCGAACGGCACGAACACGACCTTGTAGCCGGCCGGCGGTTTTCGATTCCAGGAACCGTGCTCGCCGATGAACATGCCATTTGCGAATCTCGGTGGCAGCGAGTTGCCGCCCGATCGAGCCAGCCCGAGCGCGGCGACGTGCGCGCCGAGTGCGTAATCGGGCACGAGCGCGCCGGCCACGAGATCCGGCCGCGTTGGCGCGACGCGCTCGTCGATGTGGGTGCCGAAGTAGCTGTAGGGCCAGCCATAGAAACCGCCTTCGGTCACGGACGTGAGGTAGTCAGGCACGAGATCGTTGCCGAGCTCGTCGCGTTCGTTGACGACCGTCCAGAGCCGGCCAGTGGTGGGCTCCCATGCCAGGCCGTTGGGATTGCGCAGCCCGGTCGCGAACAGGCGTTTTTCGCCGGTGGCGACGTCGACTTCCCAGATCGCGGCGCGGCCCTCTTCCTTGTCGATGCCGTTCTCGGCGGCGTTGCTGTTGGAGCCGACCGTGGCGTAGAGCTTCGAGCCGTCGGCGTTCGCGATGATGTTCTTGGTCCAGTGGTGGTTGAGGTCGCCGGCGGGCAGGTCGGTGAGGCGCACCGGCGTGGCGGCGATCTTCGTGACGCCCTTCGAATACGGCACCTTCACGATCGCATCGGTGTTGGCGATGTACAGCGTCGAACCAATGAGCGCCATGCCGAACGGCGAGTTCAGGTTCTCGACGAGCGCGGCGCGCATTTCGGCGACGCCGTCGTTGTCGGCGTCCCGGAGCAACGTGATGCGGTTGGCCGACGGCACGCCCGCGCCCGCCTTCGCCTGCATGGACCTCATGACCTTGCCCTTGATGCCCTTGTGCTCCTCGGGCCGGGGCGGCGCGTTCGTTTCGGCGACGAGCACGTCGCCGTTGGGCAGCACGTGGATCCAGCGTGGATGCTGCAACCCGCGTGCGAAGGCGTTGACGGACAGTCCTCCGGCGACGACGGGTAGTTTGTTCCGGGGCCAGCCCTTCGCCTCGGCGACCTGCACCACCGGGACGGTCTGCTCGTCGGGTGGCGGCAGGACCGGGTTCGCGCCGATGCTGTCGGGCGGCGACGGCACCGGACCGACATCCGTCGTGCCCACGGACGAACACGCCGCGAAAATCAGCGATATCGCGAGGAGTGCGAGGCGCGACATGGCGAAGTGGGGCTTGACCCCACTACTCGCGTTCCAGCTCGATCTCGAGACCGGTGACCGACGAGCTCACGAGTTTCATCCCGAAGGGCTTCGTCTTCCCCTTGGCCTTGACGAGCACGTCTTCGCCGTCGTCGACCTCGACGTCGTACCCTTTGCCGAGCGCGACCTTGAGCGAGTCACGCACGGCATGCGCGATCTCGTTCTCGCCATTGCCCTTGGGGATCTTGGCCTCTGCTTCGATCGGCTCGCCGTCCTTCGGCGCGACTTGCAGCACGATTGATCCGTCCGACTTCGCCGTGTGATCGAGCTCGACGCGCCACTTGTTGGACGTCTTGCTGTCGGCCTGGGCGAGCGGAATCATGAAGCCGGCGATCGCCAGCGCGCAGGCGATTCGACCCAGTCTGGACATGTTGGTCTCCCGCGGTTGTTAGTTCCGGGAGTATCGAAGCGCCCCAATACCCCGGGTAGTGGACTTTCGCCTCACTCCGGGTCGGACAATGGCTCGGTGCCCCCGTCGAACCGTGCGCGCAGCAGTTCGCCGTCCCGGATCAGCAGGCATTCGAATCGCACCAACCCCCAGTCTTCGCGCTTCGGGTAGACCTGCACGGCGATGACGCGACCGTCGTACAGCGACCGGATGGTCGGCACCGTCGTGTGCCCGACCACGACCCGGCCCGCATCGAAACGCTTCAGCGTGAGATCGACGTCGATGTCGGAAGCGCCCATGAGATCGTTTGGCGCCGTGAAATATCCGCGGTACCAGAGCGGACCGAGCGACCCCAGAAGGAATTCCGCGCGCTCCGTCTCGTGCTCGCTGCCGAGCTTTTCGTTCAATGCCGCCCGCGACAGCGTGTTCATCTCGGCGAGGGTGAAACCCTGGTCGAGCAGCGCGCGCGAAATGCCGCCGTGCACGAGCAGCAGGTCGTTGACGCGCAGCGCGACTCGCTGCACCCGCAGCCATTGTCCGAGCACGCTGTCCGCGCCGAACAGCTTCGGGTAGTCGGTGCCGAGCGTGCGCGCGGTTTCCGGATATTTCGGATGCAGGTAACGCACGTCGCCTCGCATCACCATCGTCTCGTGATTGCCGAGCAGCAGGTGCGCGCCCCCGCCCGCCTTGCGCGCCTGCGCCTCGAGTTCGTAGAGCAGCCACAGGATCTCGGTCTGGTGCGGCCCGCGATCGAACACGTCGCCGAGCACGACGAGATGCCCGCGGCCGAACTTCCAGCGCAGCGTTTCGTCGAGCACGCCGTGCTTCTGCAGCATCTCGGCCAGGATCTCGAACTCGCCGTGCGTGTCCGCGACGATGAAGATGGGCTGCTCCGCCGCGACCGTCACGACATCCGCCGTCGGCTCCGCGGGCGGGCGCAACTTCACCGCGAAGGCGGGAAAGCGGCCGACCGCCGGAACGGTGATCGAGTCACCTTCGACCGGCCGCGCCTGCTTGCGCGTCTGGTGGCCATCAGCGACCACGGACCAGCTCTCGAGCCGACCCTCGCCGCGCAGGACGTACGGGCCATCAGGCTCCGCGGCATGCAAGGCGACCGCGAACAGCAGCGCGAGCAACCCGCGCAGGATGCGTGAATGTGTCATGCGCGGAATCTAACTCGGCGACGCAGCCATTGCCGAATCGGTTTCGCGTTTTCGGGGCGCAGCCTCAGGCCGTGCCCAAGCCTTGCCCGGCATGGGGCGACCCGCCCAAAAGGGCATGCCCCGTAGTTTGAACTCGAGGGTTCCAATGTTGTTAGACTCGACGGGCGCAATCGGGGAAGAACATGGGTCTCATCGCGGTTACCGGCGCGACCGGAAAGCTGGGCGGCGCCACGATCAACTATCTGCTCGAACGCAAGGTGGCCGCCGCCGACATCGTCGCGATGGTGCGCGACCCGTCGAAGCTCAAGGTGCGCGGACTCGCCGTGCGGCGCGGCGACTACACGGATCCGCGCTCGCTGGAGCAGGCATTCAACGGTGTCGAAAAGCTGCTGTTCATCTCGACGACCGTGCTCGGCGAGGAGCGCATTCTCCATCACCGCAACGTCGTGAACGCGGCCCGGGCTGCCGGGGTCCGGCACATCGTCTATACCAGCGTCGTGAAGGCTTCGGCGGACGCGATCTTCGCCGCGTCGCCCGGCCACTACGCGACCGAGGTGATGGTGCGCGAGAGCGGCATTCCCTGCACGTTCTTCCGCAACAACCTCTACATGGATCTCGTTCCATTGATGTTCGGAGACGCGGTCGCGACCGGGAAGATAGTCCACAACGCCAACGCCGGGCGCATCGGCTTCGTCGCGCGGCGGGACATCGCGGCCGCTCTCGCCGCCGTGCTCACGTCGGGCGATCACCGCGAGAAGGCGTACGACATCAGCGCGCCTTCGCCGTACTCGCTGGGCGACGTCGCCGCCGCGCTCGGGAAGGCCAGCCGCAAGACCGTGACGTACCAGCCCGTGCGTTCGGACGAGTTCCGGAAAGTACTCGAAGCGAAGGGTGTGCCTGCGCGCATCATCGACGTGTCCGTCGCGCTCGGCGATGCAGTCCGTGCCGGGGAGTTCGACGTGGCATCGACGGATCTGGGACGGCTCATGGGGCGACCGGCTGAGACGCTCGACGCTTTCCTGCGGCGCGCGCTCGCTCCGGCACCCAACTAATCGACTGCCGCTGGCCTCAGGCGCACGCGCCCATCGCCGTGCCCCACGCATCCTCGTTGCCGATGACGTACACCGGCGCGAATCCACCGCCGGCGGTCCGGAAGTTGGTCGTCTGGCCCTGGTAGAGCCGTGCGGCCATGAGCTGGATGACGCCGGCGTAGGCGTAACAACGCACGTCCACCTTGAAGACTTCCTTGCCGGCCGGCACCGAGCGCCACCGCTCGCCCGGTGGCGTGAGCTCCTGCGCGACGTATCCACCCTTCACGACTTCGGCGAACACGCGCCGGGTCAGTTTGTCGCCGCGATAGGCCCCGCGGCTGCCGAAGCCCCCGCGGGGCTTGAAGAACCACTCCCTGCGCTCGCGCCACCAGGTATCCGCGCAACCACTGACGTTTCGCGTGGATGGAATTCCGCGACGCAGGATTTCGATGGATTGCGGCGCCACGCCCATGCTCGCGAGCGTGGCCGGATCGGTCAGCAGCGTGAGATTGCGCTTGTTGGCGAAGAGCGCGTGCGCACGCGGGTGCGGCGTGATCACCGCCAGGTCGAGCTCGTATGCCTTGCGCAAATGGCAATTGGCCGGATCGTCGAAATAGAAATCCGTGAGCCGGTTGTAGACGAGATCGACCTGATTGCCGCGCAGCCGCAGCGCGTCGACCGTGAGCTCGAGTTCCGCGGGATCCGCGATCCAGGCCTGAACACCGCTCGCTTCGAACAGCCGTTTCGCGAGCTCGAACTCGGGATACAGGAACTGGCCACGCGGATTTTCGTCGACGATCGCGATCGTGCGCAGTGGCCGGTCGCCGCGCGCGAGCGCCCACTCGCGCTGGAGCATCGAGAAGATCTCGCTTTCGAGTTGCGCCGCGCCGGGCCGCGTGGCGTGATACCGGTCGGCCGCCTCGCAGCAGGCGCGTTGCGCGTCATGCAGCGCGATGTTGAGGAAGGCCCCACCCGCGTTCGTGTTGATCTCGATCAGCTTCGGGCCGTCGGCCGTGATGTGAAAATCGAAGCCCATGAATGCGCCTGCCGCGCGCGGATCGATCCACGCGATCGGGGGCGCATGCGAGAGCACTTCTTGCTGGTAGTTCGGCAGACGCGCGCAGGTTTCCACCGCCTGGATCAGGCGCCGCATTTCCGCAAGGTGCGCCGGATCGAGGAACACCGGCAGCTCGGAGAACATCTGGGACTGCGTATCGACGCGCTCCCGGAGCTTCGGCATGTCCGTGACGGAACAATCGCAATCGCGATTGAGCCGTTCCGCAACGCTGCGCTCCTGGTTCATCATGCGACTTCGCCCTCGCGGCGCCTGCCGATGTCATGCAGCCGTTCCAGCAGCTTTGCACGTTCGAGAGACTCGATCGGCAGGCTCGTGAAAGTCCGGATGCGGATTTCGAGTTCGCGAAACGCCCGGCGGAACGCGAGCCACTTGTCCGTATCGGGTCCCTCGACGGCCGCGGGGTCCGCGACACCCCAGTGCGCCGAAATGGGTTGACCCGTCCACGCGGGACAGGACTCCGCGGCCGCGTTGTCGCAGACCGTGAACACGAAGTCGAGATGCGGCGCGCCCGGCCTCGCGAACTCATCCCAACTCTTCGAGCGCAAGCCTTCAGTGGGCAGCTTCATGTTCCGGAGCAATTCGAGCGCGATGGGATGCACTCTGCCCTTGGGCGAACTACCGGCGCTGTGGCCCACGAAACGGCCGCGGCCCCAATGGTTCAAGAGCGACTCCGCCAGGATGCTGCGCGCGGAATTCCCGGTGCAGAGGAACAGCACGTGATAGATGCGTTCGCTCACGGAAACACGCGCATCACGAAAGCCGACGAACCATGAATGCCGAGTTCGCGGGGCAGATACCCGCGAATTCGCGTGTTGCGCGTATCGCATCGGGCGCGGTTTCCCGCGCTGCGCGCAGGTATCCATGCCGTGCGAAGAAGGCTTCCGCCGTGGTGGTGAGGAGGTACAGCGATCGCACTCCGCGGCTTCGCGCGTGGTCCTCCGCGTGTTTGAGCAGCTCGCTGCCTTCTCCGGATCCGCGCCGGTCGGGCGATACGACCAGCGATCGCAACAGCGCGACGTCGCCGTAGATCTCCAGGCCAACGAGCCCGGTGGGAGCCGCCGCCGGCCCGGCATGGAAGAAGTCCTCGCAATGCGCGGCGGTCAGATCATCGGTGGGCAGCCGCGCGGCCGCGAGCAGCTTCAGGGTTGCCTCCAGCGAGGGGCGCCGCGAAATTGTCGGCCGATCGGTCATGGCGTCGCTCATGCGGTGGACCTGCGCCGGGCCGGTTTCGCCGCGGAACGTGGCGCGCAGGCGGAGTCGCATCCTTCCTGGCTCACTGCGCAGCACTTGTCGGTGAGGTAGTCGACGAGCCCATTCATCGTCGAATAGTCCGCGCTGTAGATGAGTTGGCGGCTGGCGCGCACCTGGCTGACGAGACCGGCGCGCTGCAACGACTGCAGGTGGAACGTGAGCGACGAGGGAACGAGCCCCACCCGCTCTCCGATCGCGCCGGCCGGCAGGCCCTCAGGGCCTTGCTGCACGAGCAGCCGGAAGATCGCGAGGCGGTGTTCGTGGGCCAGAGCGCCGAGCGCCGCGATGATTTCCGCCGTCTTCATGAGGCTACGATATTTCGGGAATCATCGAAATGTCAACACGAACGTGGTTTCCACGGCCATCCGCGCCCCGGCGCTTCAGCCGCCGGGCATTTCCGAGGCCCTGGTCGGCAGCTCGAATTCCCCTTTCGTCTTGAAACGCACGGTGTTGAACGCCGAGCCGTTGAGCTTGCCCGACATCTCGTAGCTGATCTTCTCGAGACCGGCGGCGCCGTCACGCATCATTCCCATCGCCTGGCGCGCCATGCGGAATCCGGAAATCGTGACGGGCACCTCGATGACGGTCTCGCCGAAGCGCGGCACGCTGCCGCGCGCGTCGCTGACGCCCGAGGCCAGCGTCTTCCCCTGCACGTCCATGGTCAGCGCGACGCCGTCGTACTCGACCGGCACGTCGTTCGGGTTCTGCACTCGCAGCTTCACGAGCAGGCGCAGCTCCATGCCCTGGCCCTGCAGCGGCTGGATGCCCGCGACGGTCACCTGGAGCGGATCGCGCCGCTGCATCGATGCGCAGCCGGCGACCGTGAGTGTGAGGATCACGGCCGAAAGGAAAATCCGTCGACTGTTCATAGTCCCGACTCCTCGATCAGTGTTCCGTCCTCGAATTCGCAGGGCATGGGCTGCGCGCAAACGCTGCGCGGCGGCATCGGCGTGCGCGAATACAGCTCGGTCGCGCGCACGTGGCTCATCATGACACGGCCCATGACTTTCAACTGCGTCAGGTGGGAGCGCACGGCGCGCGTTTTCGCGTCGATCGCGCCCGGATCGAGCCTGAACCGCTCCCATTGCATGCCCACGCCGCGTGGCGCGACGATCTCGGGCAGCTCCGGCCGGTACGCACGCGGCTTCGGCCAGCCGCGGCCGCCGTGCACGATCCAGTAGCGGATACGGTCGAGCTGGTTGCGCTTGCTCATCGCGCGCCATGCGAGGATGCCCGTGCCGCGATGATCCGGATGTGTATCCTGCGGACTCGGCGCGAACACCAGCGTCGGCCGCACAGCCGCGAGCACCGAGTCGAAATCGCGCTCGAGATTGTCGCCGTCGTAGTCGGCTCCCGGATTGACCACGTGTTCGTACGCGACCGAGCTCTGACCCGTGAACCTGGAGCGCCAGGGCGTCAGTGGATAGTAGTAGTCGAGCAACAGCGCCAGGATTCCGCGGTCCGGGTAGCCGAGAAAGTACAATCTGTCCGCATCGACACCGAGCGCATGGGCGGCCGCCCGCGCCTCGTTGCCGCGCCGCACCGCGAGGTCCCGGTAGTTCCCGGCACGCGGGCGCAGCCGGCGATCGACCACCATTGCGTTCCACTTGAAGCCATCCCCGTTCGTGATCCACACGATCGCGACGCGTGCCCCGACCGCGCGTGCCGCGTGGATGATGCCGCCACAACACAGCGATTCGTCGTCGGGATGCGGCGCAACGATCAGCAGTGAATCCTCCGGCAGGATTGCGCGCAGCGCCGGGTACTGCTCGCCCGCAAGAGTCTGCGTGGCGGTGAAGACGGCGAGGAGCAGAATGGTCGGGCGCAACTGAAGTCCCCGTGACGGCGGCGAAGCGGCATCGTCGGCAGTGGCATCGCGGTGCTCAATCGGACGTTCGCGCCACTCTCCTGCGGGCTTTTCCTGAGGCTTCTCCCATCGACGCAGTCGATGGTTCCGACGCGAGACGTCCGCTACAGTCCCTTCACCGCAACGGGTGAAGGACTGCGCCTACATGAATTTCCACGACCGGCTCGCACGGAAGGCACACGAAATGGGCCACAGGGCGGAAGCGTTCCAGGCGCTCGCGCAGAGCAAGGCGGGCGCATTCTGGGTGTATCTCGCGATCACCGGCGTCGTCTGGTGGTTCGCGTATGGCTACCTGTGGCTGATTCCGGCCGCGTTCGCCGGCTGGAGAGCGTGGGAAAGCGTTTCGGCGACGCGTGTGCAGGTCCGACTCATGAATCTCGAGCGGCGCACGGGCCTCACTAACTAGTCTATGCGGTCGCCGCCGGGATGCTCGCGAGCAGGACCGTCTCCATCTCGAGCGCGTAACCCGCGATCCGCTCGGCCTGGTCGGTGCCATTGATGATGCGGCGCGCGCCGCGGTAGTCGGCGCCACCGGCATTGATGTATTGATCGAGACGTTTGCCGGTGAAGTAACCCTTGCGCATCCCGAGCGACATGATCCGGTAGGCGATGTCGGGATCCAGCGCCAGGTCGGGATCGATCTCCAGCGCATCACCGCGTCCGAGTTCCCTGCCCATTTTCTGGTAGTTGTATCGCCAGGTGAGCTGCACGTAGCCACGACCGTAATAACGGTTCTCTCGCACCAGTCCCGTGGCCGGATCGATCACCGCTTCCGGCCTCCCATACCTGCGGTCCCTGCCCTTGCCGTATTCCTCGATCGGCTGCCACCGGTTCGCGCATTCGTGCTTGACCGTCGCGAGCATGTAGGCGGCCCAGCGCGCATCCGAGATCGCCGTATCCGCGGCAAGCTTCTCCAGTAGTGAGACAAGGCCTTCGTGCTGGGCGACGCCGAGCGCGCCGTAGCCGAATTGATAGATTTCGAGCGCCCGCCGCACTTTCAGGTGCTCGAGTTTCACGGTGGAGATGTCATTGAGGACCAGGCTGCGTACCCAATCCGGCGCATCCGTCAGTGGCGGCGTCCGGTTCTTCGCGCGCAGTTCCCGGCCGATCACGGTCCACGTGAACGGACCGACAATTCCGTCGACGATGATCTCGGCCTGGCTCTGCAGACGGCTCACCGCCCTTTCGGTGTCCAGATCGAACAGCGAACTGCTGTCGAGAGCCGGAGTCGGTTCGAGGCATCTGTTCAGGCAGGATTTCAGCAGCGTCACGAGCGGATGTTTGTTGCCCTCACGCAGGAACAGCCGCGGCGTATCGTCCGCGGAGCCCGATTCCGACGACGTGAGGATCTTGCGCGCCGTGGCCGCGGGCTCGGACTGCGGGCGGGTCGTGTCGTGGAGCTTCAGCAGCAACTTGGGTTGCGGCAGGAGGAACTTGCTGTGCCCGCTGGCAAACAACCTTTTCCCCGTGCCCTCGAGGAAGTCGCGTTGCCGGCGAAGGCGACCCGCATCGAGAACCGACTTGCGGATGACGAATCTCACCAGTCCCTTCGGATCGAGAATGGCGGTGGCGCCTCCGTAGAAATCGAAGCCGGGTTTGCCGTCACGAGGCCTGACCTCGCGTCGCTGCGAGACCTCCGCGATCAGGTCGAACACCACCTGCCCGCTCGGGCCGACGCGCCGCGAGGGCCGCACCGATTCGACGACGGGTAGATGGAGGATGTCTCCCTCGAGCGCGGGATCGTCCCGACCCGCGAGCCCGAACTCGTGGCGATAGTCGGGATCCGCGGCGAGTTGTCCGAAGGCGCGCGCCTGGCGCTCGAGTTCTTCCGCGTTTGCCGCGCGCCCGGGATCTCCCTGGAACTGCAGATGCGCGAAACTCAGCTCCGGCTCGATCGGCAACGTGCTCATCGGTGTGCGCCACAACAGCGCTCCCTCCGACAAGGAGGGCACGTCGCGCGGATAGATGCGATACCGCGCGAACGCATCGACCCACGCCTCGCGATAGCAGTATTCGTCGTGCGGCACCAGGTCGCGGTCGGCCGTGATGACGGCGCGCAGGAACTCGCCGAAGGTCATGTCGACCGGCGGGCAGTAGTCGATCGCGCGGATGCAGATCGTGAGGAACTGCGCCGCGAGCCGGCATGCGCGCTCGGTGAGCTGCTGCGCGAGCACGTCGGGAATCTGCCCGGGCGGCAGGATGCCAGTGCCATGCGTCGCGAGCCGCATCAGCGGCATCGTCTTGCGGTTGAACACGGTCGTGAAGGCCTCGAAGACCGCGCGCACGAGGATTTCGCCGCGCTGATGGGGCTCGATGGCGTCTTCGTAGGATCGCTCGGGCGCGCCCACGGCGCTGCGCAGCGCGCCGGTCGCCGTCGTGGCCTGCGCGAACTGCACGGCGATGTTCGTGAGTAGTTTGGCGAAGGGAATCTCGCCGCGCGAGGCGCGGATCGCCGCGAGCACAACGTCGCGGTAAGTGAAGCGCTGGAACACGGCGATGAGATCGGCGAATCCTTCGTGGAACGCCAGCACGTCCGGGTTCGACGGATAGAGGAAATGCGAGCGCAAGCCGTCGAGCAGCGCGTGCGACATTTCGTGCACGACGACGTCGTGCGACAGGCACAGCGAAATCTGGCCATTGGGGACGTTGCGACCCGCCACGGTGTTGCCGGCCTCGAAGGTCCCGAAGCAGATCTCGCCGCGCGCCCGGTCGTAGAACGCGTTCGGCAGCGACGGGACGCTCGGCCGGATTCGCAGCCGCGGCGGTCCGTCCGACCGGCGCGCGCCGTCGATGCCCCAGGCGATGTCGCGTCCCAACGCCTGCCGGAACGCGGCATAGGTCGTCGTGCAGACGGCATATGCCATCTGTTGCTGGAAACGTGGATCCTCGGGCGACTGCGGCAATCCCTGGTTCATGAGCACGGCCGGATCGTCGAGGTCGACGGGATCGATGTTCGTTCCCGCCGGATCGCCGGTCATGATCTCGAGCACCGCGCCGCGTGGTCCGTGCGGTCCGAGCTCGAGCGGCTCGTAGGGCACGTTGACCACCGAGTGCGCGCCGTCGGCGGTGGAGGCGGACGGATCGAGCGCATAGATCCGCAGCGGTCGATAGACCGGATCGCTCGACCTCCTCTCGTACGCCGGCGACGTCGCCGCGTGCGCCACGCGTTTGCCGATCAGGAAATCGATGTTCGGCTTCGCCCGACCGCGGCGCAGCGACTCCGGGGTCGCGACGCGCCCGCCGCGACTCTGCGCCATCGCGGCGTTGGCTTCCGGCGTGCTCGGCTTCGGCATGCGCCCCGTCCGCCGTCAGTCGAGCGCGCGGAACAGCGGCAGGTTCAACGCGACATCGGGGCAGTCGAGCTGCGGCGTTTGCAGCCTGCTCTCGCCGAAGGCCGCGACGATCTGGTCATGAAGCGCGCGTGGGGTGAGACGTGAAAGATCTCCCTTCAGCAGCGCGGTCGTGAGCCGCGTGAAATCGCCGAGCCCGTTGTGCTCGAGCGCCTTCTCGGTCGACTGGCAGGCGGAGAAATTCACCCAGCGGATGTCGTTGCGGGTCACGAGTGCGCGGCTGCCCGACAAGGTCGCGCGCGTGGCATTGGCGCGGTCGCGGAACCGCTCGTGCGCGCGCATCCAGTCTTCCCACGATCCAGTGCGCTTGAGGAAGCGGGCATTCGCCTGGTCGGCGCTCGAGCTGTTGCGGCCGAACATGCGCGTGATGGTTCCGGAATGACAGCAGTCGATGAAGACCGTGAGGCTCACGCCCGCGGGAAGCACGTCGAACAGGTCGCGGATGTCGTCGTCGATGAGGAAGGCGCCATCCTCGAAGTCCACGGGCACGAAGGCCTGGTCGTTGCGATTGCCGTCGAGCCCCTCGTCTCCGTCGAGGTCGGGAACTTCGGTGCCGTGCCCCGAATAGTGGAATACCAGCGTGTCGCCACGCTTCGCCGTGACGACGAGCTCGCGCATGGCCGTCACGATGGCCGAGTGAGTGGCCTGCTCATTGATCAGGGTACGCGGCGTCTCGAAGCCCGCGGCGAGCAGCATGTTCGACCATTCGCGCGTGTCGTTCACGCAGCCGTTCAACGCGTTAGGGCCCGGGTACGCGTCGATTCCGACGGACAACGCGCGTCGCGCTCCGCCGCCGGACTTGCCGGTCGAAGCGGGTTTCGGACGCGGCGCGGCGGTGGATACCGTCGCGGCGCTCGCGAACGCATCGGCGACGATGGGCGCGATTGCCGGGGCGGGCGCCAAACTACCCTGCGCCGGGGCAGTTTGCGGCCGCGGCGCGATCGGCGATCCCATGCGTGCGAGATCGACGCCGTCGAGCCACTCGTCCGAGACGGGCCAGCCGTCCAGCGAGCGCGTGGCGGTCGGCTGGTACGGCACGCGTGCATTCGGCGCGGCCAGCACGTTCGCGGCCACGCTGTTCATGGTCGACACGTCGTCGTCGAAGCCACCGTGCGTGGTCGACGCGCTCGAGGAATTTCCGCCGCCGTCCTTGGTGACGGACCACACCACGCGTCCGGCCGCGTTGGGCGTGCCGTTGAGACCGAACAATGCGGCGACGCTCGGCGTCGCGCGCACCGAGATTTCGAGCCCGAGGACGGGCGTACGGCGCCTGGTTTCGAGCCCGTGATGGATGAGATATAGCAGCGACTTGCGATACACGCGGATGCAGTGATCGTCCTCCTCGTAGCTCTTCTTCATCGTGTACATGACGGCCTTCTCGACCGCGCCGGCCGGACCGATCTCCTTGGTCAGGCGCGCGTCGAAGTCGGCGACCGTGATCGCGGGCGCGAGCAGCTGAAGGGTCTTGAAGCGCGGCAGCTTCACTTCCTTCGCCATCGGCAGGAACCAGGAATGGAAAATCGATCCGGCACTGTGCCCGACGGCGTGGAATTCGAGCGGCCGCTGGCCGACCAGCGCCGGGTTGCTCACGAGTTCATGCAGGCGTTTGGCCGTGTAGCGCGCACCGCCCTTTTCGCCGCTCGAGAGCTGGGCATTGGTCTTCATCGCGCCCCACACGTGGACGCCACCGAGCGCACGCGCGCCTTCCTGCACCAGCGGATCGGTCGTGAAGTCGAACAGGTCGCGCGCGCCGAGGCCAGGGATCTTGCGCGCCACGGACTCGAGGATGCTGCGCAGCGCGTCGAACAGGCCGGTTTCCCATACGAAGTAGACAGGATAGACGCCGTTCCTCTTCCACCAGTCGACGTGTTTGAGCGCGATCCTGAGTCCGTCGCGTTCGCCGATGAGTCCGCCGTGCGCCCAGATCGCGATGCGCAGCGGCTCGCCGGCTGGCAGCGCCGCGGCCCACTTCGGGATGTGCTCGCGCACGATCGCGTCGACGTCTGCTTCGGTGGTCGAGTACTTGCCGCTCTCCTTGAAGAGGCCTTCGCTCAGGTTCACGACGTGCGGACGCAGCGCCTCGAGCTCCTCCGGCGTCAGCTCCTGCGACTTCTTGTCCCCGCCACGCGCGCCCCCGACCATCGACGCGATGGTGGTCAACACCTGGTCTCGATAGACATCGAGAATACGCGCGACTTCGTCGACCGACGGCGTGGCGCCAAGGCCGCGCGCAACCGCCGCCCCGGGCTCGAGCCAGGCGAGCAGCTGCGTGCCGACGCGCGGCTCGGAAAAGAACTCGGTGTGAACGATGCCGTCCGTGGGGCCGAACTTCAGGCAGCGCGCGTCGTCGATCGGAAAGCCGCCCGCTCCATTGTTCGCGAACACGCCATCGCGCGGCACGACCAGGTCGTTGGCCGCGTCTTCGAACACCTTGTCCACCGCGGCATCCTTCGCGCGCGTGAGACTGAGGAACGGCGTGCCCTCCTTGGGCTCGTAGTCCGACGCGATGGCGAAGTGGTCCGGCGTCGTTCCACCGGGTACGTTCATCGCCTTGAGGAACGGTCCGCGCGGATTCATGGCCGCGAGGCCCTCGAGGTCCGTCAGCAGTCCGTGGCCGACGACCTTGACCACGAGCACCAGCGCATCGAGGATCTTTTTGGCGGTGCCCTGCGGGATGAACTTCGCGATCGTCGTGAACCGGTCGATCATCCCGATCATGTGTTCGTCGTCGGCCAGCGCCGTGCCGGCGTTGACCGCGCCGACGAACACGATGCGCCGCACCCTGACGCCGCGCGACTCGCCCAGCAGCGCGATCTGGCGAGACACGAGTCCGCCGCGGCTGTGGCAGACGATGTCGACTTCCAGGTTCATGCCATCCGGCACGTCGCTCAGGAACGCGATCGCGTTCTCGCGCGGGTCGGCCGTCAGCGTTGCGTGATTGAACGCGAACAGCCGGCCGCCGTAACGGTTCGACAGCTCCGCGATGACCTCGCGCGAAAGCCCGGAAAACGCGCCGCTGGTGCTGAACGTGCCGTGCACGAACAACAACGCGCGCCCCTGCGACAGGCGTCGCCAGTCCGCCTCGGTGATGCGCGGGAAGTTCGGGTCGTCCACCTGGTAGTCGTCGACCGCGAAGGTGCGCGTGAAGGTGGGCCGGTTCTTCGTTTCCCATTTCCGCGCGAAGCCGTGAATGATGGGCCCGAGCAGCGGATCGACGATCTTGAACAGGAAGGAATTGATCTTCTTCCCGATGTCCTTGAGCCCGCGCGTCGCGCCGGCGGCGGGCGTCGCGTCGAGCGGAATCGTGAACTTGACCGAGGCCTTCGCGCCGAGCGCGCGCGACTTGCCTTCTCCTTTGCGAGGAGTGTCAGGTAATACCCACGACACGGCGCCCGAGGCATCCTCGACCAGCAATATGCAGGACTCGTCGTCGCCCACCGGCACTTCGAGCGTCGCCGTCGGCGCGGCGGTCGCGAGATCGCGCGTACCCGCGGCGGGTGGCGGCAGGAGCACGACCTTGTCGAGCGTGAGTCCCGCCTCCGCCAATTCCGCGTCGAAGGAACCTCCGCCGAACGAGCGCGTGGCGCCCGGTTTCTCGGCCTTGGCGGAGCCCGCCAGGGTCGCGGAATGCAGGACGTAACCGTCACCGAGATCGGTGCGGACTGAATGGCCGGGTAGTTTGGATGATGCCATGGCGGCTCCCTGGACGAATCGTTGTGTCAGGGGGAGTCATCGCGCGATGGCGCGGACACCGGATCCGCGTCCGCCCGTTTCGCATGGGGCCCATCCATTCGCGTCATGTGTCTCCCGAGCGCAATTCTTGTATTCCATTTATTGCGCGTCGAGCCGTGTATAACACCGGCAATTGACGTTAGCTAGTCGCGCGAAGCGCTCATGCCGCGAAACTGTGATGCACGAAAGTAGTTCGTGCGCGAACGGTTTGCTGCGGCGTGTCGCGACCCGGACACGACGCGCGTGGCGCGGTCAGCGCGCGACGAGCGCCGCGCGCAGTTCCTTGAGCTTGTCCTTGATCCTGTCGGCGTTCGCGCTGCCCATCCGGATCAGCAGCTTCTGCCCCGCGGACAGCGACTCGAGCTTCGGATCCGCGAATTCATAGAGCACGTTGGGCCGTGCGAGGGCTATCGGATCGCGCACGGTCGGTGTCTCGAGCAGGTGATCGATCACCTCGACCAGCCGATCGTTGAAGTGCTGCGGGGGATGTCCGAGGTTCTCGTACGACTCCTGGAACAGCGGGTAGTAACGCGCGTATTGCGTCATCAGCTTCTGCGTATCGAGCGAGGCGATCATCTGGACGAGCGGCTCGTAGCGCTTGTAATTGGCCGGATCGAGCACGGGAGCGTCTTCCGTGCCGGAGGCCGCGAACTGGCCCGGCACCGGTTTCAATGGCCGGATGCGTTCGGCGACTTTCTGTTCCGGCAGATTGTCGATGGTCACGACCATCTGCCGCACCAGGTTGTCCGTGATGAAGAAGCGCTCCACGGCCGCGGGGCCTACGGTCTCGCCTAACGAAGCGCGCAATGCCGGATCGCTGGCATCGAGGGGCGGCAGCGCTTCGTCCGAATCGGTCACCGGCGGCGGGTGCTGGGGCGCGGCCTCTTCCTCGGGCGGCGGCAATTGCTCCGGCACCGCGACGACCGGCGTTTCGGCCTCGGGCGCCGGCCGGTCCGGCCACCAGCGATCACGGAAGACGACGGCGGCGATCGCGAGGGCGACCCCGGCCACGGCAATGACGATCCAGCGGATGTTTTCGTTCATGGAAGACCTGACAAGAATCCCGGCCAGTCGTTCGATCGATTACTGACCCGGCCCTCGTACCACCAGCGCGTCGCAGGGCAGCGTGGAGAGGATGCTCTTCGCCCCGCTCCCGAGCAGCGCCTCGAGGAGCGCGCCTCGGCCGTGCGTGCCGAGCACCACGAGGTCGACGCCGTGAAGCTGCGCGAATTCGCGCACGATCTGCCGCGGCGAGCCGGGCTCCACCAGCGGCACGATCCTGTTGCGATCTTCCGCGGGCAGGAAGATGGAGGAAAGAAATTCCTCGAGTTCGGCGGCGTGGATCTCGCGGAAGTTCTCCGCATGGCGATTCGCATCGGGCGCCAGCGCCGGGTACGGCGCCTCGGAAACGTGCAGCAGGTGCAGGGTTTCGGTCGAGAAGAAGCTCAACGCGAGCTGCAGTGCGTATCCCGACGGGCCCGAGAAATCAGTCGTCACGACGATGCGCTCGTAGTCCGATCGCACGCGGTTCCTGACGATGAGGATCGGGATCGACAGGCGCCGCAACAATTGCTCGACCGTCTTGCCGAGGATCACGGGCCGTCGCGCAAACAAGGCTTCGCGCGCGACACCGGTGACGACGAGATCGACTTGTTCGGCCACCGCGATACGTTCGACGACCTCCGCCGGATCGCCCTCCTCGACCAGGATGCGGGCTTTTTCGATGGCATCTCCGAGATCGGCGCGCAGGCCCTGCAGGATGCGCTGCTTCATGATGGCCACCGCATCCGCGGGGCGTCGCCAGGACGGCGCGGCCGTCTGGCCGTACGTAAGGGTCGAGTCCTGGAAGTCCTCGAAGGCGTGGACGATCGTCAACTGCGCGTCGTGACGGCGGGCGACCGCGATCGCGCGCTCGAGTGCACGATCGCCGCGGGCACTCAGGTCCGTGGCGAGCAGAACCTTGCGCGGCGCGCCCATGGGATCGATCCCGGGGTTGCTGGATGAGTCGGTCATGGCGGATCCTGTGCGTTGCATTCTCACCCAGTGTCGGCGGATCCGACCAGCTTTCTGTCAGCGCGCCAGGAGAAATCCATGACGACGATGCCTGCGCTGTTCATCGGGCACGGCAGCCCGATGAACACCCTGGAAACCAATACGTACACCCAGGTGTGGCGCAAGTTGGGCCGCTCGCTGCCCCGGCCGCGCGGCATCCTCGCGGTCTCCGCGCACTGGTTCATCGGCGCGAGCGCGGTGACCGCGATGCAGCGCCCGCGCACGATCCACGATTTCTACGGGTTTCCCGCCGAATTGTTCGAGTTCGAATACCCGGCGCCCGGCATGCCCGAGCTCGCGGCCGAGGTGGTCGAGCTCGCCAGGCCCGAGTGGATAGGGCTCGATCACGACGAATGGGGTCTCGATCACGGCACGTGGAGCGTGCTCGCGCATCTCTACCCGGAAGCCGACGTACCCGTCGTCCAGCTTTCGATCAATGCGCTGAAGCCGCTCGAGTATCACGTCGAACTCGGCGGGAAACTCGCGGCGCTGCGCGAGCGCGGCGTGCTGGTCGTCGCGAGCGGCAACGTCGTGCACAACCTGCGGCGCGTCGACTGGCGCAATCCGGATGGCGAGGACTGGGCGCATCGATTCGACGACGCGGCCGCGGCGCTGATGACGCAACGGCCGCATGACATCGGCGAGCTCGCCGACCATCCTGACTACCGGGCGGCCGTGCCGACGCCGGATCATTTCCTGCCGCTGCTCTACGTCGCCGGGCTCGCGTCCGCGGCGGGCGTCGGCGCCACGCCGATCGTGCGCGGCTGCGCGCTGGGTTCGATCTCGATGACCTGCTACGGCGTCGGCATCGACGGCATCGAGTGCGCGGATGGCGGCACGGCAGCGGGTTTGCCGCGCGACGTGCCGGCGGATCAGACCAATCTCTAGAGGAGCCGAATCATGAGCGAGACGCAAGGTGAGATCCGCCGCAGCCAGGAGAGAGGGTATGCCGATCACGGCTGGCTCAGGTCCTACCACTCCTTTTCGTTCGCCGACTACTTCGACCCGCAACACGTCGAGTTCGGCCCTTTGCGCGTGATCAACGAAGACCGCGTCGATGCGGGCAAAGGCTTCGGCACGCACGCTCACCGCGACATGGAAATCATCAGCTACGTGCTCGAAGGCGAGCTCGCGCACAAGGACTCGCTCGGCAACGGCTCGACCATCCGGCCCGGCGACGTGCAAAGGATGAGTGCGGGGTCCGGCGTGCAGCACAGCGAGTTCAATCCATCGGGCGCGAATGGTGTGCATTTCCTGCAGATCTGGATTCAGCCGAACGTGCGCGGCATTCGGCCGAGCTACGAGGAGAAGCGCTTCGGAGCCGAGGAGAAACGCGGAAGATTGAGGCTGATCGCCTCACCCGACGCGGCGGAGCAATCGGTCCTGATCCACCAGGACGCACGCGTATACGCGGGGCTTTTCGACGGCGCGGAAAACGCGCGGCTCGAGGTGGCGCGTGGCAGGCGAATCTACGTACACGTCGCGCGCGGCGCGATTCGCGCGAACGGAACGTCGCTCGAAGCCGGCGACGCCCTCAAGCTCACGGGGACCTCGACGCTCACGCTCGACGGCGGCAGCGGCGCCGAGGTGATCGTGTTCGATCTGCCGGGCTAATCCCCGGACGTCTGACCGGTCGAACCACGCCTGCGCGGCTTCTCGCGCCGCCGCTCGGTCGTGCGCCGCACGGCGCGCTCCACGCCGAGGATGGCCGCGTCGATCGCGTCACTCAGTGTCTGGTTGCGGGTTTCGAACACCACGCTCGGCAAGCCGGTCAGCACGACCTTGATGCGGCAGGCCTGGTCGACACCACCGCGCGGACCGTTCATGTCCTCCATGCGCACGCTGATGCGCTCGATCGCCCTCGCATGTTTGCGCAGCTTTTCACCGAGCCGGTTCCGCACGTAATCGCGTTCGATGGAATTCAGGTTCTGAGTCGCGCGGATGTGAACCGGCAGCGGCGCATTGCCACCATTCTCCCGGCTCGCGTACGAAAGCAGTCGCCGCTCGGGCAATGTGCCCACGAGACGGCTCGGACTCGGTTTGGGCGGGCGGCGTGCCCGGCCGGAAATCGCGCTCGACGTTCGTTCTGCCATTACGTACCTCACCTCTCGCTCATGCCCGATGCGGGCTCCATGGTGCGGCCCTTGCGCACCTTGTCCTCGATGCGGCTGCCTGTCGCCGGATCGATCGACTTCCAGTATGCGAACGCGCGTTCCAGCACGGGACTGCGCACGCCGCCCGCGAGACTGCCCGACACGGTTTCGACCAGGTCGTTGCGCGCGGCGTCGTCGAACACCTCGCGCACGAGGACGCCGGGCTGCGTGAAATCGTCGTCCTCGGCACGCGGCGTGTAGGCGTTGCGCACCATTTCCCCGTCGGCTTCCCAACCGTCGGCCATGCGTCCGGTCTCGTCGGCCCAGGGTCGCCCGCCGCTGTTGGTCGCGTATACCGGCGCATTGCCGCTGTGTTGATAGGTCATCTGCCCATCGAACATGTACGTGTTGACCGGCACCTTGGGCTGGTTGACGGGCAGCTGATGGAAATTGGCGCCGATGCGATTGCGCTGCGCGTCGGCGTAGGCGAAGGCGCGGCCCAGCAGCATCTTGTCGGGCGAAAGTCCGATGCCCGGTACGGTATTGCCCGGCGAAAACGCTGCCTGCTCGATCTGCGCGAAGAAATTCTCCGGGTTCCGGTCGAGCGTCATGACGCCCACGACGACGAGTGGATAGTCGCGGTGCGACCAGGTCTTGGTCAGATCGAACGGATTGATCCGGTACGTCTTCGCATCCTCGTACGGCATCACCTGCACCGACATCACCCACTGCGGATACTCGCCCTTCGAGATCGCCTCGAACAGGTCGCGCCGGTGGTAGTCGGCATCGAGGCCGGCCATCTTCTGCGCCTCGGCGTTGCTGAAGAACTTCATGCCCTGCCGGGTGTGAAAATGGTACTTCACCCAGAACCGTTCGCCCTTGGCGTTGACCCACATGTAGGTGTGCGAGCCGTAGCCGTTCATGTGGCGCCAGGTGCGCGGCAATCCGCGCGGTCCCAGTAGATAGGTCACCTGGTGCGCGGACTCGGGGTTGTTGGTCCAGAAGTCCCACTGCATGTGGTTGTCGCGCAGCCCGGAATCCGGCAGGCGTTTCTGGCTGCGGATGAAATGCGGGAACTTCATCGGATCGCGCACGAAGAAGATCGGGGTGTTGTTGCCGACCAGGTCGTAGTTGCCCTCGGACGTGTAGAACTTGAGCGAAAAGCCGCGCACGTCGCGCCAGGTGTCGGGGCTGCCCATCTCGCCCGCGACGGTGGAGAAGCGCGCCAGCATCTCGGTCTTCGCGCCCTTCTGGAACACCGCGGCCTTCGTGTAGCGCGAGACGTCGTGCGTGGTCTCGAAGGCGCCGAATGCGCCGCCGCCCTTCGCGTGCGGTTGTCGCTCGGGCACCTTCTCGCGATTGAAGTGCGCCATCTGCTCGAGAAAGTGAACGTCGTGCAGCAGGATGGGACCGTCCGGTCCGATCGTCAGCGAATTGCGGTCGCTCGCCGCCTGAGCGCCCGAGCCCGTCGTCGAATGTCCTTGTCGCGTACTCATCTTTCGGCCTCCTTTGCCGGGAGACTTGCTACCACAGGGCGCGCGCGCATCACATTGGCCGAAGGGCTCCTTTACGAAACCCACTGCCGGCCACGGATGTTCTGCAGCTGCCATGGATTGTCGACGTCGAGTTTCTCGGGAAAGAGCTGGCCGCGACCCTGAAGGGGAGTCCAGTCGGTGAATTCGCCCGTGAGTTTGCCGAGATAAGGCGCGGCGATCTCGAGGCATTCCTCGTGATCCATCTGGTCCGGCTCGACCATGCCCTTGCGTGGGTTGCGGATCGCCCACACCGCCGCCGCGAGCGCGCCTGCGACGACCTGCACCGTGGTCGCATTGGCGAAATCCAGGTGACGGCGCGCCTCGTCGATCGTGAGCTGCGAACCGAACCAGTAGGCATTCCTCGCGTGGCCGCCAAGCAGCACGCCGAGCTCGTCCATGCCATCCGCGATGTCACGGCCCAGACGCCGGCCGGAGGGCTGCATCTTCCAGCCGCGACCCTCGAGCTCGAGCGCGGACAACATGCCGTCGTCGCATGGGTGATAGACGAACATGACGGTGGGCCGATAGGTGAATCCATCCCCGTCGCGCAGGGTCAGGAAGTCCGCGATCGAGAATACCTCGTCGTGCGTGACGAGCATGCCCTGGTATCCGCCCACGGATGGAGTCCAGCTGCGCGCGAATGTGCCGCCGCCCGGCCGCGGCAGATACAAGGTGCCGGAATTCGCGCGATGCTGGCGCGCGCGCCTCGGCAGAAGGAGCTCGTGTGTTCCGATCGAAACCTCGCTCGGCTGCATGAGCTCGTCGACGAAACCGTCGATGGACCAGGTGTTGACGAACTCGCCGTGGCGCTTGGCGTGATCGCTGACCTGCGTGTCGCGCTCCGCGATCTGGATCACCTCGACGTTGAGATCGCGCGCGAGCGCCGCCCACTCCTCGCGCGAGGCGGGCCGCGCCTTGCCGTCGCGCAGGATGCGATCGAGATCCCGCAGCGCGCGCTTGACGAAGTGCGACACGAGCCCGGGGTTCGCGCCGTGATCGACGACCGCGGTGGGAGAATCCGGACCGAGCTCCTTCGCGAGTTTCAGCGCCTTCTCGCGGATCACGTAGTTGGTTCGCTCGCGCATCTTGAGCATCGGGTTGGCATAGACGCCGGGCCAGGGCTCGATCGAGGTGTCGACGTACAGCGCGCCCACCTCGGCGCAGAAACTCACGAGGTCGAGACTCGAGACGTTCACCGAGAGGTTGAGGACCAGGTCGCCGGCCTGGACGTGTTTGCCGAGGATCTTGCGGTAGTTGGCCGGCGTCAGGTGCGTGTGTTCGAAACGCGCGCCGTTCTTGCGCGCGAGGCCGCGCCCTGCCTCGTCCGCCGACAGCACCGTCAGCTTGCCCTTGCCGTCGACCGGGATGTGCCGCCCGATGAGCGGCAGGATGCCCTGGCCGATGCTGCCGCAGCCGATGATGATGACGCGGCCGCCGAACTCGACCATCTTGTTGTGGGCCGCGCTCATCGGACCCCTTTCAGTGGATGCATGACTCGCCCTCCAGGCTGAAAGAGCCTTTTTTAATCCAGATGGCGCGAGAGCGGAAGCCGGACTCGGAATTCGCTGCCACGTCCGGCTCCCTCGCTCGACACCTCCACGCGGCCGCCGTGGCTTTCCACGAGGCTGCGCACGAGCGGCAATCCCAGGCCCAGGCCGTTCGTTCCCGGAGAATGACTGGCCCGCACGTAGCGGTCGAACACGTGCGGCAGAACTTCCGGTGGAATCCCGATGCCGGTATCGCGGATGGCCACGACGACCTCGTCCGCAAACGTGCGAAACGTCACCTCGATCGCGCCGCCCTTGGGTGTGTACTTGGCCGCGTTCGTGAGCAGGTTCACGAACACCTGCTCGAGCCGCGCGGCATCGCCATATACCGGGACCGCCTCGGGCGGCTGCCCGATGTGCAGGAGATGTCGTCGATCGCGGATCATGAAGCCGACGGCCTCCGCCGCGTGAGCGAGTGGCTCGCGCAAGTCGATGCGCGCGCATTCGAGACGAAACTGACCGCTGCGAATCAACGACGCATCGAGAAGGTCGTCGACCAGCCGCGTCATCTGTTCGAGCTGGCGCCCGATCAGCTTGCGGGTCTTTTTGCGACGCGACTGCTCGAGATCGCGGATTTCCAGGACGCGCATCGCGCTGCGGGCGGTGCCGAGACAATTGCGCAGCTCATGGGAAAACTGCGCCATGGCCTGATGAGCACGTGACTCGTCGGTCAACATGACGTTGCGTCCTCCATTGTGTTGAGTCCCTTTGTACCGGTCCTCACCCGCCGGATCAATTTGAATTACCCGATGCGAATCTCAGGTTTTTCCACACTAACAAACTTGCTCACGCGGGCTGCGACGCGGCCGCGAGATTGCGATTCGCGAAATCCCAGTTGACGAGATGCCCGAGGAACGCGGCGATGTAATCGAGCCTGCGGTGCTGGTAGTCGAGATAATAGGCGTGCTCCCACACGTCGATGGTCAGCAGCGGAACCTGGGCCGTGGTCAGCGGCGTGTCCGCATTGGACGTGGTGACGATCCCCAGACGGCCGTTGTCGAGCACCAGCCAAGCCCATCCGCTGCCGAACTGGTCGCCGGCGGCCGAGACGAACTGCTGACTGAAGGCGCGCTGGGTTCCGAAGCTCTCTTCGATCGCCTCGGCGATTGCGCCACTCGCTTCGCCTCCGCCACCCGGGCGCATGCTGTTCCACAGGAAAGCGTGATTCCAGGCCTGCGCGGCCGCATTGAAGAGCGCGCGGTCCTGCCCGGCGCTCGAGCGCACGACGTCCTCGAGCACGGCGAGCTCCGCGGGTGTGCGCAGCATCGCGCGCGCCTTTGCGACGTATGCCGCGTGATGACTCCCATGATGCGCGGACAACGTGCGACGGGAAATGTGCGGCTCCAATGCATCGAGCGCGTACGGCAGTGGCGGCAATACGAGGTTCATCGATTCTCCTGAAGTTCGTGTCGACACTAACTTCGCGCGCCGCTTTTGCAAGCGATGAATATTGGCGCTATATATCGACCATTCCGATGGATACCGAACTCGCACGCACTTTTCTCGTGGTCGTCGCCAAGGGCAGCTTCGTCGAAGCGGCGCAGCACCTGCACGTCACGCAGTCGACCGTGAGCACGCGCATCCAGCGTCTCGAAGAGACGCTCGGGGCCGAGCTCTTCGTGCGCAACAAGTCCGGCACCACGCTCACGCGCGCCGGGCAGCATTTCCAGAAACACGCCGCGCTGCTCACGCGCACCGTCGAACAGGCCCGGCAGGACATCGGCGTCATCAGCGGATTCCGCGCGACGCTCACCATCGGCGGGCGATTCGGGCTGTGGGAGGACCTGCTGCTGCGCTGGCTGCCGGTTTTCGCCGCGCTCGCGCCCGACGTCGCCGTGCGCGCGCTGATCGGGTTCGAGGACAATCTCATGGAGATGCTGATCGACGGTCGCGCCGACATCGGAGTGATGTACACGCCGCAGGCGCGCCCCGGTCTCGTCGTCGAACCCTTGCTCGAAGAAGAACTCGTGATGGCTTCCTCGCGCACCAACCCGTCGCCAGACCCCGGCAGCGATTACATCTACGTCGACTGGGGCGCGGAGTTCTACGCGCAACACTCGCTCGCCTATCCGAATTTCTCCGGCGCCGGACTCACCGTGAACAATGGCTGGCTCGGCCTGCAGAGACTGCTGGCGCACGGCGGCACCGGCTACTTTCCGAAGCGCATGCTGCGCGAGCACGAGTTGAGCGGGAAGGTTCACCGCGTGCCCGGCGCCGCCGAGTTCCGCCTGCCGGCCTACCTGTGCCATGCGACGAAAGTCGAATCCGAGCCGATATCGCTCGCGCTCGAGACCATCCGGCGCATCGCGGCCGAGGCGGCCTGACCTAACTAGCCGCGCGTGACGGCGCGCGCTGACATCGAAGAACCCGATGTCAGCGGTCGATATTAATCGTTTGTCCGCGGCGTCCTGCGTGCCTAGTCTCTCGAGTATCGAGAGATTCAGGAGCCATCATGAAATCCGCCGGCAAGATTCGAAAGGTCGTCGCGAAAACCGATACCGTACCGCCCGACGAACGTGAGCCCATCGGTCCGCTGTGGGTGATCACGATCTGCCTCGGAGCGTTTCTGACCGTCGCGGCGCTCGTGATCATGATCGGGTAGACCCGCCTTCGGGAGAGACGATGGAGAATAGCCATGATTCGCATCAAACGTGCCTACGAGCCCCGCGCGCGTGGCGACGGGCGACGCGTCCTCGTGGAACGACTCTGGCCGCGAGGCATGAAGAAAGAAGCGTTGCAGATACATTCCTGGATGAAGGAGGTCGCCCCCAGCACGGAGCTGCGAAAGTGGTTTGGTCATCGGCCGGAGCGCTGGCGGCAGTTCCGGCAGCGTTATCGCGCGGAGCTGCGCGAAAGCGACGCCTGGCAAGCTCTGCTCGATGCCAGCAAACGGGGTAACTTGACGCTCGTTTACAGCGCTCATGATCCCGAGCGGAACGGCGCCGTGGTGCTGCGCGAGTTCCTGGTGAAAAAAGGCGCGAAGTAAGGGCGCGAGGCAGGACTGGAGAAAGGACGATTGTAAATCGCGGCGTGACGACTACCCTTGTTCGCCACGGTGCGTAAGGAGAAGTGCGATGGGCCACGATACCGAGCTCAGCGGACCCGACCTGGCGGTGGGTGTCGAGTTGTCCGAGCTTCGCGAAGGCGTGCCCCTGCTCGGTCACGCGCACGGCGCGCCGATCGCGCTGGTACGCAAAGGCGCGGACATTCTCGCGATCGGCGCGAAGTGCACCCACTACGGCGGACCGCTCGCGGAAGGACTCGTGGTCGGCGACACGATCCGCTGCCCCTGGCATCACGCGTGTTTCGATTTGCGCACGGGCGACGCGCTCGCGGCGCCCGCGCTGGATCCGGTTGCATGTTACGAAGCAACCCGACGCGGTACACGCGTCATCGTCGGCGCGAAGAAAGCGCGCGCGAATCCGCGACCGCCACCGAAGTCTCCGGACAAGATCGTGATCGTCGGCGCCGGCGCGGCGGGCGCGGCGGCCGCGGAGCGTCTCCGTCACCTGGGTTACCAGGGGTCCATCACGCTCATCGGCAGCGAGGCGCCGGGCCCGGTGGACAGGCCGAATCTCAGCAAGGACTTTCTCGCGGGCAACGCGCCCATGGAGTGGGTCACGCTGCGTCCCGACGATTTCTACGAGAAGCTCGCGATCAATCTCGTCAAGAACGAAACCGTGGTCAGCCTCGACGCCGGCAGCCGGTCGTTGAAGCTCGAGAGCGGCCCGGTCATTTCCTGCGACGCGCTGCTGCTCGCGACGGGGGCCGAGCCGCAGCGTCCGCCCATCGAGGGCGCCCGCTTCCCGCACGTGTTCACGCTGCGCACGCTCGCGGACGCGCAGAAGATCATCGAGGCCGCGACCGCCGGCAAACAGGTCGTCGTCGTGGGTTCGGGTTTCATCGGCCTCGAAGTCGCCGCGTCGCTGCGGCATCGCAATCTCGAAGTGCAGGTAGTGAGTCGCGACGACGTGCCGCTGGGCGGCGTGCTCGGCGAGCAACTGGGCAGGTTCGTGCAGAAGCTGCACGAAGAGAATGGCGTTAAATTCCACCTGGGCGCGACCCTGAAGTCCATCCATCCGCACAGCGTCGAGCTCGGCGACGGCCGCACGCTCGCAGCGGATCTGGTCGTGCTCGGAGTCGGTGTGCGGCCCCGCACCGCGCTCGCCGAGAAGGCAGGTCTCGCAGTGGACAACGGCATCGTCGTGGATGCATCGCTGCGCACGAGTGCACCCGGCATCTGGGCCGCGGGCGACGTGGCGCGTTATCCGGAGGCGCGGCTCGGCACCCAGGTGCGCATCGAACACTGGGTGGTCGCCGAGCGGCAGGGCCAGTCCGTCGCGGCCGACATGCTCGGCCTGGGCAAGCCGTTCGACGACGTGCCGTTCTTCTGGAGCCAGCACTACGACGTGACTCTCAACTACATCGGCCACGCCGGCAAGGGCGCATCGATCGAGGTGACGGGCAACCTGCAGGAACGCGACGCGGCGGCTATCTACCGGGAGAACGGCAAGGTGACGGCCCTGGTCACCGTCGGTCGCGACCGGCAAAGCCTCGCGGTCGAAGCGGCGCTCCAGCGCAACGACGACGCCGCGGTCGAAGAGTTGCTGCGGACCGCCGTTGTCGCAAACGGCTAGCCGGGCCCGGTGATTTCGCTCGCGACCCGCGCGCCGTTTCACCTCGAGGCGACGGTGCGCGTATTGCAGCGCCGGCCTGCGAACGTGGTGGACTGGTGGGAAGACGGCCGGTACCTGCGCCTTTTCGAGCTTTCCGGAAGTCTGTCACTCGTCGAAGTGCGCAATCACGGCACCGTCGCAAGACCTCGCGTTCGACTGCGAATCGTGGCGGGTGACGAATCCGCGGCGGCGTATGCCGAGGCGCGCGCGTGTGTGCGCAGGATGCTGGGCCTCGATGTCGATCCGGCGCCGCTGCGTCGCTGCGCGGAGTCCGCCGCGGCGAGCCGCGCGACCTGTCGTGAATTGCGCGGCATGCGTCCCCCACGGTTCGCCACGTTGTTCGAAGCATTCGCGAGTGTCATACCGTTCCAGCAATTGAGCCTCGACGCCGGCACCGCGATCGTCGCGCGGCTCGTCACGCATTTCGGGCAGAGGCTCGCGCACGATGGCCGCCGATTCCACGCGTTTCCGACGGCACGACGGATCGCGCGCGCACGACTCGATTCGCTGCGCGCCTGTGGATTCAGCCGGCCGAAGGCGCAGACGCTGCGCGGCGTGGCGCGTGCGATCGACACCTGCGAACTTCGCGAAACGGGGCTCGCGCGGATGGACACCGATGAGGCCATGGCCAGACTCGTGGAACTGCCCGGAATCGGGCCCTGGAGCGCGGGCCTCGTCCTGCTGCGCGGCCTCGGCCGGCTCGATGTATTTCCGCCCGGTGACGTTGGCGCGGCGCGCAACCTGCGCAACCTCATGCAACTCGATCCACGCGCGCCGCTCGAGCCGATCATCGAGAAATTCGGGAGCTGCCGCGGCTACTTGTATTTCTGCGCGCTCGGCGGCGCGCTGCTGCGAAGCGGCCTGATCCACCCGGCGCACTGAGGGCTCCCTCGCTAGTCGACCTGGGTCGACGCCATCTCCCTCAGGTAACCCACGCACAACGCGGTCAGGTGTCGCTTCAGTCCTTCGAAGGACTCGCGGTTGCCGCCGGCCTCGATGGCCATGCGTGTCGGACCCACGATGGATGTGACGAGCATCGCGCTCACTTCGCGTGGCTGCGAGAATCTCGCGTCGCTGGCCGTCACGAGCATGTCGTGCACGGCACAGGCGCAGCGCATCGCCTCCTCCTTGACGATGGCGTCGGCATTGACCGCCGCCGAAGGTAGATAGAGCGCGCGCGAGACGTCGGGCCTGCGCGTCTTGGCATCCACGAACGCGGACATCATCGCCGCGCACATCTCGTCGATCGTTTTCCCGTGCGCACTCTCGCAGGCTGCGATCGTGATGTCGACGACCTGGCTCACGTGCCGCCGGACGACCGCCGCCATCAGCGCGCGTTTGTTCGGAAAGTACTGGTACAGCGATCCGATCGAGACGCCGGCCCGTTCGGCGATCTGGATCGTCGTCACCTTCTCGAGGCCGCTGGCGAGCAAAACCTGAATGGTCGCCTCGAAAATCGAGTCGATCGTCACGCGCGAACGACGCTGACGCGGGTTTTTCCTGGGGTTCAGCGAATCGGCCCGGGTCATCTTCATATGCGAATGGTGCCACCGTACCGGCTTGCGCAAGATACGCCGCATGAGACCCGCAAATCGAATCCCTGTCACGCTCACGGTCGCGATTCTGCTGGCCGGCAAATCCTGGGCGGCCTGCGAGCCGCCAGCCGGGTTCGTCGAGCCGCCGCGTCCCGATATCGCGCCGCTGGAACAGATGCTGAGCCACACGGAGGAAAACGTGATCGTCCGCCCGCTCGGGGCCGCGTCGCAGTCGGCGGCGCGCCCGCTGGAAGAAGCCATCCAGCCGACGAGGGATCTGCCCGGTGTCAGCGGCACGTTTCGGTTATCGAACGGACCCTACGGCACGCCGGGCGCCCGCAGACTCGTGTGCCTCACCGATGGAAGCCTGGTCGTCGAGGAAGTGCTGCTCAGCGATTCGACGGACGGCGTCAATCGCTTCAGGTATCTCGTCTGGCACTACACCAGCCCGAAGTTTCGCGACGTGAAATATGCCGTCGGCGAGTTCATCCGGACGGCGCCCGCGCCCGACAGGACTCATGTTCGCTGGACGTACCGATTCACGCTTCATGATCACCTTGGTCCGGCGGCACAGGAACGGTTCCGGAAGGAATTCCTCGACGGCATCTTCGCCGAGTGGATGCGCAGTCAGATGGAACGCGGGAAAGCGCACGCCGAGGCGGGTTGAGTAGCCGGAGCGATTATTCGCGCGCAGGTGGAGCGATCGAACACTCCTGGCGATACACGCGGATCGCACCGACGGCGAGCAGCGCCGCGAGCGCGAACCACGTCAGCGCGTATTGCAGGTGATTGTCGCGGAACCTGACTACCGTCAGGCCGCCCGTGGGCGCGCCGGGAACCACCGGGTCGAGGGCATCGGCATCGACGAAGTACGGCGCGATGTTGTCGAGGCCCCGCGCACGCGCGATCGCCGCGACGTCGCGCGAGTACCAGCGATCGGCGCCGGGCAGGTTGTCGCGCAGGAATCCCCCGCCCGGCTCGCTCGAGCGAACGAGACCCCTCACCGATGTCGGCCCGTCGATGCGCGCCCAGTCGCGCGTCTCGCGCCGCGAGGTTTCCACGAATCCGCGATTCACGAGCAGCGTGAACCCGTCGTCGGCGACCAGTGGCGTGAGCACCCAGTAGCCGCCGCCGAGCCTCGTGTTCGCCTGCACCAGAGTTTCGCGGTCGTTGAGGAATCGGCCGCGCAGTGCCACGCGGCGATACTCGTGTTCCAGGGGATCGAACCGTTCGGCGCGGGGTGCTTCCATCGCGGGCGCCTGCACACGTGAATCGACGCGTGCGATGAGATCGCGTTTCCAGGCGAGACGCTGCACCTGCCACACCCCGAGCGCCACGAAAACCAGGCACCCGGCGAGCGCCGCACAGACGAACAGCAACCGCCTGCCTCGCGTGCGCGGCGGATTCATGGGAACACTAGATAGGTGCCCCGACGGCCTCGTGCGCCGGCGTCATGTTCCGGTCGAGGTGGTACATGACCCACACGGACCCGGCGACGGTGATGCCGACGATGATCAGCGTGAACACGATCGAGGTCAGCGACCAGCCGTCCTCGGTGCCCGCCTTCATGTGCAGGAAGAACACGACGTGAACGATCATCTGCGTCACGGCCAACGTGATGATGATGGCGGCGATGGCGTTTTTGCTCATCGGCGCTCCGCCCATGACGAGCCAGAACGGAATCACCGTCAACACCACGGAGAGTCCGAAGCCGATCAGGTAGTCGCGCAGCGTGCCGTGAGGCTCGGGCACGTGTGCGTACGGATGCGGGTTCGCCCGCCCGGCGGCTTGTTCCTCTGCGCTCATCGCATCACTCCGAGCAGATAGACGAACGAGAACACCCCGATCCAGATCAGGTCGAGGAAGTGCCAGAACAGGCTGAGGCACGCGAGCCGCCGGCCGTTCGGCCTGGTCAGGCCGTGTTTGCGGATCTGTATCATCAGCGTGACCAGCCAGACGATGCCGAACGTGACGTGCAGGCCGTGCGTGCTCACCAGCGTGAAGAAGGCCGACAGGAACGCGCTGCGTTGCGGGCCGGCGCCCTGGTGGATCAGGTGCGCGAACTCGTACACCTCGATGCCGACGAAGCCGATCCCCAGCAATCCCGTGATCGCGAGCCAGCCCAGCGTACCCGCGACATTCTTGCGATACGCGCTCAGCATCGCGAAGCCGTAGGTGATCGAAGAGAACAGCAGCAGGCCGGTATTCACCGCGACCAGCGACAGGTCGAACAGGTCGGCCGCCGACGGCCCCGCCGCATAGTTGCCGCCGAGCACGGCGAAGGTCGCGAACAGCACCGCGAAGATGAGGCTGTCGCTCATCAGGTAGATCCAGAAGCCCAGCATCGTGCTGCTGCCGGCCTCGTGATCGTGCTCGTCGAGCTGCAGGAAGACGTCGCGCGCCGCCGCCTGATCGGGTGTGAGTGTGTGTCCCATGCGTCAGGCCTGGCCCGCGAGGAGTTTCGCGCGCTCCTCTTCCGTCCGCTTCACTTCTTCGGCGGGCAAGTGGAACTCCCGCTGGTAATCGAACGTGTGCCAGATCGCGTACGCGATGATGGCGACGAAGCTCGCGATCGCGAGCCACCACATGTACCAGGTCATCGCGAAGCCGAAGACGGTGCTCAATCCGGCGAGGATGATTCCGGAGCCGGTGTTCTTCGGCATCAGGATCGCGCGGAAGTTTGCCGCGGGGCGCTGGAACCCGCGCTGCTTCATGTCCCACCACGCGTCGCTGTCGTGCACGATCGGCGTGAACGCGAAGTTGTAGGCCGGCGGCGGCGACGACGTCGACCACTCGAGCGTGCGGCCATTCCACGGATCGCCGGTCGTGTCGCGCAGTTTCTCCCGATCGCGATACGTGACGTAGAACTGCATGAGCAGCGCCCCGATGCCGGCCGCGATCAGCACCGCGCCGAGGCCGGCGATCTGGAACCAGATCTGCAGCGACGGATCGTCGAAGAAACGCAGTCGCCGCGTCACGCCCATGAGGCCCAGGATGTAGACCGGCGCGAACGCGACCCAGAAGCCGATAACCCAGCACCAGAAGGACACCTTGCCCCAGAACGGATCGAGCCGGTAGCCGGTGGCCTTGGGGAACCAGTGGTAGATAGCCGCGAACAGGCCGAACACCACGCCGCCGATGATCACGTTGTGGAAATGCGCGACGAGGAACAGGCTGTTGTGCAGCACGAAGTCCGCGGGCGGCACCGCGAGCAACACGCCCGTCATGCCGCCGATCACGAACGTGAGCATGAACGCGATGGTCCACATCATCGGCAGCTCGAAGCGGATGCGGCCGCGATACATCGTGAACAGCCAGTTGAAGATCTTCGCGCCCGTCGGGATCGAGATGATCATCGTCGTGATGCCGAAGAACGAGTTGACGCTCGCGCCCGAGCCCATCGTGAAGAAGTGGTGCAGCCAGACGATGTACGAGAGCACGGTGATCACCACCGTCGCGTATACCATCGAACTGTAGCCGAACAGTTTCTTGCCCGTGAACGTGGCGGTGACCTCGGAGAACACGCCGAACAGCGGCAGGATCAGGATGTACACCTCCGGGTGACCCCAGATCCAGATGAGGTTCACGTACATCATCGGGTTGCCGCCGAAGTCGGCCGTGAAGAAGTGCGTGCCGAGATACCGATCGAGAGTCAGCAGCGCGAGCGCCGCGGTCAACACGGGGAACGCCGCGATGATCAGCACGTTGGTGCACATCGCGGTCCAGCAGAAAATCGGCATCTTCATGAGCGTCATGTCCGGCGCGCGCATCTTGATGATGGTCACGAGCAGGTTTATGCCGGACAACGTGGTTCCCACGCCGGCTATCTGCAACGCCCATATGTAGTAATCGACGCCGACATCCGGACTGAACTCGATGCCCGAGAGCGGTGGATAGGCGAGCCAGCCGGTTTTGGCGAACTCGCCGACGAACAGCGAGATCATGACGAGCACCGCGCCGGCGGCGGTCATCCAGAAGCTGAAGTTGTTGAGGAACGGGAACGACACGTCACGCGCGCCGATCTGCAGCGGCATGATGTAGTTCATGATGCCGGTGACCAGCGGCATGGCCACGAAGAAGATCATGATCACGCCGTGCGCGGTGAAGATCTGGTCGTAGTGCTGGGCGTTGAGGTAACCCTCGGAGCCGCCGAACGCCATCGCCTGTTGCGCCCGCATCATCAATGCGTCCGCGAAGCCGCGCAGCAGCATCACGAGACCCAGGATCATGTACATGATGCCGATGCGCTTGTGGTCGATGGTCGTGAACCATTCGCGCCACAGGTATCCCCAGAGCTTGTACTTCGTGACCGCGCCGAGCAATGCGGCGCCCAGCAACACGGTGCCGATGAACGAGATGACCACGAGCGGCTCGTGGACCGGGAGGGAATCCCAGCTGAGGCGCCCGAAGATCGGGTGGACGTTTCCGACGGCTCCCTGAGTAATGGACGAATCGGTAATTGACGAATCGGTCATGGACGAGTCGCAGTTTCGTTATCGAGACCTGGACCAGCGAGCAATGGCCCGGCCTGCGTGCCCGGCAGCGCGAGTCCCGCGCCGAGCAGCGGCGTGCGATCGATCGGCGTGTAGAGATCCTCGAGCGGATCGGCCGGCGGCAATTTGCACTGACCGACGATGTGCGAGTAGTCGGCGCCGAATACGGCGCGCCGCGCGCCGCGCGAACGCGCGACGTTGTTCGCGCTCGCGAGACCGAGGCCGCCGCGGCGATCGATCGCCATCATGTCGTGGGCACACATGCGCCCCGGCTCGACGCACCCGCCCAGGATGTAGTCGAACAGCCGCTCGTGCACGGCGGAGAACCGCTGCGGCGGCTCGTTTTCGGACGGCCTCGCGAGCGCGAGATAGCGATCGCGCGTCAGCGCCTCGTTACCCGTGCGCACGTCTTCGATCCACTTGTCGAACTCCGCCTGCTCGACGCTGCGCGCGACGAAACGCATGCCGGAGAAACCCGCGCCGCTGTAGTTGGCCGAGAAACCCCGCGACTCGCCCGTTTCGTTCATGACGCCATGCAGGCGCGTCTGCATGCGCGGCATCGCATACACCATGCCGGCGAGCTCGGGGATGTAGAGCGAGTTCATGACGGAGGTCGACGTGATGTTCATCATCACGGGCTGATCCACCGGCACCACGAATTCGTTCACCGTCGCGATGTCGTACTGCGGATAGATGAACAGCCATTTCCAGTCGAGCGCGACCACGTTGATCACGAGTTCGCGGGTTTCGCCCGTCAGCATTCTCTTCTCGTCAATTCGGTCGAGCTTGCGGAACGGGTCGAGCAGGTGCGTGCCCAGCCACGTCAGCGTGCCGAGGCAGATGATGATCAGGAGGGGCGCGGACCAGATCACGAGCTCGAGCCGCATGGAGTGATGCCAGTCCGGCTCGTACGGCGCCTTCTCGTTGTTGTGCCGGTAGTACCACGCGAACCAGATGGTCAGCGCCATCACCGGCACGATGATGAGGAGCATCAGCCAGGTGGAGGTGACGAGCAGGTCGCGCTCGCGCTCGGCTATATCCCCGCCGGGATTGAGCACCACCATGTCGCAGCCGGCGAGCGCCAGGCACGCGATCAGGAATGGAGCCGCTCGCAGGAGACCCTTCATGTGCGCAAAATACTGGATAGACGCGCCGGGCGACATGGGGCAAATTGTCCCATACCCCGCGACCCTCTTCGGCGCTAAAAGGGGGCACGATGGCCAACCCAAGATCCGGTACCCCAACCACCTCGCTGGAGCGCGATGCGCGACGCATCAATGAGGCCCATGCCGCCGAGGTCCGGCCCGGGGACATCGCCATCGGCGTCATCATCGGCCGTACTTCCGAATTCTTCGATTTCTTCGTCTATGCCATCGCGTCCGTGGTCGTTTTCCCACAGCGCGTGTTTCCATTCGTCGACGAGCTGACCGGAACCCTCTACTCGTTCGCGGTCTTCGCGGTGGCGTTCCTCGCCCGCCCGTTCGGAACGGTCATGTTCACGGCCATCGACCGCACCTTCGGGCGCGGCATGAAACTGCTGGTCGCGCTGTTCCTGTTGGGAACATCCACTGTCGCGCTGGCGTTCTTGCCCGGATACGACCAGATAGGCCTCTGGTCGGTCTGGATACTCATAATGATGCGCTGCGGTCAGGGGCTCGCGATGGGTGGTTCCTGGGACGGGCTGCCGGCGCTGCTGGCGTTGAACGCCCCGAAGAACCGCCGCGGCTACTACGCGATGATCCCGCAGCTCGGCGCGTTGATAGGCCTCGCGATCGCGAGCGCCCTGTTCGCTTTCATCATCAGCGAGTTGACCGCCACGGACTTCCTCGACTGGGGCTGGCGCTTCCCGTTCTTCGTCGCCTTCGCGATCAACGTGGTCGCGTTGTTCGCGCGCCTGCGCATCGTGGTGACACCCGAGTACACGCAGGCCTTCGACTCGCAGGAGCTGCAGCCCTCGACCATCGGCGAGACGATCCGGCACGGTGGCCGCACCATCGTCATCGGCGCGTTCGCGCCGCTCGCGAGTTTCGCGCTGTTCCACATGGTGACCGTGTTCCCGCTCTCGTGGGTGTTCCTGTACACGCAGGACAACCCGGCGCGCTTCCTCGTCATGCAGGCGATCGGCGCCGCGCTCGGCGTGTGTTCCATTTATGCCTCGGGATTCCTGGCGGACCGCGTAGGCCGCAAGACCTTGTTGGGAGCAACCGCCGCCGCGATCGCGGCATTCAGCGGCTTCGCGCCGCAATTGCTCGGCGGTGGCGAGGTCGGCGAAGCGGTCTTCATGGCCTCGGGGTACGTACTGCTCGGGCTCTCGTTCGGCCAGGCATCGGGCGCCGTGGCCGCGAGCTTTCCGATCCAGTATCGCTACACCGGCTCGGCCATGACCTCGGACCTCGCATGGTTGTTCGGCGCCGGTTTCGCCCCTTGGGTCGCCCTCATGTTCTCCAGCAAGTTCGGCCTCGCATTCGCGGGCGTCTATCTACTGTCCGGCGCGCTCGCGACTCTCATCGCGTTGTATCTGAACCGCAAGACGATGCAGGATCGCTGAACGTTCCGGAGGCGCCATCCGGTCGGAACGTTCCTACGCTCTCCCGCATCGGTGACCTTCCCCTACCTCTTTCGATAGCTCGCATCCTCGCCTCCTTCGGCTCGCCGCCGAGGAGGCGATTTTCCGAGAATTTCACGCATGAGATTCCTGCATGCGTCAGTCACTTTTCTCGTGTTGTTCGTGCTCGGCGCGGCCCAAGTCCCGGCCGCCGAGTTCTACGGACCGCTGCGCGCACGCGATCTTTCGCCGTTCGGATTCCTGCGCCTCGACATGCGGCCCGCGCACGCAGGCTCGATGGAACCCGGCGGCTGGGCGCTCGAAACCGAGTTCGCCTCGCAGAACACCTGGGCGATGAGCCCGCGCGTCGAGGAATATCTCACTGGACTCGAAGCCGGCGGCCGGCGCGCGCTCGGCGAGGAAGAAGTGGCGGCGATCCGCGACCTGCCCGGCGAGAACTATCTCGTCGATCTCGAGATGACGATGGTCGACGTGACGCTGCATCACCAGCTCACGCCGCGACTGTCCGCCTACCTGATCACGAGCGCCGTGTCGTACGAGGGCGGATACCTCGACGGCACCGTCGAGAAATTCCACGATGCGTTCGGCCTCAGCACGTTCGGTCGGCCGGCGGTGCGGCGCGACGACGTCAACGTGATCTACGACCTCAAGTCGACCTCGTACACGCAGCTTGGAGGCTCGCCGACCAGCGGCGGACTGCTGGACCCGACGATCGGCCTGCGCTATTCGGGCATTCAACTGGGCCGCGCGTGGCAGGTTTCGCTCGAGGCGGCGGTGAAAGTGCCGCTCGACGGCAGGCGACGGATGCTCTCGACCGGCCGCACCGACTACGGACTGCAGGCGTCCGCGCAGTGGCTCGGCAGGCGGCAGGCCTTTTATGCGAACGCCAGCGCGGTGTATTTCTCCGGCGGCGATTTCCTCGTGAACCACGAGCGGCAGATCGTGCCGACGCTGGTCATCGGGTATGAATACGCGTTGACTGAGAACACCAACCTGAACCTGCAGGGGTACGCGAGCAAGAGCCTGTATTCGCGGCGCGAGACGGATCTGAACGAGTTGCTGGGCAACAAGTACCAGGTTACCGCCGGAGTGCGGCACCGCCGCGGCGATGTGGTCTACTCCTTCGGCATCACGGAAAACGTGCAGAACATCAACAACACGCCGGACGTGGCGTTTCAGTTCGGGCTGGTGTGGCTGCCCTGAATCGTCCCGGCGCGTGGCCTGACTACTTCGCCTGCATCCACTTCGGGCTCAGATCCCTGCGCGTCAGGTGCATCCGGTAGCGCACGTCGTCGAGCGTGAACTGCAGGAGCTGGCGTGGCGGATTGCTGGTCTTGAGCAGATCGCGCGCGAGGAATACGTCGCTCGCTTCGAACTGTACCTGCAGCCAGTCGCTTTCGGCACGTTGCGGGTCTTCGTCCAGGCCTTCGAGAATCTTCTGGATCTTCGCGAAGTGCGCGGGGTTCGAAGCCTTGAGCTTCGCGAGCGATGCTTGATCGCGCAGGTCGATGGTGGCGCGCGTCGGGCGGTCGGCGGCATGGGCGGAAACGCCGGCCAGCGCGAGGGCGAGCAAAAGGACCTTCAGCATGGCTGACTCCTTCTTATATGTGTGGCGGGGCCAGTGTAGTCCCTGCCGTGCGGGTCAGATATTCGCGTAAACGCGCCGCAGCAACCAGTCAGCGATCTTCTCGGAATCGAACTCCTGCTCCTTGCGACTCCACTGCTCCACCAGGTAGATGCCCTTGAAACCCGCGCGCTCGCAGAGCTGTACGCAGCGATCGAAGTCGTAGGAAAGGTGTCCCCCGTTCGGGTCGAAGTCGACGGCCTTCGCGGAAATGACGTACGCGTAGGGCAGGATCTTCGCGAGCGATTCCCACATCGTCTCGACCGGGTAGTTGCCGAAGTCGGGCAACGTGTAGAAGTTCTCCGGCCCCGCGGCCTCGCGGATCTTCAGGTGGATATCCGGATCCATCTCCAGGCCGAAGTGGTTTTCGGTGAGCAGCGGCAGGCCTTTCGTTCGGCAGTACGCGTTGAGCTCCTTCATCGAGTCGATGCTCTTCTCGACGGAGCTGCCCGACTTGCCCGGGTTGATCCGGATCGCCTGGCTGCCGAGGAAGGCCACCGCATCTATCCACTTGCGCGCATTGTCGATGCTGCGCTGGCGTTCCTCTTCGTTCGTACTGGCAAGATCGTAGTTGCCGTCGAGCTGCACGTTGATGAGTTTCGCGCCGGAGGCCTTCATGCGATCGCGCAGTTCCGTGAGGTACGGCGTCTCGAGCGATTCGAAGTGATGGCTCCAGAATTCGAGATTGCGGACGCCGAAGCGGCCGAGGTAGTAAGCGGGAACTTCGAGCAGGGTCAGTGGGTTCTCGATCTCGGCGACATCCTTTGGCTTCGTCTGAATGAAGCGATTGCGGAAGATCACCGTGCCCATGCCGACTCGGTCGGTGGCCTTTTGGGCGCCGCGTATCGGACTCGAGCCCACCGCGACGGTAATGAACAGGCCGCTGCCGCTTATCAGGAAGTTTCGCCGGTGCATGTTCGCCATTGTAAGCACGGGCTCGCCATTCGGGCGATGGATCAGCAGGTTTCCTCCGGGCCTACACCGCATATTCGCCGGCTCGTTCACACTACGTAAGCCATGACCCGCACCGAGCCGGAATCTCAGCACGCGATGCAGCCCGCTACGGCGTTGTCGCCCTTGCGTTATCCCGTGTTCCGGAATGTCTGGATCGCCAACACGCTCGGCAGCCTGGGTGGACTGATCCAGTCGGTGGGCGCGGCGTGGCTGATGATCACGATCACCCACTCGGCCGACATGGTCGCGCTGGTCCAGACGTCGATCACGTTGCCGATCGTGCTGTTGTCCCTGGTCGCGGGTGCGATGGCCGACAACCACGACCGGCGCAAGGTGATGCTGGGCGCGCAGATCTTCCTGTTCGTCGTGTCGCTTGCGCTGATGACGTGCGCCTTCACCGGGTTGATCACGCCGTGGCTGCTGCTGATGTTCACGTTCGCGATCGGATGCGGCGCGGCCTTCAATGCGCCCGCCTGGCAGGCTTCCGTCGGCGACATGGTGCCTCGCCCGGAATTGCCCGGCGCCGTGGCCCTCAACAGCATGGGCTTCAACATCGCGCGCAGTATCGGACCCGCCTTGGGCGGGGCCATCGTGGCGGCCGCGGGAGCCGCCGCCGCGTTCGCGGTGAACGCCTGCAGCTACCTACCGTTGATTACGGTGCTCGCACGCTGGCGGCCCGAGCGCGCGCCGCGAAAACTGCCGCGGGAAACGCTCGGACTCGCGGTCTCGGCCGGCGTGCGGTACGTCGCGATGTCGCCCGCCATCAGCATCGTGTTGCTGCGAAGCAGTGCCTTCGGCATCGCGGCCAGCGCGGTCATGGCGCTGCTGCCCGTCGTGGCGAAGGTCTCGCTCTCTGGCGGGCCACTCACCTACGGAATGTTGTTAGGCGCCTTCGGGCTCGGCGCGGTCGCCGGCGCGCTCGGGAATGCACGGTTGCGCCAGTTGATGTCGACCGAGGGCATCGTGCGCTGGGCCAGCATCGCGTTTGCCGGCGCGGCGGCGATCGTCGGCCTGAGCGGTCATACGCCGGCCGCCATGGCGGGAATGTTCGTCGCCGGCGCGGGATGGCTGCTGGCGCTCGCGACGTTCAACGTCGCCGTGCAGATGTCGGCGCCACGGTGGGTGGTCGCGCGCGCGCTTTCCATCTACCAGATGGCCACTTTCAGCGGCCTCGCCGCGGGAAGCTGGTTGTGGGGCGAGATCGCCGCGGATCTGAGCGTCGGGGCCGCCTTGTCGATCGCGTCGGTCGTCATGCTCGCGACCGCGGCGCTCGGCCTCCGGCTGCCGCTCGCGCAGACGACGGAGCTCAATCTCGACCTGCTGGAAAGCTGGAAGGAGCCGAGCACCGCGGTTCCCGTCGACGCCCGCACCGGTCCCGTCGTGATCACGATCGAATACCACATTCGCGAGAGCGACATCGACGAGTTCCTGGCGGCGATGACCGAGCGCCGTCGCATCCGGCGCCGCGATGGCGCGCGCAACTGGCGGCTGTTGCGCGATCTCGCCGATCCCGGGATCTGGATAGAGCGTTACGAGACACCCACGTGGCTGGATTACATCCGCCACAACAGCCGCATCACTCACCACGATGCGCAGATTCCGCAGCGCCTGCGCGCGTTGCATCGAGGGCCAGGCGGGCCGCGCGTGCGGCGCATGATCGAACGGCAGAGTACGCGCGCTCCCGTGCCGGCAGCGTCGGAATCGCCGGAATCACCGATCGATCCACCGACGCTGTCGTAAGAAGCAGCGGCGGCCACTCCACGATCGACGCCGCCCAGGTCTTCATCCGGCGGCGACGTACGACTCGATGCCGTCGAGCACGCGCTGCAGCCCGAATTCGAACGGAATGGGTCCTTCCGGTTCGGGTTCGCCGAATCCCTCGGACATGAAGAGTCGCGTCAGCGCCGTGTAACGCGCGTCGTCGTGTACGGTTTGCAGTACTCGCCCGAAGTTCTGCGCCCATTCCGGCGTGACAGGCGCCCCGCTGCGCAGCTGCGCGGTCGAACGCACGTGGCTGTCGACCAGCAACACGGCGGGAATCCTGTCCTTGGACGGCAATCCGCTCGTGGCCAGCGCGTCGAGAGCACCGTTCAACCACGCCAACCAGTCAGGCCCCACGGTCGTGCGGTTCGTGATCACTTCCAGCAACCATGGCCGCGCCATGTACAACTCGAGCAGTGCGCGCGCCCAGCGCTCGACTTCGTCGCGCCACGTGCCAGCCCCCTTCGAGGGCGGCTGGCCGAACGCGCGATCGGACATCAGCTCGACGAGCTCCTTCTTTCCGGGAACATGGCGATAGAGCGCCATGGTCGTCACGTCGAGATGCGCAGCGACCCGCGCCATGGTCAGCGCACCGAGACCTTCCGCGTCCGCGATTTCAATCGCGGCGATGACGATCGTGTCGAGGCTCAATGCAGGCCTCGGCCCGCGTGCCGCCTTTTCCCTGGCCCCCCACAGGAGGTCGAAGCCGCTACGCGGGCGCAGGTCGCGCCGTTGCGGCCGAACGCGGCTCCGTTTGCGGTGTTTCTTGACCATGACGTGAATCGAGTTTACGTTTCGGTAATGGTGTATGAAGTACACCATTTGATCACAGGGACACTACATGGACGATACGCAGGTTCGGCGGATCACGGGCATCGCGGGCATCGCGCTGGGAGTGGCCACGCTCGTGGCGGTGCCGCTCTATTTCATCCACGCGGGAGCGCCGCCGCCCGCGAACGTGTTCACCCGCAACCTGGTCGGCCTGTTCAGCATGGCATCGCTGATCGTGTTCTTCGCCGGCTTCGCCCAGCTCCTGCGCCGCGCGGGTGCCGAGCACGAATGGGCCGCCTCGGTATTCACGAGCGCCGGCACGCTGTTCGTGGCGGTGTCTCTGATCGCGATATCGCTCGAGGCGGGCGTGGTGTTCGGCACGCCGGACGGCACGGTGGATCCAACCACCGACGGCCCGCTCGCAGAAGGCAACATCCTGATCCACGGACCGATCAAGCGCATGTTGACCGCGATCCTGCTGCTCGCGGCCGGCTTTTCGGTGATCCGCTCGCGCATCGTGCCCGCGTGGCTCGGACGCGCCGCCTACGTGATCGCGCTGTTCAATCTGGCCTTCGTGCCGTCCATCTACTTCGGCAGCGACGCCACCCGGTTCTACAGCGCGCTTGGCTGGGGCAACTCGGCGTTCTGCGCCAGCTTCGTGGCCTGGTGGATCATCGCGGTCGGCGTCGTGCTGCTGTGCCGCCCGAGAGGCGGCGCCTACTCGTGACGCAGAGCGTCGATCGGCGCGAGATTGGCCGCGCGGCGCGCCGGCAGGATGCCGAACAACATCCCGACCAGCGCGGAGAACCCCGTCGCGCCGACGATGGCCCACCAGGGCACGGCCGGCGGCGGAAAATGCGGGATCATCTTCGAGGCGAGCACACCTAACAACCAGCCGAACCCGATGCCGATGATCCCGCCGATCAAGGCCAGCACCATCGCCTCGACCAGGAACTGCATCAGGATGAACCTGCGGGGCGCGCCGAGCGCCTTCGCGATGCCGATCTCGCGCGTCCGTTCCGTGACCGACACCAGCATGATGTTCATGATGCCGACGCCACCCACGAGCAGCGAGATCCCGACCACCGCGGAGATGACCAGCGTGATGGTGCCGGACACGCGCTCGATGGTTTCGGTCAGCGACTGCGAGGTCATGACCTGGAAATCGTCGGGATCCTTCGGGCCTATCTTGTGCGCGCGGCGCAGTAGCGCCGTGATGCGGCTCGTGACGTCGTCGACCGCGTCGAGATCATCCACCGTGAGCATGATGGCCATGTCCGGCTGGCGCTGCGGGCCGGCCAGCGCGAGCCCGGTCTCGAACGGGATGACGACGTAGTTGTCCATGCTCTGCCCGAACATCTCGCCGCGCGGCTCCATCGCGCCCACGACCTTGAACCATTCCCCGCCCACCTGGATGAAGGTGCCGGTCGGATCCTCCGGGAGCTTGAGATCGATGCGCGCCTTGTCGCCGAGCACCACGACTCGCCGACGAGTGTCGTTGTCGCTGTCGGTGATGAAACGACCCACGCGTGGATAGGACTGGTTGACGAGCTGGAACCAGCTCGTCGTCGCGAACACCTGCGCGCCGCTCGAGTTGCCGGCGTGCGTCACGCCGCCGGGTAGATTGAGGCCGGACATCGGCGTGACGTTGCTGATGCCCGCGATGCGGTACTTCACGAGCTCGAGGTCCGCGGGCGTCAGCCGGTTCCACTTGCCGATCAGCCAGTCCTCGCGCGACGTGTGCGACTGGATCTGCAGCGCGTTGCCGCCGAAGCCCTGGAACTCGTCCATCACCGAACGTGTCAGGCCCTGCAGCAGCGAAACGATGCAGATGACGGACGCCACGCCGATGATGACGCCGAGCATCGTGAGGAAGCTGCGCATGCGATGCGAGCGGATGCTGCCGAGCGCGGAGCGCACACACTCCTGCACGGCGTAGAACATCGCCTGCAGGCGATTCACGTCGTCGATCGGCGCCGCACTCTCCCGGTTCATGCGGCCTGCGCCCGGTCTTCGACGATGCGGCCGTCATGCAGTCGCACGACGCGATGGCAGTACGCGGCGATCGCCGCATCGTGCGTGACGATGATGATGGTCATGCCCTCGCGATGCAGATCGCCGAACACGCCCATGATTTCGCGCGCGGTCTTGCTGTCGAGATTGCCGGTCGGCTCGTCCGCGAGCAGCACTTCAGGCCGGCCGACCAATGCCCGCGCGATCGCGACGCGCTGCCGCTGGCCACCGGACAACTCGTTGGGTTTGTGCAGCGTGCGCGCCTCGAGCCCCACGCGCGCCAAGGCGGCGATCGCGCGTTCGCGTCGCGCGCCCGGCGCAAGTCCGCGGTAGATCAGCGGCTGCGCGACGTTGTCGGCGAGACTGGTGCGCGGCATCAGGTAGTAGCTCTGGA
>JAEYUC010000017.1 GCA_023433705.1 Pseudomonadota bacterium
GTCGAGAGCGACCGCAAGGCCCGCGAGGTCGCGCAGCACCGCCAGAGCCGCCATCGCGACGTGCGCGTCGCCGGCCGCATGTCGGCCACCGCCGAGGACGTCTTCTCGCAGATGGAAGAGGCCAAGACCAGCGTCATTCCGGTGCTGGTCAAGACCGACGTGCAGGGCAGCGCCGAGGCGCTGCGCGACGCGTTGAACAAGCTGTCGACCGAAGAGGTGGCGGTGAAGATCATCGCCAGCGGAGTCGGCGGCATCACGATTTCCGACGTTCAGCTCGCCGCGGCATCGCAGGCGCGCATCATCGGTTTCAACGTGCGTGCCGACGCGGCGGCGCGTGACGCCATGAAGGATGGTGAAGTCGACGTCCAGTACTTCAGCATCATTTACGAAGCCATCGACTACGTAAAGCAGCTGATGAGCGGTCTGCTCGCGCCCGAGATCAAGGAGCAGATCGTCGGTACGGCACAGGTGCGCGAGGTGTTCCGCTCGAGCAAGTTCGGCGTCGTGGCGGGTTGCCTCGTTACCGAAGGCTCGGTCAAGCGCAACAATCCGATCCGCGTGCTGCGCGACAGCGTGGTGATCTTCGAAGGCGCGCTCGAATCGTTGCGTCGTTTCAAGGACGATGTCAACGAAGTGCGCGCCGGCACCGAGTGCGGCATCGGCGTGAAGAACTACCAGGACGTGCGCGTCGGCGACCAGATCGAGTGTTTCGCTCGTGTCGAGGTGGCGCGCAGCATCCAGTGACGCTGAGCGGCCAGCAAGGAGCGTCCCATGAGTGGTGGTAAATCGCAGCGACTCGCGCGGATCGAGGGCGAGATGCAACGTGTCCTTTCGACGCTCGTGTCACGTGAAGTGCGCGATCCGCGCGTCGGCAACGTGACGCTCACCGCCGTGAGCGTGACGCCCGACATGTCGGGCGCGCGAATCTGGTTCGTGCCGTTCGGCGATGCGCACTCGCCGGAGGAAGTGGGCGAGGGCCTCAACCGCGCCGCGGGATTCCTGCGAGGCGAAGTCGGCCGCGCGCTGCAGCTGCGGCACGCGCCGAAGCTCGAGTTCATCTACGACACGCAGATCGAGCACGCCGACAAGCTCACGCGCCTCATCGACGGCGCCGTGAAGTCGGACCAGAAAGACAATTCATAGGTCACCGTGCCGAACGGCATCATCCTGCTCGACAAGCCCCAGGGGCTGACGTCGAACGGCGCGCTGCAACGCATTCGCAAGGCATTCCGCGCCGACAGCGCCGGACACGTGGGTACGCTCGATCCGATGGCCACGGGCATGTTGCCGGTGTGCCTCGACGAAGCCACGAAAGTCATCGCCGAGATCGAGGGCGGCGCCAAGAGTTACGAATTCACGCTGGCGCTGGGACGCCGCACCGACACCGGAGACGCGGAGGGGCGGGAAATAGAGTCCCAGCCCGTTCCCGCGCTGACCCACGAGAAGATCGAAGTTGCCCTCAGGGAATTCACGGGCGTCCAGAAGCAGGTGCCGCCGATGTATTCGGCTCTCAAGCGCGAAGGCCGTCCACTGTACGAGCTGGCGCGGCAGGGCATGGAAGTCGAACGCGCCGCGCGCACGATCGAAATCCGTCGCTTCGAGCTCGTCGCGGCGCGCGCCGACGCGCTCGACCTTGCGTGCGACTGCGCCAAGGGCACGTACATCCGGGTCCTGGGCGAGGATCTGGCCCGCCGGCTTGGCACCTGCGGGCACCTCACGCGGCTGCGCCGGACGTGGGTCGAGCCCTTTCGCGGCATGGGCATGGTGTCCCTGGAGGAGGCGCTCGCCGGGAGTAATGCGCAGCCGCAGCCAGACTGGTTCCTGCGCCCGGACGCCGCGCTCGGGCACCTGGAGGCGGCGTCATTCGATGCCGACGGAGTCGCGCGCCTGCGGCATGGGCAATCGGCCCGGAGCCTCGGCGATTCGCCAAAAGGCGGTCATCGCGTGCGTCTTTACGGCCCCGGAGACGAGTTTCTGGGGCTTGGCGAGGTCCTGCCCGGCGGATGGCTGCAGCCCCGCCGGCTGCTGCGACAGTCAGGCGCGTAAGCCTATGCTTCCCGGCGGCTTTTCGGTAGAATTCGCGCCCGCAAAAACAGGCACGAATTTTACGTTTTCAAGGAATCAAATCTGATGTCTCTTGCCACTGAAAAGAAGACCGGCGTCGTCGCGCAGTTCCAGCGTGCAGCCAATGACACCGGCTCGCCGGAAGTCCAGATCGCATTGCTCTCCGAGCGCATCAACGGACTGGGCGAACACTTCGGCGCGCACAAGCGCGACCATGCCTCGCGCCGCGGGCTCGTGAAGCTCGTGAACCAGCGCCGCAAACTCCTCGATTACCTCAAGGCTACGAAGCCCGCGAAGTATCAGGAGGTCGTCGAGCGCCTGGGACTCCGGCGCTAACACCGCAGAACACGAGGCCGCGCACCCGCGCGGCCTTTTTCGTATTTCCCAAGTAAATCCAATCTAGAGGGGCGTGTTTGCCCCAAGCAAGGAACTCGAAGCGTGAGCGCTTTAAAGAAATCATTTCAGTACGGTCAGCACACTGTCTCCATCGAAACCGGCGAAGTCGCGCGTCAGGCGTCGGCATCCGTCGTCGTCTCGATGGGTGACACGGTCGTTCTCGTCACCGCCGTCGCCGCCAAGAAGGCGGTCCCGGGCAAGGACTTCTTCCCCCTGACGGTGAACTACATCGAGAAGACCTACGCTGCGGGCCGTATCCCCGGCGGCTTCTTCAAGCGCGAAGGCCGGCCGACCGAAAAGGAAACGCTGAACTCGCGCCTCATCGATCGCCCGATCCGTCCGCTGTTCCCCGACGGCTTCTTCAACGAAGTGCAGGTCGTGGCCCAGGTGGTCTCGATGGATCCGGACATCGACGCGGATATTCCCGCGCTGATCGGCGCCTCCGCCGCGCTGTCGCTCTCGGGTGTTCCGTTCGCGGGCCCGATCGGCGCCGCGCGCGTTGGTTACAAGAATGGCCAGTACCTGCTGAACCCGACGCAGAAGGAGCTCAAGGAATCGCAGCTTCACCTCGTCGTCGCCGGCACGCAAAAGTCGGTGCTGATGGTGGAGTCGGAAGCCGCGGGCCTTTCTGAAGAAGTGATGCTCGGCGCCGTCGTGTTCGGCCATGAGCAGATGCAGATCGCGATCAAGACCATCAACGAGATGGTGGCCGCGGTCGGCAAGCCGAAGTGGGACTGGAAGCCGAGCGCCGCCAGCGCGGAGCTCGACGCCGCGGTCGCCGCGCAGGCGCAGAAGGCCCTGTCGGATGCCTATCTCATCACCGTGAAGCAGGACCGCTACGCGAAGATCGCCGAGATCAAGGCCGCCGCGACGGAAGCGCTCGCCGGTGGCGAGACTCCGAAGTTCACGGCCGATGACGTGGACAACGCGCTCTTCAAGCTCGAAAGCAACATCGTCCGCCAGCGCATCCTCAATGGTGAGCCGCGTATCGACGGCCGCGACGCGACTACCGTCCGTCCGATCACGGTGAAGGTCGGCGTGCTGCCGCGTACGCACGGCTCGGCACTGTTCACGCGTGGCGAAACCCAGGCCCTCGTCGTCACGACGCTCGGCACCGGCCGCGACGCGCAGATCATCGACGCGCTCGAAGGCGAACGCCGCGAGCCGTTCATGTTCCACTACAACTTCCCTCCGTTCTCGGTCGGTGAGACCGGCATGATGGGATCGCCGAAGCGCCGCGAAATCGGCCACGGCAACCTGGCCCGCCGCGGCATCGCCGCGATGATGCCGGACATGGAGAAATTCCCGTACGTCATCCGCATCGTCTCGGAAATTCTCGAGTCGAACGGTTCCTCGTCGATGGCCTCGGTCTGCGGCGCCTCGCTGTCGCTGATGGACGCGGGCGTGCCGATCAAGGCGCCGGTCGCGGGCGTCGCGATGGGCCTCGTGCTCGAAGGCGAGCGCTTCAAGGTCATCACCGACATCCTGGGTGACGAAGATCACCTGGGCGACATGGACTTCAAGGTGGCCGGTTCGAAGGACGGCGTCACCGCGCTGCAGATGGACATCAAGGTCGAGGGCATCTCGCCCGAGATCATGAAGGTCGCGCTCGCCCAGGCGAAGACGGGCCGACTGCACATCCTCGGCGAGATGAACAAGGTCATTGCCTCCACGCGCGACAAGATGTCGGAGTGGGCGCCCTCGATCATCACGATCAAGATCGACCCGGAGAAGATCCGCGATGTCATCGGCAAGGGTGGCGCGGTCATCCGCCAGATCACCGAAGAGACCGGTACGACGATCGACATCGAGAACGACGGCACGGTCAAGATCGCCAGCGTCTCGGGCGCCGCGGGCCGCGAAGCCCTGTCGCGCATCGAGTTGATCACGGCCGATGTCGAAGTCGGCCGCGTGTACGAAGGCAAGGTCGTCCGTCTCATGGACTTCGGCGCGTTCGTCACGATCCTGCCGGGCCGCGACGGTCTCGTGCACATCTCGCAGATCAGCGAGGAGCGCGTCGAGAAGGTTTCGGACAAGCTCAAGGAAGGCGATAACGTCCGCGTGAAGGTGCTCGAAGTCGACCGCCAGGGTCGCGTGCGCCTGTCGATGCGCGACGTCCCCGCGTCCAACTAGATCAAGAAAGAGAATTGGGGACAGATTTATTTATCGACGATAACTGATCTGTCTTTGTTTCCGATGTGAAAACGCCCGGGCCATCCCGGGCGTTTTCGTCTGTAGTGCCGATATCGTCAATAAATAGATCTGTCCCCGATCACTTCCTGCGTGCAAGCTTCGCGAGGATCTCGTGCTTCGCCGGTTGCGACTGCAGCCACTCGCCGAATTCCACCACTCGATCGAAGTCCGTGCCTAACAACTCGCGCAGGCGTTGTTCTTCCATCGCGGAGCTGACGCTGGCGCGCACCGAGTACTGCCAGGCCTGTGTGAACACTTTCGCGAACTCGCCGGCGACGATCAGGCCTTCGACGAGTTGCCACTCGCCGTCATCGAGCCAGATCTCCTCGCAATGCGGGCAGTAGTCGAGACGGTTGATCTTGGCCGCGGTCGCGCGGTACTTGCTCATGAGCGAGCGGCACTTGGGACATCTTTTCGCGCCTGGCGAGTCCGGCGGATCGAGGTCGGCGGCCGACGCCGGCATGTTCCTGACCGCCTCGCGGCCGGCGGCGCTTTCGCGCCAGGCGCGGTACGTCACGAGGCTCATGAGCGTACCGAAACACATGCCGCAGCTGTAGCCGGCCAGATTCTCCGCGAGCATCGTGTGGACGAGCGGGGAGTTCTCACATTGAGGGCAATGTGCCATGCGTGATACGGGTCAGTAGATAGATCCCGCGCCCGGAGGCGCGGGATCCGGACGACCGTTCGCTACTGGTGACTCGGCGTGTCGGTGGGCTTGTCGACGCCGTCTTCGCGTCCGCGGCCCGCGGCATTCATGAGCGTGCGGAAGATCTCGTCCTGTACCGAGCGCCAGCGCTGGTAGTTGCGCTGCGCGACACCGGCGACGGTATCCACCGGGTCCATGCCGACCACGGCCTTCACCTTTTCGCGCAGCTCGCGTTGCTGCGAGTTGAAGAGCTTCATGCTCTGCTCGAGGTAGCTCGAGAGCACGCCTTGCAACGTGCCGCCGTACGAGCGGATGACCTGCGCGAGGAAATCGCGGCTCATCACCGGATCGACGCCGTGCTCCTGCTCGGCGATCACCTGCAGCAGGATGCTGCGAGTGATGTCTTCCTGCGACTTCTTGTCGATGACCACGAACTCGATGCGTTCCAGCACGAGAGAGCGGATGTCGCTCAACGTGATGTACTTGCTCTGCACCGTGTCGTACAGACGGCGGTTCGGGTACTTCTTGATGATGCGCGGTTCGCTCATGCGTCACCCTCCCTGTGGGAGCCTACCTTAGTACACTGCACCGCAACCCACAATTTCCCCCGCGAATTCTGCTCATTTGTCGCCCGACGCTGACAGTCTGGACTGAGTACTACCGGCCAGCCGTTGGGCCTTCCAGTTCGCAACTGCCCATTTCCAAACGTCTTTAATGGTGGAATCGGCCAGATCGGCGGGTGGGGCTTGCGATAAAAGCGTAAGGGTCGCAGTCAGCTCCCGGGGAGCCGAGGATGGATCGAGCGGTACCGCGTGCCTCGATTTCGATAGTTTGGACCCGTCGCTTTCCACGACCAACGGCAGGTGACCGTAGATAGGCCGTGGCGCCCCGAGCGCCTCCTGCAGGTCTATCTGCCACGGGGTGCTGGTGAGCAGGTCCGCTCCTCGAATTACTCGCGTGACTTTCTGCCAGGCATCGTCGACCACCACTGCGAGCTGGTAGCTCGCGAGGCCGTCGCGTCGACGCACGACGAAGTCGCCGCACTTGGAAAGTTCGAAGCACTGCACGCCGAGGAACAAGTCGTCGAAATCCACGCGTCCGTCGCTCACGCGGAATCGCAGCGCGGTGGGTCCCTCGCGCGTCGGACCCAGCCGGCACGTGCCCGGATATCCATGAGCTTCTTCGGCGCCGTTGGTGGACAGGTCCTTGCGCGAGCAACTACAGCGGAACGTGCGCCCGGCCGCGGCGAGTTGCGCGAGCGCTTCGTCGTATGCCTCGCGCCGGGTGCTTTGATAGACGACCGGACCGTCCCATTCGAACCCGAACGCCTCGAGCGTACGCAGCATCTGGTCGGCGCATCCGGGCACGACGCGCGGGGTATCGAGATCCTCGATGCGGACCAGCCAGCGCGCCCCGTTCGCGCGCGCGTCGAGATAGCTGCCGACGGCGGCGAGCAACGAGCCGGCGTGAAGAGGGCCGGTGGGAGAGGGCGCAAATCTCGCGGTGGGCTTCATTTCTGGGGCTCACGCCCCACAACGGAAAACGCCGGCGAAGCGCCGGCGTCCGTTGAGTGGGTCATCGCATCGATCCAGCGAACGACTACCGGTAGCGATCATCCCGATCGCCGTACTGGCGTTCGCGGCGCTCGCGGCGTTCCTGCGCTTCGATCGTCAGCGTCGCAACCGGCCGCGCTTCGAGGCGCTTCACACCGATTTCTTCGCCGGTCTCGAGACAGTAGCCATACGAACCGTCCTCTACACGCTTGAGCGCCTCGTCGATCTTGCGGATCAGCTTGCGCTCGCGGTCGCGCGTGCGCAGCTCGAGGCTGAACTCTTCTTCCTGGGTCGCGCGATCGTTCGGATCGGGGAAGTTCGCCGCTTCGTCCTTCATATGAGAGACGGTGCGGTCCACTTCTTCCATCAGGTCGCGCTTCCAGTCGTTGAGGATCTTGCGGAAGTGCTCGAGCTGCTCCTTGTTCATGTACGCCTCACCGCGCTTGGCGATGTAGGGCGTTACATTGCGAGGACCTGCCAGCAGGCTGCCGGCCTCGATGCTGTCGTCGTCGTTATCGGTGTTGACGTTGCGCGCGGCGAGCGCGCCGGAATTCGTCGGCACGCCCGTCGCGGTCACGACGATCCGATCGGACGGCGAGGACTTGCGGATCGCCTGCGCCACGGGATTCGAGCTCGACGCACTCGCGGCCGGAGCCGGAGCCGCGGGAGCGGCGGGCTTGGCGGCGGTCGTGGATTTCGCCGTGGTCGGCGCGGATTTCGCGGTGGAGGCGGCCTTCACGGGCGCCGGTTTCGCGGGGGATTTGCTTGCAGCGGACTTCGCCGCCGGTTTCTTTGCGGACAACTTGGGTTTCTCGACTTTCTTCGCCTTGGCGGGTTTTGAAACCGCTCGTTTGGTCGGCATCGTGTGTCGCTCCAGGCCCGAATCCAAAAGGGGGCCGGTTTGCAGGACGCGCGATTATACCGGCGAGTTTTCGCGTGTACAGCGAATCGGAGACTGGGTCATTTCACGGGTTTCCGAGCCCGCTTTTTCGCGAAAAATCAAGGCAATTGGACCGCCGGAGGGTGGCTCCAGCCCGGCTTGCGCCGTTCCACGATGACCGTGGTGTAGATCCCGCCGCGCACGTTGAACTTGCCTTCCAGCCGCAGGTAGCGCGGAGCGCAGGCCCGGGCCAGATCGTCCGCGATCAGGTTGGTGACCGCCTCGTGGAAGGCGCCCCGGTCGCGAAATGACCACAGGTACAGCTTGAGCGCCTTGAGCTCGATGCACTTCTCGTCGGGAACATACGCGAGCTCGAAGGTCGCGAAATCCGGCTGGCCGGTCTTCGGACACAGACAGGTGAATTCCGGCAGGGTCATCCTGATCGTGTAGTCCGTCTCGCGCGCGGGATTTGGAAAAGTCTCAAGTTGTGTAGATGGTTGCGTCGACATGTTGAATCCGCCGGGAATTGTGGTCGCCGAAATCATTCGAGACGGCGACCTGAAAAAGATTTCGATTACTTTACACTACGGCGCCAGTTCTTCCGCACGGCGAGACCGGACAAAAAATAGATGCGCCTGACCAAGATCAAAGTCGCTGGATTCAAGTCTTTCGCCGACCCGACGTCGGTCGGCTTCCCGAGCAATCTCACCGGTGTCGTGGGCCCCAACGGCTGCGGAAAGTCGAACATCATCGACGCCGTGCGCTGGGTGATGGGCGAGTTGTCCGCGAAGCATCTGCGCGGCGACAACATGACCGACGTCATCTTCAACGGCTCCGCATCGCGCAAGCCGGTGGGTACCGCCTCGGTCGAACTCGTGTTCGACAACAGCGACGGAAAACTTTCCGGCCCGTACGCCGACTACGCGGAGGTCTCGCTCAAGCGCCAGGTCTCGCGCGACGGTTCGTCTAACTATTTCCTGAACGGTGCGCGCTGCCGGCGCAAGGACATCACCCAGCTGTTCCTCGGTACCGGCCTGGGCTCGCGCAGCTACGCGATCATCGAGCAGGGCATGATCTCGCGCGTCATCGAGGCGAAGGCCGACGACATGCGCATGTTCGTGGAAGAGGCGGCCGGCATCTCGCGCTACAAGGAGCGCCGCAAGGAAACCGAGGCGCGCATCTCCGACACGCGCGAGAACCTCGAGCGGCTGCAGGACGTGCGCGACGAGGTCGACAAGCAGATCCGTCACCTGCAGCGCCAGGCCGCGACCGCGCGCCGTTACCAGGCGCTCAAGGAAACCGAACGGCGCCTCACCGCCGAACTGCTGGCCCTGCGCCTGCGCGAAATCGATTCGGGCGCCGAGGTGCAGGACTCCGCGGTGCGCGAGTGGGAGCTGCGCATGGAAAGCGCGCTCGCTGACCAGCGCGCCGCCGAAGCGGCCATCGAGACGCAGCGCGTCTATCAGAACGAGCAGTCCGAGCGCGTCAACGCCGTGCAGGGTCGCTACTACGAAGTCGGCGCGGAGATCAGCCGCACCGAGCAGTCGATCACGCACACCCGCGAGTTGCGCGAACAGCAGCGCAACGAACTCGCGAAGGCGCGCGCCACGCTCGCGGAGCTCAACTCCCACATCGAACGCGACGAACGCGAAATCGCGTCGTTGCGCGCCGAGATCGAGAAGCTCACGCCGGACCTCGCGCAGGCGCAGGCCTCCGAAAGCGCGCACAACGAAACGCTCGTCGCCGCCGAACAGTCGCTGGGCGACTGGCAGCAGCGCTGGGAAGGCTTCAACCGCGAGCAGGGTTCCGTCCACCAGACGACGCAGGTCGAGCGCGCGCGCATCGAGCAGCTCGAGAACCAGCTGCGCCGTCTCGCGCAGCAGGCGGATCGACTGGCCGTAGAACGAGAAGCGCTGGTGGCGCAGGAATCCTCGGCGCTGCTCTCGCAGCTCGCCGAGAAGGAATCGCTCGCGCGCAGCACCGCGGACGAGCTGTCGCAGGCGCTGAATCTCGCACTCGACCGGTCGCAGAAACTGCGTGCCGCGCAGTTCGACTCGGAGAGCCGGCTCGAGGCCGCGCGCGGCGAACGCGAAAAACGCCGCGCCGAGGTCGTCTCGCTCGAGGCACTGCAGAAGGCCGCGCTCAATCGCGCCGACCCGCGCACCGGCGAATGGCTCAAGTCCTCGGGACTTTCCAACAAGCCGCGCCTCGCGGCGCAGCTCAACGTCGCTGCCGGCTGGGAACGGGCCGTCGAAACCGCGCTGGGCGACTATCTCGAGGCGCTGTGCGTCGACGAGATCGACCAGCTTGCCGGCGTGCTGCCGGGACTGCCGGTGGGCCGCGTCTCGCTGCTGCAGGGTGGCGATTACATGAACGCCGACGGCAACGCCGGCATGTTGTCGAGCGTGGTCAGCGGTCCTTCGGCGATCGTGCGCCTGCTCGGACGCGTGCGCCTCGCCGAAACGCTGGGCGAGGCGCTGGCGCTGCGCCGCGATCTCGCCGAAGACGAGTCGGTCATCACGCGCACGGGCGAGTGGATAGGCCGCGACTGGCTGCGCGTCAATCGCGGCGGCGACCCGCACTCCGGCGTGCTCGAGCGCGAGCAGCGCCTGAAGCAGGTGCGCGTCGAATACCAGGCGAGCGAAGACGCGGTTCGCGATCGTGAAGCCGAACTCGCCGCGTGCCGCGAACAGCTCGCGGTGGCGGAACGCGAGCGCGACGCCGCGCAGGGCCGAATCCAGGGCGCGCACAGGGATCATGCCGATCTCCTGGGACAGCTCGAAGGCGAACGCGCCCGTGCGCAGGAATCCACCATGCGTCGCGAGCGCCTCGAAGAAGAGGCCGCCGAAGTCGCCCGCGAACTGGACATCGGCAAGGACACGCTGGCGCGCGCGCGCGCCGAACTGGATCGGGGCCTCCAGGCGCTCGACGCGCTCGATGCGCGCCGCGCGGAGCTCGAAGCCGAACGCGAAGAGCGGCGCGAAGCCGTGCAGGCCGCACGCAATCGAGCGCAGGCGGCGCAGCTCGCCTGCCGCGATCTGCTGATCCGCATCGAATCGCGTCGATCGAGCGAAAGCTCGATGAGCGTCGGTCTCAAGCGCATGGCCGATCAGCGCGCGCAGACGCAGGTCCGCGCGACCGAGCTCGAATCGGCGCTCGCCGACGGCGACCTGCCGATCGTCGAGCTCGAAGGCAAGCTCAAGGATTTCCTCGCGCGCCGCCTCGAAGTCGAGACCGAGCTCGCGACCGAGCGCCGCGCGCTCGAGGAAGCCGATGGCGCACTGCGCGCACTCGACGAAAAGCGGCTCGATGCCGAAACGCGCGTCAACGAGGCGCGCGTGGGCGTGGAGCAGGCGCGTCTCGTCGCGCAGGAATCCCGCGTACGGCGCGAAGGTCTCGTCGAGCAGTTCGCCGCCACGCGCTTCGAACTACCGGAGATCCTCGCGGGTCTCGCCGCCGATGCCGCTGTCCCGGCCTGGGAAGAATCGCTGAATTCGACGCGTGTCGATCTCGAGAAGCTCGGCCAGGTGAACCTCGCGGCGATCGACGAGCTCAAGGAGTCGAGCGAACGCAAGGAATACCTCGATCGCCAGTTCGCGGACGTGTCCGCCGCGCTCGCGACGCTCGAAGAAGCCATGCGCAAGATCGACAAGGAAACGCGCACGCGCTTCGAGGACACCTTCAACCGCATCAATGCGGGCCTGCAGGACAAGTTCCCCAAGCTCTTCGGTGGCGGTCACGCCTACCTGGAGCTGGTCGGTGAGGATCCGCTGGCCGCGGGCGTCGCCGTCATGGCCCGCCCGCCGGGCAAGCGCAACAGCAGCATTCACCAGCTCTCGGGCGGCGAGAAGGCTCTCACCGCCGTGGCGCTCGTGTTCTCGATCTTCGATCTGAACCCCGCGCCGTTCTGCCTGCTGGACGAAGTCGATGCGCCGCTCGACGAGCACAACGTCGGCCGCTTCTGCGATATCGTGCGGCAGATGTCCGAGCGCGTGCAGTTCATCTTCATCACGCACAACAAGGCGACCATGGAACTCGCGTCGCAGTTGCTCGGCGTCACCATGACCGAACCCGGCTGCTCCCGTCTCGTGTCCGTCGACGTGGACGAGGCGGTGCGGATGGCCACCGCCTGAGTCCGGAAGGCATGCCCGAACTACGCATCATTCTTCTCGTAGTCGGCGTGATCTTCGTCGCGGCCATCGCGGGTTACGAATGGTGGCGCGCGCGCGGCAACCGGCCCGCCGCCACGCAGGTTCCGGAAGCGCCGCCGGAGCGCGAGCCGGGGCGCCCCGCGCCCACGATGCTTCCGGAGATCCACGTCGTACGCGAACAGCGCATTTCGGTGGACGACGAGCTTCCCGTGATCGAGCTTCAGCGGTCGACCTCGACGCCGTCGCCGGCTCCGAGCGTGTCCGCGGGCATCGCGGTGTCGAATGAAGTCGCCGTCGACGCGGCGCTCGAATCGCCCACGGCGGCCACGTCGACGCAGGCGATCCTGCGCGCACACGACGCGCCGTATCGCGGCCAGGACGACGAAGTTTCCGAAGTGCGCGTGTACGAGGAAGCGCCGCCATCGCGCGGTCCGCAGCTCGTGCTCGCGTGGCCCAAGGAAGAGGAGCGCCGCATCGTCACGCTGCGCGTGATTCCGCAGCTCGAACCGCGTTTCCCGGGTCGCACGCTGCGCCAGACCTTCGCCGCCGCCGGTTTCTGGCACGGACCGCTCGACATCTATCACCTGCCCGATGAGAACGGACGCGTGGTGATCTCCGCGGCGGCGCTCGCACATCCCGGGACTTTCGATCCTTCGATCATGGATTCGCAGCGTTTCTCCGGCGTCAACCTGTTCGCCGTGTTGCCCGGTGCGATGCCCGAGCGCGAAACGTTCGACGAACTCGTGCACGCCGCGCGCCAGCTCGCCGAACGGCTCCAGGGCCGGATCACGGACCAACACGGCGAGGAACTCACAGCGCAGCGCATTTCACGCCTGCGCGAGTCGCTCGAGGCGGCGCCGCGGGCGCGAGTCGCCGGAGACGCGTGAGCACGAGTCCCGCCGCGCGCATCGCGCAGCTGCGCGAGGAAATCACGCAGCACGACTACCGCTACTACGTGCTCAGCGAGCCGGCAGTCCCGGACGCCGAATACGACCGGCTCATGACCGAGCTGAAGGAGCTCGAGGCCGCGCATCCGGAGCTCGTCACGCCGGATTCTCCGACCCAGCGCGTCGCCGGCATGGCCGCGTCGCAATTCGCCGAGGCGCGCCACACGATCCCGATGCTGTCGATCGACAACGGCTTCAGCGAGGACGACGTGCGCACGTTCGATCGCCGCGTGCGCGAACGTCTCGGAGTGCCGGGCCCGATCGAATACACGGCGGAGCCCAAGTTCGATGGCCTCGCGATCTCGGTGCTGTATCGCGATGGAGTACTCGCGCGCGCGGCGACGCGCGGCGACGGCGTCACGGGCGAGGACGTCACCGCGAACGTCCGGACGATCCGCGGAGTGCCGACCCGGCTGCGCGGAAAGCCGCCGGCCGTGCTCGAGGTCCGCGGCGAGGTATTCCTGCCGTTCGCCGGCTTCGAGAAGATGAACCGCGAGGCCGCGGCGCGCGGCGACAAGACCTACGTCAATCCGCGCAACGCGGCCTCGGGTAGTTTGCGCCAGCTCGATCCGCGCATCACCGCCTCTCGACCACTCGACCTGTTCTTCTACGCCGTCGGTGTGGTGGAAGGCGGCGCCATCCCCGGGCGCAACAGCGAGCTCGCCGTGCAGTTGCGGGAGTGGGGCCTGCGCACCAGCGGTGAGCTGAAACCGGTCGTCGGCGTCGAGGGATGCCTCGAGTACTACCGCGACATCGGCGCGCGACGCGCGAAACTGCCGTTCCAGATCGACGGCGTCGTCTACAAGGTCGACAAACGCGCCGACCAGGAGAAACTCGGCTTCGTGTCGCGCGCGCCGCGCTGGGCGCTTGCGCACAAGTTTCCGGCCGACGAGGAACTCACGATCCTCGAAGGCGTGATCTTCAACGTCGGGCGCACCGGCGCACTCACGCCGGCCGCGAAGCTCAAGCCCGTGTTCGTCGGCGGCGTGACGGTCAGCAACGCGACGCTGCACAACATGGACGAGGTCGAGCGCAAGGGCTTCATGATCGGCGACACCGTGGTCGTGCGCCGCGCGGGCGACGTGATCCCCGAGGTCGTGCGCTATCTACCCGACCGGCGCCCCGCGGAGGCGAAGCCGATCGTGATGCCCTCGTCGTGCCCGGTGTGCGGCTCGCCGGTCGTGCGCGAGCAGGACCAGGCCGTGTACAAGTGCACGGGCGGCCATCTCAAGTGCAAGGCGCAACGCGCCGAATGGATCCTCCACTTCGCGGGACGGCGCGCGATGGACATCGAGGGCTTGGGCGAGCGCCTCGTCGAGCAGCTCGTCGACGACGAGCGGCTGCGCACGCCGGCCGATCTCTACACGCTCACCGAGGCCGAACTCGGCGCGCTCAAGTTCGTCGCGGCCAACGTGGAAGAGGGGAAGCCCACCGAGCGCCGCTTCGGTGAGAAGAACGCCGCGAACCTCTTCAAGGCCATCCAGAAGAGCCGCAAGACCACGCTGGCGCGCCTGTTGTTCGGGCTCGGCATCCCGCAGGTGGGTGAGTCCACCGCGCGCGCGCTGGCGGCGCAATTCGGCGATCTCGCGCCGCTTTTGCAGGCGGACGCCGCGACGATCGAGCAGACCCCGGACGTCGGGCCCATCGTCTCGGCGGAAATCGCGAAATTCTTCGCCGACCCCGGATATCGCGCGGTGGTCGACAAGCTCGTGAAGGAAGTTGGCTGGGACGCGATTCCGGTGATCAAGGCAGAGGGATTGCCGCTCGCCGGGCTCACGTTCGTGATCACGGGCACGCTCTCGGGCATGCAACGTGAAGCCGCCGAGGATGCGCTGCGCCAGCTCGGCGCGAAGGTGTCGGGCAGCGTGTCGAAGAAGACGAGTTATCTCGTGGTCGGCGCCGACGCCGGCTCGAAACTCGCCAAGGCGCAGTCACTCGGCGTGCGCATCCTCGACGAAGCCGCGCTCCAGAAGATCCTGGAAACGAAAAGGCCGCCGGACCCGGTCTGACCCGGATCCGGCGGCCCTGTCGACACGACCGTCGGTACGCTCAGTTCGCGGGGGCGCTCGGCGCCGGAGCCGTCGGCGCGCTCTCGGGAGCCGGCGCCGGGGCCGCGGCCGGCGCGGTGGTCAGCGGCGGATCGATTTTCGCCGTCTTCAGCATCTCGTCCGACTGCGCCTTGAACTTCTTCCCGATCACGATGTTGCCGAGCTGCTCCTTGACCGCGTCGAAGGCGGGCGGCGTGCGATCGCGTGTATTGGTCAGCTGGATGACGTGCCAGCCGTACTGCGTCTGCACGGGCGTCGTGGTGTAGGCGCCCTTGACGAGCAGCGCGACCGCGTCGCTCACGGGCTTGAGCATCTGGTTAGGCGCGAACCAGCCGAGATCGCCGCCGTTCTTCGCCGACTCCTTGTCGAGCGACAGCCGCTTCGCGAGGCCCGCGAAGTCCTGGCCCGCCTTGAGCTGCTGGATCACCTTCTGCGCGACTTCCTCGCTGCTCACGAGAATGTGCCGCGCCTGATACTCGACCAGGCTGCTCGCGCTGATCTGCGAGTCGTATTCGGCCCGCAGTTCCGCCTCGGTGGGGACGTGGTCCTTCGCGTATTTCTGCGCGGCCGCCTGCTGGATGATGTTGAGGCGCGCGAGTTCGAGCCGGTTGGCGAGCTCGGGCTCCTTCGTGAGTCCGTCCTTCTCGGCCTGCTGCGCGATGAGCTCGATGCGGACCAGGTTGTCCTTGATCTGCGCGACGTCTTCGGCCGGCAGCTCGGAGGAGGGCTTCTGCGCGACCGCCTGGACGTAGTCCTCGAAGAGCTCGGTGCTGATCGCCTTGCCGTTCACCGTGACGAGCGGCGGCTTGGCGGGAGCGGCGGCGTCCGCGGCCTTGTCGGTTGCGGATTTGGAGCAAGCAGCCAGCGCGAGGACCACGCCGAGCGCGGCGAATCGAATCAGTTTCATTTGGAGTCTCAAAGGGTTGGGGAGTTTTCTTGGCTCAGGAGCTCACGGAGCTCGCGCGTCGATCGACAACGCGTGGATGTCGCGGCCCATCAATTCAGCGGCGGCAGCATAGACCATCCGGTGCCTTTCCACTCGTGACACCCCGGCGAAGCGGGGCGCGGTGATCGTGACGTGGAAATGGCCACCTTCCCGGGCGCCCGCGTGCCCGATGTGCTGGGCACTGTCGTCGCGAATCTCGAGCTGCGTCGGCGCGAGCGCGCCCTCCAGTGCCGCTCGCAGACGCTCCACGCGCGGATTCATGCCGGCTCCTTCTCCTCGTGGCCGCGCATGAGCCAGAAGATCACGCCGATCGTGAAGACGAACACCAGCGGCAGCACGATCCACGTCTTGAAGGTCACCCAGGTCGACTCGCTCGTGTTGTAAGCGACCCAGAGGTTCGCGGCGCCCAGCGCGAAGTAGAACGCGGCGGACAGCAGGGAAACATTGCGCCAGGTGCCGGGAGTCACCTTGACGCCTTCGGGCAGGCTCTTGCCGAGCAGACGCTCGAGCAGCGTCGCCTTGCCGACCCAGATGGTGACGGCCAGCGCGACTGCGACGAGCCAGTAGAACACCGTCGCCTTCCACTGGATGAAGCGCTCGTCGCGCAGCGCGAGCGTGGCCGCGCCGAAGACCCACACGAGGGCCGCGCTCACCAGGTGCATCTGCGGCACGGCGCGCGTGCGCAGCCAGTCCCACGCGAGGAGCAGGAGCATCGCCACCATCAGCACCGCGGTGGCAGGGTAAATGCCGCCGAAGAACTTGTAGGTCAGGAAGAAGGCGATCAGCGGGGCGAGTTCTATGAGTATCTGCATCGGCTCCGACCGTGGGGAAGTTAGACGGAAATCGCGTCGGCGGCCGGTATCATCCCCAGGGTGAGCCAGTACTTCGAGCTACACCCCGAGAATCCACAGCAGCGGCTGATCCGGCGCGCGGCCGATATCGTGCGCGAGGGAGGGCTCATCGTCTACCCGACGGACTCCTGCTACGCGCTCGGGTGCCACATCGGCGACAAGGACGCGCTCGACCGCATCCGCCGGATCCGTGCGGCCGACCGGCACCATCATTTCACGCTCGTGTGCCGCGATCTCGCCGAAATCTCCCGCTACGCCAAGGTGGAAACCTGGCAATTCCGCCTCCTCAAGTCGGTGACGCCAGGCCCTTACACGTTCCTGCTGCCGGCGACCAAGGAAACACCGCGCCGGCTGCAGCACGAGAAGCGGCGCACGATCGGCCTGCGCGTTCCGGATCACATCGTGCCGCGCATGCTGCTCGACGAGCTCGGCGAGCCGATCATGAGCTCGACGCTGCTGCTGCCGGGTGACGAGATGCCGCTCACCGACGGGCGCGAGATCAGGGAGCGGCTCGAGCATCAAGTCGACTGCGTGCTCGACGGCGGTCACTGCGGCATCGAGCCCACGACCGTGGTGGACCTGGCGGCGGCGACGCCGGTGGTGATACGCGTCGGCAAGGGTTCGTTGCAAGCTCTCGGTTTGTAACGGTATGGGATTGGTGGATGCCTCGGATTTTCCACGGCATTTTCCGAGAATCCCGGACCGGAATCCGCCGCACGATCTGTATACTTCGCGCTTCCCGTGAGCAGTCATCCGCAAGCAAAAAGAGTTCTATCCGGAATGCGCCCGACGGGTCAGTTGCACCTCGGCAACTACCACGGCGCGCTCAAGAACTGGGTCGATCTCCAATACCAGTACGAGTGCTACTTCTTCGTGGCCGACTGGCACGCGCTGACGACCGGCTACGAAGACACCAAGCAGCTCCCGAAATTCATCCACGAGATGCTGATCGACTGGCTGGCGGCCGGACTCAACCCGGGCGTCTCCACGTTATTCGTCCAGTCGCAGGTGCCCGAACACGCCGAGTTGCACCTGCTGCTGTCGATGATCACGCCGCTCGGCTGGCTCGAGCGCGTCCCGAGCTACAAGGACCAGCAGGAGCAGCTCAAGGAAAAGGACCTCGCGACATACGGCTTCCTGGGGTACCCGCTGCTGCAGACTGCTGACATCCTGCTGTATCGCCCGGCATTCGTGCCCGTGGGTGAAGACCAGGTGGCGCACGTCGAGATCACTCGCGAGGTCGCGCGCCGCTTCAATCACCTGTACGGCCGCGAGCCCGACTTCGAGGCCAAGGCCGAGAACGCCATCAAGCAGCTCGGCGGCCGCAACAGCACGATGTACAAGCAGTTGCGCAAGAAATTCCAGGAGGCGGGCGACCAGCTCGCGCTGGAGAAGGCGCGCCAGCTCGTCGAGAGCAACAACCGGCTCACCGTCGCGGACCGCGAGCGGTTGTTAGGCTACCTGGAAGGCGGCAGCGTGAGCATCCTGCCCGAGCCGCAGGTGCTGCTGACCGCGACCCCCAAGGTGCCGGGCCTCGACGGGCGCAAGATGTCCAAGTCCTACGCCAACACCATCGGCCTGCGCGAGGACCCGGACGAGGTCGCGAAGAAACTCAAGACGATGCAGACCGATCCGGCGCGCGTTCGCCGCACGGATCCGGGCAATCCCGACATCTGCCCGGTGTTCGACCTGCACAGGATCTACTCGAGCGAGGAGACCCGCGCCTGGGCCGCGAACGGCTGCCGCACCGCCGGCATCGGCTGCCTCGAATGCAAGAAGCCGCTCATCGACAAGGTGGTCGAGGAGATCACCGGTATCCGCAAACGCGCGCAGGAATTCGAGGAGAATCCCGAGCTGGTGCGCAACATCGTGGCCGAGGGCGCCGAGAAGGCGCGCGACGCCGCGCGCGAGACGCTCGACGACGTGCGCCGCGTCATGAATTTGCGCGTGGACTGACGAGGTAAGTCATGGCCCGAAAAGCACACAAGCCGGATCTGCGCGTGGTCGTCGACAATTCGTCGGTCGAAAGCGCATCGGGCGCCGAAAGTCCGGCAACCTCCGGGCCGCCCGAGCAGGTCGAGATGCCTTTCGCCATCGTCAACGGCGAAGCCATCACGCAGCTGCCGAAGGACCTGTACATCCCGCCGCAGGCGCTCGAGGTGTTCCTCGATGCGTTCGAAGGTCCGCTCGACCTGCTGCTGTACATGATCCGGCGGCAGAACCTCGACATCCTCGACATCCCGATCGCCGACATCACCAACCAGTACATGGAGTACATCGGCCTCATGGCCGACCTGCAGCTCGAGCTGGCCGGTGAGTACATGGTGATGGCCGCGACGCTGGCGGAGATCAAATCGCGCATGCTGCTACCGCGCGCGACCGATCCGAACGCGGGCGAAGAGGGCGATCCGCGCGCCGACCTCGTACGTCGCCTGCAGGAATACGAGCGCTTCAAGACCGCGGCCGAGAGCATCGACCGCCTGCCACGCATCGACCGCGACACCTGGGTCGCCGCCGCCGAACTCGGCGAGCGCAAGACTTCGCGCCCGCTGCCGCAGGTCGCGATGCAGGAAATGCTGTTGGCATTCCGCGACGTGGTGCAACGCGCGGAAATGTTTGCGCATCATCACGTCCAGCGCGAGCGGCTGTCGGTGCGCGTGCGCATGTCTGATATTCTCGCGTCGCTCGAGCAGGCGAGCTTCGTCGATTTCGTGAAACTGTTCAGGCCCGAGGAAGGGCGCATGGGCGTCACGGTGACGTTCGTGGCCATCCTGGAGCTGGTGCGCGAGGGATTGATCGACATCGTGCAGACCGAGGCCTACGCGCCGCTGCACGTGCGCAGCGCGCAGGGAGCACGCGGGCTCAGGCTCGCCGTCGACAACGACGCGATCGAAGAGATCGCGCACGAGGTCGAAGCCGCCGCGAACGAAGACGTGACTGTCGCGAATGCAGACGCGAACGAAGAATTGACGCCCGATCTCGACGACGACGATTCAGGTGACGAACCGCCGGACGAGCTTCTGGACGGAGACAAGCATGAGTGATTCCTACATCAAGAACGTCATCGAAGCGGCGCTGCTCGCCGCCGCGCGCCCCGTGTCCGTGGCGGAGCTCGCGCAGATTTTCGAAGAAGCCTCGCGGCCGTCGACGAAGGAGTTGCGCGCCGCGCTCGAGCAGCTCGCGGCCGACTACGAGGGTCGCGGCGTCGAGGTGCGTGAGACCGCCAACGGTTTCCGCTTCCAGGTACGCAGCGAGTTCTCGCTCGAAGTCTCGCGCCTGTGGCCCGATCGTCCCCGCAAGTACTCGCGTGCACTCCTCGAAACGCTCGCGCTCATCGCGTATCGCCAGCCGATCACGCGCGCCGAGATCGAGAACGTGCGCGGCGTCGCCGTGAACCCGGAAATCGTCAAGACGCTGATGGAGCGCAACTGGGTGCGCGTCGTCGGTCATCGCGACGTGCCCGGTCATCCGGAACTGCTCGGCACGACGTCCGAATTCCTCGATTATTTCTCGCTCAAGTCGATCGAAGACCTGCCGCCGCTCGCCGAGCTCAAGTCGCTCACGGATCTCAACCTGCAGCTGCCGCTGCCGGGTACGACCGAGGGTGGTGAAGCGACGCCGGCCGTCGTCGATGGCGCACAGGTCGATGGCGCGTCGGTGGACGGTGCGACGGTCGATGACGCCGCCTCGCAGGATTCGGGCGCCGTGGATTCCGGAGAAGTGTCCATCGTCGCGGTGAGCGCGGACGAACAGGACCCGGGGCTCGACGCCGCGGGCGACGACGACGCGGATGACGAAGAACTCTCCGCGCCGGGCGATTCCACCGCCGGGCTCGTGGCGGCGCCGCCGTCCGACGAGTCCTGATCCCGAGCGGGTAGCTCCATGCCGCGTCCTCGATCGGCGCCCGCAGGCGCCGCCGAGCGGCTCCAGAAGTATCTCGCGCAACGCGGCCTGGGATCCCGCCGCGCGATCGAGGAATGGATTCGCGCGGGCCGGCTTTCGGTCAACGGCAAGGTCGCCGAGCTCGGCGTGAGAGTCTCGCAGCGCGACGACATCCGGCTGGACGGCCGTCCGATCCGCCTGCGCGCCGCGGCGGGCTCCCAGGTGTTCATGTTCAATCGCTCGGCGGGCGATCCGCTGCGCGAGCCCGAAGGGGACCGCGCGCCGTTGATCGATCGCCTGCCGAAGAGCGCAGGCCGCCGCTTCATCGCGGTGAGCCCGATGCCCGGCATCGACGGCGGTCTCGAACTCGTGACCTCCGACGGCGCGCTCGCCACGAAACTGCAGCGTGCGATCCACAAGCTGCCGTCCGAGTTCACCGTGCGCGTGAAGGGACTGCTGGGGCCCGATCAGGTCGCGGGCATCCAGAGCGGCAAGCTGGACCGGCCCGCCGCGATCACGGTCGAGAGTCTCGAGTCGAGCGAAGCCGACCTCGAAGGCTCCAACCGCTGGTATTCGATCGTCGTGCGCGGCGCGAGCGGCAAGGACGTGCGGCAGCTCTTTGAACGGCAGGGCGCGCTCGTGAGCCGCACGCAGCGCGTGGCGGTAGGTAGTTTGAGGCTCGACAAGTCCCTGCCGCGCGGCCAGTACCGGCAGCTCGAAGACGGGGAAATCGAAGCGCTGCTCAGCCCTGCGCCGGAAACCGACGCCCCGTGATCCCGCGGCTCGCCGGGCCGAGCAGGGCGAGGTAGGGTCCCGTCAGCGACTCCGGCATCGGCAGGGATTCGGGCGCCTCGGATGGATAGGCCTGCCGGCGCATCGGCGTGCGCACCTTGCCGGGATCGATGATGTTCACGCGGATCCGCGTCGTGTTCTCGGTTTCCTGCGCGAGCACCTGCGTCATGCCTTCCACCGCGAACTTCGAGATCGAGTAAGCGCCCCAGTACGCGCGGCCGCGCGTGCCGACGCCGCTCGAGGTGAAGAGCACCGTCGCATCCGGCGATTTTTTCAGCAGCGGCATCAGGTGCTGCGTGAGCACGAAGGCCGAGGTCACGTTCACGTGCATCACGCGCATGAAGGTCGGTACGTCGTATTGCTCGAGCGGCATGAGCGTGCCGAGCAGCGCGGCGTTGTGCAGCAGGCCGTCGAGCCGTCCATAACGAGACTGGATCGCGGCCGCGACGGCTTCGTAGTCCGCGGCGAGCGCGCGTTCGAGATCGAGCGGCACGATGCTCGCTTCGGGTCCGCCGAGTTTCTGGATCTCCGCGTGCACGCCCTCGAGCTTGCGCACCGTGCGGCCGAGCAGGATGACCTCGGCCCCGGCGCGCGCGAGCGCGAGCGACACGGCGCGGCCGATGCCGCCGCTGGCGCCGGTCACCATCACCACGCGGCCCTTGAATTCATCGGGCGCGGAATGGTGGGCGCGGGGATCGAAAGTCTCCGGGTTCATGGTGTTGGGTTCATGGTTTCGGCTGATCCTCTGGCGCGGGTAGTTCGTCACCGGGATCGACGGCCGGCGTCGCGAGCGTGCGCACGCCTTTTTCGAGCTGCTCGACGGGGTCGATCGGCGCATCCGTGGTCGCGCCGAGTTCGGTGAACTTGCGCGCCTGCGGCAACACGTTGCGTTCCATCGATCCCACCGCCGAGTTGAACGCGTCGATCGCGGATCCGAACGCGCGGCCCACCTTCTGCAGATGGCCGACGAACACGCTCAGCCGCTTGTGCAGGTCCTGGCCGAGCACGCGGATCTCGCGCGCGTTCTCGGTGACGCGCGACTGACGCCAGCCATAGGCGATGACCTTGAGCAGCGCCATCAGCGTCGAGGGCGTCGTCACGATGATGCGCTGCTTGAGCGCCGAATCGATGAGCTCGGGGTTCTCGGCAAGCGCCGCCGACAGGAACTGGTCGCCGGGCAGGAACAGCACCGCGAATTCCGGGCTGTGCTCGAACTGCTCCCAGTAACTCTTGCGGCCGAGCTCGCGCACGCGCTCCTCGACCTGGCGCGCGTGGCGCACCAGCGCTTCGCGACGAGCATCGTCGTCGTGGGCCTCGACCGCCGCAAGGAAGGCATCGAGCGGCGTCTTGGCGTCCACGACGATGCTGCGGTTCTCCGGCATGCGCACGACGAGGTCGGGGCGCAACGCGCCGCCTTCGAGCGCGACGTGTTCCTGCTCGGTGAAATCGCAGTGCTCGGACATGCCCGCGAGCTCGACCACGCGGCGCAGCGTGATCTCGCCCCAGCGCCCGCGCACTTCCGGGCGGCGCAGCGCGGTAGACAGGTTGCGCGTCTCGCGCTGGAGCAGGTCCTGCACCTTTACGAGATTCTCGATCTGTCCGAAGAGCTTGCCCGAGGAATCGCGCCGCTCGCGCTCCAGTTCTTCCTGCCGGGCGAGCGCCACCTTGAGTGGCTCGACCAGCTGCCGGATCGCTTCTTCGCGCTCCTTGATCGAGGCCTCGGCCTTGGCTTGATCGGCGCCGAAAACTTCGCGCGCGAGCTTCAGGAAGGTCTCGCTGTTGGCGTTCAACGCGGCGCGCGAACTGCTCTCGATGGCCAGGCGCACCTGCGCCTCGCTCTGGCGCAGCAGCTCGGCGTTGCGGGCCAGCGCCTGTTCTTCGGTGGCGAGCTTCGCGTTGGCCTCCGCGAGTTGCGCGCGCAGCGCCTCCGCGCGGCGTGCCGCGCGCAGCGTGCCGATCAGATAACCGATGACCGCGGCCGCGAGCGCCGCGATGATCGTGATGAGCCAGGTATTGCTCATGCCGCTCCGTTGCGCGGCTTGTCGAGCCAGTCGATCAAATCGAGCGGGGTTTCGAGCGAGCCGTGCGAGAACCAGGTATCCGCACGATCCTCCGCGCGCAGGTAACCGAAGCGCGCGACCAGTGCATACATTCCCGCGGCCTGCGCCGCCTGCATGTCGCGCTCGGCGTCGCCGACGTAGACGATCTCGGATGCGGGGATGCCCATCTTCTCGGCCGCATGCAGCAGCGGAGCGGGGTGCGGTTTGCGATGCGCGAGCGTGTCGCCGCTCACCACCGCGCTCGCGCGGGTGTGGAGCTTCACTTCGACCAGCAATGGATCGGTGAGCCAGCCCGGCTTGTTCGTCACGATGCCCCACGCGAGGCCGCGACGTTCGAGTTCGGTGAGCATCGTTTCGCCGCCTTCGAACAGGCAGGTGTGTTTCGCGATGCGCTTCGCGTAGATGTGCAGCAGCCGCATGCGCATGGCTTCGTGCTCGTCGGGCGGCAACACGCCGAACCCGAGTTGTGTGAGCGCGTTTCCGCCATGCGACACCTGGCAGCGCACTTCTTCGAAGGTGAGCGGCGCGAGATTCTCCTCGGCGCGCAGATCGTTCAGCGACTCGTGGAAATCGGCCGCGGTGTCGAGCAGCGTTCCGTCGAGATCGAACAGTACGCCCCGGATGCTGCTCATGCGTCACCCGCGGCCGGGCGGCGTTTCAGGTGCATGAGATAGTTGACCGACGGGTCGTTCGTGAGCGAGCACTGCGAGCGCACCGGGTCGTATTGCAGCCCGGCGATGTCCACGACATCGAGGTCCGCGGCGCGCGCGAAGCTGGCGATTTCCGAGGGCTTCAGCAGGCGCTCGTATTCGTGTGTGCCGCGCGGCACGAGATTCGCGATGTATTCCGCGCCCACGATGGCGAGCGCGAAAGATTTCAGATTGCGATTGATGGTTGAGACGAACACGTCGCCGCCCGGCACGACCAGCTTTCCGAGGATCGCGACCATCTGGGCGGGATCCGGGACGTGCTCCAGCATTTCCATGCAGGTGACCACGTCGAATTTCCCGGCGTTCGCGACCAGCATGGCCTCCGCGGATTCGAGCCGATAATCGATGTCGAGCCCGGATTCGAGCGCGTGCAGGCGCGCGGTCTCGATCATGGTCGGCGCGAGGTCGATGCCGGCCACCTTCGCGCCCGCGCGCGCCAGAGTTTCGGTGAGCAGTCCGCCGCCGCAGCCGACGTCGAGCACACGTGCGCCCTGCAACCTGCAGCGTTCCTGCACGTAACGCGCGCGCACGGGATTCAGCCGGTGCAGTGGTTTGAACTCGCCGTCGACATCCCAGAAGCGATGCGCGGCCGCTTCGAATTTGGCGATTTCCGCGGCGTCGCGATTCGACGTCAAAGGGGGCGTCCGAGGGGTGGTCATGGCGAGGCGGAAGTATAGACGCGAAGAGCCCCCGGATGGACGAGAAACATTCGTGAAAACAGGGCTTTCGGCGGGGCCTGCGTGCTAGAATTCCGCACCTTTTTTTCGGCCCTACGCATGAACGAAATAGCGCGCGAAATACTTCCGGTAAACCTCGAAGACGAGATGCGACAGTCGTACCTGGATTACGCGATGAGCGTGATCGTGGGACGCGCGTTGCCGGACGTTCGCGACGGCCTGAAGCCTGTGCACCGGCGAATCCTGCACGCCATGCGCGAGCTCGGAAACGACTGGAACAAGGCCTACAAGAAGTCCGCGCGCGTCGTCGGCGACGTCATCGGTAAATATCACCCGCACGGCGACACCGCCGTGTACGACGCGCTGGTGCGCATGGCGCAGGACTTCTCCATGCGCTACCTGCTCGTGGACGGGCAGGGCAACTTCGGTTCGGTGGACGGCGACGCGCCGGCCGCCATGCGTTACACCGAAGTGCGCATGTCCCGCATCACGAGCGAGCTGCTCGCGGACATCGAGAAAGAGACCGTCGATTTCGTGGCGAACTACGACGGCTCGGAAACCGAGCCCTCGGTGCTGCCGGCGAAGTTCCCGAACCTGCTGGTCAACGGCTCGGCGGGCATCGCGGTCGGTATGGCGACCAACATTCCGCCGCACAACCTCAACGAGATCGTCAACGCCTGCCTCGCGGTGCTCGAGAATCCCGAGGTCACGCTCGCCGAACTCATGCAGCACGTGCCGGGCCCGGACTTCCCGACGGCCGGCATCATCAACGGCGCCACCGAAATCGCGACGGCGTATCGCACCGGCCGCGGCCGGCTCTCGATCCGCGCGCGTACGCATTTCGAGGACGTCGACAAGGCCGGTGGCCGGCAGGCGATCATCGTCACCGAACTGCCGTACCAGGTGAACAAGGCGCGCCTGCTCGAGCGCATCGCCGAACTCGCGCGCGACAAGCAGATAGACGGCATTTCCGACCTGCGCGACGAGTCCGACAAGGACGGCATGCGCGTCGTCATCGAGCTCAAGCGCGGCGAAGTCGCCGAGGTGGTGCTCAACAACCTGTACGCGCAGACGCCGCTCGAGACGGTGTTCGGCATCAACATGGTCGCGCTCATCGACGGCCAGCCGAAGCTGCTGGGCCTCAAGGAGATGCTGGAGGCTTTCATCCGGCATCGTCGCGAAGTCGTAACCCGGCGCACCATCTACGATCTCGCCAAGGCGCGCGACCGGGCGCATGTGCTGGAAGGTCTCGCGGTCGCGCTGGCGAACATCGACGAGGTGATCGCGCTCATCAAGGCTTCTCCGTCGTCCGTCGAGGCCAAGGCGGCGTTGCTGGCGCGCACCTGGAGCGCCGGCGCCGTGCCGGCCATGCTCAGGGCGGCCGGCGACATTTCGACGCGCCCGGCCGGCATGACGAGCGATCTCGGATTGCAGGCGGTCGGTACCGATCCCGCGGGCGGCGCTCGATACAAACTATCCGAGACGCAGGCGCAGGCGATTCTCGACATGCGCCTGCACCGGCTCACCGGTCTCGAGCAGGACAAGATCGTCGCCGAGTACAAGGAACTGCTCGTGCTCATCGTGGACCTGTCCGACATCCTCGCGCGTCCCGAGCGCCTCACGCAGGTCGTGCGCGACGAACTCGTCGCGATCCGCGAGCAGTACGGCGACGCGCGGCGCACGGAGATCAACCGCGACCATCTCGATCTATCCACCGAGGACCTGATCGAGCCGCAGGACGTGGTGGTCACGCTGTCGCACGCGGGTTACGCGAAAAGCCAGCCGGTCACCGAGTACCAGGTCCAGCGGCGCGGCGGGCGCGGCAAGGCGGCCACCGCGGTGAAGGACGAAGACTTCGTCGAGAAGCTGTTCGTCGCGCACACGCACGACACGATCCTGTGCTTCAGCAACCGCGGCAAGGTTTACTGGAAGCGGGTGTTCGAACTACCGCTCGCGGGCCGCGGCTCGCGCGGCAAGCCGATGGTCAACCTGCTGCCGCTCGAAGAGGGCGAGAAGATCAACGCCGTCCTGCCGATCAAGCAGTTCGACGACGAACATTTCGTGTTCATGGCGACGAGCCAGGGCACCGTGAAGAAGACGCCGTTGTCGGCGTTCTCGCGCCCGCGCGCGAGCGGCATCATCGCGCTGAGCCTCGACACCGACGACAAACTCGTCGGCGTCGCACTCACCGACGGCACGCGCGAGATCATCCTCTCGTCGAACGGCGGCAAGTCGATCCGTTTCAACGAATCGGAAGTGCGGCCGATGGGCCGCGAAGCCACGGGCGTGCGCGGCATCAAGCTCGCTGCCGCGCAGGAGCTCATCTCGCTCATCGTCGTGGGCGAGGGCCACATCCTGACGGCGTCGGCCAACGGTTACGGCAAACTCACGCCGCTCGAGGATTTCCCGCAGCACGGTCGCGGCGGGCAGGGCGTGATCGCGCTGCAAACTACCGAGCGCAATGGCGAGATGGTCGCCGCATTGCAAGTGAATCCCGATCATGAGCTCATGCTCATAAGTTCTACCGGTACGCTGGTGCGCACGCCGGTGAGCGAAATCTCCGTGGTTGGACGTAATACGCAGGGCGTGCGCCTGATCCGGCTGGACGAGGGCGAGCGACTGACCGGCGTGGAGCGCATCGAGAGCCTGGGCGAGGATTCCGCCGGCACGGGTTCGACGGCGCCCGGCGTGCCTTCAGGGGACACTTCCCCCAAAAATGACGACGGTGGCCCTGCCGATACGCCGACCACCTGATATATTTCGCGCCCCCGGGCAATAACGTCCGGGGGTAACGAACGGGCGGGCAATAAGGTCCGCACGAGAGGATCAGACCATGCGCGTATTCAATTTCGCCGCGGGGCCGGCCACGCTGCCCCTCGAAGTTCTTCAGCAGGCTCAATCCGAGATGACCGACTGGAAGTCCAGCGGCATGTCGGTGATGGAAGTCTCCCACCGCAGCAAGGCGTTCGTCGCCGTCGCCCAGGAAGCCGAAGCGGACCTGCGCGACCTGCTCGCGATCCCGGCCAACTACAAGGTGCTGTTCCTGCAGGGCGGCGCCACCGGCATGTTCTCGGCGATCCCGATGAACCTCGCCACGGCCGATTCGACGGTCGATTACGTGAACACCGGCGCCTGGTCCAAGAAGGCCATCGGCGAGGCCAAGCGTTTCTGCAAGACGGTCAACGTGGTCGCGGACGAAGCCGCGTCCAACTACTCCACGGTTCCCGTGCAGGGGGCGCTCAAGCTCTCGCCGAACGCCGCGTATTTCCACTACACGCCGAACGAGACCATCGGCGGCGTCGAGTTCGACTACGTCCCGCAGACGGGCAATGTGCCGCTGGTCGCGGATTTCAGCTCCACGATCCTGTCGCGTCCCATCGACGTCTCGAAGTACGGACTCATCTACGCCGGTGCGCAGAAGAACATCGGCCCCGCGGGCATCGTCGTCGTGATCGTGCGCGACGATCTCATCGGCAAGGCGCGTCCCGGCACGCCGATGGTCTGGGACTTCAAGGCCATGGCCGACGATGGCTCGATGCTCAACACGCCGCCGACCTTCGGGTGGTACTTCGCGGGCCTCGTGTTCAAGTGGCTCAAGAAGCAGGGCGGCCTGAAGGCGATGGAAGAGCGCAACCGCACGAAGGCGGCCAAGCTCTACGACTTCATCGAGAACAGCGGCTTCTACAAGAGCCCGGTCGCGCCGAACGCGCGCTCGTGGATGAACGTGCCGTTCACGCTCGCCAAGCCCGACCTCGACAAGACCTTCTGCGCCGAGGCGGGAAAAGTCGGCCTCGTGAACCTCGAAGGCCATCGCTCGGTGGGCGGCATGCGCGCGTCCATCTACAACGCGATGCCCCCCGAAGGCATCGATGCGCTGATCAAGTTCATGAAGGATTTCCAGGCGAGAAACGCCTGACGAAGAGCAGGTGCCGGGTGAGAAATCGATGAGTTAGCGCCGCGTCGGCTGCCAGCACACCGACCTTTAGCTAACTCATCGATTTCTCACCCGGCACCAACCAACAACCGTCGGCAATAACGTCGGCGGCCCAGACGCGGTAGGGCAATAACGTCCACGCAGGAGCAAGCAATGCGTTTCAAGATCCAGACCCTCAACAACATCAGCATCAAGGGGCTCGAGCGCCTGCCGCGCGAGCGCTTCGAGGTGGCCTCGGAGATCGGCAGCCCGGATGCCATCCTGGTCCGCTCGGCGGACATGCACAAACTCGCGCTGCCCGACAGCCTGCGCGCCGTGGGCCGCGCCGGCGCCGGCACCAACAACATCCCGGTGGAGGCGCTCAGCAAGCGCGGCATCCCGGTGTTCAACGCGCCCGGCGCGAACGCGAATGCCGTGAAGGAGCTCGTGCTCGCTGGCATGTTCCTCGCCGCGCGCAACATCACGCAGGCCTGGTCGTTTGCAAAGTCGCAGACCGGTGACGATCACGCGATCGACGTCGCGGTCGAGAAGGGCAAGAAGAACTTCGTCGGCTTCGAACTACCCGGCCGCACGCTCGGTGTCATCGGCCTGGGCGCGATCGGCGTGGAAGTCGCGAACTCGGCCCTCGGCCTCGGCATGAAAGTGCTGGGTTACGACCCGCAGATCACCGTGCAGCGCGCCTGGCAGCTGTCCTCGAACGTCGAGCAGGCGCTGTCGCTCGACGACCTGTTCGTGCGCTCGGACGTGATCTCCGTGCACGTGCCGCTGACGCCCGAGACCCGCGGCCTGGTCAGCGAGGCGCGCCTCAAGCTCATGCGCAAGAACGGCGTGATCCTGAACTTCGCGCGCGCCCCGATCGTGGACGAAAAGGCGGTCGTGGCCGCCCTCGACGACGGTCGGCTGCAGGGCTACGTGTGCGATTTTCCGACCAACGCCACCAAGGATCACCCGAAGATCGTGACGCTGCCGCACCTCGGCGCCTCGACCAACGAGGCCGAGGACAACTGCGCGGTCATGGTCGCGGATACCGTCAAGGACTATCTCGAGAACGGCAACATCCGCAACAGCGTGAACTTCCCCGAAGTCGTGCTGCCGCGCGCGCCGAAGACCTCGCGCATCTGCATCGCCAACAGCAACGTCCCTAACATGGTGGGCCAGATCTCGACCGCGCTCGCGGGCGCCTCGCTCAACATCGCCGAGCTGCTGAACAAGTCCCGCGGCGAATACGCGTACACGCTGATCGATACCGACGGCGCCGTCGATTCGAACGTGATCGACAAGGTCCGCGCGATCACGGGCGTGCTGGCCGCGCGGGTGATATAAGAGGCGCATGGCGAAGGCGAAAAAGAAGTCGACCAAGACACGCAAACCTGCGAATCCGGCGGCCGCGGCGCCGCCGGATCTTTCCCGCCTGCGCGGGCAGATAGACGCCGTCGACGCGAAGATCCACGCGTTGCTGAACGACCGGGCGCGCCTCGCGCGCCAGGTCGGTGTTTCCAAGCACGCTGACGGTCACACCGTCGACTTCTACCGGCCCGAGCGCGAAGCCCAGGTGCTGCGCATGGCGCGCGAGCGGAACAAGGGTCCGCTGCGCACCGAGGAAATCCTGCGGCTGTTCCGCGAGATCATGTCCGCCTGCCTCGCGCAGGAGGAGCCGCTCAAGGTCGGTTACCTCGGGCCCGAAGGCACGTTCTCGCAGACCGCGACCCTGAAGCACTTCGGTCATTCGGTGCGCGCGCTCGCGCTGTCATCCGTTGACGAGGTATTCCACGAAGTCGAAGCAGGGCTCGCCGACTTCGGTGTGGTGCCGGTGGAGAACTCCACCGAAGGGTCGGTCAACCACACGCTCGACAGCCTGCTGGGCTCGCCGCTCAAGATCTGCGGCGAGGTGGAACTGCGCATCCACCAGTTCCTGATGGGCGGCATGGACCGCCTCGACCGTATCAAGCGCATCTGCAGCCATCCGCAGTCGCTCGCGCAATGCCGCGGCTGGCTCGATGAACATCTGCCCGGCGTGCCGCGGATTCCGGTCGCCAGCAACGCCGAAGGCGCGCGCCGCGCGCGCGACGAAGAGGGCACCGCGGCGATCGCCGGCGAAACCGCCGCCGACGTCTACGGCCTCAAACTACTGGCCACCGAGATCGAAGACCGCGACGACAACACCACGCGCTTTTTTGTAGTCGGACGGAAGCTGTTCCAGCCTTCCGGAGACGATCGCACCACCATCCTGTGCTCCGCGCTGCACACCGATTCGCCTGGCGCCTTGTTCCGGCTGCTCGAGCCGCTCGCCAAGCACAAGATCAGCCTCACGCGCATCGAGTCGCGGCCGTCGCGCCGCCAGAAGTGGGACTACGTGTTCTTCCTCGACATCGAAGGTCACGCCGACGAGCCGCACGTGGTGAAGGCGCTGAAGGACCTGAAGAAACGCGCGTCGTTGTTCCGCGTGCTCGGGTCCTATCCACGCGCGGTTTCCTGATAAAGACAGGAAGTCCAATGAGCCAGTCACCGCTGCATTACGACACGGGCAGACCTGGTGATCTGGCGGTCGACTGCGTCCGCACGCTCGCGCCCTACGTTCCCGGCAAACCCATCGAAGAGCTCGAGCGCGAGCTCGGCATCAAGGACATCATCAAGCTCGCCTCGAACGAGAACCCGTTCGGTCCGAGCCCACGTGCGCTGGCCGCGATGCACGCCACTCTCGGCGACGCCTGGCTGTATCCCGATGGCAGCGGCCATCAGCTCAAACACGCGCTGGCGCGGAAGTTAGGGGTAGCGGCCGGGCAGATCACGCTCGGCAACGGCTCGAACGACGTGCTGGTGCTGCTCGCCGAGGCCTTCCTCAAGCCCGGACTTTCCTCCGTGTATTCGCAATACGCGTTCGCGGTTTATCCCATCGCCGTGCAGGCGGCCGGCGCGACGGGCGTCGTGACCCCCGCGCTCGCGCCGGACTCGGCGATGCCGCTCGGACACGACCTCGCCGCGATGAAGCGCGCGATCACCGACGAAACGCGCCTGGTATTCATCGCGAATCCCAACAACCCGACGGGCACCTATGTAACCGCCACGGAGCTGCGGCGATTCGTGAGCGAAGTGCCATCGCACGCGATCGTCGTGCTCGACGAGGCGTATTACGAATACGCAGGCGGACTCGACATCCAGAACGGCATTCCCTGGATCGCCGAATTCCCGAACCTCGTCGTGGTGCGCACCTTCTCCAAGGCCTATGGCCTCGCGGGATTACGGGTCGGGTACGCGGTGAGCCATCCCTCGGTCGCCGACATGCTCAACCGCGTGCGGCAGGCGTTCAACGTGTCTTCGGTGGCGCTCGCCGGGGCGACCGCCGCGCTCGAGGACGAGGCGCACGTGAGCGCCGCGGTGGCCGTCGCGGTCGCCGAACGCGCGCGCGTCGCCGCCGCGTTGAATGCCATGGGCACACCGACGATCCCGACCGCGGGCAACTTCCTGCTGCTCCATGCGGGTCCCGACGCGTTGCGCCGTTTCGATGCATTGCTGCGGGCCGGGATCATCGTGAGGCCCGTCGTGAACTATGGTTTGCGCGAGCACCTGCGCGTCACGCTCGGCACGGTGGAGCAGAACGACAGATTCCTGTCGGCCTGGCAGAGGATCTTGGTAGCCTGAAGCTCCATGAGCCCTGCACAGATTTCCGCGCCCGTCGCGACCATCGACGGACCCTCCAGCTCTGGTAAGGGCACCATCAGCCGGATCGTCGCCGCCCGGGTGGGGTGGAACCTGCTCGACAGCGGTGCCTTGTACCGGCTGGTCGCATTGGGCGGATCGATCAAGGGAGTCGATCCGGACGACGTGGAAGGCCACGTTTCGATCGCGCGCCACATGAAGGTCGAGTTCGGGTCACCGACCGGCGAGGAGCGGGTCCTGCTCGATGGCCAGGACGTGACCGGGCGGATCCGGACCGAGGAAGCCGGGGCGGGCGCCTCCCGCGTGGCCGTCTGGCCGGCGGTCCGGGCGGCCCTTTTCGACCTGCAGCGCTCCTTCGCCAAATCGCCCGGCCTGGTGGCCGATGGGCGCGATATGGGCACGGTCATCTTCCCCGAGGCCCCCCTGAAGGTTTTTCTCACCGCCAGCGCCGAAGAACGGGCCCAAAGACGTCATAAGCAGTTGATGGCAAAGGGCTCCGCTGCTAGTCTTGCCGCCCTTTCGCGGGAGATCGCGGAGCGCGATCTGCGGGATTCGACCCGCCAGGTCGCCCCCCTCAAGCCCGCGCCGGACGCGCATCTACTCGACTCCACCGGATTGAGTATCGACGCCGTCGTCGAGCGAGTCCTCTCGCTCGGGCGCGAGCGAAATCTCTGGCCGTGAAAAGGAAGATAGGAAGCGGTTTGCACGCATAGCCGTTGCACATGGATGTGTAACGAACACTTCAACCTCGTCGGGACGGATTCCTGCGAGCGTCAATCGAGTACATACATGACTGAATCTTTTGCCCAGCTCTTCGAACAGAGCCTAGCTAACCAGCGCATCCGCCCCGGCATGATCCTCTCCGGCCTCGTCGTCGACGTAGGCAGTGACATGGTCGTCGTCAACGTGGGCCTCAAGTCCGAAGCGGTGATCCCGCTCGAGCAATTCAAGAACGAAAAGGGCGAGATCGAAGTCAAGCCCGGCGACACCGTCGAGGTGGCGCTCGACGCGATGGAAGACGGCAGCGGTGAGACGCGCCTGTCGCGCGAGAAGGCCAAGCGTGCCCGCACCTGGACCCGTCTCGAAGAGTCGTTCAACAAGTCCGAGATCGTCACCGGCACCATTACCGGTCGCGTGAAGGGTGGTTTCACCGTCGAGATCGACAACGTCCGCGCGTTCCTGCCGGGCTCGCTCGTCGACGTGCGCCCCGTGCGCGACATCGCCTACCTCGAAGGCAAGTCCCTCGAGTTCAAGGTCATCAAGCTCGACCAGAAGCGCAACAATGTTGTCGTTTCCCGTCGCGCGGTCGTCGAGCAGGAGTTCTCCGCCGAGCGCAGCGCGCTCATGGACAACCTGCAGGAAGGCACCGTGCTCAAGGGCACGGTCAAGAATCTCACCGACTACGGCGCGTTCGTGGACCTCGGTGGCATCGACGGCCTGCTGCACATCACCGACATGGCGTGGAAGCGCGTCAAGCATCCGTCGGAAGTGGTCAAAGTCGGCGACGAGATCGACGTCCGCATCCTCAAGTTCGACCGCGAGCGTTCGCGTGTCTCGCTGGGCCTCAAGCAGCTCGGCGCGGATCCGTGGGAGAACATCGCCCGCCGTTACCCGCCCAACACGCGAGTGTTCGGCAAGGTCACGAACATCGCCGACTACGGCGCGTTCGTGGAGATCGAGGACGGCGTCGAAGGCCTGGTCCACGTGTCCGAAATGGACTGGACCAACAAGAACGTCAACCCGGCCAAGGTCGTGCACTCGGGCCAGGAAGTCGAAGTCATGGTGCTCGACGTGGATGAAGAGCGTCGTCGCATTTCGCTCGGCCTCAAGCAGTGCAAGCAGAACCCGTGGAAGGAGTTCGCCGAGAACTACAACCGCGGCGACAAGGTGTCGGGCCAGATCAAGTCCATCACCGACTTCGGCGTGTTCATCGGTCTGTCCGGCAACATCGACGGTCTCGTGCACCTGTCCGATCTTTCGTGGGACGTGCCCGGCGAAGAAGCCGTGCGCAACTACCAGAAGGGCCAGCAAGTCGAGGCCATGGTGCTGTCGATCGATCCGGAGCGTGAGCGCATCTCGCTCGGCATCAAGCAGCTCGCGCAGGATCCGTTCAGCGAGTGGATCGCGACGAATCCGAAGGGCACCATCGTCAAGGGAACGGTCAAGGAAGTGGACGCGCGCGCCGCGGTCATCGACCTGGGCAATGGCATCGAAGGCCAGCTGCGTTCCTCCGAGCTCGCACGCGACCGCGTCGAAGACGCGCGCACCGTGCTCAAGGTCGGCGACGAGATCGAAGCCAAGTTCACCGGCGTCGACCGCAAGACCCGCACGATCGCGCTGTCGATCAAGGCCAAGGAAATGCACGAGGAGGCGGAAGCCGTCTCGAGCTACCGTTCCGAGCAGGGCTCGAGCAGCGGCACGAGCCTCGGCGACCTGCTCAAGGAGCAGATCGGTGGCGGAGACCGGTAATAGCTAGCCTCGATAACAACAACAGGTAGGCCCATGACCAAGTCCGAGCTCATCGAAATCATCACGGCAAAACAGAAACATCTGCCAGCCAAGGATGTGGAGCTCGCGCTCAAGCAGATCCTCGAGATCATGAGCGATGCCCTGTCGGCGGGAGATCGCATCGAGATACGCGGCTTCGGCTCGTTCTCGCTGCACTTCCGGCCGCCGCGGCAGGGCCGGAATCCCAAGACCGGAGAGGCGGTGGCGCTCTCCGGCAAGTACGTGCCGCATTTCAAGCCGGGCAAGGACCTGCGCGAGCGCGTGAACGACGGGGCCGACAGGCCCATTCGTGATTGATCGCCCAAACTAACTACCCGGCCACGCTCCTGCTGGAGCCGTGGCCGGGCGGTTTCTCCCGTTTCGAGACACCCCTGCCGGGCAGCAAGTCCCTGACGCTGCGCGACTGCGCGATCGCGGCGCTCGCCAACGGCACCAGCACCATCCGTTATCCCGGAGAAGCCGACGATTACTGGCGCATGAAGGACTGCCTGCGCCGGCTCGGCATCGGCGTGGACGATTCGCGCGAAGACCAGGTGATCGTCACCGGACGCGGCGGCCAGTTCGCCGGCGGCGCGGTGACGCTCGACGTCGGCCAGAGCGCCGTGACCACGCGCCTGATGCTCGCGTTCGCGGCGTTGCGGCCCGACCAGACCCGCATCGATGGCCACATATCGATGCAGAAACGCCCCAACAAGGACCTGGTGGACGCGCTGCGCGCGCTCGGCGCGACGCTCGAATCCACCAACGACGGCTACCTGCCGACGACGGTGTCGGGGACGCGCGCGCTGCGCGGTCCCGCGCGAGTTTCCGGCACGATCTCGAGTCAGTACCTCACGAGCCTGCTGATCATCGCGCCGCTCATCGAAGGCGGCCTCACGATCGAAGTCGAAGGCGACCTGACCAGCAAGCCATATCTCGATCTCACGCTCGACGAGATGCGCAAGTTCGGCGTCGAAGTCGAGAACCGGCAATACCGAATGCTCGTCGTGCGGCCGCAGGCCTATCGGGCCGGCGAGATTCCCGTCGAAGGTGATGCTTCGGCGGCTTCCTATTTCGCCGCGCTGGCGCTGCTGCACGGCCGCCGCATCACGTTGACCAATCTCGGATCCGGCACGCGGCAGGGCGACTACGCGTTCTTCGGCCTGTGCGAAAAACTCGGCGCGCGCGTCGAACGATTGCCCGGCCGCACGGTGATCGAGGGGCCCGCTTCCCTGGTCCCGGGCTTCGACGGCCCGGTGGACATGACCACGATGCCCGACGTGGCGCCGACCCTGATGATGATCGCGCCGTTCCTGGCGCGGCCCACGCGGATCACCGGTCTCGCGACGCTGCGCGTGAAGGAGTGCGACCGCATCGAGGCACCGACGCGCGAGCTACGCAAGCTGGGCGTGGAAGTGGAGGAAGGGCCGGACTTCATGGTGATCCAGCCGCTGAGCGCGGCCGCCAAAGCGCGACGATCGGTCGTGGATATCGAGACCTATCACGACCACCGCATCGCGATGTCCTTCGGCGTACTCGGCTCGAAGCTCCCCGGCCTGCGGATCCTCGATCCCGGATGCGTCGCCAAGACCTACCCGAACTATTGGCGCGACTGGCAGTTGGCCAGGGGCTGATCCCCATCTTCACGCCTTCGAAGCGACGGCGTCCGGAAGATTTGGTCTGGTCCCCGTGATAATTTGACCCCATGCGCCTCAGAGGCATCGGTCCCGAAGTCCTGCTCCTGTGTTTCCTGCTCGTCGGGGCGGCGGCGTTCGTGCTCGGCCGGCGCTCGGCGCGCGCGCGGCGCATGCGCCACGATATCGACTACTTCACGGGCCTCGATCATCTCGTCAACGACCGCTATGACCGCGCGGCCGAGGTGTTCACGCGGCTCGCGACCAAGTCCCACGAGGCCGAGATCCAGTTCGCGCTCGGCAGCCTGATGCGCCGCCGCGGCGAGGTGGACCGCGCGATCGCGATCCACACCGAGTTGCGGCAGCACGGCGAGAACGCGATCCGCGAACAGGCAACGTTCGCGCTGGGCCTCGACTACATGAGCGCGGGCCTGTTCGATCGCGCTGAGGAACGGTTGCGCGACCTGCTCGGATCGCCTAACTATCGCGCCGCGGCGCTCGAGAAGCTGGCCTGGGTCTACGAGCAGCAGCACGACTGGCGCGCGGCGCTCGACATCTGGCGCGAGCTGCCGCTGGAGAAGCAACGCGAGCGCGCTTCGGTCGCCGCGCATTATTGCTGCGAGCTCGGCGAGGCGTCGCTCGCGGCCGGGGATTTCGCGGCCGCGAGAGCGCACGTCGCGGCCGCGCGTGTGCATGCGCCGTCGAGCGCGCGGGCCGCATTGCTGGCCGCGCGTGTCGCGGCCGCCGCGGGAGAGCAGGACAAGGTGGTCGACCTGTACGCCGAAGCGCTGAATCCGTCGCGCACGTTGCGGGCCGCGTTCGCGGACGAAGCGCGCCTGGCATCCGGGCCGCGCGCCGACGAACTCGACGCGCGGCTGCTCGCGGAACCGCCCACTGACGAGGCGCCTCAGCCCGAACCGGCGCGCTTCCGCTGCGAACAATGCGGCGTGTCGAGCGTGACGTGGCATTGGCGATGTCCGAGCTGCCGCAGCTGGGACTCGCTGCAAAGCCTGAATATCCGCGCGAGTTGACGCGATTTGCAGCTCCGTCCGCGGAGCCGCGCCTTGCTAGTCTCCCTGCCGCCCGGCGCATCGCCGGGTCCCAACACGCAAGGAGGCAACATGAAGATCAGACACTTCGCATCGACGCTCGCGGCCCTGGTATTGCTCGCTCCGCTCGGCGCGTTCGCCGAGCCCGTGAACATCAACACCGCGGATGCCACGACTCTCGCCAAGGCGCTCAACGGCGTCGGCCCGGCCAAGGCCAAGGCGATCGTCAGCTACCGCGAGAAGAACGGGCCGTTCAAGTCGGTCGACCAGCTCGCCATGGTCGAAGGCATCACTCAGAAACTCATCGACAAGAATCGCGCCGACATCCGGTTAGGGGCTGACAAACCCGCGGCAGGCGCGGCGCCCGTGGCGACGAAGTCGGCGACGCCCAAACCCGCCACGTAAGCGGTATCCGACAACGCGGAAGGCGTGAAGCCGCGCAAACAATCGGCTTTTCGCCCAGCCGCGACATGCGGAGCCGCGATTGGGCCGTGATATGGTTCCGGGCCTCTATGGCCCGGAGCCCGTATGTCGACCAGGACGAAGAAGTCTAAGAAGCCTCGCATCGATGTCGCAGTGTTTCCCGTTGCCGGACGCGGCACGCGGTTTTTGCCGGCGACGAAGGCCAGCCCCAAGGAAATGCTGCCCATCGTCGACAAACCACTCATCCAGTACGCCGTTGAAGAGGCGCTCGCCGCAGGGGCGCGGCGGCTCGTGTTCATCACGGGATCCTCGAAGCGCGCGATCGAGGACCACTTCGATTCCGACTCCGAGCTCGAGAACCTGCTGCTCTCGCAGGGCAAGAGCGACCTGCTCAAGATGCTGCGCAGCGTGTTGCCGTCGTACGCGGCGTGCATCTACATCCGCCAGCCGGCGCCGCTCGGTCTCGGTCACGCGGTGCTGTGCGCCAAGCCGGCCGTCGGCAATTCGCCGTTCTTCGTTCATCTCGCGGACGATCTCATCGATGCCGAGGAGGCCTGCCTCAAGCAGATGGCTGATCGCTTCGACAACGGCAGCATCGTTGCCGTGCAGACCGTGCCTCACAACCAGACCGACAAGTACGGCATCGTGAAGACGGGCTCCAGGCATGGCGACCTGCTGCGCGTCGACCGCATCGTCGAAAAACCGAAGCCCGACAAGGCGCCGTCGAACCTCGCGGTGGTCGGACGCTACCTGCTCACGCCGCGCGTGTTCGAACATCTCGAGCGCATCGGCGAGGGCGCGGGCGGAGAGATCCAGCTCACCGACGGTATCGCGCGGCTCATGAACGACGAGTCGGTATATGCGTACCGGTTCGCGGGCAAGCGATTCGACTGCGGCAGCAAGATCGGTTACCTGCAGGCGAACGTGGAATACGCATTGGCGCACCCCGAACTGTCGACGAACTTCCGCAGTTACCTGAAGAAGCTCGCGAAGGATCTCTAGCCCGGGCAGCCCTGCACGCCCGCCGGCGTGCTCGAAACCTGGAAGGAGCGCACGGTCGTGATCGCGCGCGTCAGCGAGCCGTCGACCGCGTTCATCGTGTGCACCCAGTCGACGACTTGCACGCTGTCGCAGCCGCTCGCGCCGCGCACGAGTTTTCCCATGCGGATCGTCTGCACGAGCGTGTCGCCGTTGGCCACGGTCGAACTACTCTCGACCGCGTAGTCCGAGTTGTTGAACATCGTGAACTGCCACAAGTACTCGGCGAGCGACTCGAGTTCCGCGGCAGTGAGCGGGCGCTGGTTCATCGAGCCGGCGAAACCGGCCTCGGCGCGCAGGTCGCTGCCGGCGCGATCGAGGTACGCACACTTGAATACGCGGTGACGCAGCATCGCGGTCACATCGGCGCGCGGCACGCGCACGAGCTCGAACTTCTGCTCGTCGCTGTTGACCGTGGCGAGATCCGAATACTGACCGCCCCAGGTCGATAGCCGCTCGGACCAGTCGATGGCCTGCGCGAGGTCGTCGGTACAGAGCTCGTACGTCGGGCCCGCGGCCTGCGGGCCGGTCGCCATGTCGGAATTGCGCAGATGGCGCGTCGACAACGTGCCAACGACGCTCGACGGGCGCGCTTCGATCTCGAAGCCGGCCGGTGTGCGCTGATCGCCCTTGTAGAGGCGATCGGCCAGCGAGAGATCCGAGGAGGAAACCGACGGAGCCGCCGGCGGCGCGACCGTCGCGGGCGACGAGTCGCCGGAAAGCGCGGGTGTGGAGCTCGTACCGCTGCCGCCGCCACCACCGCAGGCTGCCAGCGACATGGCCGCCAGCGAGAGGAAAGCGTTCCGCACGTTCATTCGTTGCACCGCTGCCAGCGGTCGTGACGCACGCGTACCCACGTGCCGCTTTCCTCGACCGCGCCGCTTTCGTCGTAGCGCCGCACTTCCATGACCGGCATTCCGCGTTCGCGCGAGCGGGCGAGCGAGACCTCGCAGGCCCACAGCCACATCGCGCGGTCGTCGGTCCAGGCTTCCCAGACGAGTCCTTCCTCGAGCGATCGCTGCGCGACCTTTTCCAGCGTCGGGGTGAGCTGGCTTTCCTGCGTGAGACGATGCGCATCGCGCGGCAGTCTCTCCGCGTGGCGGATGAAACTGTCGAGCAGCTCGCCGGCATTGCCGGGATGCTGTATCGCCCGGAGTTTCATCGTTTCCATCGACCCACTACCTTGATAGGGGCCGGCGGCAGCACACGAGCACTTGCGAGAGAGGAGTACCGTCGGTCGGTGTGCACGGACCCATGAGCTGCCGCCAGCGAGACGTTGGCGCGGCGAAGGTGCCCGCACCCTGTTCAGGTTTTCGGCGGCAACCCGGCAGGGTTGAGCCTGCGAATGTGACGGACTTCGCGCAAGCGCCGCAATTATTTGAACCGCGTCTCTTATGTTTCGTAGTTAGGCGTGCGCGCGGCGCACGGCAGCCGGCATTACGTAAACGGCGAGAGGGAGCGCTTCACGTGGAACATCCGGGGCCGCGTTGTTAGTTAGGACCCTGCAAGAAAAACGCGCCCGGAGGCGCGTTGGAAAAATGCCGGAGAGTCTGTCGGTCAGGCTTCGGCGGAAATCACGCGGCCCGTGGCCGAATAGGGGTTCGAGTTCGTGCGCGGGCCATAGGCGCGCGGCGCGGTGTCCGTGGTGCCGGTGAGGGCGCCGAGCAGTCCTTCTACGCGCTTGATCTGCGCACCGACCAGGACGCCGTTGCGGTCGTTCAGGTCGCGGCAGCGCTTGGCGCGCGAGGCACATTCTTCGTACGGCTTCGCGAGCGTGCGTTTCGGATCGCACCAGGCGATGAGCTTCGAAAGTCCGGAGAGGTCGGCCGAATAGCCGTGCAGGCTGCACAGCGCGCGGCGCTCGTCCTCGATCTTGAGCAGGCGGACCACGTTCGCCTGGCGCGTTTCGGCCAGCGATTCGAGCGCGTCGATGTTTCGCTCGCTGAGCGCGCCGTGTTCGCGGTCGAGCAGGGATTCGAATTCGCCGAGCGCGGCATTCTCGTCGGCGAGCAGGCGCCCGAGAGTGTCGCGAACCAGCGAGGGGTCCATGTTCATCCGTTATTTGTTCGCGGGAATGGCCGCGAGCAGATCCACTTCGAAGCGCATCATCTTGTCGGCGACCCGCTGCGGGTCGACGTGATAACGGCCTTCGTCCATCGCCTTGCGGACCGCGTCGACGCGGCTCTCGTTCACGACGGGCAGGGTGGAGATGCGCTCCTCGAGCGCGGCGAGGGTGCGGGCGGTATCCGAAACGTCGATGTTCGACGTGCCGGTGGTTTCGGTCTTGCGACCTTCCGCCGTGGTGTCGCGCACGCGCGAAACCGGGGCTCCGCCGCCAACCTGGACCGGCCGTCCGTCGATTCCGCTGATCTTGTTCGCCATCGCCAATTCTCCTGGATCGTCTACGGGCAGGTAACGGCGTGGCCGCAACTATCTTTAGCCGAAAAGTCGAATATTTGGCGCATATTCTGTTCAGTGGTCATATTTCGCGGCTGATCAGGGGGTTACCCGGACCACTCCGGCTGAATCGGCCACTCCTTCCACGACCTTGAGCGACAAGAGGTTCTGGACGCGCACGCGCTGCTGCGCGGCCGCATCGGCGAGCGCCTTGCCGGGCGCACGCACTTCGAAGCCGTTGGACGAGGCGGTCAGCGTGACCTCCTGGCCTCTATGTATAAGGAGTGCCACGGTCAGAGCATCCGCGCTCAACAGGGTACCGGCGGGCAAAGCTCGCTTCGTCAGTCGACTCGTGAGCTCCTCGACTTTCATGACGTAGGGCGAAGCCATGCCCGGCAGTTCTCGGGTCTGCGTATCGACGTCCGTCGGGGCGATCGTCTCGCCGCGCGCGACGGCGCGCCGCAGGACCAGCACGCTATGAGTACGCCGGATGTCCACCGGCACGTGCACGGTCCAGGGCGAACCCTGCGTGCAGGAAATCCGCGCGAGCACGCGCGACTGGTTGCCCCGTGGCGGCTGAGCGTGTGTCTCGAGCGGTGCGGCGCAGGCGGCGAGCCGCAGGCGCGAGTCGAGCGATCCGGCTTCGACCGATACGCCGGTCGCCTTCGGGTCCAGTACAGCGCGCACGGCGCGTTCCGCCGAGGCGCGCACGCTCGAAAGCGTCTGCAGTCCATCGGCTGCCTTGTCCGCTCCATGGGCGAAGCACGCGCAGGAGAGGGCGGCCATTCCAACAGTCAACGTTTTGACCCACATGCCCTGTAGTTAGCAATCGACGTGCCAGCGCGCGGGGGCCGCTCAAGAAACGGCGCGCGGAGCCGTTACCGGATACGAGACGCCTCGAACGCCGCCGCCGGAATTTCTCCGCCGCCGCGCGGCAATCGCTCACCTGCGCGGTGCGCGCCGCGTCACATTCCCACACGTCCATGACGCCCGCGCGGCCCCGCGCCGCGCGAAAACCGCCCATGGCACGTCGCTTGCTTTGCTTCCCCCGTGTCGGCCCGCTGACGCCGACGCGAGGAGTGACCATGCCATTGAATCTCGACCAGTACATCGGAGTGCACGCGACCGCGCTCGACGTGCGCGCGCGCCGTACCGAGTTGATCGCGAACAACCTCGCGAACGCGGACACGCCCGGCTACAAGGCCCGCGACATCGACTTCCGCCAGGCCATGGCGCGCGCGGCGGGCGAGACGCCCACGTCGGGCGTGAACCTGTCGACCACGCAGGCCGGCCACATCGGTGGCGCCGCTTCGGCCGACGCCGCCGGCAATCCGGATCTCAAGTACCGCACGCCGCTGGCGCCGGCGCTCGACGGCAACACCGTCGACGCGCAGCTCGAGCAGTCGGCCTTCGCCGAGAACGCCGTGCGGTACCAGGCAACGCTGACTTTCCTCAACTCGAAATTCCGCGGCCTCATGACCGCGATCATGGGTAGCTAGTCATGTCGAGTTTCAAGGCATTCGATATCGCAGGCTCGGGCATGTCGGCGCAGTCCGTGCGTCTCAACACGACGGCCAGCAACCTCGCCAACGCCGAGAGCGTGAGCGGCGACGCCAACAGCGTCTACAAGCCGCGTCATCCCATTTTCGAAGCGGTTCGCCAGCAACTCGGCGCCGCGCAGGCCGAAAGCGGCAACGCCGCCGTGCGCGTGCGCGGCATCTACGAATCGCAGGCGCCGGCGGCAGCGCGTTACGAGCCCGGCAATCCGCTCGCGGACGCCAACGGCTACGTCTACGCCCCGGCCGTCAACGTCGTGGAGGAGATGGTCAACATGATCTCCGCCTCGCGCTCGTACCAGAACAACGTCGAGGTCATGAACACCTCGAAAGACCTGCTGCTCGCGACATTGCGTCTGGGCCAAGGCTGAGAGGAGTAACACATGTTCGACATGGACATCATCAACGCGGCCATGGTCCGCCACCGCTCCGACCAGGACGCGGCGGCCGCCGCGGCCGCCAATGCGGCCATCGCCAAGAAAACCGAGCTCAACCAGGAAGATTTCCTGACGCTCATGATCACGCAGCTCAAGAACCAGGATCCGTTCAAGCCGCTCGAACCCGCGCAATACGTGGGCCAGCTCGCGCAGTTCAGCCAGGTTTCTGGCCTCGCCGACATGAACAAGCAGATCAGTTCCCTGACCAACAGCCTGCGCGGCAACCAGGTGCTGGACGGCGCCAGCCTCATCGGCCGCGCGGTCATCGCGCCGGGCAGCACCATCTACCTGCCCGAGGCCGTCGAAGGCGAGGCGCGCGGACCGCAGGGCCTCATCAATGTGCCCGCGGGCGCTTCCTCGGTGCAGTTGCTCGTGAAGGACGCGAGCGGCGCGCTCATCAAGTCGCAGGCGCTCGACAACGCCCGCGGCGCTCACGCCTTCGCGTGGGACGGCACCACCGACGCCGGCACCTCCGCCGATGCGGGCGCGTACCAGATCGAAGTGGTCGCGCGCGTCGGCAATCAGAACGTTTCGTTGCAGGCCAGCGTCGCGGCGCGTGTGTCGAGCGTCGCGCTCGACCCGGCCACCGGCACGCTCACGCTGGACACGGATTCACTCGGTGAGATCGCGATCGACGACGTCGAACGCGTGCTCTGACGTAACAGGTTTCAAGGAGTCATCACATGCCTTTCCGCATCGCACTTTCGGGCCTCAATGCCGCGCAATCCGATCTGAACGTCACGGCGAACAACATCGCCAACACGTCGACCACCGGCTTCAAGGGCTCGCGCACCGAGTTCGCCGACCTGTTCGCCGTCTCGCTGCAGGGCACGTCGAACAACGCCAGCGGCAACGGCGTCCGCGTCGCCGCGGTCACGCAGCAGTTCGCGCAGGGAAATATCGAGTTCACCGACTCGAACCTGGATCTCGCGCTGAGCGGGCAGGGCATGTTCATCCTCTCCGACAATGGCGCGCTCTCGTACACGCGCGCAGGCGCGTTCCAGATGAACCGCGACGGCTACGTCGTGAACTCGATGGGCCAGCGCCTGCAGGTTTATCCGCCGCTCGCGGGCGGTGGTTTCAACACCGGTGGTCTCGGCGACCTGCGCCTGCAGACCACGGACTCCGCGCCGTCGGCCACGGGCAACGTCGAATACACGCTCAACCTGCCGGCGAGCGCCACGCAGCCGCCGACCGCGCCGTTCAACGCGAACGATCCGAACACCTTCAACCAGGCGACGTCGCTCACGCTGTTCGACTCGCTGGGCGCGACCCACACGGGCACCTTGTATTTCTCGCGCACCGCGGTGGCGAACCAGTGGGAGGCGCGCCTGTTCATCGACGGCCAGCCCGTCGGAGCGGATGGCACGCCGCAGACGCTGCAGTACTCGAACACCGGCCTTCTGACCGCGCCGGCTGGCGGCCAGCTGGCGTTCCCGCCGTTCACGCCGACCACCGGCGCCGCCAACATGAACGTCACGGTCGACCTGTCGCGCACGACGCAGTTCGGCTCGAACTTCGCCGTGAACTCGGTGACCCAGGACGGTTACACGACGGGCCGCCTGATCGGCATCGACATCAGCGACACCGGCATCGTCCAGGCGCGATTCACGAACGGCAATTCGCAGCCGCTCGGCCAGGTCGCGGTCGCCAACTTCGCCAATCCGCAGGGCCTGCAGCAGCTCGGCAACACGCAGTGGGCCGAGACGTATGCCTCGGGCCAGGCGCTGCGCGGCCAGGCCGGTAACTCCGGCTTCGGTCTCGTGCAGTCGGGCGCGCTCGAGGGCGCGAACGTCGACGTGACCGAGCAGCTCGTGCAGATGATCACCGCGCAGCGCAATTTCCAGGCGAACGCGCAGATGATCAGCACGGCCGACTCGATCCAGCAAACCATCATGAACATCCGGTAAGGAACGGGGAGTAGCTAGTCATGGACCGCATGCTCTACGTGGCGATGACGGGCGCGAAGGAAACCCTGCGCGCGCAAGGCGTCAACAACCACAACCTGGCCAACGTCAGCACGAACGGCTTTCGTGCGGACCTGGCCGCTTTCCAGAGCCGCGCGGTCGATGGCACGGGCTACGCCTCGCGCGTCTACGCCACCAATGGCACGGTCGGCTGGGACGACACCAGCGGCGCGCTGCTGACGACCGGTCGCGATCTCGACGTCGCGGTCAACGGCCAGGGCTTCATCGCCGTGATGGGACCGGACGGGCGCGAGGCCTACACGCGCGCCGGCAACCTGCAGGTGGATCCCACCGGCCAGCTCATGACCGCCACGGGACGTCCCGTGCTCGGCGACGGCGGTCCGATCAACATTCCGCCGTATTCCTCGATCTTCTTCGCACGCGACGGCTCGATCTCGATCGTCGCGCAGGGACAGACCCCCGACACCACCGCGACGGTGGGCCGCATCAAGCTCGTCAACCCGGCGACCGAAGCGGTCGAGCGCGGCGAGGACGGCCTGTTCCGCATGAAGGACGGCAGCGACGCCCCGGCCGAGGCGGGCGTGCAGCTGAGCTCGGGCGTGCTCGAGGCGAGCAACGTCAACGCCGCCGCCGCGATGGTCAACATGATCGAGCTCGCGCGGCAGTTCGAGATGCAGGTCAAGGCGATCCGCACCGCCGAAGAGAACGGCGCCGCCGCCGCCCAACTGTTGCGCATGGGCTGACGCCCACCTAACCAGATTCCGAGGAGACAGACATGAATCCAGCATTGTGGGCCGCCAAGACCGGACTCGACGCGCAGCAGACGCGCCTCGCGGTCACGTCCAACAACCTCGCCAACGTGAGCACCAGCGGCTTCAAGAAAGGCCGCGCGGTGTTCGAAGACCTGCTGTACCAGAACGTGCGGCAGGCGGGCGGCTCCACCTCGCAGGACACGCAGGCGCCCTCGGGTGTGCATCTCGGCACCGGCGTGCGCGTGGTCGCCACCGAAAAACTCTATACGCAGGGCGGTCTCACGCAGACCAGCAATGCGCTCGACGTGGCCATCGAAGGCCGCGGCTTCTTCCAGATCCAGCTGCCCGACGGCAACACCGCGTACACGCGCGACGGCAGCTTCCAGTTGTCCTCGCAGGGCCAGATGGTCACCTCGAGTGGCTACATCCTGCAGCCCGGCATCAGCATTCCCGAGGGCGCGCAGAGCATCACGATCGGCCGCGACGGTACGGTCGGCGTGCGCGTGGCGGGCCAGGCCGCGCCGGTGACGGTGGGCCAGCTGCAGCTCACGGACTTCGTGAACCCGGCAGGCCTGCAGCCGCTCGGCGAGAACCTGCTGGTCGAAACCGCCGCGAGCGGTCCGGCACAGACGGGCACACCCGGCCAGAACGGTCTCGGTGCGACGACGCAGGGCTCGGTCGAGTCCTCGAACGTCAACGTCGTCGAGGAACTCGTCAACATGATCGAGACCCAGCGCGCGTACGAGATGAACTCGAAAGCCATTTCGACCGCGGACCAGATGCTCGAATACGTGAACAACCAGTTATGAGCTTCGCCGAACGCAATTTGATGGTCGCCGTCATCGTCGCCGTCGGGCTGCTGCTCACGGGCTGCGCCACGATGCCCGACGACGCCGCGCACTTCGAGCCGACCTGGCCGAGCGAAGCGGACATGCCGAAGCCGACGAACGGCTCCATCTACGCGCAGGGCACGGAAGTGTCGCTGTGGGAGAACGTCACCGCGCGCAACGTGGGCGACACGCTCACGATCCGCCTGGAAGAAAACACCAGCGCGCAGAAGTCCGCGAGCACGACGACCAGCAAGTCGAGCGAAGCGGCGCTTGCCGGTCCCACGGTGTTCGGCCGTCCCGTGACGGTCAACGGCACGCCGATCCTCGAAGGATCGATGAGCAACGAGTCGAGCTTCGCCGGCAACGGCGCGAGCAAGCAGAGCAATGCGCTCGACGGCGAGATCAGCGTGACCGTCGCCAAGCGCTTCCCGAACGGCAACCTGCTCGTGCGCGGGCAGAAACTCGTCACGATCAATTCCGGCCGCGAATACGTGCGCGTGCAGGGCATCGTGCGTCCCTCGGACATCGCGCCCGACAACTCCGTGGTCTCGTGGAGAGTCGCGGACGCACACATCTCTTATGGCGGGCAGGGCACGGTGGCGAACGCCAGCAAGCCGGGCTGGCTGTATCGCTTCTTCAATTCGCCGCTGACGCCATTCTGATGAACAGACTGAAAAGGACCTGGACCATGCGCCGCCGTTTGCGTGATTCGATCATCTGCGCCGCCTTGCTGCCGTTCCTCGCGGTGACGGCCCACGCCGAGCGCGTCAAGGATCTAGCGTCCGTGCAGGGCGTGCGCAGCAACCAGCTGATCGGTTATGGCCTCGTCGTCGGTCTCGACGGCACGGGCGATCAGACGAGCCAGGCGCCGTTCACGATCCAGAGCATCAAGAACATGCTGGTGCGCTTCGGCGTCACCATTCCGCCGAACGCGAATCCGCAGCTCAAGAACGTCGCGGCGGTGACGGTGCACGCCGACCTGCCGCCGTTCGCGAAGCCGGGTCAGAACATCGATGTCACCGTCTCGTCGATCGGCAACGCGGGCAGCCTGCGTGGCGGTAGTTTGATCATGACGCCGCTGCGCGGCGCGGATGGGCAGGTCTACGCGATGGCGCAGGGCAGCCTGGTCGTCGGAGGCTTCGGCATCTCGGGCAAGGACGGCTCGCGCATCGCGGTCAACGTGCCTTCGGCGGGCCGCGTGCCGAACGGCGCGACGGTCGAGCGCGAAGTGTCGACGGGTTTCGATTCGACGCCGTACGTGATCCTCAACCTTCACACGCCGGACTTCACGACGACGGCGCGCCTGGTGGAAGGCATCAACCGGCTGCTCGGCGATGCGACCGCGCAGGCGATCGACGGCGTATCCGTCCGGGTCGCCGCGCCGGCGGATCCGAACCAGCGCATCGCCTATCTATCCACGCTCGAGCAGATCGAGATCGAGCCGGGCGATGCTCCGGCGCGAGTCATCGTGAATTCGCGTACCGGCACCGTGGTCATCGGCTCGCGCGTGCGCGTGATGCCGGCGGCCGTGGCGCACGGCTCGCTGTCGGTGACGATCAGCGAACGCGCGTCGGTCAGCCAGCCGAATGAATTCGCGCAGGGGCAGACCGTGGTCGTGCCGGAGAGCTCGCTCAACGTTCATCAGCCCGATGCACGCATGTTCGTGTTCGACGCGGGCGTCGATCTCAACGACATCGTGCGCGCGGTCAACCAGGTGGGCGCGGCGCCGGGCGATCTCGTCGCCATTCTCGAGGCGCTCAAGGAATCCGGCGCGTTGCGCGCCGAACTGATCGTCATCTGACCATGGTCGCGCGCGTCGATCCATCGCTGGTTCCGCTTGCGCCGCGCGCGAACACGTCGCGTCCCGCGGACGCGACCGACTTCAAGCAGTTCGCCGAACTGCGCCGTGGCGCGGGTGCGAACGATCCGGCCACGCTGCGCGAGGTCGCGCGCCAGTTCGAGAGCCTCTTCACGAAGATGATGCTCGAGAGCATGCGCAGCGCGAGTTTCGGCGACCCGATGTTCGGCAGCGACCAGGTCGACATGTACCAGGACATGATGGACGACCAGCTCGCCGTGCAGCTTTCACAAGGCAAAGGCCTCGGCCTCGCCGACATGCTCATCCGCCAGCTCAGCCAGGGCCAGCCGGCTCCCGGCGCTTCTCCCGGAAATTCCGTGCCAGGCACCGCCTCCGCGGAGCAGCGCGCGAAGTTCGTCGACGAGATCCGTCCGCATGCGGAAGCCGCGGCGCGTGAGCTCGGGGTCGACCCTCGCGGGATCATCGCGCAGGCCGCGCTCGAAACGGGGTGGGGCACTTCGCGGCCCGCCGATGCTTCGGGAGCGAGCCACAACTACTTCGGCATCAAGGCGGGCGCCTCCTGGCGCGGCGCGAGTGTCGAAGCGAAAACGCAGGAATATGTCGCAGGCATCGCCGGCCACGAGAACGCGCGCTTCCGCGCTTACGGGAGTCTCGCGGAAAGTGTGGGTGATTATGTCCGCGTGCTGCGCGACAACCCGCGTTACGCCGCCGCGCTCAACACCGGCACGGACGTGCGCGCCTTCGCGACCGCGCTGCAGAAGGGTGGTTACGCCACCGATCCGGAATACGCGAACAAACTAGTCTCCGTAGCCGCGCAATTGCCGCCTGATGTGAATCAGTTCAAGTCGGCCGCCGCGGCGCCGATACCGACGCAGGAGCCGATGAGCAATGGCTGACATGCTTGGAACGGGCCTTTCGAGCCTGCGCGCACTCCAACGCGCGCTGGACACGACCGCCCACAACATCGCGAACGTTTCGACGCCGGGTTACACCCGCCAGCGCGTCGACTTCGCCACGCGCACGCCTCAGGCCTTCGGTCCCAACTGGATCGGCAGCGGCGTCAATGCGACGGCCGTGCGCCGCGTCTATGACCAGTTCGTTTCCCAGCAGGTGCGCACCTCGAGCAGCAATCTCGCGCGCCTCGATGCATTCGCGACCGAAGCGGGGCGCCTCGACAACCTGCTCGGCGACACCTCCAACGGGCTCTCCACCACGTTGCAGGGCTTCACCGACGCGCTCAACGAGATCTCGAGCACGCCGGCCTCGATCCCCGCGCGGCAGGTGCTGCTCGCGCAGGCCAACGCCCTCACCGAGCGGCTGCGCGGCTACGATGCGCGGCTGCGCGACATGTCCGCGAGCGTGGACACGCGCATCGCCGGCGAAGCCAGCGAAATCACCGGCCTCGCGCGCGGCATCGCGAAACTCAACGGCGACATCGCCGTCGCGATCAACCAGACCGGGCGTCCGCCCAACGATCTGCTCGATCAGCGCGATGCGATGATCGACGAGCTTTCCTCGAAGATCGGCGTCACCGTCGTCGCCGAAGGCGATGCCTTCGTGAACGTGTTCGTCGGCACCGGCCAGCCGCTGGTGCTCGGCACGACGTCCTCGCAATTCACGACCGCGGCCGACCCGCTCGATCCCGAGCGCGTCCAGCTCGCGCTGCAGACGCAGGGCGGTACGGTCGACATCTCGCGCAGCGTCTCGGGCGGCACGCTCGGCGGACTGCTCGACTGGCGCCGCGAGATGCTGGATCCGGCGCGCAACGAGCTCGGCCGAATCACGCTCGCCGTCGCGAACCAGGTCAACGAACAGCACCGCAAGGGCATGGACCTCACCGGTGCGATGGGCGGCAACTTCTTCAATGTCGGTGGCGTGAACGTGGTCAGCGCGACCGCGAACGCGAGCAACGCGACGGCGAGCGCCACGCGCGTGGATCTCGGCGCCGTGACGCCGTACGACTACGTGGTCACCAACACCGGCACCGGATACTCGGTGCGACGCCTGGATACGGGCGCTTCCGTGAGCTTCACCGGCGCCGGCACCGCGCTCGATCCGATCCGTGTCGACGGACTCGAAATCGTCGTGGGCGCGGGCTCGGTGACGGGCGACCAGTTCGTCGTTCATCCGACGCGCAATGTGATGTCGGGATTCTCGGTGGCGATCACCGACCCCGCGCGCATCGCGGCTGCCGCGCCGATCCGCGGCACCGCCGCGAGCGCCAATACCGGCACCGGCACGATCACCGCGGGCGAGGTGCTCGATGCATCCGATCCCGCGACGCTCACCTCGCCGGTGGACATCGAGTTCACGTCCGCGACGACGTACACGATCAACGGCGGCCCGGCGCAGAATTACACCGCGGGCGATCCCATCGAATTCAACGGCTGGCGCGTGCGGATCAGCGGTACGCCCGCGGCCGGCGACACGTTCACCGTGCGCAACAACGCCGGCGCCGTCGGCGACAATCGCAATGCCTTCGCGCTGGCGGATGCGATGAACGCGGGCGTGCTCGAGACCGGCACCGTCTCGGTCACGCAGGCGGTCGAACGCTTCACGGGCAACCTGGGCCTGCAGACACGCGCCGCGCAGATGAGCCGCGACGCGGAAGCGCTCGTCAACGAGGGCGACATCGCCGCCCGCGACGCGATTTCCGGCGTGAACCTCGACGAGGAGGCGGCGAACATGCTGCGTTTCCAGCAGGCCTACGCGGCCGCAGCGCAGATCATCGCGATTTCCGGCCAGATGTTCGACACGCTGATCAACGCGGTGCGGAGGTAAGTCATGCGTCTATCCACCGCCGGAATGCACCGGACCAGCATCAGCGCGATCCTCGAGCAGCAGGTGCGTCTCTCGAAGACGCAGCAGCAGATCACCACCGGCAAGAAGTTCCAGACCGCCGCGGAGGATCCGATCGGCGCGACTCGCGTGGCGGGCCTCGAACGCAAGCTCGCGGACAACGCGCAGTACGAACGCAATTCCAACATCGTCCAGGCTCGCCTGAGCTACGAGGAACAGACGCTCGCGGACATCACCTCGGTGCTGCAGAGCGCGCGCGACTCGACCCTGGCCGGTGCGAACGCCACGCTCGGCCAGGCCGAGCGCAACATGATCGCCAACCAGGTGCGGCAGAATCTCGCGGCACTCATGGAGATGGCGAATCGGCAGGACGCCGGCGGAGAATTCCTGTTCGCCGGCACGTCGACCGCGACCCGACCGTTCGCGCAAGGTGCGAGCGGAGTCATCTACCAGGGTGACCACACGACGCGGCAGATCCGCATCAGCAGCACCCAATCGCTGACCGACGTGCACGCCGGCCCGGATGTCTTCATGGGTATTGCCGAACGCAACGGCGTGTTCCGCACGACGGTTTCGGCGGGCAACACCGGCAATGCGACCATCAGCGTGGGCGATGTGACCGATCGCTCGGCCTGGGTCGCGGGTAACTACACGCTGGAATTCACCAGCGACACCGACTGGCAGGTGGTCGACGACAGCACGCCGACACCGCTCGTCATCGCGTCGGGCACGGGCTTCACCTCGGGTCAGAGCATCAGTTTCCTGGGCGTCAGTGTGGCCGTCACCGGCGCGCCGGCCGCGAACGATTCTTTCGGCATCACGCCCGCGCAGAACACCGACATCTTCTCCATGCTCGACGAGCTGGCGCGCACCCTCGAAGGGGATGCCGCCATCGCGGGTAGTGAGGCGGCGTTCCGCACTCAGATCGGCGCCGCCCTCGTGAACCTCGACTCCGCGCTCGATCGCGTAGTCAGCGTCCGCGCCGAAGTGGGTACGCGGCTCCAGGCCCTGGACACCGCTGCGGACTTCCGCGAATCGGAGGAAGTCGACCTGAAGGCGTTGATTTCCGGCATCCGCGACGTCGACTACGCCTCGGCGATCAGCCAGCTGAGCCAGCAATACACGGGTCTGCAGGCCGCCCAGGCCGCCTATTCGAAGTTCGCGCAACTGTCGCTATTCGACTACCTTTAATTTGTTGCGCAGCGGTGTGAGCCGCTGCGCATTTTGCCTCCCGGAAACCCGGACCCCCTCAAGCTCCCACCTCGGTCGCCGTTAACCAACACGAACAGCGCACTGGCAGGTTTACGCCGCAGCGCAACCCCGCCGGTTGGCTTAACCGGATGTTAGAAACGAAAAGGTTTACAGGAGCAATCAAATGGCACTTGTCATCAACACCAACGTGATGTCGCTGAATGCCCAGCGCAATCTGTCGACGTCCGGTAGTCAGCTGGCGACCTCGCTGCAGCGCTTGTCCTCGGGCTTGCGCATCAACAGCGCGAAGGATGACGCCGCCGGCCTCGCGATCTCGAGCCGCATGACCACCCAGATCAACGGCCTGAACCAGGCCGTGCGCAATGCCAACGACGGCATTTCGCTCGCGCAGACCACGGAAAGCGCCCTGCAGGAAGTGACCAACAACCTGCAGCGCATCCGCGAACTGGCCGTGCAGTCGGCCAACGCGACGAACAGCGACAGCGACCGCGCCGCGCTCGACCAGGAAGTGCAGCAGCGCCTGGCGGAAGTGAACCGTATCGCCACGCAGACCTCGTTCAACGGCCGCAAGGTGCTGGACGGTTCGTTCGGCAACGCGACCTTCCAGGTCGGCGCGAACGTCGGCGAGACGATCTCGGTCGGTCTCGACACCAGCGTGCGCAACGCGGACATCGGCGACATCCACTCGTCCGTCGGTACGGGCGTGAACGTGAACACGGTGATCGCGGCGACGCAGCCGACGGCGGGCACTCCGCTCGTTCCGGCGGTGGCCACCACCTCGGGCGTCTCTGGCGCGTTCGCGGATGCGGTTTTCGCGGCGGACGGTGAAGAATTCACGTTGACCGTCGACGGCATCGACGTCATCACGTACACGGAAGCGGGCGGTGGTTCGACGCAGACCGCGGCCGACCTCGACGCGCTTGCGGACTATTCCGGTCTGGCCGCCCAGGGTATTACCGTTACGGGTAGCCTCGCGACGGGCGACCTGGCGTTCAGCAGGACCGACGGCACCGATTTCACGATTGCCGTGACCAATACTGCAGACAGCGGTGGCACGTTCGGCTCGGCCGGCTTCGTTGCCGCGCACACCAACGGCACGGAAGAAGTGCCCGCTGTGGCCCCCGGTGCCGGTACGCCGGTCGGTGCACTGACCCTCACGGTCGGCAGCAACACGGTCGACCTGTCGGGCAGCTACGTGAATGCCCAGGCGCTTCTCGACCGCATCGCGTCGGTCGGAGCCGCGGGCACGATCGACGGCTCCGGCAACCTGACGATCTCGGCCGGCGAATCGTTCACGCTCACGGGCGCGGGCGCGGCCGACCTGGGTCTGACGGCGGGTGCGTCGACCGAGTCGACCACGGGTCTGACCAACGTCGACGTGCTGAGCGTGGGCGCTGCCAACGACACGATCCTGCGCATGGACACGGCGCTGACCGCGGTCAGCAGCCTGCGCAGCACGCTGGGCGCCATCCAGAACCGCTTCGATTCGACGATCAACAGCCTGCAGGCTGTCTCGGAGAATCTCGCGGCCTCGCGCAGCCGTATTCAGGATACGGACTTCGCGGCTGAGACGGCGGCCCTGACCCGCGCCCAGATCCTGCAGCAGGCGGGTACGGCGATGGTCGCGCAGGCCAACTCGGTCCCGCAGAACGTGCTGTCGCTCCTGCGCTAAAACGCGGCAGCTTCAGTGAAGTGATAGAGGGCGGCGGGATCGGAAGATCCCGTCGCCTTCGATGGATGAGGAACCATGGATAACCAAGCCGTAAGTCCTGTATCCAGCGCGCCAGCCGCCGAGCCGGTTGCGAACCCGGGCAACTCCGTCTCGCCCGCGCCGCGCGCCGCACCCGCGGCGGCATCCCCTGACGAGATGCGGCAAAGAATGGCCGCCGTCGCACAGCAGATGCGCGATTACCTTCGCTCCAATGGCAGAGACCTGGAATTCCATGTCGATGTCGACACGAGGAGCATGGTGATCACCGTGCGCGAGTCCGCCTCCGGCGAAGTCATTCGCCAGATTCCAAATGCGGAAGCACTGCAGATGAGGCGCTTTCTGGATGAGTGGTCCGGCACATTCCTCGACGTGACAACCTGACAAGCTTGGATTCATGTCTACCATCTCCTCAAAAGGCATTGGATCCGGCCTCGACATCGATGCACTGGTGTCGCAGCTGGTGGCTGCCGAGCGTTCTGCGGGGCAGACGCGCATCGACGGCAAGAAAACCAAGCTGACCGAGCAGTTCTCGGCGATGGCGACGCTGATGGGCGCCATGTCGGGTTTCCAGGCCAGCCTGAACTCGCTGGTCAGTTCCAATAGTTTCAAATCGCGCAACGTATCGTTGAGCGACGACGCGGCATTCACCGCAAAGGCCACGGCCGCGGCAGCCGCCGGCTCCTACGACGTACAGGTGCAACGGCTCGCCAAGGCGGCGCAGCTCGGTTCGGAAGCCTTCGCATCCGCGAGCGCCACCGTGGGCACCGGCACTCTCACCATTTCGGTGGGCGAATCTTCATTCAACATCGAGGTGGGCGAGGGCAACAACAGCCTGTCGAACATCCGCGATGCGATCAACAGGGCCCCAGGCAACACCGGCGTGCAGGCATCACTGCTCACCGACGTGGACGGCACGCACCTCGTGCTGACGAGCACGCGGACCGGCGCGGAGCGCGCCCTGACCGTAACCACCAACGGGGGCGACGGTGGGCTTTCGAGCCTCGTCTACGATCCGGACGGAAGCGGCACGACCAACATGGAGCTGCGCAGTCCTGCGCAGGACGCCATCCTGTTCGTGTCGGGCTATGAAATTCACAGCGGTTCGAACACGGTCAGCAACGCCATCGAGGGCGTGACGCTGACGCTGAAGGCTCCGACCGCGGAGGGCAGCACCGTCTCGCTGGCCGTCGATCGTGACGATGCGGCGATCCAGGACGCGGCGAAGAAATTCGTGGATGCCTACAACTCGCTGGCGGGCACCATCAAGTCGCTGACCCGGTATGACGCCGTCACCGAAGTGGGCGGCGCGTTGCTCGGCGATGCGATGTTGCGAAACATCGAGACGCAGGTGCGCAACATGATCTCCTCGCCGGTGTCCGGCGTGAGCGGCAACTACACGACGCTTGCGAGTCTCGGAATCACCACGCAGGCCGATGGCAGACTGAAGCTCGACGGCTTCCGGTTCCAGGCGGCGCTGGACGCCAACCCAGGCGCGGTCAGCGACATCTTCACGTCGGAAAACGGCCTCGCGGTCAGGCTCGCCGACTTCATGGCGACGAAGACCTCGTCGACCGGCGAGCTGACGGTCCGCAGCAGCAACATCACCGATTCGCTCGTCGAGCTCAAGGATCAGCAGGACGTGCTGAATGCACGCATGAAGGTGATCGAGCAACGCTACTTCAAGCAGTTCAACGCGCTCGACACACTGCTGGCGCAGCTGAACACCACCGCCAACTCGCTCGACAGCTGGCTGGCCCGGGACAAGCAGGACCGATGATCGGGCCGTGGCGCACCACGGAACGTAGTCAGGACTCATGACGTCCCGCGACCCCATTCATTGCCGCGATCTGCTCGCCCGGCTGATGGCCGAGGAGAACGCCCAGCTCGCCACGCTCGAAAGCCTGCTGGTGCGCGAACACGCACTGCTCGAGGCCCGCGACATGGAAGGCCTCGACGAAACGGCCGCGGCGCGCCAGCAGTGCATCGGCCACATCCTGCGCATCGAGGACGAGAGAGTCGCGCTGGTCCGCGCCACCGGGCGCGCCGGCGATGCGGCCGGATTGCCTGGCCTGCTCACCTGGTGCGACCCCTCCGGGATACTTCGGCCGGTGGTACAGGAATACCGCGACCGCACCCGCCGCTGCCGCGAACAGAACGACCGCAACGGCAGACTGGTCGGCGCCAGGCTGCAACGAGTCGACGAAACCCGCGCCTACGGCCCCGGCAGCGGCGACACCCGCGGCAACGGCCGCCTGCTCACCGAACGCGCCTGAGACGGCGCGGCCGCGCTTTCGGGCCTGCCTGAAGGCCGCTGCGACTCTCAAGTCCGCGCCTTTCGGGCCGTTAAGCTCCATGAGTAGTTTGGAGCAGATGTCATGGCCTATCCCCCGAATTCCGCGAAACTTGCCGCATACCGCAGCACGTCTGTGCATTCGGGCATGGAGTCCGCGGACCCGCACCGTCTCATCGTCATGCTCATGGACGGCGCGCTCGAGCGCATCGCGCAGGCGCGCGGCCTGATGACGCACGGTGGCGGCGCGGAGACGGCGCAGCTGCTGCATCGCGCGGTCGCGATCATCGACGAGCTGCGCAACAGCCTCAACATGAAGGCGGGCGGCACGATCTCGGCCAATCTCGACGCGCTCTACGAATACATGTGCACACGCCTCATGCAGGCGAATGTGTCCAACAAGCCGGAAGCGCTGGACGAAGTCAGCCGGCTGCTGAACGAAGTGCGTTCGGCGTGGTTGCAGATCTCCCCGCAGGGCCGCGCGCAGATGGCGCGTTACCCATGAGTCATCCCGGCCTCGTTGCACGTGGCAGGCCGCGTCTCACGGTCGTGCGCGGTTCTCACGCGCCCGTGGTTTGCAACAGGACGGTCGCCGAGCCCCTGCCGGACTGGAGGCGCATGGCCGCCGCCGTGCTCTCCTGCACGCACGAGCTCAACCACCACCTGCGCGATCAGCGCTGGGCGCGGGTGGACGAGGTGCTGCGCGATCGGCGCGAACTGCTCTCGGGCCTCGCTCGCATGTCGCTCGACGCGCAGGCGCGCGGTTGTGTCCGTGCGCTCGAGCAGGCCGCGGACGAATCCGAAGCGGCCATCTTCACGATGATGGGCAAGGCGCCGCGGCGCCAGTAAGATCGGCTCCATGTACGAAGGCCGCGACACGATCGTGATGTTCGAGAAGCTGGCCTATGAGGACCTGCTTCCGGTGCGCTGGTGTCGCCAGGACGAACCGGTCAACGAGATCACCGCCCAGCATCTCGCCGAACGCAACCTGCGCGTGCTGCAGGCCTGCGACGCGCTCGAAGAGCACGGCAGCACCGAGAAATCCGACGACGAACACCCGCATTCGGCCGACATCATGCGGCTCGACTTCAAGCTCAACCTGCTGCTCGACCTCGCGGGCCAGTTGCTCGCCGCGAGCCAACCGCGCGTGGGACCGGTGCCGATCCGCTTCAACGCGATGGGCGCCACGTGGAAGAGCGCCGAGAAACTCGACATCGGCGCGCTCGGCATTCTCGAGATCACGCTGCGCGATCTCGTCGTGCAGCCGCTGAACCTGCCCGCCGAAGTCGTGCTCGGCGCGGATCCGGGCGAGACGCGCGTGCGGTTCCTCGCGCTCGGCGAAACGGTCGCGGATCACATCGAGAAGCTCGTGTTTCGCCGCCACCGGCGAAAGATTGCCGGTAAGCGTCAACGCGGGTGATCCGCGCGTTCTTCGCGGAATATTCACTAAGGGTTTCTCCCTGACAACGCACGTCAGGAATTTCCGTACGGAAGTTTGTTAGGTGTACTCTCCGCGCTCGCGACAAAGTTGCATTGCGCGTCACGCTTTCGTCGTGCGAATGCAGTGAAGATAGTCGCGAGAGAGGAGAGGTCGTGCAGACAATCGAATGCATCAATGCGCAAGGCGAGGGACTCGCGCGAAGTGCAGAAGATCGCAAGGCCGGTGAAACCCTGAGGGAAAACGATGGGGTTTTCCTGCCGACGGGATCGTCGCCTGCGGTCGCCGCCGTGAACCGGCTGATCCAGCAGGTCGCTCCTTACGACTCCACGGTTCTGATTCTAGGGGAATCCGGTACTGGTAAGGAGATCGCGGCCCGCGCGATCCACGCGGCGAGCCCGCGGCGCCAGCGCCCGTTCGTCGCCGTCAACTGCGGCGCCATCCCCGCCGAACTGCTCGAGAGCGAGCTGTTCGGTCACGAAAAGGGCTCTTTCACCGGCGCCATCACCACCCGCAAGGGACGTTTCGAAATCGCCGAGGGCGGCACGCTGTTCCTCGACGAGATCGGCGACATGAGCCTGCCGATGCAGGTGAAGCTGCTGCGCGTGCTGCAGGAGCGCATCTACGAGCGCGTCGGCAGCAACTATTCGTCCGAGTGCGACGTGCGCATCATCGCGGCGACGCATCGCAATCTCGAGGAATCGATCGTGCGCGGCACGTTCCGCGGCGACCTGTTCTACCGGCTCAACGTGTTTCCCATCGAGATGCCGACGCTCGCGTCGCGCATCGAGGATCTGCCGGCGCTGATCGACTCGTTCATCGCGCAGGCGGCGGGTCGCGGACGTCCGCGCCTGCGGATCCTGCCCGAGACGCTCGAGGCGCTGGCCAACTACTCCTGGCCCGGCAACATCCGCGAGTTGTCGAACCTGATCGAACGCCTGGCAATCCTTTGCCCCGAGCGCCCGGTCGGCATCGGTGATCTGCCCGCGCGCTACCGGCCCGCGGACTGGGTCGAGCCCGAGCCGGCGCCCGTGGTCGAACCGCTGGTCCCGCAACTCGTCGAGACGAGCGAAGAGGTCGAGGACGACAGCGTTCTGCCCGCCGCCGTCTGGAACAACGAAACAGATGTGCCCACGCGCCTGCCGGAAAACGGCGTCGACCTGCGCGCGCACCTGACACACATCGAACGCAGCCTGATCAGCCAGGCACTGCAGCGCTCCGGCGGCACCGTCGCGCACGCCGCGCGCCTGCTGTCGTTACGCCGTACCACCCTGGTCGAGAAACTCCGCAAGCTGGGCATGGCCGGCGCTTAAGACGGTGCCTGGCGCGGAAAAGCCGGGATAAGTTCTGGAACCCCCGGGGATTCCCCGGCTCCCGTATCGAGACTAACTATCGCGCGCGCCGCGCGAGGCGCGTCGTCCTCCCGGCTTTTCCGTGCCAGGCACCGTCTTCCGTCGGAAAACCGACGTTCGTGTGATGCGGTTCACGCGAAACGGCCGGGCACGGCAATTGCAACTGCAACACGTGGCCGCCATGGCCAGAAGTGTTGGGGTTGAGAGATGAGCACCGAAACGAGTTTGAGCGATACGTTGCCGCCGGTCGCGGTCGATGCGTCATCGCGGCTGGTCCTGGACCTGGCGCGACGCGTCGCCGGTACCGACTGTTCGGTGCTGATCGTCGGCGAGTCGGGCACCGGCAAGGAAGTGCTCGCACGCGTGATCCATCGCGCGAGTCCGCGCTCCGCCAAACCGTTCGTCGCGGTCAACTGCGCGGCAATCCCCGAGAACATGCTCGAGGCCATGTTGTTCGGTTACGAGAAAGGTTCGTTCACCGGCGCGCATGCCGCGCATGCCGGCAAGTTCGAGCAGGCCCAGGGTGGCACGCTGCTGCTCGACGAGATCACCGAGATGCCGCTCGCGCTGCAGGCCAAGCTGCTGCGCGTGCTCCAGGAGAGAGAGGTCGAGCGTATCGGCGGCACCGCCCCCGTGTCGCTCGACGTGCGCGTGATCGCGACCACCAATCGCACGCTGCGCAACGAAGTCGCCGCCGGCCGCTTCCGCGAGGATCTCTATTACCGACTCAACGTCTTCCCGCTCGCGCTCGCGCCGCTGCGCGACCGCCGCGACGACATCCTGCCGCTCGCGACGCACCTCCTGCAGCTGCGTACGCGTCCCGGCACACGCATTCCGGCGCTGTCCGCCGACGCCGCGCACCTGCTGCTCACGTATTCGTGGCCCGGGAACGTGCGCGAGCTCGACAACCTCCTGCAGCGCGCGCTCGTGCTGGTCGAAGGCTCGGTCATCGAGGCGCAGCACATCCTGTTCGAGAAGCAGGCGACGCGGGTCGACACCGCGGGCGCCGGCGCACCGGCGCTGCAACAGACCCTGGAGCGCGCCGAGCGCGACGTGATCCTCGAGGCGCTGCGCGCGGCTCACGGCAGCCGCCGCGAAGTCGCGGAGAAGCTCGGGATCAGCCCGCGCACGCTGCGCTACAAGCTCGCCCGCATCCGCAGCGCGGGCATCGATGTTCCTGCCGCGTGATGAAGAACCGCCAAAGCCAGGCGCTTGAAACGGCGCAGGTTGGCAATGGAGACGAATCATGAGCCAGATGGAAATCAACCAGGTTCTAGCGCAGATCCGCAGCATGCAGGCGGCCGTCAAAGGCGCGGCGCCGGGAGGCGTCGGTGGCGTCGCTCCGACCGCGGTCGCGGGCGCCGACAACGGCTTCGCGAAGCTGCTCAAGCAGGGCATCGACAGCGTCAATTCGACGCAGGCGAAGGCCACCGACCTGCAGACCAAGTTCGAGCGCGGCGTGCCCGGCGTCGAGCTGCCGCAGGTGATGCTCGAGATGCAGAAGGCGAACGTCTCGTTCCGCGCGCTCACCGAGGTGCGCAACAAGTTCGTCGAAGCCTACCGCGAAATCATGAACATGCCGCTCTGATGAAGAGCGACGGTTGTTAGAGGACTACTGAAGTGGCGACAGATGCCGTCAACATTCCTGGACCGCAGCGGGTCATGAGCGGACTCAAGCCGCTGCTGCTGCTCGTCGGTGTCGCAGCCGCGGTCGCGGCCGGCGTCGGCGTCATGTTGTGGTCGGTCGGTCCGACGTACAGCCTGCTGTACGCGAACCTCGGCGGTGAAGACGCCGCGCAGGTCACGCAGGCGCTCGACAGCGCGCGCATTCCCTACAAACTCGAGGACGGCGGTGCGTCGATCAGCGTGCCGTCCGATCAACTCGCCGCCGCCCGTCTCAAGCTCGCATCGCAAGGTCTGCCCGGAAGCAGCGGCGGCGTGGGCGCGATGACCAAGGATCCGGGCTTCGGCGTGAGCGCGTTCATGGAGAGCGCGCGCTACCAGCATGCGCTCGAGACCGAGCTCGCGCGCACGATCGCGTCGCTGCAGAACGTGCAGGGCGCGCGCGTGCACCTGGCGATGGCGCGCCAGTCGGCGTTCGTGAGCGATCGCCGCCCGGGTTCCGCGTCCGTGTTCCTGCAGCTCAGGGCCGGCCGCCGTCTCGACGACGAGCAGGTGCAGGCCATCGCGAATCTCGTCGCGTCGAGCATTCCCGAGATGCAGCCCTCGCAGGTCACGGTCGTCGACCAGTCGGGCCGTCTCCTGTCCGCGCCGAACTCCGACAGCGATCTCGCGATGCGCGACAAGATGTTCGAGTTCGCGCACCGTCTCGAGGAGTCCTACGCGCAGCGCATCCAGGAATTGCTGACGCCGCTCGTCGGCCCCGGTCGCGTTCGCGCCCAGGTCGTCGCGCAGGTCGACATGGCCACGACCGAGCAGACTCGCGAGCAGTACAACCCGCAGAGCCAGGTGGTGCGCAGCGAATCGGTCGCCGAAGAGGCCGCGCGCAACGGCGCCGGCGCCGCCGGCGGTGTACCGGGC
>JAEYUC010000051.1 GCA_023433705.1 Pseudomonadota bacterium
TCGTGGAAGAGCGCGGGCAGATCCGCCCGGCCACCGCGGAAGAGCGGGCGAAGCTCGCCGAGACCGGAGTCGCGGCATGAGCAACTGGCAGAACGTTTGTTCCGTCGACGAGCTCATCGACGGCGCCGGAGTCTGCGCCCTCGTGTCCGGGCGACAGATCGCGGTGTTCCTGGTGGACGGCAAGGCCTACGCGCTCGACAACTTCGATCCGGCGAGCCGCGCGAACGTGCTGTCGCGTGGCCTGACGGGCGACCTGCAGAACGAGCGCGTGGTCGCGTCGCCTATCTACAAGCATCACTACTCGCTCGCCTCCGGGCGCTGCATCGAGGATCCGACCTTCAGCGTGACCGCGTACGCGACGCGCATCGTCGATGGAGTCGTGCAGATCGAGCCGCCGCGGCCGGTGGCTCGCCGCACGCGCCTGGTGGTCGCGGGCAACGGCATGGCCGGCATGCGCACCGTCGAGGAACTGCTCAAGCTCGGCGTCGCGGATCGCTTCCAGATCACGGTGTTCGGCGCCGAGCCGCGCGGCAACTACAACCGCATCCTGCTCTCGCCGGTGCTGTCGGGCGAGCAGCAGGCCGACGACATCATGTTGCACCGGCCGACCTGGTACACGCGCCGCGGCATTACGCTGCACTCGGGCGACCCGATCGTCGAGATCGACCGCAAGCGTCGCACCGTGCGATCGAAGAGCGGGAAGGTCGCGCCATACGACCGGCTGCTGATCGCAACCGGTTCGGATCCGATCGTGCTGCCGCTGCCCGGCAAGGATCTGCCCGGCGTGGTCACGTTCCGCGATCTCGACGACGTGAATCGCATGCTCGAGCGTTCGGGCGCCGACCGTCGCGCCGTCGTGATTGGCGGCGGATTGCTGGGTCTGGAAGCCGCGCATGGCTTGTCGCTGCGCGGCATGCACGTCACGGTCGTGCACCTGCTCGACACGCTCATGGAGCGCCAGCTCGACCTGCAGGCGGGCGCGCTGCTCAAGTCCGCGCTCGAGAAGCGCGGCATCGAGTTCAGGATGTCCGCGCAGACCCAGGAGATCGTCGGGACGGATCGAGTGGCGGGCGTGAAGTTCGCGGACGGAACGGCCGTGAACGCCGACCTCGTGGTCATGGCGGTGGGGGTGCGTCCGAACATGGAGCTCGCGAAGCGCGCCAATCTCGCCTGCGACCGCGGCATCCTCGTCGACGACACGCTGCAGACATTCGACCCGGCTATCTACGCGGTGGGCGAGTGCGTGCAGCACCGCCGCCAGACCTTCGGCCTGGTGGCGCCGCTGTGGGAGCAGGCGCGCATCTGCGCGCAGCACATCGCCGAGATCGGCGTGTCGCGTTTCTCCGGCGCGATCAACGCAACGCAGCTCAAGGTCTCCGGAATCGAGGTGTTCTCCGCGGGCGATTTCGCCGAGAAGGCAAACCGGGAATCGCTGGTGCTCTCCGACAAGCGGCGCGGTGTCTACAAACGCATCGTGCTCGAGGGCAACAAGGTGTGCGGCGCCGTGTTGTTCGGCGATACGCGTGAGGCGAGCCGGTTGCGCGAGCTGATCGCGGATGGCACGGATGTCGGTCCGATCCGAGATTCGTTGCTGTTCGACACCTCGGCAGCCGCTTGAGGACAGTGGAAGCAACAGGACCCACACGCACCACCTGTCCCTACTGCGGCGTGGGCTGCGGCGTGCTCGCGACGCAGAGACGGGGCGCGGTCGACGTGCGCGGCGATCCCGCGCACCCGGCCAATCGCGGCAAGTTGTGCGTGAAGGGCAGCGCGCTCGGCGAGACCGTCGGGCTCGACGACCGGCTGCTGCACCCGGTGGTTTACGGTGCGCGCGCGTCGTGGGACGCGGCTATCTACACGGTCGCGAATGCCTTCGCCCGGATTATTGAACGCCACGGGCCCGAATCCGTCGCTTTCTACGTTTCGGGACAGCTGCTCACCGAAGACTATTACGTCGCGAACAAGCTCATGAAGGGCTACATCGGGGCGGCGAACATCGACACGAACTCGCGACTTTGCATGGCTTCCGCGGTCGCGGGCCACAAGCGCGCGTTCGGCGAGGACGTGGTGCCGGTGAGTTACGAGGATCTCGAACGCACGGACCTCGTCGTACTGGTGGGCTCGAACACGGCCTGGTGCCATCCGATCCTGTTGCAGCGTATGGTCGCGGCGCGCGAGTCGCGGCCCGACATGAAGATCGTCGCGCTCGATCCGCGCCGCACGGCGACCACGCAGCTTTCCGATCTGCATCTGCCGCTCTCCGCTGGAACGGATGTTCACCTGTTCAATGGCCTGCTGGTCTGGCTCGCGGATAACGGTCATCTGGATCGCGAATACATCGCGGCGCATACGAACGGGTTCGATGAGGCGCTCGCGGCCGCGCGCGCGGGCGGTGGATCGCTCGACGCCACGGCGCGCGCATGCGGGCTCGAGGCCTCGATGGTCGAGCAGTTCTTCAAACTATTCGCCGAAACCCCGGCGGTCATCACCGCGTTCTCGCAGGGCGTCAACCAGAGCTCGGCCGGCACGGACAAGGTGAACGCGATCATCAACTGTCACCTCGCCACGGGCCGGATCGGAAAGCCGGGCGCGGGACCCCTCTCGGTGACCGGTCAGCCCAACGCGATGGGCGGGCGCGAAGTCGGCGGTTTCGTGAACACACTCGCCGCGCACATCGATCTGCATGACGAGCCGGGCAGGGCGGCCGTGCAGCAGTTCTGGGAGAGCCCGGCGATCGCCACGAAGCAGGGACCGAAGGCAGTCGAGATGTTCGACCAGATCCACGCGGGCAAGATAAAGGCGGTGTGGATCATGGCCACGAACCCGGTAGTCAGTCTGCCCGACGCCGACAAGGTGCGCGAAGCGCTCAGGCGCTGCGAGTTCGTCGCCGTATCCGACGTGATGGGCAACACCGACACGGCGCAGTTCGCGCACGTGCTGCTGCCCGCGCTCGCCTGGGGCGAGAAGGACGGCATGGTGACGAATTCGGATCGCACGATCTCGCGGCAGCGTCCGTTTCTGTCCGCGCCCGGCGAGGCGCGCGCAGACTGGCGAATCGTCTGCGACGTCGCGAAAGCGATGGGATTCTCAGGCTTCGATTTCGCATCACCGCACGAGGTGTTCCGCGAACACGTGCGTCTCACTACTCAAGCGAACGATGGCAGGCGCGCGCTGAATCTCGGTGCGTGGGCGGACATCACCGCGGAAGAATTCGAGCAGTGGCAGCCGGCCGCCTGGCCGATGGCGACGTCGCGCGAGACGACGCGCGGACCGATGTTCGCGGAAGGCAAGTTCCTGCATCCCGATGGCCGCGCGCGCTTCGTCGCGCTGACGCCGCGCATGCCGGGCAACGCGCCCAACGTCGAGTATCCGCTGGTGCTCAACACCGGACGCGTGCGCGATCACTGGCACACGATGACGCGCACCGGAAAATCGGCGCGCCTGTCCGCGCACATCGCCGAGCCGTACGTCGAGATCAACACCGAGGACGCGCTGCGCTACGCGGTGCGTGGCGGCGAGCTCGCCACGCTGCGCTCGGACTGGGGCTCGATGGTCGTGCGCGTGCGCACCGGGGCGGACGTGCCTTCAGGCATGGTGTTCGCGCCCATCCACTGGAATCGCGCGTTCGCATCCGATGCGCGCGTCGGCGCGCTGACGAATCCCGTGGTCGATCCGATCTCGGGCGAGCCGGAGCTCAAGCACACGCCAGTCGCGATCGAACACTTCGAGGCGGAGTGGTTCGGCGTAATGCTGACGCGCAGCTCGCGTCCACCGCCCGTGACGCAGTGGTGGACGAAAGTGCAAGGCGAGAAATTCGTGCGCTACGAGCTCGCCGGCAATCACCCACGCAACTGGTCGATCGAGGCGCGACGCCTGCTCGGTGTCCCGGCCGACGGCGAAGTCTCGAGCGTCGACTGGATCGAGTACCACGAGCCGAAGCGACACGTATACCGCGCGGCATGGTTCGTCGACGACCGGCTGGAAGCCTGCATCTACTTCGATCGTCGGCCCTCGCTGCCGGAGCGTGGCTGGCTCGCGCGACTGTTCGGCGGCCGCAAGCTCGATTCAAACGCGCGCGCGGCGATCCTCGCCGGTCGCGCGATCGAGGGCGCGGACCAGGGCCCGCTGGTGTGTTCGTGTTTCGGCATCGGCCGCAATCCGATCGCCGCCTGCGCGCGCGAACTTGGCGCCGCGGCGACGGCGGCCGAGATCGGAAAACGCCTGAAGTGCGGCACCAACTGCGGCTCGTGCGTCCCGGAGATCCAGGCGATCATCGCCGAGACATCGAAGAAGTCGGCGAGCGCTTGAACCGGGGCAATCGTGGTTGGGGTCCGGCGGCTCGACACTGTGAGTTGCGTGGGCTGGTCGAGTGCGTCCTTACTCGTCCTCTCCATCTTGCTCACGCACCACCGCGTCGATCTCCTCGTCGGTGATGCCGAACTGCGCTTCCTCGGCCTGATCGAGCCCGTCACCGAGGCCGGCTTCCTCGGCCTCGACGATGCGATCCGGCGACAGGTCGTCACCCGCGAGTTCGCCCGAATCCTGTTCGACGTCGAGCCGTTCTCCGGTGCCGTAGCGATCGCTGGTGCTGTCGGTGCCGGGGACTCCGACCATGTCCGCGCCCGTATCGGAACTGTCGCTGGGGCCCAGCGAGCGGATGTCGTGGCCGCGGAGGACTTCCTCGTCCTGGTCCGGCACGCGTGCGGGATTGGGTTTGCGCTTTGCAGTCATGGGTACTTCCTCACGGTGATAACCCTTCGAGCGCGCACCAGCGCTCCAGTGCCCGGACGTTTTCGGCGCAGCGCGTAGGACGACTGGCAAGTCGACGCTGAATAAATCACACAGATTGGGTATCTTCGCGGCGGGGCACTCACCAGGCGCCCTCAAGGGGGGAGCAGATGCGATTCACTGGTTCGCTTGCCGCGCCACGCGACGGCTTTGCCACCCTCCCTGCGTTCTCGCAATCTCTGGCTGAGCGAATTGAACGATACCAAGACACATATGAGCTGATGAAAATCGGGGACAGATCTATTTATTGACGATACCGGACGGTTATCGTGGATAAATAAATCTGTCCCCACGAGGGAGGGGTCGTGGCCGATCGCAGAGAGTTCCTGCAACTATCCATCGGGGCTATGGCGGTCGCGGCCGCGGCGGCTTCGCCGGCAGCATTCGCGCGCAAAGCCCGGTTGCCGCAGTCGTTCAAGCTCAAGTACGCGCCGCACTTCGGCATGTTCAAGGCGCACGCGGGCGATGATCTGGTCGCACAGCTCGAGTTCATGGCGGCGCAGGGATTCCGCGCGCTCGAGGACAACGGCCTCATGGACCGTCCCGTCGACGTGCAGGAGAAGATAGGCGCGACGCTCGCGCGGCTCGGCATGACGATGGGTGTGTTCGTCATCGACGGGGGCGACAACTGGAAGACCTCGCTCGCCACCGGCAAGCCGGAGTTCCGCGACAAGTTTCTCGAGACCTGCCGCAAGGCGGTGGACGTGGCGAAACGCGTGAATGCGCGCTGGGCCACCGTGGTGCCCGGCTACTTCGAGCGCAAGCTGCCGATCGGCATCCAGACCGGCCACGTCATCGACACGTTGCGCGCCGGCGCCGAGATCCTCGCGCCCCACGATCTCACGATGGTGCTCGAGCCGCTGTCCGACAATCCGGACCTGTTCCTGCGCACCTCGGACCAGGCGTACGCGATCTGCCGCGCGGTAGATAGTCCCGCGTGCAAGATCCTCTACGACATGTACCACATGCAGCGCAACGAGGGCGACATCATCGCGCACATCAACCATGCATGGAGCGAGATCGCGTATTTCCAGATAGGCGACAACCCGGGCCGCAAGGAGCCAGGCACGGGCGAGATGAATTACCGCAATCTCTTCAAACACATCAGCTCGAAGGGATTCGACGGCATCTTCGGCATGGAGCACGGTAACGCGCGGCCCGGCAAGGAAGGCGAGCAGGCGCTCATCGACGCGTACGTAGCGGCCGACAGTTTCTAGGAGTCCTCGCATGAAAACTTCCCTGCGCGCGAAGTGCGCGTCGCTCGTTCTTGCCGCTGTTTCGGCCAGCCTGACCGTGGCTGCCACGCCGCCGGCGACATCCGCCGACTCCGCGCCACGCATCGTGCCGCTCGAGATATTCACGGTGCCCGAGGGGCTGGAAGTCACGGTGTGGGCGCAATCGCCGATGCTGAAGAATCCCACCAACATGGACATCGACGCGCAGGGCCGCATCTGGGTGACGGAGGGTGTGAACTACCGCCGTCACAAGGACCGCGATCCGAAGGGCGATCGCGTGGTCATCCTCGAGGACACGGACGGCGACGGCCGCGCGGACAGTTCGAGTGTGTTCGTGCAGGAACCGATGCTGGTCGCGCCGCTCGGCATCGCCGTGCTCGACAACAAGATCATCGTCTCGAACGCACCCGATCTCATCGTCTACACGGACGTGAACCGCGACCGCAAATTCGATCCCGCGGTGGACAAGCGCGATGTGCTGCTCACGGGCTTCGACGGCCGCAATCACGATCACGCGTTGCACTCGGTGACGTTCGGGCCGGATGGCCGCTGGTACTTCAGCCAGGGCAACGCGGGTGCGTTCTTCACGGATCGAAGCGGCAAAACGTTCCGCATCGGCAGCGCCTACGACCCGGTGCCGGACGGTGGGGCGCAGCCCGTGTATGGGCCGCGGCCGTCTTCCTATGCGGGCGCGCGCAGCGACGATGGGCACGTGTACGTGGGCGGCTTCTCCGCGCGCATGCAGCCCGACGGCACGGGCGTCGAGATCCTCGGCTTCAATTTCCGCAACAGCTACGAACAGACCGTCACGAGCTTCGGCGACATCTTCCACAACGACAACGACGATCCGCCGGCCTGCCGCACTACCTACCTGATGGAATACGGCAACCTCGGCTGGTTCTCGCGCGACGGCAAGCGATTCTGGGGCGCGGACCGCCGTCCCGGGCAATCGATCCCGACGGCCGAATGGCGCCAGGACGATCCCGGCGTGATTCCCGCGGGTGACGTGTACGGCGGCGGCGCGCCGACCGGCATCGTGTTCAACGAAGGCGATGGACTCGGCAAGAAATATCGCGGGCTGCTGCTGTCGGCCGAGGCCGCGCGCAACACGATCTTCGGCTACCTGCCGAAGGCGGAGGGCGCGGGTTACCGGCTCGATCGTTTCGACTTCCTGACCAGCAACAAGGCGCAGGCCTTCGCGGGCACGGATTTCAAGGGCGGCAAGGTCAACGAGGAGATTCAGACCTTCTTCCGGCCGTCGGACGTCGCGGTCGGCCCGGACGGGGCTATCTACGTCGCGGACTGGTTCGATCCGCGCGTCGGCGGTCACGACGACAAGGACGACACGACGTCGGGAGCTATCTACCGCATCGCGCCGAAGGGCTTCAAGCCGCGGATTCCGCAATTCGATGCGTCGACGCTCGAAGGGCAGGTGACCGCGCTGCGCAGCACCGCGGTCAACGTGCGCAAGCTCGGATTCGACGGGCTCGCGGCGCGCGGCGCCGAGGCGTTGCCGGCGGTGACGAAACTGCTCGACGACGAGAATCCGTACATCCGGGCGCGTGCGGTGTGGCTGCTCCCGCGGCTCGGTCCCGAAGGCATCGCCAAGGTGGAAAGCCTGCTGGCCGGTAACGATGCGATGCTGCGCGTCACCGCGTACCGCGCGCTGCGCCAGGTTGGCCGCGCACAGGCGCATGCGGCGAAGCTCGCGCGCGATCCTTCACCCGCCGTGCGGCGAGAGGTCGCGTTGTCGCAGCGCGACGTGCCGTTCGACGCGTCGCGAGACATCTTGCTGGCGCTGGCCGCCGGGTACGACGGCGCGGATCGCAGCTATCTCGAAGCCTGGGGCATCGGGGCGACGAACAAGGAAGCGGACTTGTACGCCGCGCTGGCATCTTCCGCGCCCGGCGCGGACGCCACCGCGTGGCCGCGCAAGTATTCGGACCTCGTGTGGCGCCTCACGCCCACGGTGGCGGTGAGTGCGTTCTCCGCGCGCGCGCAGGCGGCTTCGCTGCCGGCGAGCGAGCGCACGAAGGCGATCACGGCGCTCGGCTTCATTCCCGCCAACGAGTCGGCGGCGGCGCTGCTCGACATCGCGCAGCAGGGCAGCCGCGATCTGCGGGAGAACCCGGCATTGTGGTGGCTGCTCAACTACAAGAGTTCACGCTGGGCGGATGCCGGCGTCGACGCGGAGCTGAAGCGCCGCGGCTTGTTCGACCCGGATACCGTGGCGATCAATGAAGTCACCGTGCCCGCGCCCGCGCAAACCGCAACGCTGCCGCCGGTCGCGGAAATCGCCAAACTACGCGGCGACGCCAAACGCGGCGCCACCGCGGCGGCCGCCTGCATCATGTGCCATCGCATCAACGGGCAGGGCGTGGACTACGGCCCCGCGATCGAAGGATTCGCGAGCCGCCAGACGAAGGACGTCGTGATCACCGCGATCGTCAATCCCTCGAACGACATCGCGCATGGCTTCGACGGGACGGAAGTCACGCTCGTCGACGGCCGGAAGATTCACGGCCTGGTGTTGAGCGGCGGCAATCCGCTCATCATCCAGAGCACCGGCGGTGTCACGCAATTGATCCCCGCCAGCTTGGTAAAGGAGCGCAAGCGCCTCGGACGTTCGCTGATGCTTGGCGCGGAGCAGTTAGGCCTGACCGCACAACAGGTAGCCGACATCGCCGCCTTCCTGAAGTAGAGGAAATCGGAAATCGGGGACAGATTTATTTATCGACGATAACGTCAATGCCTGCGTGGATGGCAGATCCAACGCCGCGTTATCGTCAATAAATAAATCTGTCCCCGATCAACCGATCAACCGATCAAGTCAGGCCGGACAGATCCTTGTCTTTCTTCGCCTGCAGCGTCTCGCTGAGGGCGACGACCAGCGGCTTCATGAACCACGAATGTTCGGGGCTCGAGGCGACCTCGAAGCCCGCGGTGCGGATCGCTTCGGCGACGATGGGTCCCACCGCCGCGATCTTCGTGCGCGCGAGAGCGCGCTTCACGAGCTGAGCCGGCTGCTGCGTCACGAGCCGCTCGATCTGCAGCTTGCTCGTGAACGCGATCGCATCCACTTCGCCGTTCGCCATGCGCTCGAGCAGTGACTTCACCGTCGCATCGTCCGCGGCATTGCCGTAGACATACGGCGCGACGGTCGTGACCTCCGCGCCGCGCTCGCGCAGGAACGTGGTGAGTGGAATGTTCGGATCGTTGCCGTAGAGCTGCACGGCCACCTTGCGGCCCGCGAGATCGAGCGGCCTCAGTGCCGCGATCACTCCCTCGGTCGTGGGCGCCGTCGCTTCGATGACCGGCTTGAGCCCGAGCTGCCGCAACACGCGAGCGGGTTTCGGTCCACGCGTGATCGTGCGCGTCTTCGCGAGGCCCGCGAGGAACCGCTCCTGCAACGCCGGATCGTGCTTGTTGATGCACGACAGGATGCGCGTCAGCCCCTCGCCCGTGATCAGGACGAAGTCGTCGAATCCTCCATCGGCGATTCGCACCGCGAACGCGAGCACCGCCGCGCTGTGCGGCGTGTCGTAGATCGTCACGAGCGGGCAGCGCAGCACCTCGGCGCCGCGCCGCTCGAGCAATCCGCTGAATATCTCGAGCTCGCGCATCTCCGGTACGGCGATGCGCTTGCCCTTCAGGTTCCAGTCGATCTGCGTCGGACGATTCATGGGTGGTGAGCCCATTGTCACATTAGATGCGCGCGCCCGCGATGCCGACGGCGCCCCAGGTCGTGCGCCAGCGATGCTTGATGCTCGTGAGCCCGATCAGCGCCAGCAGCGCGAGCGACGCGAACACGAGAAGCCCCGCCTGGTAGTGGCCCGTGAGCTGCTTCGACAGGCCCAGGCTCGACGCGAGAAAGAATCCGCCGACCCCGCCAGTCATGCCGACGAGTCCGGTCATCACGCCGATCTCGTGCCGGAAGCGCTGCGGCACGAGCTGGAACACCGAGCCGTTGCCCATGCCGAACGCGAGCATGCCGCCCGCGAACAGCGCGAGCGCCGCGTAGACGCTCGTCGGCCGGAAGCTCACCGCGATCAGCGCGAGCGCCGCGAGAAAGTACATGAGGCTCAGTGTCTTGATACCGCCGATGCGATCGGCGAGCGCGCCGCCGATCGGACGCACCAGCGATCCCACGAACACGCAGCCGGCCGTGAAGTATCCGGCCTCGACCGCATCGAGGCCGTAGTCCGTGTTGAAGTAGATGGCCAGCGACGAAGCGAGACCGACGAATCCGCCGAACGTCACGGCGTAGAAGAACATGAACCACCACGCGTCGCTCATGCGCAGCACCGCGAGGTATTCGTGGAATTTCTTGGGCGGCGGAGTCGTGGGGCTGTCCTTCGCGGCGAACAGATAGACGACGAACGCGGCGGCGAGCGGAATCACGGCGAGGCCGAGCACGTTGTTCCACCCCACCAGCACCGCGAGTCCCGGCGCGAACAGCGACGCGAATACCGTGCCGGAATTGCCCGCACCCGCGATGCCGAGCGCGATGCCCTGGTATTGCGGCGGATACCAGCGCGAAGCCAGCGGCAGCGCCACCGCGAACGACGCGCCCGCGACGCCGAGAATGAGCCCGAGCGTGAGCGTACCGCCGTAGCTTTCGATACCGATCAGCCACACGAGCGACAATCCCGCGATTACGATGACCTGCGCGATGATGCCGGCGCGGCGCGGGCGTAGTTTGTCGACGAGGATTCCGAAGACGACGCGCAGCAGCGCACCGGCCAGCACCGGCAGGGCCACCATGAAGCCTTTCTGCGCCGCGTTCAGCCCGAGATCGGCGGACATCTGCACGGCGAGCGCGCCGAGCAACACCCAGACCATAAAACTCATGTCAAAGTAGAAGAAGGCGGACAGCAAAGTGGGAAGATGTCCCGCTTTCAGGAACTCACGATTGACCACGTCACCCCTCGTCGATGCGATTCAAGTCCCCGATAACATGCAAGTAGCGGACCACGGCGCTTCTCCCGGAAATTCCGTGCCAGGCACCGCCGCGGGCGAGTTGCACGTCGGGGTGGGCTACTCGACGCACCAGGGTGGACGGGCGGAAAACGAGGACTACGCGGCGTGTTATGTCGGCCCGCCGCGACGCGAGCTAACTATCGGCCTCGTGGCCGCACTGGCCGACGGAATGGGAGGCGCCAAGGGTGGGCGCACGGCGGCGGAAATGGCCGTGCGGGGCTTCATCGAGGCCTGCCTGGAATTGCCGCCCACGCTGGGCGTGGCGCGCATCGGCGCGCTGGCCGCGAATTCCGTCAATCGGTGGATCCATACGCTGGGCCGTTCGGACCCCGAACTCAATGGCATGGCCTGCACTTTGAGTGCACTGGTCCTGTGCGGGAGGACCACCCATCTGGTCCATGTTGGGGATTCGCGCATCTACCGCCTGCGCGACAACGAGCTACAGTCCCTCACCACCGACCACACGCTCGGCGCGCCCGGGACCACTCACGCCCTGACGCGGGCTGTGGGCGCACTCGACAGCCTGCGCGTCGATCATTTCAAGGAATCCGCACACCTGCACGATCGTTACCTCATCTGCAGCGATGGCGTACACGGCGCGCTTTCGAATCGCGAGATCCACGGATTGCTGGCCAGGAGAGCCGCGCCGCAGGAGACCGCGCGCGAGCTCGTCGAACGCGCCGTCGTCGGCACTGAATCGGACAATGCGACCGCGCTCGTGCTCGATATTCTGGCATTGCCCTCCGCGCAGTTCGGCGACCTCGAGCTCGCGGCCGCGGAGCAGCCGCTGCTCACTCCGCCCACGAGCGGCGCGGTCATCGACGACTACGCGCTCGGCGAAATGCTCGCGGACGGCCAGTACATGCGAGTATTCCGCGCGCACGACCTGCGCGGCGATAGACAGGTGGTCCTCAAGTTTCCGAAGTCGCGTCCCGGCCTCGACTCCCATCTTCGCACGGCGCTGCTGCGCGAGATGTGGATAGCCAGTCACGTGCGCAGTCCGTTCGTGACCGAGTCGCTCGAGCCACCGCCCGAGCGCCGCACCTGCCTTTATGGCGTGCTGCCTTTCTACGAAGGAGAGACGCTCGAGGCGCGGCTCCTGCGCCGCCCGCAGGTGACGCTCGCGGCCGGACTCGAGATCGCCCTCAAGCTGACGAAGGCGGTCGCGGCCTTGCACCGGGCCGGCATCATCCATCGCGACATCAAGCCCGAGAACGTGATGCTGGAAACGGACGGCGGCCTCAAGCTCATCGATCTCGGGGTCGCGCGGCTTCGGCAGTTCGAGGATTCGCAGACACACGAGGTACCCGGCACGCGCAGTTACATGGCGCCGGAGCTGTTCAGCGGCTCGCCGGCCGACGAAGGCACCGACATCTTCGCGCTCGGCGTCACGGTCTACCGGATGTTCGCGGGCGGCGCGTATCCCTATGGTGAGGTCGAACCGTTCGCCCAGCCGCGGCTCGGCAAGTCGACCTCGCTGACGAAATACCGGCCGGATCTTCCCGCCTGGCTCGAGCGCACGATTGCGCGCGCGATCGCGCTCGATCCGCGCGAGCGCTTCGCCGACGCCATCGAGTTCGCGTTCGAGCTCGAACATGGATCGCTGCGCGCCGTCCCGCATTCGATCGATCGGCCCTCGCTGTACGAGCGCAACCCGCTGCGATTCTGGCAGGGCATCTCGGCTCTATTGTTCATTGCATTGCTGGTGGCGCTCGCCCACCTGGCCTGAGATCTACCGGATCGGCGCCAGGCGCCGACCCGGCAAATCACCCAACCACTGACCTCCCGATAGCGCACTTCAATCGCGCACGCCGCCGCTTGGCCGCGGCTTTCACCCAGAATTGATTTGCGCCATGTCCGGGCGCCGCGGGACTGCACAAGATTGACGGCGCGCGTGCACCCCTCCGCCGTGTTTCGGTGCAGGACGCCGAAAACAGCGGGCCGCCTGCGAGAAACGCTCCGGAAAAAGGCCTGGCATAGGGATTGCTTTACTCCGCGTGCACAGCGGGGGGCTGGTGTGGTCTAACTAATTTGTCACGGGAGGTAGTACCGATGAAGTCCCTGTTTGCGTGCACGTCACTGCTTGCGGCCGGTCTTGGCGTCACGCACGCCGGCGAAACCGATTCATTGAAGTCGGCGTTCGGTGGCACGAAGCTGATCCTCGACACACGACTGCGCGTCGAGACCGTAGAGCAGGATGGTCTCGCCGAAGACGCGCACGCCACGACCCTGCGCGCGCGCCTCGGTTTCGAAACCGGCAAGGCGTGGAACACCTCGCTGCTCGTCGAAGGCGAAGCGGTGGTTCCGATCGACAACGACTACCGACCGGATCCGGCCGTGCCGACCATGGTGACTTACCCGGTGGTTCCGGATCCGGAAGTCTATGAAGTCAACCGCTTCCAGCTGACGAACACCTCGCTTCCCGGCACGACCATCACGCTCGGGCGCCAGCGTCTCGCGCTCGACGATCAACGCTTCGTGGGCCCCGTCGGCTGGCGCCAGAACGAGCAGACGTTCGACGCGCTGCGCATCGTCAACAAGAGCATCAAGAATCTCGTGTTCGACGCCACCTGGTTCACCCGCGTGAATCGCGTCTTCGGGCCGGACTCTCCGCAGGGACATTACGAAGGCGACAGCGGACTGCTCAACGTCAGCTACCAGACGAAGGTCGGCAAGATCACGGCGTTCAACTATCTACTCGACTTCGAGAACATCGTGGGCGTGCCGGCCGCGGTCCGCGACTCGACCAATACCTACGGCGCGCGTTTCGCGGGCGACTTCGCCGCGAGCGAGAAGGTGAAGATCTCGTACGCGGGCTCGTACGCGACGCAATCCGATTACGCCGACAACCCGCTCGACTTCGAGCTCGACTACTACAGCGTCGAGGGCGGCGTGACCGTGAAGCAATACGGCGTCTCGGTCGGCATCGAGAACATGGAAGGCAACGGCGTCAAAGGCTTCGCGACTCCGCTCGCGACGCTGCACAAGTTCCAGGGCTGGGCCGACAAGTTCCTCGCGACGCCGCCGAACGGCATCGAAGACAAGTACGTGAACCTGAGCGCCACCTTCAAGGCCGCGGGTGGTCTCGATACGCTCGGCTTCGTCGTGAGTTATCACGACTACGAAGCCGAACGCATCGACGCGGACTACGGCAGCGAGATCAACGTCTCGCTGGCCGCGAAGTACAAGAAGGTGAACGTCATGCTGAAGTTCGCCGACTACGACGAGGGCGTACTCGCCTCGGCGCGCAACACCCAGAAGCTCTGGATGCAGCTCGAATACCTCTGGTGAGGTGGAGGTTGTCCGGCACCATCCGCTACATGCCGAGGTTCGCGCGCAGGAATGCTTCCGACTTGCGCAGCAGGTCGGCGCGCGCGGTTCCGTCGAACAGATCGTGCCGGAGATCCTGGTACACGACGAGTTCGCTCGGGATCCGCGCGCGGCGCAGCTCCTTGTACATCCGGCGCGACTGGTCGATTTCCACGTTGAAGTCGCTCGTGCCGTGGAACATGAGCACGGGCGCCTTGAACGACTTCGCGCGCTGCGCGGGCGAGCCTTCGTCGATGTGCGGGCCCTTGCCGATCATGTCCGAGATGATGAAAGAGTTGGCGTGGATCGCGGACTGGTTGCGGTACAACCGAAGATCGGTCACCGGTGCGACCGCGATGACCGCCTTGAAGAGATCCGCGTCGAGCACGTTCGCCTGCAGCGCCGCGTAACCGCCGTAGGACCAGCCGAATATCGCGAGCTTGCCGGGATCGGCCACGCCCTGCGCGACCAGCCAGCGCGCGCCGTCGCAGATGTCGCCGACCGACACCTTCCAGCTCTGGAATCCATTGTTGAGGAACCACTCGTCGCCGTAGCCGGAGGATCCGCGGAAGTTAGGCTGCAGCACGACGAAGCCGCGCTGCGCGAAGAACTGGGCTATCCAGTCGAAGCCCCACTCGTAACGCTCCTCGGGACCGCCGTGCGGCATCACGATCGCGGGCAGGTTCTTCGCGTCGGTCACGCCCGGCGGCAACGTGAGATAACCCGGGATCTCCACCCCATCAGCGGCCGGAAAGGTGATGGCCTTCACGGGCGACAGCTTCTTGCCCTTGAGCGCCGGCCTCGAGGCGGTGATTTCGTCGAGCGCCTTGCGGTTGCGGTCGAACACGTACCATCTGCCCGGATCGACGTCGCTGCTCGCGCGCACGATCACCACCTGTTCGTCGGCGCTCGCGCTCTCGAAATCGATGAGTGGCAGATCGGGCAGGGCGCGCTCGATCATCGCGTGGATGTTTTCGTACTCGGGATCCAAGTACTTCACCTGGCGGCGCTCGGTCACGTAACGCGCGCCGATGACGCGGCCCGCGCGGCCCACCCTGACCACATCGTCGACGTCCACCTCGGGCGAGGCGAACACGAGCTCGCTGCGCATCGATCCGTCGAGCGCGATGCGATACAACGCGTAGCGCCCATCCAGTGGCTGCAGCACGTACACCGAGTTGGTGGCGGCATCGACGCCCATGGGCACCATCCCCGAGCCGCGGCCGCCGTTGGTGCGATCGGCTGTGTACGAACCGAGCTTGCGCCAGTCGCGTTCGCCGATGCGCCTGTAGAAATGAGTGTCGACGCCGCGCAGGTAGCCCGACTCGGCCACCGACGCCGTGGTCATGATGCGGACGTTGCCGCGGCCGTCGGACAGGTAGCTGACCACTTCCCGACCCGGACGCTCGACCTGCGTGATCTTGCCCGTGCGCGTGTCGATGCGATCCACGCCGAGTCCGTCCTGGAGGCGCGCGGTGAGCCGGCCGACACTTTTCTCCGGCACGTAGGTTCGCGCCATCAGGACCTGGTCGTCCTCGCCGTTCAGCCAGTCGACGACTTCACCGTCGAACGGGCGGCGGCTCAGCTGCTTCATCGTGTCCTTTTCGCCGAGGGAGAGCTGGTTCTTGCCGTCCGCATCCATCGCAATCGTGCGGATCATGGGCAGCAACACCGTATCCACCCGCTGCACGCCGTACAGCGAACACACCAGGCGGTCGCTGCCCGACCATTGGCAGCCGACCATGTTCATGGGTTTGCCATCGGTGCGGGCGGCGTGCCGCTCGACCCCAGTCGTCAGGTCGATGACGACCAGCGTGGTCCCGCCGTCGTCGTCCGGGCTCACGTAAGCCAGGCGCCTGCCATCCGCGGACAGGGACGCGGAATTGGCGTGATCGAGTTCGCCGAACCTGGCCGCGTCATCCAGTGCCCCGGGGTTTCCCTGATCCGCAGTCACCGGCATGGCCGCCAGGAGCAGCAGCAGGGTGAAGACGGATCGCGTGATGGGCATGGCCTGCGCCTCGAGTTCCCGCGGGCAAAGACTGCCTCAACCGGGGCCACTCTTAAATGAGGTGTTCGGGCAGCCCCGGCCGGATGACATAAAGTCGATATCTTTCAAGGTGCTGGGTCAGGGCCGGCTCCGACGGCTTCAACCCGGGCTTGCGGCAGGGAAGGTCGCTGCCTATACTGCGCGCCCTTTCGCCGGGGTCCCGTGCCTGTGCACAGTACCCAAGCGATTGATTTCCAGCGAAATCGGGCGAGGTTGGGAGAGTCCTTCGGGACTCGATTAACCCAAGACCACTCGAGCTTCGCGGCCCCACGTTCGTGGATGGCCGCGCACTCTCGTGTTCTCCCTCCAACGACTAGCTACCCGCGCACGCCAATTGTAGTTGTGCGCGTTTAGCGCACGACGACGTGCGCGAAGAACGAGAGGAAAGTCATGAGCGTTGCTCTTATCGGCCGCAAGGCCGGCATGACTCGCATCTTCACGGATGCGGGCGAGACGGTTCCGGTAACCGTCATCGAAGTGCTGCCGAATCGCATCACTCAAGTGAAATCCGTCGAGAAAGACGGCTATCGCGCCATCCAGGTGGCCTTTGGAAAGAAGCGCCCGCAGCTTCTCTCGAAGGCGGCCGCGGGCCACTTCGCGAAGGCGAACGTCGAGCCTGCGAAGTCGCTCGTCGAGTTCCGCCTGTCCGAAAAGGAAGGCGCGGATCTCGCGGTCGGCGCGGAGCTCAAGGCGGGTCTCTTCGAAGTGGGCGCGATCGTCGACGTGACGGGCACCACGATCGGTAAAGGCTTCGCCGGCACGATGAAGCGCCACAACTTCGGCGGCCACCATGCGACGCACGGCGTGTCCGTGTCGCACAGAACCCCGGGCTCGATCGGCCAGCGCCAGACGCCGGGCCGCGTGTTCCAGGGCAAGCGCATGTCCGGTCACATGGGCGTCGTGCGCCGCACGACGGAAAACCTCAAGGTCGTCGAGATCGACGTCGAGCGTAATCTGCTGTTGATCCGCGGCGCGGTTCCGGGCGCCGAAGGCGGCCAGGTCATCGTGCGTCCGTCGACGAAGGCCGAGGCGCAGAAGCGACGCAAGAAGGTCGCGCCCAGCAAGATCAACACCGGCCAGTCCAACAAGAAGTAATTGGCGGCACACATGAAACTCAAAGTTGCCAATGGAGCCGAGCTCGCCGTTTCCGAGGCGATCTTCGGCAAGGAATTCAACGAAGCGCTCGTGCACCAGGTCGTCACGGCCTATCGCAACGCCGGTCGCTCGGGCACGAAGGCCCAGCTGACCAAGGCGGAAGTGCGCGGTGGCGGCCGCAAGCCGCGTTCGCAGAAGGGCGGCGGCACCTCGCGCGCCGGCTCGATCCGTTCGCCGATCTGGGTGGGCGGTGGCCGTGCGTTCGCCGCGAAACCGCGCGATTTCGCGCAGAAGGTGAACAAGAAGATGTATCGCGGCGCGATCCAGTCGATGCTCTCCGAGCTCGTGCGCCAGGATCGCCTGGTCGTCACGCAGGACTTCACCGTCGACGCGCCGAAGACCAAGCAGGTGGCCGAAAAGCTCAAGAAGCTCAATCTCGATCACGTGCTGATCATCGTCGAGGCGATCGACGAGAAGCTGTTCCTCGCCGCGCGCAACATCGCGCACGTCGAAGTGCTGCCGGTGTCGGCGTTGAACCCGCTTTCGCTCGCCAGCTACGACAAGGTGCTCGTGACTTCGGCGGCCGTGAAACTGATCGAGGAGCGCCTGCAATGAGTGCTGAAAAGGCCGTGAAGGCAAAAGCCGCCAAGGCGCCGAAGGCCGCGAAGGCCCCAAAGGCCAAGGTCGTCGACATCAAGGACGCGCCGAAGAAGGTCGCGAGCCAGGAAAAGCTGATCAACCTGCTGACCGCGCCGCACATCACCGAGAAGACCTCTCTGGCGATGCAGGACACGAACACCTATTCGTTCCGCGTGCTGCGCAACTCGTCCAAGCCCGAGATCAAGGCCGCGGTCGAGCTCATGTTCGGCGTGAAGGTCGCGAAGGTGAACGTGGTGAACGAGACCGGCAAGTCGCGCCGCTTCGGCCGTCTGCAGGGTCGCACCCAGGACATCAAGAAAGCCTACGTTCGTCTCGCCCCGGGCCAGACGATCGACTACGAAGCCAAGATCAAGGCCTAAGGTAGATAGACATGCCAGTCATCAAGATGAAACCGACTTCGCCGGGCACGCGCTTCCGCGTCAAGCTCGACAAGTCGCACCTGTGGAAGGGCGGCCCGCACGAGCCGCTGACCGCGAAGCAGAAGCGTCACTCGGGCCGCAACAACGTCGGCCGCATCACGACGCGCCACCAGGGCAGCGGTCACGCGCACAAGTACCGCATCATCGACTTCCGTCGCGACAAGGACGGCATCAAGGGCGTGGTCGAGCGCATCGAGCACGATCCGAACCGCACCAGCCACATCGCGCTGATCAAGTACGCCGATGGCGAGCGCCGTTACATCCTCGCTACCAAGGGCATGCAGCCCGGTGACGAAGTGCGTTCGGGCGCCGATTCGCCGATCAAGTCCGGCAACGCGATGCAGCTGCGTCACATCCCGGTCGGTTCCATCGTGCACAACGTGGAACTGAAGCCCGGCAAGGGCGGCCAGATGGCGCGCAGCGCCGGCAGCTCCGTCTCCTTCACCGCGCGCGAAGGCATCTATGCGCTGCTGCGCCTGAAGTCGGGCGAGAGCCGCAAGGTGCACGTCGACTGCCGCGCCACGATCGGCGAAGTGTCGAACGACGAGCACAACCTGCGCGTGTACGGCAAGGCCGGCGCGAAGCGCTGGCTCGGCATCCGCCCGACGGTTCGCGGCCAGGCCATGAACCCGGTCGATCACCCGCACGGTGGTGGTGAAGGCAAGTCCGGCCAGGGTAATCCGCACCCGGTGAGCCCGTGGGGCCAGAACGCCAAGGGTCTCAAGACCCGTCGCAACAAGCGCACGAGCAACATGATCGTGCAGCGTCGCCAGAACCGAATTCGCTAATAGGGACCCGTCATGCCGCGTTCACTGAAAAAAGGTCCGTTCGTCGATCTGCACCTTCTGAAGAAGGTGGAGACGGCCGCCGCCAAGAGCGATCGCAAGCCGATCAAGACCTGGTCGCGCCGCTCGATGATCATTCCCGACATGGTTGGCCTGACCATCGCCGTCCATAACGGCAAGCAGCACATCCCGGTGCTGGTCACCGAGAACATGGTGGGTCACAAGCTGGGTGAATTCGCCCCGACGCGCACGTTCAAGGCGCACTCGGGGGACAAGAAGGTGGAGGCGGCTTAATCGCCGACTAGATAGATGGAAGCAACCGCAAAACTCCGCTACGCCCGCATCTCGCCGCAGAAGTGCCGACTCGTCGTCGACACCGTGCGCGGCGCGCCGGTCTCGAAGGCGCTCAACACGCTCAAGTTCATGCCCAAGAAGGGCGCGGACCTCGTGCACAAGGTGCTCTGGTCGGCCGTCGAGAACGCGCAGAACAACCAGGGCGCGGACGTGGACGACCTCAAGGTCACGCGCATCATGGTCGACGCCGCGCCGGTCCTCAAGCGCTTCGGGTCGAAGGCCAAGGGCCGCGGCACGCGCATCGTCAAGCGCAACAGTCACATCACTGTCGTCGTTGGCGACGGCAAGAAGGACGAGTAAGTCATGGGTCAAAAGGTCAATCCGGTTGGCATTCGCCTCGGCATCACCCGCGACTGGGTGTCCAAGTGGTATGCCGGCAAGAAGCAGTTCCCGGCCCACGTGCACACGGATTTCCGCGTGCGTGAGTTCCTGAAGGCGAAGCTCGCCGACGCCTCGGTCAGCCGCGTGCAGATCGAGCGCGCCGCCAAGCGCGTCAACATCACGATCCAGACCGCGCGTCCGGGCATCGTGATCGGCAAGAAGGGCGAGGACATCGAGAAGCTGCGCGCCGAGACGGCGAAGATGCTGAAGTTGCCGCCGCAGGACGTGCGCCTCAACATCGCCGAGATCCGCAAGCCGGAGCTCGATGCGCAGCTCGTCGCCGACGGCATCGCGCAGCAGATCGAGAAGCGCGTGATGTTCCGCCGCGCCATGAAGCGCGCCGTGATGAGCACGATGCGTTCGGGCGCCCTGGGCGTGAAGGTGCGCCTGTCGGGCCGCCTGAACGGCTCGGAAATCGCGCGTACGGAATGGGCCCGCGAAGGACGCGTGCCGCTGCACACGTTCCGCGCCGACATCGACTACGGCCTGGGTGAAGCCAAGACCACCTACGGCGTGATCGGCGTCAAGGTGTGGATCTTCAAGGGCGAAGTGTTCGACAAGAACGAGATCGCCGAACTGTCCGCCGAGCAGGAAGCCGCGCAGGCCGCGCAGGGCGCCGCCGCGAACGCGGCCGCCGCCGCCGCGGGCAACACGCCGGCCTAAGGTAGATAGACATGCAACAGCCCAAGCGCACCAAATATCGCAAGCAGTTCAAGGGAAGGAACGCGGGTCTCGCCCATCGCGGCAGCTCGGTTTCCTTCGGCGAATACGGCCTGAAGGCCACGAGCCGCGCGCGCATGACCGCGCGCGAGATCGAAGCGGCGCGCCGCGCCATGACCCGCCACGTCAAGCGCGGCGGTCAGGTGTGGAACCGCGTGTTCCCGGACGTGCCGGTATCCAAGAAGCCCCTCGAAGTCCGCATGGGTGCGGGCAAGGGCAACGTCGAGTACTGGGTCGCGAAGATCCTGCCCGGCAAGGTTTTGTTCGAGATCGAAGGTGTGGATGAGGCCACGGCGCGCGAAGCGTTCCGCCTGGCCAGCGCCAAGCTCTCGGTGTCCACCATGTTCGTGAAACGGCAGGTGCGTTGATGAGTGCCAAAGAATTGCGCGCCAAGGATTCCGCCGCGCTGCAGAGCGAGCTGATCAAGCTGCGCCGTGAGCAGTTCAGCCTGCGCATGCAGGCGGCGAGCGGCCAGGGCGTGAAGTCCTCGGACTTCGGCAAGGTCAAGAAGAGCATTGCGCGTGTGAAGACCGTGATGAACGAGAAGGCGCGCGCAGGAGCCAAGAAATGAACGAAGAAGTTAAAAAGCCGGCGCGTGCCCTGACGGGCAAGGTCGTCTCGAACAAGATGGACAAGACCATCGCGGTCGAGATCGAGCGTCTGATCAAGCACGAGCGTTACGGCAAGTACATCCGCCGCACGACGAAGCTGCTGGCGCACGACGAGAACAAGGAAGCCCGCGAGGGTGACACCGTCTCGATCGCGCCCTGCCGCCCCTTGTCGCGCCGCAAGTCCTACAAGCTGGTCTCCGTGCTGGAGAAGGCTGGCGCGCAATGATTCAGCTGCAGACCATCCTCAATGCCGCGGACAACAGCGGCGCCCGCACGCTGATGTGCATCAAGGTGCTCGGCGGTACGCGCCGGCGCTACGCGCAGGTCGGCGACGTGATCAAGGTTTCGATCAAGGACGCGATCCCGCGCGGCAAGGTCAAGAAGGGCGAGGTGTACGACGCGGTGGTGGTGCGCACCAAGCGTGGCGTGCGTCGCGCCGACGGTTCGCTGCTGCGTTTCGATACGAACGCCGCGGTGCTCCTGACGAACAAGCTCGAGCCGGTTGGCACTCGTATCTTCGGACCCGTTACGCGCGAGCTGCGTACGGAGCAGTTCATGAAGATCGTGTCGCTCGCTCCCGAGGTGCTGTGACATGAACAAGATTCGCAAGGGCGACACGGTCGTCGTGTTGTCGGGCAAGGACAAGGGCCGACAGGGCACCGTGCTTGCCATCGACGGCGAGAAGATCACCGTCGAGAACATCAACAAGGCGAAGAAGCATCAGAAGCCGCGCCAGAGCCAGGCGGGTCCGCTTCCGGGCGGAATCGTCGACAAGGCGATGCCGCTGCACATCTCGAAGGTTGCGATCTGGAACGCGGGCGCCAAGAAGGCGGACCGGGTCGGGATCAAGCAGCTCAAGGATGGCAAGCGCGTGCGCTTCTTCAAGTCCAACGGCGAAGTGATCGACGCCTGAGCGTCGATATCAGCGCAAGGAAATACCAAGCAATGGCCAGGTTAAGAGAGTTCTACCAGAAGACGGTCGTTCCGAAGCTCAAGCAGGACTTGGGTCTGAAGAACGTCATGGAGATCCCGCGCATCACCAAGATCACGGTGAACATGGGCGTCGGCGAAGCCGTGGCGGACCGCAAGGTGATGGACGCGGCGGTGGCCGATCTCACCAAGATCACGGGCCAGAAGCCCAAACTGTGCATGTCGAAGAAGTCGATCGCGTCGTTCAAGGTTCGCGAGAACCTGGCGATCGGCACGATGGTGACGTTGCGCGGCGAACGCATGTGGGAGTTCTTCGATCGTCTCGTCACGATCGCGATTCCCCGTATCCGTGACTTCCGCGGCATCAACCCGCGATCGTTCGACGGCCGCGGCAACTTCAGCCTTGGCATCAAGGAACAGATCATTTTCCCGGAAATCCAGTACGACCAGATCGACCAGCTCCGGGGAATGGACATCACGATTACCACGACGGCGAAGGACAACAAGCAGGGAAAGGCCCTGCTTGACGCCTTCAATTTCCCGTTCCGCAAGTAAGGAACCACAGGGTATGGCCAAGACAAACATGGTCGAGCGCGAGAAGCGTCGCGCCAAGATCGTGAAGAAGTACGCGGCGAAGCGCGCAGCTCTCAAGGAGCTCATTCGCAGCCCCAAGACCTCTCCGGAGGCTCGTGCCGACGCGCAGGTGAAGCTGCAGAAGCTGCCGCGCGACGCGAGCCCGAGCCGCGGTCGCAACCGTTGCGCGATTACGGGCCGCTCACGCGGTGTGTATCGCCGCTTCGGCCTGGCACGCGTGAAGATCCGTGAAGCGGTTGCGCGCGGCGAGCTGCCGGGCGTTTCCAAGGCGAGCTGGTAAGGAGCGCATGGCATGAGCATGACTGATCCCATTGCCGATCTCCTGACCCGCATCCGCAACGCGCAGCTCGCGCGCAAGACGGAAGTGTCCGTGTCGTCCTCGAAGCTGAAGACGGCGCTGGTCAAGGTCCTGAAGGACGAAGGCTACGTCGCCGGGTTCAACCTGGTGAAGGACGGAGCCAAAGAGACGCTCAACATCGAGCTGAAGTACTACGAAGGCCGCCCCGTGATCGACCGCCTCGAGCGTGTCTCGCGTCCCGGCCTGCGTATCTACCGCGGCAAGACCGAGCTGCCGAAGATCCAGGGCGGTCTCGGCACCGCGATCGTCAGCACGCCGAAGGGCGTGATGACCGACAAACAGGCGCGGGCCATCGGGCAGGGCGGCGAAGTGCTCTGCATCGTGGCCTAACTAGGAAAGAGACTATGAGCCGAGTAGCAAAACGACCGGTCGACCTTCCGCAGGGCGTCACGGCCACGCTGGCCGCGAACCTGATCAAGGTCAAGGGCGCCAAGGGCGAGCTGTCGCTGTCCGTGGCCGACGGCGTGACCGTGGAACAGCAGGACAAGAAGCTGCAGGTGAAATTCGCCAATGCCGGCGCCCGCGTGTCCGCGGGTGCGACGCGCGCGCACCTGGCCAACATGGTGACGGGCGTGTCGAAGGGCTACGAGAAGAAGCTCGAGCTCGTCGGCGTCGGTTACCGCGCCGCGGTGCAGGGCAAGACGCTGAACCTCACGCTGGGTTTCTCGCACGCGGTGAACTTCCCGATCCCGGAAGGCATCTCGATGGAGACGCCCAGCCAGACCGAAATCATCATCAAGGGCATCGACCGTCAGAAGCTCGGACAGGTGTGCGCCAAGATCCGCGCCATCCGCCCGCCTGAGCCGTACAAGGGCAAAGGTGTGCGTTTCGCCGGCGAACAGATCGTCCTCAAGGAGGGCAAGAAGAAGTAATTCTTCGGCACTCATATGCAGATCACCAAGAAAGAGCGGCGCCAGCGCCGCGCAGCCAAGACCCGCATCAAGATCCGCGAGCTGGGCGTTGCCCGTCTCACGATCCATCGCACGCCGCAGCACATGTATGCGCAGGTGTTCGATGCCTCGGGCGCCAAGGTGCTCGCCTCCGCCTCCACGGTGCAGGAAAAGGTCGCCAAGGGCCTGAAGGGCACCGGCAACGTCGAGGCGGCGAAGGCCGTCGGCACGGCTATTGCCGAGGCCGCCAAGGCCGCCGGCGTCACCAAGGTCGCGTTCGATCGCGCGGGTTTCATGTATCACGGTCGCGTCAAGGCGCTGGCCGACGCCGCGCGCGAAGCCGGCCTGGAATTCTGAGGACTAACTAATGGCACGACCCGACATGAAGAACCAGGCGCAGGACGAGTTCCTGGAGAAACTGGTTGCCGTCAATCGCACCGCCAAGGTGGTCAAGGGTGGCCGCCAGTTCGGCTTCACCGCGTTGACCGTCGTCGGCGACGGCGCCGGCCGCGTGGGCTTCGGATTCGGCAAGGCGCGTGAAGTGCCGGTCGCGATCTCGAAGGCCATGGCGCAGGCGCGCAAGAACATGGTGAACGTCGCGCTGCGCAACGACACGTTGCACTTCGCGATGCACGGCGAACACGGCGCGACCAAGGTCTACATGCAGCCGGCCTCCGACGGTACCGGCGTCATCGCGGGTGGCGGCATGCGCGCGGTGCTCGAGTGCGCCGGCGTGCGCAACGTGCTCGCGAAGAGCTACGGCTCGCGCAACCCGATCAACGTCGTGCGCGCCACCGTGAAGGCGCTCGCGAACGCCAAGTCGCCCGAGGACATCGCGGCGAAGCGTGGAAAAACAGTCGAGGAGATCCTGGGTTAATCCCGGATCCGACGAAGGACGACGGACATGGCAGCCAAGAACATCAAGGTCACGCTCGCGAAGAGCCTGGCCGGCCAGTTGAAGAACATCCAGGCATCGGTGCGTGGCCTCGGCCTGCGCCGCCGCCACCAGACGGTGGAAGTCGCAGACACTCCGGAGAACCGCGGAATGATCTACACGGCGAAGCACCTGCTGACGGTCCAGGAGTAACGAAATGACGATGCGTCTGAACGACATGAAACCCGCCCACGGCGCCCGCAAGGTCCGCCTGCGCGTGGGGCGCGGCGCTTCCGCCGGCCAGGGCAAGACCTGCGGCCGTGGCGTGAAGGGTCAGCGCGCGCGTAAGGGTGGCTACCACAAGGTCGGTTTCGAAGGCGGCCAGATGCCGCTGCAGCGCCGCCTGCCCAAGGTCGGCTTCCGCTCGAAGCTCGAGAATCCCGAGGTGCGCCTGGACGAACTCGCCAAGATCGAAGGCTCGGTGATCGACCTGGATGCCTTGAAGAAGGCGAACATCATCCCGACTTTCGCGGTCCGCGCCAAAGTCGTGCTGTCCGGCGAAATCAAGAAGGCCGTTTCCCTCAAGGGCATTGGCGCCACGAAGGGTGCGCGCGAAGCCATCGAGAAGGCGGGCGGTTCCGTCGAGGCCCTGCCCGCGAAGCCGGCTCCGGCCAAGCTCACGGCCAAGAAGTAAGGTCCAGGCCCAGGCAACCAGTTAACCCAGGACGACAGTGGCAGAAAGCTCCTCAAATCCGGCATCGGTACTCGGCGACGCGGCGCGTTTCGGCGACGTCCGCAAGCGCCTGCTGTTTCTGATTGGCGGCCTGATCGTCTACCGCATCGGTACGTACATCCCGGTTCCCGGGATCGATCCGGGCGCGGTCGCGCAGTTCTTCGATCAGAACAAGGACACGATCTTCGGCATCGTGAACGCCCTGTCGGGCGGCGCGATGGAGCGCCTGTCCATCTTCACGATGGGTGTGATGCCGTACATCTCGGCGTCGATCATCGTGCAGATGATGTCGATGGTCGTGCCGACGCTGATGGAGTACCGCAAGGAAGGCGAGTCTGGCCGGCGCAAGATCACCGAGATCACGCGCTACGGCACGTTGGGCCTGGCCATGTTCCAGTCCTTCGTCACCGCCACCGGCTTGCAGAACTCCGGCATGGCCGCGCCGGGCTGGCAGTTCCTGTTCGTCGCGACCGTCACCATGACGACCGGTGCGATGTTCCTCATGTGGCTCGGCGAGCAGATCACCGAGCGCGGTGTAGGCAACGGCATCTCGATGATCATCCTTGGCAGCATCGTCGCCGGTATTCCGGGCGCGATCGGCGACACGGCCGGCCAGATCAGCTCGGGTGCGATGAGCGGCCTGTTCGCGATCGTGCTCATCGTCGTCGTGCTGGGTGTCACCGCCTTCTGCGTGTTCGTGGAGCGTGCCCAGCGGCGCATTCCGGTCGACTACGCGAAGAAGCAGGTAGGCCGCCGCCTCATGCAGGCGCAGACGACGCACCTGCCGTTCAAGCTCAACATGTCGGGCGTGATTCCGCCGATTTTCGCGTCGAGCCTGCTGCTGTTCCCGGCGACGATCGCGGGCTTCGCGGCCTCGAACCAGGACACGGCCTTTGGCAACATCCTGACGACGATCTCGACGACGCTCGGCTTCGGCGAACCGCTGCACATCGTGCTGTATTCGACGCTGATCATCTTCTTCTGCTTCTTCTACACGGCGCTGGTGTTCAACGCGCGCGAGACGGCCGACAACCTCAAGAAGTCGGGCGCCTTCATCCGCGGCATCCGCCCGGGTCAACAGACCGGCGAATACATCGACAAGGTGCTCACGCGGCTCACGCTGTGGGGAGCGCTGTACATCACCGCGGTGTGCGTGCTGCCCGAGATCATGGTCTCGCGCGGTGGCGTGCCATTCGTGTTCGGCGGCACCTCGCTGCTGATCGTCGTGGTCGTCGCGATGGACTTTTTCTCGCAGCTTCAGGCCCACCTGATGTCGCATCACTACCCGGGTCTGCTCAAGAAGGCGAACCTAATGGGTTACGGCCGCTCGGGCGCGCCGCAGTAATTTGAAGGAAGGTTGAGAACATGAAAGTACGTCCCTCGGTCAAGAAGATCTGCAAGAACTGCAAGGTCGTGCGCCGTCGCGGCGTCGTGTACGTCATTTGCTCGGACCCGCGCCACAAGCAGCGCCAGGGCTAATTAGGTAGGAACTGAACATGGCACGTATTGCCGGCATCAACATTCCGATGAACAAGCACGTTGTCATCGGCCTCACGCACATCTTCGGTGTGGGTCGTTCGCGTGCGAAGGAAATCTGCGACGCCACGGGCATCGCCCCGACGACCAAGGTGAAGGATCTCACCGAGGCCGAGGTGAACGCGATCCGCTCGGTGCTCGCGAAGACCGCGGTCGAGGGCGACCTGCGCCGCGAGAACTCGATGAACATCAAGCGTCTGATGGACCTGGGTTCCTACCGTGGCATGCGCCACCGCAAGGGCCTGCCGGTTCGTGGACAGCGCACGCGCACCAACGCGCGCACGCGCAAGGGCCCGCGCAAGCAGGCGGTCAAGCTGAATGCTCCTCCGGGCAAAGTTTAAATAGTCAGGTAACTCACACATGGCCGAAGAAAAGAAGTCAGAAGCCGCTGCCGCGGGCACCTCGGGTGCCGCTGCCGCTGGTGGTGCGAAGAAACCGAAGAAGGCGCGCAAGAACGTCCTCGACGGAATCGCCCACGTGCACGCTTCCTTCAACAACACGATCATCACGATCACCGATCGCCAGGGAAACACGCTTTCCTGGGCGACGTCGGGTGGTTGCGGCTTCCGCGGTTCGCGCAAGTCGACGCCGTTCGCGGCGCAGGTGGCGGCTGAGAAGGCGGGCAACGCGGCGCAGGAACACGGCGTGAAGAACGTCGAAGTGCGCGTCGGCGGCCCTGGCCCCGGTCGTGAGTCGGCGGTGCGCGCCCTGAATGCCTGTGGTCTCAAGATCACGAGCATCTCGGACATCACCCCGATCCCGCACAACGGCTGCCGTCCGCCCAAGAAGCGTCGCGTTTAAAGGTATTCATACATGGCACGTTACACCGGTCCCAAGTGCAAGCTCGCGCGTCGCGAAGGCACTGATCTTTTCCTGAAGAGCGGCGTGAAGCCGCTCGAGAGCAAGTGCAAGTTCCAGGTGCCGCCGGGCGGCATCAAGGGCGAGCGCAAGCAGCGCCTGTCCGACTACGGTCTGCAGCTGCGCGAGAAGCAGAAGCTGCGTCGCATGTACGGCGTGCTCGAGCGCCAGTTCGCCAACTACTACGTCGAAGCGGCGCGTCGCACCGGCTCCTCGGGTGAGAACCTGCTGAAGCTGCTCGAGTGCCGTCTCGACAACGTCGTCTATCGCATGGGCTTCGCCGCGACGCGCTCGGAAGCGCGCCAGCTGGTGGCGCACAAGGCCATCGCCGTGAATGACGGCGTGGTCACCATCGCGTCGTACCAGGTGAAGGCCGGCGACAAAATCACCGTGCGCGAGAAGGCCAAGAAGCAGTTGCGCATCCAGGGCGCGATGCAGATCGCGACGCAGGTCGGTCTGCCCGAGTGGGTGGAAGTGAACAGCACCGAGTTTTCGGGCGTGTTCAAGTCGGTGCCGGGCCGGGACGAGATCCTGCCGGATATCAACGAGAACCTCGTCGTCGAGTTATACAGCAAGTAATTGTTTACCCGGCCTTTCGGCCGGGATTTTGATTGGTTCGGGTCCGTTTCATTTGGGGCGGGCCGGGTTTTCATACCGTCGAAAAGGCGGAAGGTGAAATCAATGCAAGGTTCAGTGAGCGAATTCCTCAAGCCCCGTGTCGTGAAAGTGCAGCCGACCGCCCCGCGCCAGGCGCGAGTGGTCATCGAGCCGTTCGAGCGTGGCTTCGGCCACACGCTCGGCAACGCGCTGCGTCGCGTTCTGCTGTCGTCCATGCCGGGCGCCGCGATCACCGAAGTCGAGATCGAAGGCGTGCTCCATGAGTACACCTCCATCGAGGGCGTGCAGGAAGACGTTGTCGACATCCTGCTGAACCTCAAGCAGGTTGCGCTCAAGATGCACACGCGCGACAGCGCGGAGCTGCGCCTGTCGAAGAAGGGCCCGGGCCCGGTCACCGCGGGTGACATCCACACGGATCACGACATCGAAGTCGTGAACCCCGAGCTCGTGATCGCGAACCTGACCAAGGCCGGCGAGCTGACCATGACGCTGCGCGTCGAGCGCGGCCGTGGCTACCGCCCGGCGCTGAACCGCGCCGCGTTCGAGGAGCAGAGCCGTCCGATCGGCCGCCTGCAGCTCGATGCGTCGTTCTCGCCCGTGCGCCGTGTGACCTACATGGTCGACGCCGCCCGCGTCGAGCAGCGCACCGACCTCGACAAACTCGTGATCGACATCGAGACCAACGGCACGATCGACGCGGAAGAAGCCATCCGTCGCGCCGGCGGGATCCTCAAGGATCAGCTCTCGGTGTTCGTGGACCTGCAGGGCGAGGAAGAGGCCAGCACGAAGGTGTCCGAGATGCAGTTCGACCCGCTGCTGCTGCGGCCTGTCGACGAGCTCGAGCTCACCGTGCGTTCGGCGAACTGCCTCAAGGCGGAGAACATCCACTACATCGGCGACCTCGTGCAGCGCACGGAAGTCGAGCTGCTGCGCACGCCGAACCTCGGCAAGAAGTCGCTCACCGAGATCAAGGAAGTGCTGCAGAGCCACGGCCTCATGCTGGGCATGCGCCTGGATGGCTGGCCGCCGGCCGGCCTCAAGCACGACACCGATCGCGGAATGATCTGAGTTGAAATGAGCCCGGTTCGCCGGGCTCCGTCTAGTTAGGAAGTCTTACCATGCGTCATCACCTTTCCGGTCGCCAGCTGTCGCGCAATGCGCCGCACCGTCACGCGTTGCTTCGCAACCTGTCGGTCGCGCTGCTGCGCCACGAGACCATCCGCACCACCGTGCCGAAGGCCAAGGAACTGCGTCGCGTCGTCGAGCCGCTGATCACCCTCGGCAAGGAAGACAGCGAAGCCAACCGCCGTCTCGCGTTCTCGCGCCTGCGCGATTCCGAGATCGTCACGAAGCTGTTCGAAACCATCGGTCCGCGCTTCAAGGCGCGTCCGGGTGGTTACACCCGCATCCTGCACATGGCGCCGCGTCCCGGCGACAACGCCCCCATGGCGCTGATGCAGCTCGTCGAGCGTTCGCAGCCGGTGGCCGTCGAGGCCGCTCCGGAAGACAAGCCGGCGAAGAAGGCTGCCAAGCCGAAGGCCGAGACCGTGAGCAAGGAAGACAAGAAGGCGAAGGCCGAAGCGAAGAAGGCGCGCGAGAAGGCCGCGAAGGCCGCCAAGGCGGAGAAGACCGCCAAGGCCGCCGCCGCGAAGGCCGACAAGAAGAAGGTCGCCGCGCCGAAGAAGAAAAAGACCGCCGCCAAGAAAAAGAAGTCGTCGAAGTAATTCGGGGACAGATTTATTTATCGACGATAACGGGCGCTTTGGCGCCCGTTTTCTTTTCGGCCTTCACCGGCCGGCCGCGATTTCGCCGTGGAAGGTTTTTGTCCGCCGATGCCGTGACCGTTTCGGCGAAATCCTCCGTCGACGTCGTCGTCCCCCGTTGCAATGAGTTTCTGATGTGTCGCAGCTCGAGTTCGTCATCACCTTCGGCGACGAACTCCCGATAGCGCTGCCACCGCCGTTGCACGTTGTCCGAGAGCGATGGCGTCACCGGATCCACGTCGAGCCAATCAACGACGCTCTCTCCGACGTGTGAGCGATAGCTCGACCAGCGATATTGCCCCGCGGACGCCACCATCCGCGCGCGAACCGGATTTCGATCGATGTATCGAAGGCACGCGAGGAGATACCGATCCGTTTCGATCGGACTGCTCTTGAACCGCCCGCTCCACAAGGTGCCCGACCGGGTTTCGATGCGATTCACGCGGCGCGTGTGACGGCCGGCGAGCCGCTTCATGAGCCTTCCGATGTTCTCTGTGTTCAATCCAGGATCGACGATCAGGTGCACGTGATTCGTCATCAGGCAGTAACCGTAGATCCTGAGTTCGAGCGACTCGCGAAACTCGGCCAGCGTCTCGAGATAGGCGAGGTAGTCGCCCTCATGGCGAAAGACGTCGCGACCGTTGTGTCCGCGTTGATAGAGATGGTGAGGGAATCCCGGAAGCAGGATTCGGCCGATGCGGGGCATCCTTGCCTCCGTGTCATTGGGCGGCTAGTTTAGTCGGGAGGGCTCTCGGTGGACGCCGGTTTAACTGGCGTAATCGTTCATAAATAAATCTGTCCCCAAGGGGGTGCCATGGGTCTCGCAACAGAATTCAAACAATTTGCGATGAGGGGCAACGTGATCGACATGGCCGTCGGTGTCATCATCGGCGCCGCGTTCGGCAAGATCGTCACCTCGGTCGTCGAAGACATCATCATGCCGCCGATCGGCAAGCTGATCGGCGGCGTGAACTTCACCGACCTCTCGATAGGCCTTGGCTACGGCCCGGACGGAACGACGGAAGTGCTGTGGAGATACGGCAACTTCCTGCAGGTTGTCTTTCAGTTCCTCATCGTCGCGTTCGTGTTGTTCATGCTGATCCGCGGGATCAACAAGTTGAAGACGCCGGACCCGGCCGCGCCACCGCCGCCGCCCTCGCGCCAAGAGGTGTTGCTCGAGGAAATCCGCGACCTTCTCGCGAAGAAGTAGTCGATACGTCGTCGACGCGAGGCGCGCCCCGCGGTCCCTCGCGCCGGCGTCCCGCCTCTCCGATCGGGGACAGATTTATTTATTGACGATAAAGGCTTGCGGCATCAATCCTCCGCAATATCGTCAATAAATATATCTGTCCCCGATCAGAACGCGGGGCGGGTGAGGTTTTCGTGGCCGTCGGGCCGCGCGACGACATCGTCCTCGATGCGTACTCCGCCGAACGGCTTCAACTGCTCGACGCGCTTCCAATCGATCATTCGACCGAGTGGCTTGGCGCGCACGCCGTCGAGCAGCTGATCGATGAAATAGAACCCGGGCTCGACGGTCACGACGAAGCCGTCTTCGAGCTTGCGTGTCAACCGCAAGAACGGATGGTTTTGAGGGCGTTCGATGACGCCGCCGCCGGGCTCGCGCTGCAGTCCACCGACGTCGTGTACCTGCAGGCCGAGCAGGTGCCCGATGCCGTGGGGATAGAACACGCTCGTCAATCCGTTGTCGACCGCCACGTCCGCGCTCACGTTGATCACGCCGATCTCGCGCAGGAACTCGCTGATCGCGCGATACGACGCGGCGTGAAAGTCGCGCCAATCGAGACCCACGCGCACTTGCGCGCACAACGCGAGCTGCAACGCGTCGAACCGCCGGATGATCTCGGCGAACTCGGCGTCCGCGTAGGAATGCGTGCGCGTGATGTCGCTCGAGTAACCGCCGAACTCGGCGCCCGCGTCGATGAGCAGCGAATGCTGTTTCGCCGGACGCGTGCGCTGCTGTACCTGGTAGTGAAGGACCGCGCCGCCTTCGTTGAGCGCGACGATCGGGTTGTACGGCAATTCGCACTCGCGCAGTCCGCATGCCGCCATGAACGCGAGCGCGATCTCGAACTCGCTGCCGCCGGCGCGAAATGCCTTCTCCGCCGCGACGTGGCCGCGCGCTCCCAGTAAGTTGGCTTCCCGCACGCACGCGATTTCGTACGGCGTCTTCGCCGCGCGGCCATAGTCGAGCTGCGCGACCAAGTGTTCCGGATTGATGGTGGCCGGACCCCAGGACATGAGCTCCTTGAACGGCGCGCCGATGAATGCCGTCCTCGACAGGTCCTTCGGCAAGGCCGCGCGCGCAGCCGCGCGATCGGGGCAGCTCACGATGTCGAAGGCATCCGTCCAGTAATCCTTCGGCAGCTCGGGTGACTTGTGCCAGTAGTCAGACGGCTGATGTATCAGCAGGCGCGGCTTGCGCCCGGGCGTGAAGAAAACGAACGAATCCGGCGCGTCGCCGAGCGGCGCCCAGACCTTGAAAGGCGCCTGCGCGCGAAACGGCAGGTACTGATCGTCCATGAACAGCGGAGGGGGAGTGCCGGCGTGCAAGAGCAGCGACTCGTAACCCGTCGCGGCGAGCGCCGTGGCCGACCTTTGCTTCACGACCTCGATGTGGACGGCGAATGAGCGGGTCCAGTCGGATACGTTCTGTTCAATGGGGAGTGAATTCATGAGCGGGATTCTATGCGCCGTGCGATTTACAGGGATTTGACGCATTGCAGCAAGCCCTTGGTTTTGTTGGCAAGCGTTTTATCGAGCGACGAAGGTTGATCGCGATTCGATCAACGCCTGACTAATGACTGTCGCCATCTGCGGACAAATGCGGCGTGTTTCAAATGGTTTGAGGAATCGATAAGATCGCGCTCGCGATGCAAATCGCAACAAACGTTTGTTTGGTCTCACTTACCACTAGAAAATTTGGGGTACCCCTACATGAAGATTAACGTCGCTCTCGCCGCCTCGATCGCGGCCCTCGCGCTGATGGCCTGCAGCAAGCAGGAAGCCGTTTCCACGGAAGCCGCTGCTCCGGTTGCTGAAGAAGCCGCTGCCGCCGCGTCGGAAGCCGCTGCCGCCACGACGGAAGCCGCCGAAGCCACCTCGGAAGCCGCCGCTGCCGCGACGGAAGCCGCCGCTGCCACGGCTGAAGCCGCTGCTGCTCCGGCCGAGGCCGCCCCGGCGGAGACGCCGGCGCAGTAATCGATTTATCGATTATTGCCTCGAGCCTTCAGGCTCAATGACGGCCCGGGCAGTACGTAACGACGTCTGCCCGGGTTTTGTCTTTTCTGGAAGTCGATTTTAGTTAGAGGGGCTTTCGCGTGACGGTCAGTGTTCGAGATGCCCGCGGTGCCGACCGCGATCGTGAGTGGATAGAGCGCGCGTACCGCGACTATCTCGACGATCTGTCGCCGCTCAACACCGGGGTCTTCAACACGACCTCGCTCGGCGAGATCGGTTACAGCGAATCCGACCAGCTCGCCCGCTGGTTCGGCGATCCCTCCGTCAATCCGCTGATCATCATGCGCGGCGCCGACCCTGCCGGCTTCGCCATGGTCGCGCGCGGCGCGATGCCCGGCCGTCCGCCGGTCGATTACCGCATGGCGGAATTTTTCGTCGCGCGTGTTTACCGGCGCCGCGGCGTGGGCCGCTCGGCCGTCGAATTGATCCTCAACCGATTCGCGGGGCGCTGGGAGATCACCGAGTGCCTGCGCAATCCGGTCGCCGTGTCTTTCTGGCGCCGCGTCGTGGCCAACTACACGCAGGGGCGTTACCAGGAACGCGTCACGAACGGCGAGGTGCGCCAGGTGTTCGACTCCGGCAACTCGCGCGCCGCGAGCGCTACGAAGTGAATGCGTCGCGCCGGCTGTCCGCAGCTGTCGCGGCCCTGATCATCGCACCCATGGTCATGGAAGGTTCCGCCGCCGGTCCGCGTCCCAGCGGATCGCTCGTTCCCACGCGCTCGGAGGTCATCGCCACACACGGCATGGCGGCGACCAGTCATCCGCTCGTGAGCCAGATCGCGCTGGACGTGCTCAAACGCGGCGGCACCGCGGTCGACGCCGCGATCGCCGCCAACGCGGCCATCGGGTTGATGGAGCCGACGGGCAATGGCATCGGTGGCGACCTGTTCGCCATCGTCTGGGATGCGAAGTCCGGAAAGCTGCACGGACTCAACGCGAGCGGCCGCTCGCCGCAATCGCTGACGTTCGAGAAATTGCAGGCGGAGCTGAAGCGGCTCGATCGCAAGACGATTCCGCCGACGGGGCCGTTGCCGGTCTCGGTGCCCGGCACCGTCGACGGGTGGTTCGAGTTGCACGGCAAGTTCGGCAAGCTGCCGATGAAGGAACTGCTGCAGCCCGCGATCTCCTATGCGCGCGATGGATTTCCCGTCACCGAGGTCATCGCGGCGGGCTGGGCGACGAATGTCCGCACCCTCGCGAAGTTTCCGAACTTCGCGGAAACCTTCATGCCGAACGGCCGGGCGCCGGCCAAGGGCGAGATCTTCCGTAATCCGCTGCTCGCGGACACGTTGTCGCGCATCGCCGAGGGCGGGCGCGACGCGTTCTACAAGGGCGACATCGCGCAGCGCATCGGGAATTACATGCGCGCGAACGGCGGTTACCTCACGGCCGCGGACCTGGCCGCGCACCGCTCCGAGTGGGTGGAGCCGGTGTCCACTAACTACCGTGGATACGACGTGTGGGAGCTGCCGCCCAACACGCAGGGCGTCGCGGCGCTGCAGATGCTCAACATTCTCGAGGGATACGACATCAGGTCGATGGGTTTCGGCAGCGCCGACTACCTGCACGCGTTCGTCGAGGCCAAGAAACTGGCGTTCGAAGACCGCGCGCGTTATTACGCGGATCCGGGGTTCGCGAAGATTCCGCTGAAGACGCTGCTGTCGAAGGACTACGCGGCGAAGCGCCGCGGACTCATCGACTCGAAGAAGGCCGCGCGCGAGTATCCCGTCGACACCAAGGCTCTCGACCAGAGCGACACCATCTACATGACCGTGGCCGACGCCGCGGGCAACATGGTGTCGCTGATCCAGAGCAACTACCGCGGCCTGGGTTCGGGCATGACGCCCGACGGCTGCGGTTTCATCCTGCAGGATCGCGGCGAGCTGTTCTCGATGACGCCGGGCCACGCGAATGTGTACGCGCCCGGAAAGCGGCCCTTCCACACCATCATTCCCGCGTTCGTCACGAAGGACGGCAAACCCTGGCTGTCGTTCGGCGTCATGGGCGGCGGCATGCAGCCGCAGGGTCACGCGCAAATCGTCGTGAACCTCGTCGACTTCGGCATGAACTTCCAGGAAGCCGGCGATGCGCCGCGCGTGCGTCACGAGGGCTCGAGCGAACCCACGGACGAGAGGATGCGCGACGGCGGCGAGGTACTGCTCGAGCAAGGTTTCCCGCTCGATGTCGTGAAATCACTGCAGGCCCGTGGTCACAAGGTGACCGTCAGGAACGATGGCGGGTTTGGCGGTTACCAGGCCATCCATCGAAATGCGGAAGGGGTGTATTTCGGGGCGTCCGAGTCGCGCAAGGACGGCGCGGCCCAGGGTTACTGACCGCCCTGCCCGGGGACAGACTTCAAGTCTGCCCCCTTCCGTGAAACCGTTTCGCGGGCTCCGGCCACTCACGTCTGTTGGCGTCGGTGGTCCGGATTGCGCGGGCCTTGTTTACCGATTGCGAGAGCCCGGCTTCGAATCCTCAGGGGAATCCGGGCCATCGACGCCGACTGACACCACCGCTCACTGGATCGCCGGAATCCCGAGATGAATCGAATCCTCGGGAGTTCCGAATTCCGACGCCTTCGGCCGGCGCGTAGTCGGCGCCAGCTTGCCCGAGTGGATCGCTTCGATCCGCGCGTGCGTCGCCTTCGCCGCGGCGACGAGCTCGGGGTAGGGGCGATCGGTGACGTCTATCCACCCGATGTTGTAGTTCTCGCCGTCGCGCCGGCCGGTCGCGGGTTGATCTATCCACTGGTACCAGTGCGTGCCGACGATCGCGGGATGCGCGGCCGCGTTCTCGACGTAATACGAGTAGGCGACACCGCGCTCCGCCTGGTTCATCGTCTGCACGAGTCCGGGCGCGAGGCCGCCCCAGGGCACGCCGAAATGGAACTCGCCGATCAGGATCGGCAGATCCTGGATCTCGTACACGCGATCGATGAAATCCTTCGGCGGCGCCCAGCGGTACTTGTTCATGCTGTACACGTCGAAGCCGCGCGCGAGCGCGATGACGTCGTCGGGCGGCGTGCCGCCGAAACGGATGCCGAGGTGCAGATGGTTGGGGTCGTGCCGGCGCACTGCGGCGTTCACAACCTCGAGGTACCGCCGAAACGCCGCGTGCACCATGGCCTTGCGCGCCGCGGGCGTGTCGCCTTTCGCGAGCCCGGCGCGAAAACGCTGCTGCAGCACGCTGGCAGGCCCGGCGAGCACCAGATCCACGAGCTGGCTCTCGCGCCCCGGCCACGGGGGTTCGTTGCCTATGAAGTAACCGATCATCCACGGATCGTCCTTGCGCGGCGCGAGCTGCCGCGCGGCATCGGCATCCACGCGCCGCGAGAATTCGTCCGAGTAAACGTCGGGCAATCCCATGATCGCGCCTTCGATCATCTGCCAGCCGCGCAGGGGATAGACGTACGGGACCCGCGCGGGCAGGCTCGCTGGCAACTCGTCGTTGAGCGCCGGGCCGTACGCGGTATTGAGGCCCCATGTCCGCATGCGGCGCGATGTCAGCATCGCGCTCTCCGCGCGCCAGTTGCGGCCGAAACGCTTCATCAGGTTGGCGGCGTAGAAAGACACTGGATCGCGGAGGGCATTGCCGGTCGCGCCGGGCGCGAACTCCTGCGTCGCCGTCGGGATGCTCGCGAACAGTTTGTCCCGCCCGACGATCTGCGTGAAAGGCGGCTCCGCGCCCGCGCCATTGACGCCCGCCGACCAGAAGCGGCAACCGGCGGGATCGACGAACCACCAGCGATTGTCGATCTTCTCGACGCGGAAGAAACCGCTCGCCCGCCGCCGGTCGCTTTCAAAGCCACCGTAACGACACGCAGGCACGTTCTTCGGCACGAGCATCCGCGCTTCCTGGCTCCACTCGCGCACCAGCACCGCGGTGTCGCGCGCCTTGCCGGGCCAGTCGACGTGTCTGTACTGCCCGTAATCGTCGATGAGCGGCGCGCCGCCATCGAGGATCGCGTCGCCCACGTCCGTCTTCGACAGGCTCACCTTGCGGATCTCGAGCGTCGCCGCTCGCGCCGGATAACGCATCGTCACGCCGAGCGCTCGCACGTTGCGCACGGGTCCGTGGCCGCCGGCCTCGATGTTGATCCAGTAGCTGGCGCGCGGCTGATTGACCGTGGACGCCAGTTCGTCGGCATCGCCGAGCCCCTGCCGATAGAACCGCAGCGGAATCGAAGCGCGTGTCCAGACGTTGGCGAATGGATGAAGGCGCTTGGAGACCGTGCCGTCGTCGCCGATCAGCGCGAGCTCGAAGCGCTGGCTCGTCGAGGCGCGGTATTCGAGCACCAGGAATTCGAAGCCGCTCCAGTCGGAAGGCAGCTGCTGATCGAATGCGGACAGCGGCCACTGCGTCGAAGCCACGTCCGAGGCGAATACCGCTTTCTGTGGCGCCGCTCGCGCGCTGACTACCTGCAGGACGATGGCCGCGACGAGCGCGGCGTACTTCAGAAAACCCCGGGTATGAAGCGCCATTTCACCTTCCGCATGTACTCCGCGTAGCCGTTGTCGAGCATCAACAGGTGCCGTTCCTCCGTGAGCGCGCGCAGCACGTAGATCGCGGTCCATCCGAAGAGGCCGATGAAGAACATGGCTACCGGAAAGCCCTCGACCGTGAACACGCCGATCAAGCCGGGGATCGCGCCTATCCACCACGCGAGATTCTTGGCCGCATACGCCGGATGCCGGACGAACGCGTACGGCCCGTGGGTCACGATGCCGCGATTGGTCAGGTTGCTCGCCTTGAAGCCGAGCGCCACCGACGCCCACGAGAAGATGCCCATCGCCACGAGGATGCAGACGTTCGCCGCGAAGTGCGCGGCGTCGTTCGCGAACTGCGGAAAATCGCTGCTCTGCCACGGAAACAACTGGCTCGTGAACCCGTTGAACGGCGGATAACACGCGAGGCAGACGGCCCAGCCGAAGAACGTCGGATCCACGCTCAGGATCCGGTTCTTGAGTGCGGGCGTTTCGACGATGTAGCCCATCGTGAACAGGAACGTGTCGACGAAAAGTATGAGCTGGAAGCAGGTCCAGAACAGCGCGGAATCGAACAGTACCCGGCCGCTCGCGCCGTCACCGATGCTGTTCCACAGGTTCACGACGGAGCCGGTCATGTCGCCGATGTGACCCAGGCACCAGTTGATCATGAGCGGTGCAAAGAAGAACTTGAGCAGCAGTGCGAGCGCGGCCTGTCTGGCGGCAGGCGAAAGCGCGCCGCGCAGCGGCAGCGCCATGGGCCGCCGCGCGCGAGCGGCCATCCGCGCGCGCGACGCCGGGCGGAACATGCGCAGCACGCTGAACCACAGTCCCTGCAGGAAGATGGATGCCTTGGAGCGCATCCACGGATGACGCGCATAGAAGGGGATCAGTACGATCGCGTACAGCGCGATCAGCGCGACGAACAGTTCCCGCACGTCGATCGAGAAGAGTTGCGCGCGCAGGATGTTGCGATGGAACTGGCTCACGGACGTGACGATCCACCAGGCCAGTCCGACGAAGCCGAGCGTGGAAAAGTAGTTCGCCGCGAAGCGGCGGCTGACGATGTTGCCGATCACGCTCGAGAGAAAAGTCGGCTTGGCGGTCAGTTCGCCCGTCATTGCGGCCGATTCTCGCACGAGATGCGCGATGGGTTCACCGGTCGACGCCCGGGCAGCCGCCTGCAGCCGCTTTTCAGCCTTTCAGCGGCAGCGTGATGTTGAACGTCGTGCCCACGCCGGCGGTCGATTCGCACTCGATCCGGCCACCGTGGGCATCGACGATGCCCTTGGCGATGAACAGGCCCAGTCCCGTGCCGGTCTTCTGCAGCTTGCGGCTGGCCGAGTAATACGGATCGAAGATGTGGGGCAGGTCCTCACACGAGATACCCGGACCGCTGTCCGAGATCTCGATGTGCGCATTGCCGCCCTGCGTGCGGCTCGTCACCTTGATCGTGTCGCCGGGCCTGCAGAACTTCACCGCGTTGCCGATCAGGTTCTGGAAGAGTTGCATGAGCCGCGCGCGGTCGGCCTCGGTGCGCACGACGTCCGTCCCCGGGTCGTAGCCGAGTTCGAGGCCCTTCTCGCGCGCCGGCGCCTCGTGCACGGTGACGACTTCGCGCAGGACCTCGTTGACGATCACGCTCGATGGATTGATCGAGAGCTGGCCCGAGCGCAGGTTCACGATGTCCATGAGATCGCCGATCATCCGGTTCATCTGTTCCACGTTGCGGCGGATGCGCAGGTGCTGCTCGCGCACCTGTTCGGGCGTGAGGTTGTACTTCGGATTGAGCAACATCGAGGTCGTCGTGTGGATCACCGCGAGCGGCGTGCGCAGGTCGTGCGAAACGATCGCGAGCACGTCCTCGCGGGAGCGCACCTCCTGCGCGAGTTTCTGCCGCTCACGATAGACGTCGAGGAACAGCTTCACTTTCTGGCGCAGCAGTTCGGGGTCGACCGGCGTACTCAATACATCGGCTGCGCCGCTGTCCCGACCGCGAAGGATCGGCGAGTCGTTGATGTCCGCATCCGCGATGAAGATGGTCGGAATGCCCTTGGGTTTTGCCGTGTCGCGCGCGACCTCGGCGAGCTCGACGCCGTTGATCCGGGATTTGTGCACGGTCACGACCGCGAGCGCGATGTCATGGAGCTGCAGGTGCCCGCGCGCCTCCGACGCCGACGAGGCGGTGAGGAATTCGAGGTCATCGGCACGCAGCATCGCCACCAGGGCGGGCAGGTTTTCGTCGGCATCGTCGACCAGCAGGACCTTGATGGATTCGGTCATTGTTAGCGGAAGCCCCCGGTCAGAATTCCGGAGTTTACTGGGTGCGGGGCGCAACAGCGGGTGCGGGGGCGCCGGCTATCTCGGCCAGCCGAATCCTACGTTCGAATTCGCGGATGTGCGCGGCGCATTCGGAGCGTTGCGCCTGGAGGAGCATGTGAGGTCCATCGAGCGAAGCGAGTTCGGCGTTCCGGGCGAGAGCGAGGACTTCGTCGGCCGCGGACTCCGGTACGAGCCGGTCGGAGCGGGCACGCAGGTACAGAACGGGAAGGGTGACATTGCGCAGTCGTTCGCGCATGTCCAGTTCCGACATCGCGCGCAGGCGCGCGGTGAGTGTCCCCGACGAAACGTGCGACAAGGCGCGCTCCAGTGCGGCGCGCAGCCCAGGCGTGGAGAACTTGCCTAACAAGACGCGCTGCGCGACGACCACGGGCAACAGTTTGGGCGACGCGAAGACCGTCAGCGGCTTCAACAGGCTCAGCAGTCTGTTCGGGCAGGCCGCGAAGGATGCGCACAGGATCAGGCCCATGAGATTCGGCGGCGCATTCGCGGCGATGGATATCGCGACCGGACCCGAAAACGATTCGCCGAGCAGCAGGAACGGGCGATCCTTCGGCAGCTCCCGCCGCGCGATTTCCACGTGCTGCGCATAGGTCGCCCGGCGATCCGGGTAACTCACGACGGTGCAGTCGAAATCCGGCTCCAGGACTCGAAGCGCTGGAGCAAACAACTCCCCGGTTCCGTCCATGCCGGGCAGGAGCACGAGAGCGGGTTTCATGATCCGATTCTACTGAACGGACACTGAACGAGTAGATAGAAACGGCGAAGCGACATTTGCTGGCAAGTTAGACGGTCTCGCGGCTAGAATGAAGCGGTACCCGGACAATCAGGGATGTGACAATGCGTCTGAGCATCGCGTCGGGACTGATCGCGGCGATCCTGCTGGCCGGCTGCGGAGGAGATGATGGCGGTTCCGGCGATCCGGATACCCCGGCGGTGGGATACCTGATTGCCGGCGGCGCGCGGGGCGTTCGCTACCAAACCGCGACTCAATCGGGATTCACGGACGCTTCCGGCGCTTTCCGTTACATGCCCGGCGAAACCGTTCGCTTCTCGGTGGGCGGTATCGAGCTGGGCTCGGCGACGGGCGCCCACCGGATCACCCTCTTCACGCTGGCCGGGGCATCGCAGCCGACCACCGAAGCGGAGCTGCGCCGCGAGCTCGACCGCGCGCTGCGCGTGCAGACGCCATTCCTGCGCGCCGTCAACCTCGCGCGTTTTCTGCTGGTGCTCGACGCGGATGGCACACCCGAAAACGGGCTCGACGTTTCGGCCGCGGGAGCGGCCCTTGCCAATGCGTCCCTGGATTTCGGCCAGGGGTTGTACCCGTTCGCCAGCCGGCTCGAGGCCCTGCAGGTACCGAAAACCGAAAATATTCCCTACTGGCGACCCGTCGCACACCTGTACCGCGTGGAAAACATCGCGGTTTCCGCGCGGGTTCCCGCGCTGGTTCAGAGACGCGGCCCAATCTTCGGCACCGATGTCACGTACAGCTATCGCGACGATGGTCTGCGCGAAACGCAATCCGAGGACAGCACGCTCGATGGCATTCCTGAATACCTCACTCGTGTCGAATACGACTCGATGGGGCGGCCCGTGTCCTCGCAGCAGGAGTATGTCAGTCCGATCGCCGGCTTCGGCTATCTTGCGCTGTCGACGTACGTATACGACCCGCGCGGCCGCTTCCTGCGGCAGGACAGCGAGCTCGACGTGGGGGGTAATGGCACGGTCGAATCAGTCGTGACGGGCGAAGTCGAGGGCGGGCCTGCCGAGGATTTCGTGCGTCAGACCTTCCGCACGGACGTCGATTTCGATGGAGTCGCGGACACCATCGAGATTTACGAATCGAGCCTCGACCGTGCGCTGCTCGTCCGGACATCGTCCGCACGCATCGACGAGGGCGCCGACGGAACCATCAACTACAGTTACGAGGAAGTAGCGGATTTCGACGAGCGCGAACGCATCTCGATGGTGACCAACGAGACCGACAACGATGGTGACGGGATCACGGACTACCGGGCGGCGATCGTATTCACGTATACGGACACGCCGCGCACCGCCCGTAGCGAGGAGTCGATCGATTTCGATGGCGATGGTGTCATCGACCAGATGACGATCACGACACGCGACCTCGATGACGCCGGCAACGATCTGAATCGCTTGATCGAAGACGACTACAACGCCGACGGCATCGTCGACTACCGGTCGACGATGGTGTCGACCTTCGACGGCGAGCGCCGTCGCCTCACGGCCGTCGAAGACCTGGACTACACCGCCGACGGGATCATCGAACACCGCAAAAGCGAGACGCAGTCGTACGCGCCCTCGGGAGGCGTTCTGAACTACCGGCTGGATGTCGATTGGTTGGCGGATGGTCTCATCGATCAACGTCAAGAGCAGCGCTACGACTACGGCACCGGAGGCGAACTGCTCGGCTGGGGCGACTACGACCTCGACGAGTCGTCCGACACTCCAAGGCTGTGGATGACCATCGAGAACACCACTTTCGCGGACGGTGTGCGCGCGCTGGCGCAGAGCTATTTCGAATTCGGCGGGGCGACGAACTTCTGAGCCGCGAGCAGCGGCCGCAGGTACTGCGCCGTATAGGACTGCCGGTTGCGCGCGACATCTTCGGGTGTGCCGGCCGCGAGTATCGTCCCGCCGCCCGCGCCACCTTCGGGGCCGAGGTCTATCAACCAGTCCGCGGTCTTGATCACGTCCAGGTTGTGCTCGATCACCACGACCGTGTTGCCCTCGTCGCGTAGCCGGTGCAGCACGTCGAGCAACTGCGCCACGTCGTGGAAGTGCAGGCCGGTGGTGGGCTCGTCGAGGATGTACAACGTACGCCCCGTTGCGCGTTTCGCGAGCTCGCGCGCGAGCTTCACGCGCTGCGCTTCGCCGCCCGACAGCGTGGTCGCGCTCTGCCCGAGCTGTAGATAGGACAATCCCACGTCCATCAGCGTCTGCAGGCGCGAGCCCACGCCCGGCACGTTCTGGAACAGCCGCAGCGCTTCTTCCACGTTCATCTGCAGCACTTCGTGGATGTTCTTGCCGCGCCAGCGGATCTCGAGCGTCTCGCGGTTGTAGCGCTGGCCCTGGCACACGTCGCAGGGCACGTACACGTCGGGCAGGAAGTGCATCTCGACCTTGATGAGGCCGTCACCCTGGCAGGCCTCGCAGCGTCCGCCCTTCACGTTGAAGCTGAATCGCCCCGCGTCGTAGCCACGCGTGCGCGCTTCCGGCACTTCCGCGAACAGCTCGCGCAGGGGTCCAAACAACCCTGTGTAGGTCGCCGGGTTCGAGCGCGGCGTGCGTCCGATCGGGCTCTGATCGATGTCGATGATGCGATCGATTTCCTTCAGGCCCTTGATCCCGTCGCACGGCGCCATGTCCATCACGGTGCCGTTGAGCTCGTGATTGGCGTGCGCGAACAACGTATCGATCACGAGCGTCGACTTGCCCGAACCCGAGACGCCGGTGACACACGTGAACAGCCCGAGCGGAAACTTCGCCGAGACGTTCTTGAGATTGTTGCCGCTCGCGCCGACCACTTCGATCACGCGTTTCGGATCGAACGGGGTGCGCAATCCGGGCAGCGCGATCTGCTTGCGGCCGGAGAGATACTGTCCGGTCAGCGATGCCGGGTTCTTCTCGATTTCCGCGGGAGTGCCGTGCGCGACGATCTCGCCGCCGTGCACGCCCGCGCCCGGTCCGATGTCGACGACTTCGTCGGCCGCGCGGATCGCGTCTTCGTCGTGCTCGACGACCAGCACGGTGTTGCCGAGATCGCGCAGGTGCTTGAGTGTGTTCAGCAAGCGCTGGTTGTCGCGCTGGTGCAGGCCGATGGAAGGTTCGTCGAGAATGTACATGACGCCCGTGAGACCGGAGCCCACCTGGCTCGCGAGCCGGATGCGCTGCGCCTCTCCACCCGAAAGCGATTCCGCGCTGCGGTCGAGCGTCAGATAGTCGAGCCCGACGTCGACCAGGAACCTCAGGCGGTCGCCGACTTCCTTCACGATCTTGTCGGCCACTTCCGCGCGCCAGCCGGCGACATCGAGCGACGCGAACAGCGCCTTCGCGTCGCCGACAGTGAGGTGCGCGATCTCGGGCAACGAATGCGTGCCGACGAACACGTTGCGCGCGGTGCGATTCAGGCGGGTGCCGTTGCAGTCGGGACAGGGCTGCGTGCCGAGATATTTCGCGAGCTCCTCGCGCACCGGCAGCGAGTCGGTTTCCTTGTAGCGTCGCTCGAGGTTCGGAATGATGCCTTCGAAGCGATGCTTCTTCTTCGTCGTGCGGCCGTTGCCGTGCGCGTAGCGGAACTCGACTTCCTCGTTGCCGCTGCCGTACAGCATCACCTGTTGCGCTTTCTTCGACAGGTCTTCCCACGGCGTCTCCGGATCGAACTTGTAGTGCTTCGCCATCGCGGTGATCAACGCATAGTAGTACGCGTTCTTGCGGTCCCAGCTCTTGATCGCGCCGCCCGCGAGCGAGAGGTGTGGATAGGCGACGACGCGTTTCGGATCGAAGAAATCCTTGAGCCCGATCCCGTCGCAGGTGGGGCAGGCGCCGGCGGGGCTGTTGAACGAGAACATCTTCGGCTCCAGCGCCGCGACGCTGTAGCCGCATTCGGGGCAGGCCTGGCGCGACGAGAACAGCGTTCCCTCCGACGCGCCGGGTTTGTCGCTCTCGTAGGGAACCATGCGCGCGGTGCCGCCCGAGAGCTTGAGCGCGGTCTCGAGCGACTCGGCCAGGCGCTGCTGCGCGTCCGGCCGGATGCGCAATCTATCCACCACGGCTTCGACCGTGTGCTTCTTCTTCGGATCGATCTTCGGCAACGCGTCGAGCTCGTGCACGCGGCCGTCGACGCGCGCGCGCACGAATCCCTGGCCGCGCAGGGTCTCGAAGATCTCGGCGTGCTCACCCTTGCGGTCGACGATCAGCGGCGCGAGCAACAGCACCGCCAGCCCGTCGGGTAGTTTGAGAAGCTGGTCGACCATTTGGCTCACGGTCTGCGCCTCGAGCGGCACGCCATGGTCGGGACAACGGGCGATGCCGGCGCGCGCGAACAGCAGGCGCAGGTAGTCGTAGATCTCTGTGACCGTGCCGACGGTCGAGCGCGGGTTGTGCGAGGTGGCCTTCTGCTCGATCGCGATCGCGGGCGAGAGTCCCTCGATGCTGTCGACGTCCGGCTTGTCCATCATCGAGAGGAACTGGCGCGCGTACGCGGACAGCGATTCGACGTAGCGCCGCTGGCCTTCGGCGTACAACGTGTCGAACGCGAGCGAGGATTTTCCGGATCCCGAAAGACCCGTGATGACGATCAGCTTGTCACGCTGCAGCGTGAGGTCGACGTTCTTGAGATTGTGTGTGCGGGCGCCGCGTATCTTGATCTGCTGCATGTTTCGAGCGCGATATCTCGCGCGATCGTTGCGAAACAGCAGAGTTTAAGCGGGGAGGGTGGTCCGGGTATAACCAGTACCCGGGCGCGCCGAGTACTGTATGACCGTACTGTACGAATATGGGGCAGGCGTCGCCCGTCAGCGGTTTTCCGCGCGTTGCGGCTGCTCTGCAGGCGCCGATTCCGTCGGCGCGCCCGCCGGCGTCGCGTCGGCCAGCGGCGGCACGAGGATCTTTCTGCCGGTGAACATGGCCGACACGAGATTCCCGCCCCCACGCAGCTCGGTGATGACCACCGCTACGATGTGCAGCGACGCGAAGAACACCAGCGCATAGAAAACGTAGTAGTGGATCTTCACCATCGGACCGCGGAATTCGCGCATCGCCGCGTACGCGTCGGCGTCGTAGAGGGCCGGCGCGTACGGGATGACCAGGTCAGGATCGACACCGGGCGCGGCGACCCATTCGGCCATGAACGCACCGAAGGGCGGATAGAACAGGTCGGTGCCCGCGAGCACGAGCCCCGTCAGCGCCTGCGCGAGCAGCAATACGAGCATCAACGTGACCGCGATACGGCCAAGCGGATTGTGACCCAGGTAGGGACGGGCATCGCCCGAACGAAAGGCCGCGACGTAGCGCCTGAGCGCGCCGGCGTAGCCGCGGCCGGCTGGAAGGATTTCGCGCCAGCGCGCGTGCGGACTTCCGATGAAGGCCCAGACGAGCCGGAACGCAAGGTTCAGCGCGAACACGTAACCGATCCAGACGTGCGTCGACTTCAGCAGGATCTTGCCGTCGTTGGTGATGCCCAGCGCCTTGTCGTTGAGGATCACGATGCCGGAGGCGATGAGTCCGAGCACGCACAGGACGTTGATCCAGTGGAACGCGCGAACGCCCGCGTCCCAGACCGGGTATACCCTGAGCCGATTCGTGGGGTTCACCGAAATCACGGGCGGACTATGACGCGTCCCGACGAGGAATCCGCTCAGTAGTCGCACGTATGGGATTGCGTGCCGCGCGGATGCCTTCAGTCGCGCTGGATCCAGTGGCGTACTTTTTCCGCGGCCAGGAAATCCTCGGCGCCCGGGCCCTTGAGCATCGCCAACGTCGTCAACATGCCGGCCTGCGTGCAGGTGGCAGCCGCCACGGTGACGGAGCGGGGCGCGCCGCGCACGGGGCGGCCGTCGCGCGGATCGAGTATGTGTGACAGGCGCTTGCCGCCCGCTTCGACGTATCGATAGCTGTCGCCGCTCGTCGCGAGCGCGCTGGCATGCAGGTCGATGAGTTTTTCCGCTCGGCCGTGAGAGCCATCCGCGGCCTCGATGCCGACACGCCAGGGGCGCCCGGCCTCGCGCGCGCGCGTTACGGCAAGATCGCCGCCGAAATTCACCAGCACCGCGTCGTCGCACATCGACGCCGCGAGTTTCGTCGCCTGGTCGACCGCATATTCCTTGCCGATGCCGCCGAAGTCGATTTCCATTCCGGGCAGTAGCTGGATGCGTGGCCGATCCCAGCGAACCTTGCTCCATCCCACGAGCGGCAGCAGCGCATCGACTTCCGCGTGCCTGGGCAGGCGCCGACCGCCGTCGAAGCGCCACGCGCGGCGCAGCACTCCCGAAGTGATGTCGAACGAGCCACCGGATAGTTTGTGAACGAGCGTGGCGAAGTCGATCAGGTTCGCGGTCTCGTCATCGACGATGACGGGCGCGCCATCGGCGGAATTGATGACGCGAACCATTCCGTCGCCGCGATAGCGGCTGTACTTCGCCTCGATGCGCCAGGCGCAGCCGGCAACGGCGTTGGCGATGCCGCGAGACCAGGCCTCCGATTCGCACTCGACGAGCACCTCGCACGGACTGCCCATCGCGCGAAAACGCGCGATCCACAGGTCCGCCGCCCGCGTAAGCGTCAGAGGCTGAAGCGGTACGTGAATTGCAGGATCACCGCGTCGAAGTCCGGCATCCGGGCCACCTGGTTGCCGATGAGCCGCTCCGCGGGCGTCTTCGCCGTTTGCTGGTAGAACTCGAGACGAGTACTCCATTCGTTGCCTCCCGCCGTCTTGCGGCCGTACTTGAGACCGAACGTCACGGCGCTCATGTCCGAAAGCCGCGCGTCGGCGGACGCGTACTGGGGCAGCACGCCCGTATTCGCGAGGCTGTATTGGTAGAACGAAGCCGCGCTCTGCGTGTAATAACGCACGTGCGGCTCGAGGTAGCTCGACTCACCGATCGGCAGACGGAAACGCGATTCGAGCGTGTGCGAATCGATGTCCCAGTCGTCGGTCGAGTAGCGATAACCGACCTGCAGGACCTTTCCGGAGAAATCATGGCGCAGCTCCGCGTACAGTCCCTGCTTGCGCCGCGAGTCCGGGCGGCTCTCGAATAGATAGACGCCGGTGGGCCCGGAGGCGCCGGGCGCTGGCGTGCGCGCGACGAGCTCGCCGGTCTCCGCGTCGACGAGACTCAGGATCTTGTAAGGATCGGTGAGATATCCACTCGAGTCGGAGTACGAGTAGTTCACTCGCAGCAAGGTGTGCCGCCCGAGCACCTGCGTGACGCCGAACAGGATGTCGATGACGTTCTTGCTGTCGCTGCTTGCGCCGCGATTGCCTGGGCGCGCGTCCTCGCCGACCGCATCGGTCATCTCGCTCAGAGGGAGCGGCAGGCCGCCGACGGGTTTGATGGTGTCCTGCGAGTAGGCGAGCGCCGCGCTCAGCGTGGTGTTCCGATCGTTGAAGTCGCGCGTGATGCCGAAATTTCCGCCGATGTGCGTGTAATCGTATTCGGAGGAGAATCCGACGCCCGCGGTCATCGTGTACAGACGCGCGAACGGCTGCGACCAGCTCGCGCCGAGCGCAAAGCGTGTGTCGAGAAAGGTGTCGTCGAGTGGAATTTCGCCGGCCGGCGTCGTGTACGTGTCGCGACCCGACGGACTCGTGAAAGTCTGCGGACCGTCCGTGGCGATGGCTCCGCTCGGCGACGCGCCGGTGAGCGAATCGACGCTGAGATCCAGCCCAAGCGTGCGATCGTCGCCGAAATCTCGCGTGGCGTGAGAACTCAGGCTGAAATCCTTCACGCGACTGTCGCTTTCACCGTAGTAGAGCAGCGCGGAGTCGATGTCCCACTTCCCTCCGTCGTCCGCGGCGTTCGAGACCACGGGTGCCGCAATGCCGAGCAGGCCGCACGTGGCGGCCGCGAGCGCGGCGCCTACGGGCATGGACGAGCCGGATTCCTTCCGCTTTTCCTCGTCCGTCATGTCAGTTGCAACCGCAGCCGCCGCCGCCGAAGCCGCGCCCGCCGCTCGTGCCTTCCTTGCTGAAATAGATGTGATCGTCGAGGGCCGTGTCCAGCGCATTGGATTCGAGCTGCATGTCGGGTCGCGCGAGCACTTCGCGCTCCCAGGGCTTTACGTTCGCGCAGCCGGTGAGCGCGGCGAATGCCGCGAGCATGAGGAAGCAACCAGGTCGGGTCATCTTGGCTCCAGGAGTTTCATCAGTTCGGCTTCGCGCGCGTCGCGCTTCGTGGTGCGAAATCCGACGTGGGTCTGGACGAGCTTGCCGCTGCGGTCGTAGACGAATGTGCTCGGCATGGCGGGGACTTCGAACCTGGTCGCGAGCTCACCTCCGGCGTCGTAGACGACCTGGAAGTCGATTGGCACGTCGCGAAGGAAGCGCTCCGCATCCGCGCGATTCGCGTCGACGTTGACGCCAATGACCACCAGTCCGCGGTCGCCGTATTCGCGATGCATGCGATTGAGCCAGGGAATCGATTCGCGGCAGGGCTTGCACCACGATGCCCAGAAATCGACGACGACCACGCGGCCGCGATAGTCGGCGAGGTCGAGCGTGGGCGCGAGAGCCGACGATGCCGGACCGGCGGAAAACGACAGCAGGACCATGAGCAGTCCCGCCAATCCCAACGGCCGAACGGCACGCCCGCGTGGGCGCGCCATAATCGACGCGCAGGAAAACCATGTCTTGGAGACCATCAGGACGATGAGACGTCACCGCCGCGCCAAACCCGTCGCGACTTCGGGAAAAAATCCGATGGACCCGGGAAAACCCTCGAATTGTTTCGCCCCGATCTCCAGGCGCGACGCGACCCGGCTGATACTCGGTTCGTTGCCCGGACGCAGGTCACTCGAGATGCAGCAGTATTACGCGCATCCTCAAAACGCGTTCTGGAGAATCGTCGAAGACATCTTCGAGACCGATTCGCCGCTGCCCTACACGCGCCGGGTTGGAATCCTGATGGCGCACGGGATCGCGTTATGGGATGTTCTCGCCGCGGCGGAGCGGCCCGGCAGTCTCGACTCGTCGATCGTGCATGCGTCCGCGAGCGCCAACGATTTTCGCCAGTTCTTCCGCCGGCATCCCGACATCCGCCGTGTGTTCTTCAACGGCCGCAAGGCCGAGACGCTGTACCGGCGACTCGTGTTGCCGGAACTGGAAGCGGAGTTTTCCGGCATTCGTTACGAGTGCCTGCCTTCGACGAGTCCGGCTCACGCGGGCATGACGTTTGCAGCGAAGTTGTCGCAATGGCGCAAGATCGAGGAGAGCGATGCGTGATGTCCGCCGACAAGGCCTGCCCCGTGATGTTCCGTGACCCGGCGATGCGATTCATCCTGGCCTTCGAACATCCGCACGAGGGACTGCAACTGGTGAAAGGCGGCATCGAGCCCGGCGAAAACGCACCGATGGCCGCGCTACGCGAGCTGGAGGAAGAGTCCGGCATCGTGGATACCGCGATCGCGCGCGATCTCGGTATCTGGCATTCCAGACATAACGGGCACGTGTGGTCGCTGCAGCTCTGCACCTTTTCGCCGCTGCTGCCCGAATCCTGGACTCACTACTGCGCGGACGACGGCGGGCACGACCTGCGCTTCTTCTGGCATGACCTCACCGGGCAACCGACGGATGACTGGAGTCCGCAATATCGCCGGGCACTGAACGAGATCCGCGAGCGCACGCGCGCACTGCGGTGGTGCGGCTGATCGTCCGATCGATAGTCTGATAACGTGGCGCCATGAGCGCCCTCAGCACTTCGTTGTATCTCGTCGCCGTCGCGCTGTGCCTCTTCTCCACCGGCCTGACGACGCGAGCGGCACGCGGTCAGCCGTACCGGTTCTTCACCGTCTTCCTGGTGATCCAGTCGGTCGTGTTCCTGTGCGAGCTGCTCATCGCTCACCCGGCCACGCCGTTCAAGGCGCTGTGGCTCGCGCTGTTGATGGGGTCCTCACTACTGCTCGCGCCCTGCCTGTGGCTGACTTTCAGGGAGAGCATCGGCGGCGAACGTCCGGATCTGCGCCTGATGCCGCTCCCGCACGGACTCGCGATCCTCGCGGGTGCGTCGTTCACCGTGCCGCTCGCTCTATCCACCCATGCCGGCACGACCTGGATGAATCCGGCCGATCCCTCGAGCTGGCTCGAATCGAAGATCATCCACACGACGATGTTGCTCTGCATCGGCATATTCGTCGTGCAGGTGCCGTGGTACCTGCTGCGTTGCCGACGCATCCTGCTCGCTCGGATCGGCGGACAGCGCAGCCACTGGGCGCAGTTGCCGCTCGCGATCGTCCTCACTTCGTGGACGCTCGCGATCGTTCGCACGATCGACTGCGCCTTCATCAAGTTGCCGGCCACGTTTTCGGTCGTGGTGGCGGTGATCAGCGTGGGCGTGACGACCGGCGCGTTGTACCTGCTGCTGCGGCAGTTCGGCGCGCTGGCGAAGGAACGGGCCGGGACCTACGCGAAGAGCCCGCTGGGCGCGGGCGCCCGCGCCAGGATCGGGCGCAAGCTCGAGTCGGCGCTCTCGGATGAACGCATGTATTCGAGGTGCGACCTGACCCTTCGCGCGCTTTGCGAATCTCTCAACGAGAGTCCGCACTACGTGTCGCAGGTCATCAGCCAGGACCTGGAGACGACGTTCTACGATCTCCTGAACCAACGGCGCATCGACGCTGCCATGCGGCGGCTGCGCGAATCGCCCAGGGCGGGTGTCCTCGAGATCGCGATGGCGGTGGGATTCAACTCCAAGTCGGCGTTCAACGCGGCATTCCGCCGTGTCACGGGGACGACGCCGAGCGACTACCGGAAATTCCCCGAAAAAAGTCCGGATCCCGAAGTCCTCGCCGATCAGGAAGGACGCCAGGTCGCCGACTGAGCGGGATTCTCGGGTCTCCCAACACCAAGGAGGCCCGATGATTCCGCGACTGATGCTTGGACTTGCGTTGATGCTTGTGCCGCCCTTCCTGGCGGCGGCTTCGCCCAGCACCATCGAAACCCGCAGTTACGACTCCGTCATCCTGCGCGACAACCTGGTCGGTCTGAATCCGCAGCGGCGCCTGAAGGTGTACCTGCCTCCCGGTTACGCCGAGAGCAGGCGGCGATACCCCGTCATCTACCTGCTGCACTCGATCAACTGGGACAACGAACGCATTTTCGCGCCCGGAACCCTCGCGCAGCCCACGTTCGATCGCGCGATCGCGCGCGGCGTGATATCTCCGTTCATTCTCGTGGCGCCCGACTACACGACGCCGGGGCCCGGAAGCTTCTTCGCGAATTCGACGACGTCCGGTCGTTTCGAGGATCACACCCTCCAGGAAATCATCCCGTTCATCGACGCCAACTACCGCACGCTGGCGCGCGCCGAAAGCCGCGGCATCACTGGCGATTTCATGGGCGCTTATGGCGCGCTGCGTTATGCCTTCAGGCATCCGGACGCATTCGGCGTCGTGTACGGCATGCACCCGGTGGGCGCAGGGTCGGGTGTCGAACCGCTGTACGGCCGGCCCGACTGGGGCCTGATGCATCGCGCGCGTACGGCGGAGGAACTGCATGCCGATCAGTTCGCCCCGGTTTTCATGGCGATGATGCAGTCATTCCTGCCGAACCCGCGGCGACCGCCATTCTTCTGCGATTTCGCGGTGGACGTGCACGGCAACGAGCAGAGGGTCAATGCCACGAACGTGCAACTCCTCGAGGAACGTTTCTTCCTCGAGAACATCGCGCGGCAGGAACGGGAGAACCTGGCGCGCTTGCGCGCGATCAAGTTCGACTGGGGCCGCTACGACCCGACGTACGCCCACGTGCACTCCAACCGCGAACTCACGCGCGACCTCGACGAGCTGGGCATCGAACACGAAGCGGAGGAATTCCGCGGATTGCCGTGGGACAAGTACTGGGCGCCCGAAGGAGGGCGCATGTACGAGGACGTATTGCCGTTCTTCGGCCGGCACCTCGAGTTCGCCGATTGAGTACCGGGGTCCGGTCCGGTTTGGCGCCACGGGGTGGGTTCGCGTTACGATCCGCCCCCCGAAACCGGACCGCGCCCCCATGCCCAACCATGCCTTGTTGAACAACGCCCAGCACCGCGACCTGCGGATCATCACGCGCAGCGGCGCCGACCTCGGCGACAACGTGATGTGCGCGCTGACGTTCCCGGCGGAGTTCCGCAACATCCAGAGTCACTACCCGATCCTGTTCCTGGAATCGCGCGACAAGGTGCTCGCGCCGGTCGCGTTGTTCGGCCTGCGCGAAGGTCAGAACCTGTTCCTCACGAAGGACGGGTGGGACGCGCGTTACATTCCGCTCATGATCGAACGCCAGCCCTTCCTGATCGGCCAGTCGGACAAGGGGCAGGTCATCCACGTGGATCTCGACAGTCCGCGCGTGAGCAAGACCGAGGGCGTGCGGGTGTTCGACGACGAGGGCGCCAACACCGACTACCTGAACCGCGTCTCCAACGCGCTCGCCGCGATCAACGACGGATTCGCGGCGACGCCCAGGTTCATCAACGCGCTCATCGAGCACCGCCTGCTCGAGGCTTTCACGCTCGACATCCAGTACGCCGACGGCAACAAGGCCAAGTTCGGCGGCTTTCATACCATCCACGAAGAGCGGCTCAGGAAGCTCGACGGCGCCGCGCTCGGCAAACTGCACGAACAGGGCTATCTCGAGCCCCTGTTCATGATCGTCGCGTCGCTGTCGAAGATCCGGGACCTGGTCGACCGGGCCAGCAAACTCGATCCGGCCGCCCGCTGAGCCGGTAGTTGGGTAGTTATAGCGGCTTCTTGACGGAATAGGGTCGTCCGTCGGGAAAACTGTGGCCCAGTCGCCCGCGCGCCGGTCGCGGGCCGGGCAATACTGCGCCGCCGCCGATGGGAGCGGCGCGGTAGTTGGATTCCATGGCGAACATCTACGAAGTCGCGGAGCTTGCGGGAGTCTCGCTCGCGACCGTTTCCCGGGTCATCAATCCGGGCGCCGGCGCCAACGTCAGTGAAAAGACCCGGGAGAAGGTGCTTGCCGCGATGCGGCAGCTCGGCTACCAGCCCAATTCCATCGCCCAGTCACTGGCCACCCGCAGCTCCAACTGCGTCGGCGTGCTGGTTTCCGAACTGGATGGTCCGTTCTACGGCTCCATGCTCTCGGCCATCGAGAAGACGCTCAAGGCCGCGGGCAAATTCATGCTGGTGGCGGCCGGGCACAGCAACGAGGCGCAGGAGCGCGACGCGATCCGTTTTCTCGTGAGTCGCAATTGCGATGCGCTCATCGTTCACGTCGAGCGGCTGTCCGACAAGTTCCTGGTCGACCACGATCACAACGCGACGCCGCTCGTGGTCATGAACCGCAAGGTGCGCGGGCTCGGCGATCATTGCTTCAGCCTGAACAACGAGCTCGGCGGCTATCTCGCGACGCGCTTGCTGCTGCGGAAGAAGCACCGGCGCATCGCCTACATCTCGGGGCCGCTCGATTTCGGGGATGCGAAGCAGCGGCTCGCCGGTCACAAGCGCGCGCTCGAGGAGGCCGGCGTCAAGTTCGATCCGCGCCTGTTTCACGAGGGCGACTACCACGAGACGGGGGGACAGGATGCCCTCGATGCGCTGCTCGCGAAGAAGATCGCGTTCACCGCGGTAGTTTGCGCGAACGACGACATGGCGGCCGGCGCGATGGCCGCCGCGCACGAGCGCGGCATGGCGCTGCCGGACGAGTTGTCCGTCGTCGGCTTCGACGATGCGCCGATCTCGCGCTATGTCTATCCCAGGCTCACGACGGTTCACTATCCCATCGCGGACATGTCGCGCATGGCCGCGCGCTGGGTCTTGAAACACGTGTACGACCAGCAGCACGACGTTCAGCAGGTGTTCGAGCCCAGGCTCGTGGAGCGGGACTCGGTCGGCAAACTCTCATGAGCGCACCGCCCGATCGCTACGTGCTGCGCACGGTGTCGATCGTCGCGCTGGGTGGATTCCTCATGGGCTTCGACGTATCGGTGATCTCCGGCGTCGTGAGCTTCGTCGAGGCGGAATTCTCGCTCGACAAGATCGAAGTAGGTTGGGCGGCCGCGTCGCTCACGCTGAGCGCGACGCTGTCCATCCTGTGCGCGGGACCACTCGCGGATCGTTTCGGGCGCCGCGCGATCCTGCGCGCCGCGGCGCTGATCTTTACCGCCTCGGCCCTGCTGTCCGCCGTGGCGACCACCTTTTCCATTCTCATCGCCGGGCGGCTGTTGTCGGGGCTGGGCGTGGGCGCGGCGCTCGTGGTGGCGTCCATGTACATCGCGGAGCTGTCCCCGGCGACGGTGCGCGGGCGCATGGTCAGCGTCAACCAGCTCTTCATCGTGCTCGGCATCTCGGCGGCTTTCCTCAGCAACTGGTTCATCCTCCGGATCGCCGAGGCGCAATGGAACTGGCGCTGGATGCTCGGCATCGGCGCGTTGCCGTCGACTATCTACTTCGCGCTGTTGTGGACGGTGCCGGAAAGCCCGCGCTGGCTCGCGTTTCACGGCCGGCTCGATGCCGCGCGGCGGGTGTTGTCGCGCGCGCACGGCGCGCAGCTCGCCGAAGCGGAATTGGGCGAGGTAAGGGCGTCGCTCGCGCGCGAGGCGAGCACCCCGAAGGCGCCATGGCGCGAGTTGTGGTCGCCGAACCTGCGCGGCGTGATGATCATCGGATTGACGGTCGCCGTGCTGCAGCAGATCACCGGCATCAACGCGGTGCTCTCCTATGCGCCGGTCATCTTCCAGAACGCCGGCGCGAATGCCGACGCGGCATTCATGCAGGCGGCGTACGTGGGCATGGTGAATCTCGTGTTCACCGTGCTCGCGATGTTGCTGATCGACAGGGTCGGCCGCCGGCCGCTGCTCATGTGGGGTAGCGCCGGCATCGCGCTCAGCATGGGCGTGATCGCGCTCGTACCGTCGTTCGTGCTCGTCGGCGTGCTCGCGTTCGTGGCCAGTTTCGCGATCTCGCTCGGCCCGATCATGTGGGTATTGTTGTCGGAGATATTTCCGAATCGCGTGCGCGGCGTGGCGATCTCATTCGTGGGCCTCGTGAATTCGGGCGTGAGCTTCCTCGTGCAGCTGTTGTTCCCGTGGGAAGTGGCGACCATCGGGAACTCGCGCACCTGGATGCTCTATGGCGCGTTCGCGCTGGCCGGTTTCATCGTCATCTGGCGAATCGTCCCGGAGACCCGCGGTCGCAGCCTCGAAGAACTCGAATCCTCGCTGGTGCGCCCGTCGGTGCCGGGTGAGAAATCGCTGAGTTAGCGAGGTCGGCGCCTTCCGATATCACCGCTGTCGATTTCGCCGGTTTCCGTTCGACCAAGGTTCAGTCAGTCTGAACCGAGGAGAACACATGAATTTCAACTCGAAAATCGCCCCCTGCCTGTGGTTCGCGGGCGAGGCCGAGGAGGCCGCGCGTTTCTACACGAGCATTTTTCCGGACTCGCGCATCGGCAAGATCGCGCGCTACGGAAAGGTCGGGGTCGAGATCCACGGCCAGAAGGAAGGCACGGTACTCACCGTGCAATTCGAACTCGCAGGCCAGGAATTCACCGCGCTCAACGGCGGCCCGCTCTTCAAGTTCAACGAGGCCGTGTCGCTGCAGATCTACGTCGAGGACCAGAAGGAGTTCGACTTTTACTGGGATCGATTGACGGAGGGCGGCGATCCGAAGGCGCAGGTGTGCGGATGGCTCAAGGACCGCTACGGACTTTCGTGGCAGGTGGTGCCGCGCGAGATGGTCGAGTGGTTTGGCGATCCCGACGAGAAGTCCGAGCGGGTCATGGCCGCGCTGCTCAAGATGGGCAAGCTCGACATCGCGGCGCTGCGCCGCGCGTACGCTGGATGACGCAGTGGACTGGCTGGATGCGCTTCAGTGGCCGGCCATGGCGGTGACTCTGGTCGCCGCCTGGCTGGTCGCATCGAGATCGAAGCGGCGTCGCGAAGCCGGGTTCTGGGTCTTCATCGCGAGCAACATCCTGTGGGTCGCGTGGGCGTGGCATACGCGGGCGTGGGCGTTGATAGGTCTGCAGATAGGACTTTTCGTGATGAACGTGCGCGGCGCCGTCAAGAACGAATAAAATCCCCTCGCCAATAATTCGAGGGGGAACCATGACGAGTCGACGTTCTTTCCTGCGCGGATCGTCCGTGCTGATGGCGCATGCCGCGCTGGGTGGAGTGGTGGAGGCTTTCGCCGCCGCGCCGTCCCACAAGGCCACCTTCTTCGACGATTCCGAGATGCGCACGCTGCGCGCGCTCGTCGACGTGATTCTGCCCGAGACCGATTCGCCGTCCGCGTCGGCCGCGAACACTCACTACTTCATCGATCTCGCGATCCCCGCGTGCGCCACGCCGGCCGCGCGCGACACGCTGCGCAGGGGACTCGCCGAGTTCGCAGGTTACGAGAAGCTTTCGCCGGCCGGGCAGAACGAACGGCTCGCGGAACGCGCGGCGCGGGACATCGATCTCGCCTATGACCAGTCGTTCTTCAAGATCCTGAAGGACTACACGATGACCGGTTACTTCCTGTCGGAGACCGGTGCGACGCAGGCACTGGCGTATCTCAGGATTCCCGGCGGCTTCCAGGGCGACATTCCGCTCGCCCCCAACCAGAAGGCGTGGGCGATCTGATGGCTAACTCGAACAACTTCGACGCCATCGTCGTCGGATCCGGCATGTCGGGCGGCTGGGCCGCGAAGGAATTGACGGAGCGCGGCCTCAGGACGCTCGTGCTCGAGCGCGGGCGCGACATCCGTCACGTCGTGGACTACCCGACGGCGCTCAAGGATCCGTGGCAGCTGCCGCACAACAATCGCGCGACCAGCGCGGACCGGGCGGCGCAGCCCATCCAGTCGACGCTCTATCTATACGACCAGTCGACGAAACATCACTTCGTCGATGACAACGAGAATCCGTACGAACAGGCGAAGCCGTTCAACTGGTATCGCGGCTATCACGTGGGCGGGCGCTCGCTCATGTGGGCGCGCCACGTGTTCCGCTTCAGCGATCTCGATTTCGAGGCGAACCTGCGCGAGGGCGTGGGCATCGACTGGCCGATCCGTTACGCGGACATCGCGCCCTGGTACGAACACGTCGAGAAGTTCATCGGCGCGAGCGGCGAGAACTCGGGGCTGCCCCAACTACCCGCGCAGGTGCTGCAGCCGCCATTCGAGATGAACGCGCTGGAGAAGAAGATTCGCGCGGGCATGGACGATGCGTTCAAGGGCGAACGCAAGCTGATCTGCAGCGCGACCGCCGTGCTCTCGCGCGAGCACAACGGCCGCGGGCCGTGCCAGGGCCGCAACCAGTGCGCGCGCGGCTGTCCGTTCAGCGCGTACTTCTCGTCGAACGGCGTGACGCTGCCGGCCGCGGCGGCGACCGGCAATCTCACGTTGCAGCCCGATTCGATCGTGCACTCGTTGATCTACGACGAGGCGAAGAACCGCGTGACGGGCGTGCGCGTGATCGACGCGAACACGAAGAAGACGACCGAGTATTTCGCGAAGCTCGTGTTCCTGTGCGCGTCGGCGCTGAACTCGACCGCGATCCTGCTCAACACGCGCACGGCCCGTTTTCCGAACGGACTGGGCAACGACTCGGGCGAGCTCGGCCACAATCTCATGGATCACCACAATGGCGCGGGTGCGACGGCCAGCTTCTCGGGGCTGCTCGATCGTTATTACCGTGGCCGGCGCTCGACCAGCATGTACATCCCGCGTTTCCGCAACGTTTCGAAGCGCGAGGACAAGTTCAAGCGAGGTTACGGCTACGAGGTGTACACCAATCGCGGCACCTGGACGCGCGGTATCGGCACCGCCGCATTCGGCGCGGATTTCAAGAACGAGATCACGCGGCCGGGCGAGTGGAGCCTGTTCATGGAAGGGTACGGCGAGACACTGCCGTACCACGACAACCGCATCTGGCTGTCGCACGACAAGCTGGATTCGTTCGGCATGCCGCGCATCAACATGTCGATGGAGTACCGCGACAACGAGCGCGCGATGGCGCAGCAGATGATGGACGACGCGGTCGAGATGATGACGGCCGCCGGCCTCGAGAACGTCAAGGGCTTCAACCATCCCGTGACGCCGGGCAGCGTGATTCACGAAATGGGCACGGCGCGCATGGGCCGCGATCCAAAGACCTCCGTGCTCAACGGCCACAACCAGGTGCATGCCGTTCCAAACGTCTTCGTGACCGACGGCAGCTTCATGGTGTCCTCGCCCACACAGAATCCATCGCTGACCTACATGGCGCTGACCGCCCGCGCGGCGAACTACGCCGTGGAGAAGCTCAAGAGCGGCGAACTGTAGTGCTGGTGGGGATAGCGGTGCCGGTGTAAAAAGTGGGGATTAGTAGACACGTCGTCGCGCTCGAGACGCTGGCACTAATCCCCACTTTTTACACCGGCACCTTTATCCCCACCCCTCATTCCTGGCCGTCATCGCTCTCGGCGTCATGCTGCGCGACAACCTCGATGACGCGCGTGCCCGTGCGTGAAATGCCGGGCACCTGCTTTTCGGGGTTCCACAACTCGCGAACGTGGCCGCTCGGCGACTTCGATTCGATCGCGCCGGATTGCGCGTCGACGTAGACGATCGAGCGGTCGGGCAGGCGGGACAACGTGCCGGGCGCCGCCCCGACCGCAACCTGCAGCGGCCCCGCCCCAGCGTCCTTGAGGATGTGCGGATTCACGATGTCTTCCTGCGCCTTCACCACGCGCCCGTTCGCCTCGTCCAGCTTCCACGCCGGCGAGCTGTTGTTGGGGAACAGGTAGACCGTCGTGCCGATCACGACGATGCGCGGATTCGTGAACTCGCGCGGCAGCGCGAACGAATCGATCGCGCCGTCCGCGAGCGACATGCGATTGAAGTCGAAGTAACCACCCGCGGCATTCGGCTCGAAATCCACGCCGTCCGGCGCGTAACGCACGCTCGCGAAATACGCCGCGTTGCCGACCAGCGCCATTTCCTCGGAGGGCCCCAGGATCTGGCTGCCCGGATACAGATCCAGCGTCCACGTGCTGGTGACGGCGCGCGTCGCCTTGTCGACGACGAGTAGTTGGCCCGTGCCCGCCTTCTTGTCACGCGTGATGATCCCGATCCGGTCCGGCGGATTTGCGTAGATAGTCAGGTCGCCGAGCTCGGCGACCGTCTGCATCCCCTGCGCGGTCGCGTACACGAGTTCGTAGCGTCCGGACTTGTTGACCAGCAGCCAGCCTTCGGAGGCGTGCAGCGAAGTGGCGAGAAAGGCGAGAGCAACGGCGGCAAACAGACTCTTCATGGCGGTACCTCTGACGGGTATTGATCCGCGCCTGCGGGCGGCGCCAGACAATCGGCGCCGGGATTATCGCTCCGCCGTCAGTCGTCTTTCATCTGCGCAACCGCGCTGGCCGCGAGCAGGAAGGCGCCGACACCGTAGTACTGCGTGTCCGTTTCCAGCACGTTTTCCGGACGATCGCTGACCTGCTGCACCCACCCCAGTCGCCCATCCTTCGCGACCGCCCGTTCCAGCGCCTTCCACCCGCTCTCGATCGAGGTGGCGTAATCCTTGGCGTCGAGCAGTCCCTGGCTCACGCCCCAGGCGAGACCGTATACGTAGAAACCGGTGCCGCTGGTCTCGGGCGGCGACCCCTCCGGGCCTAACAACGACGGCGGCCAGTAGCCGTCAGGCTTCTGCAGCGCGCGCAGCTTGACGGCCATCTGACCGAACAGGCTCTCGAGCCGCGGTCGCTCCGGATCGTCCTTCGGCAGCGCCTCGAGCATGTGGGCGACGCCCGCGAACACCCAGCCATTGCCGCGGCTCCAGAACAGCTTGCGGCCTTGTGCGTCGCGGCGTTCGAAGAACCGGCTGTCGCGGAAGTAGAGCTTCTCGACCGGGTCGTACAGGAAGTCCGTCGCCGCCCAGAACTCCGCCAACGCGAAATCGCGATACCGCGTGTCTCCCGTCTGGCTCGCCAGCTCCAGCCAGGCGGGCGGGGACATGAATACCGCGTCGCACCAGCACCAGCGCTTCAGGCATTCGGTGGATTCATAGTCCTTCGCCGGCACGAAGCTCAGATGCGCGACCGGCGGCGCGCGCAGGATCGAATCGAACCGCTCCTTGAGCGGCAGGATGGCGTCGCTGCCGGCGCCGTTGCGCGCGGCCCAGAGATAACTCTGCCCGATCACGTGGTCGTCGGCGTGATAGACGCGCGGGCCGAGGGTCCAGCCATTGGCCTTGCCCTGCGCGAGGATTGCCGTGCGGAAGCGCTTCTCGTTCGTTGCGTCGGCGAGTCTCGTCATGCCGACCCAGAACGCACCTTTCTGCCAGCTGCGCGGACGTTGAGTTTCTTCGCCGAACGAAGTGACGCCGGCCGGCATCTTCTCCATGTGCGCGAGCTGCCAGTCGGCGACACGCGATGCGAGGTCGAGCACTTCCTTGCGGGAGTCGGCCGCGGCGACCGTGGCCACGCAGAGGCTCAACACGGTGAGCGCGCCGAGAAGGAATGGTTTGTTCATGGCCGGATACTAGCCGCAATCCAAGGCGCGCCAATGGGACCAATGGTTGGAAAGGTATCGAGCGCGAGGTGTAGAGGCCCGTGCGAAACTTGCAGCGCCCTGCGGGCGAGCGGGACCTCACCAGGCAAACTGGCATTCAGCTCATGGACCTGAATTCCCACGAAGCTCTGATTCGGCGGCGAGAGGCGGCAACGCTGACGTGGCGCGGCCCGGCACTGATGTTGTTTGCGCGACCAGCTCTTGCCGTGGGAGCGCAAGCGGTTGTTGCGGCTCTTTTCGCCATCGGAGGTTCGCCGACTCCATGGCACGACGCCGAGCCGTGGCTGCCGGTATACGGGACACTGATCGACGCCGGATGCCTGGCGCTGCTCTGGCGGCTCACGCGCCGCGAAGGCATCGGCTTGTTCGATCTTGTTGGTTTCGAGCGGGCATCCGTTGTTCGCGATGTGCTGCTCGGGTTCGCGCTGATCCCCGTGAGCCTCGTTTTCATTCTCGGTGGCGTCTACGGAGCGGGCTGGCTCGTGTACGGGACGCTTACGCCTCCGTACCTCTTTGGAAGCCTGCCATTGCCAGCCGCTCTTTATGGCGTCCTGGTGTTTCCTTTCATCTGGGGGCTGACCGAGCAGATGACGTACAACGGCTATCTACTACCCCGCTTGCAGGTTCTTTGCCGCGGTACGAGCGTCGCCATCGCGGTCGTGGCGTTCGTCTGGGCAATGCAACACGCGTTCATGCCGTTGACCTTTGATCTGAAGATCATGGCGTTTCGGCTGTTGTCGGCGGTCCCATTCTCGGTCTTCGTAACGCTCTTGTATCTGCGGCTGCGCCGGTTGGTGCCGCTGATGACTGCGCATGCGCTGATGGATGGTGCGAGTGTGGTGGTCGGCGTGCTACTTCCGCTGGTCAGGGTATGACTCAGCGGGCAAATGCACCCGGAAACCCGGCTCAGATCATCCACCCACCGTCGATGACGTGTATCTGTCCGGTCGTGAACCCGGACTCGTCACTCGCGAGATACAGCGCGAGCGCGGCGATTTCCTCGGGCTTGCCGAATCGCCCCATCGGCTGGCGCGCTTCGAACTCGGCGCGAGTCTTCGCGTAGTCGCCGTACGAATGCAGCCGGGCCTGCAGGGACGGCGTGTCGACCGTGCCGGGGCAGATCGCATTGCAGCGGATGCCCTGTTCGACGAAATCCGCGGCGACGGATTTGGTCAGCCCGATGACCGCGGCCTTGGTCGCGCCGTACGCGCAGCGATCCGGCACACCCGTGATCGAACTCGCGACCGAGGACATGTTGATGATCGAGCCGGCGCGCGCGGCGACCATCGCGGGCAGCAGCGCGCGGATCATGTGGAACATCGCGGTCACATTGAGCTCGAATGCCGCGCTCCAGTCCGCCGGATCGACCGTGAGCACCGTGCCCTTCGGCACGATGCCCGCGCAGTTGAACAACACGTCGACGTTGCCCGCGGATTTAGCGAACGATGCGATGGCGGCCGGATCGCGCACGTCGAGCACGTGGCCTTCGCATCCCGAGAGCGTCTTCAGCGCATCGCCGTTGATGTCCACCGCGATCACTCGCGCGCCCGCGCGCGCGAAGGCCTCGGCGCTCGCGCGTCCGATGCCGGATCCCGCCGCGGTGACCACCGCGGTCTTGCCCTTCAGCCGTTCAGATCCCATAGGTCGTTCGTGCCACGCCGGAGTAGATGGATTCACGCTCGTCGTCGGTGAGCGCGGCGAGCAACGTTTCCGTCGTCCCGCGCCAGTCATCGTACGAGCAGACGAGTTCGCACACGGGCCAGTCGCTGCCCCACATGAGGCGCCGCGGACCGAACTCCGCGAGCAGGTGTTCGACGCCGTCGCGCAATATGGACGCGTCGGCGCTCAGGGCCTCGGTGACCAGGCCCGACAATTTGCACACGATCGGCGTCTCGCGGGCCAGCGCCGAGATATCCTTCTTCCAATCCGTGATGTCGCCAAACGCGATGGGCGGCTTGGCCCCGTGATCGAGCACCATCACGAGGTCGGGGTAACGCGCGGCCAGTTCGCGCAGCGCGGGCAGGTGCCGCGGCAACACGAGCGCGTCGAACGTGAGGCCCTGGTCGATCATCGCTTCAAACGCCGGCGCGAGATCCTCGCGCAGCATCCACTCGGTATCGGCGATGTCCTGGATCATCGGGCGCAGGCCGAGCAGCTTCGGGTCGAGCGCGAGATTCTCGATGACTTCGGGCGCGTTGGCGTCCTCGAAGTTCACCCAGCCGACGACGCCCGCGATGAACGGATTCTCGCGCGCAAGGGACAGTAGATAGTGCGTTTCCGCCACGGTCGGCGCCGCCTGCACGAGCACCGTCTGCCCGATCCCGGCGCGTGCGATCGCCGGCGCGAGGTGTTCGGGCAGGAAGTCCCGGTAGATAGCCTCGAGCGCGGGCGACAACCAGCCATAGTCGCCGCGATCGAGGCGCCAGAAATGCTGGTGGCTGTCTACGCGGGTCATCACGGCAGTGGCGCGCGCGTGTCCACGAGTTCGCGCTCGCGCAGGCTGCGCCAGAATTCAGGCGGTATCGGGCGCGCGAACATCGCCGCGCAATTGCGCGACTCCGCGCCGCTCGCGCAGCCGGCGACCACGCTCGCCACCGACGGGTGTCCGAGCGGGAACTGCAGGGCCGCCGCGGCGAGCGGCACGTCGAATTCTTCGCACGCCTTCTCGAGCAGGCGCACGCGTTCGAGCACCGCCGCGGGCACCGTGGAATAGTTGTAGTGAGACTGCGCGACCGCGCGCGATCCCGCCGCGAGGATCCCCGAGTTGAACGGTCCGCCGCAGACGATCGACACGCCGCGTTCGGTGCACAGCGGCAGCAGCTCCGCGAGCGCCGGCTGCTCGAGCAGCGTGTAGCGCCCCGCGAGCAGGATGCAGTCGAACTCGCAGGATCGGAGCAGCTCCACGCACACCTCGCACTCGTTGACGCCGATCCCGATGGCGCGCACCTGTCCGGAATCCCGCAGCTCGCGCATCGCGCGGTAGCCGCCGTCGAGGAATTCGCGCATGCGGGCCGCGTGTTGCTCGCCGTGCGTGAGACGGCCGATGTCGTGGCACAGCAAGATGTCCACGCGGTTCACGCCGAGCCGTTCGAGGCTTTCGGCGTGCGAGCGCATCACCGATTCGTAGCCGTAGTCGAACACCGGCGCGAATGGGCGCGCGGAGAAATAACCTTCGCGCCCCACGCTCGCGTCCTGCGGGCCGGTGGGCACGAGTCTTCTGCCGACCTTGGTTGAGATCACGGGCGGCGGCTGCTCGCCACGCAATGCCGCGCCGAGACGCAGCTCGCTCAGGCCGAAGCCGTAGAAAGGCGCGGTGTCGAAATACCGCACACCGGCGGCGAGGGATTCCTGCACCGATTCGCGGGCCTGGTCGTCGCCGAGCTCGCGGTACAGATTGCCGAGCGGAGCGCTGCCGAACCCCAGCACGCTGACTTCGAGATCCGTGCGACCGATCGTGCGGCGCGCCAGGGAATTCATGCGGTGGTCGCCGGACGGCGCGACGCCCGGGCGAACGCGAACACGACCGCGAAGCAGACGGCCGGCACGACGTACGCCAGGTTGATGGACGATTTGCTCGACACCCAGCCCATGATCGCGGTGAACACCGCTCCGCCGATGATCGCCATGACCAGGAACGACGACCCGGACTTCGTGAAAGGCCCGAGGCCGCGCAGGCTGATCGTGAAGATCGTCGGGAACATGATGGACATGAAGAAGCTCGCCGCGACCAGCGCATAGAGGCCGGTCGTGCCACCGGCCGTGACGGCGACGAGGCACAACACGACGTTGATGGCCGCGAAGGCGGCCAGCAGCTTTTCGGCGTTCACGCGCGACATCAGCAAAGTGCCCATGATCCGGCCCGCGAAGAAGATGCCGAACGAGATCGGCAGCCAGTGCAGGGCGTCCTTCTCGAGGGTTCCCGGGAAGTTCACCTGCGTGTAACGGATCAGGAAACTCCACACGCCGACCTGCGCGCCGACGTACGCGAATTGCGCCAGGACGCCGAACCAGTAGTGAGGGAAGGCGAGCAGGCCGCGGAAGCCGCCGGCCTGCGCACCGCCGTCGCGCGGCTCGTCGACCGGCGGAAACTTCACGCAGGCCACGAGCACCGCCCAGCCGATGACCAGCGCGGCGATCAGCGTGTAAGGTAGTTTGACCGCCGCGAGCTCCGCGGTGCGGAACGCGTCGAGCGCGGCCGGCGTCATCGCGGCGATTTCCTCGGGCGTGTGGTGCACGTCGGAGAAGATCAGCATGCCGCCGATGGACGAGCCCATCATCGTGCCGACCGGGTTGAAGGTCTGCGCGAAATTCAGGCGCTGGTCGGCGCTGCCCGCGGGCCCCATCACGGCGATCAGGGGATTCGCCGAGGTCTCGAGGAACGCGAGTCCGCTCGCGATGACGTACAACGCGCCGAGGAACGCGTAGTAGTGATTGGCGTTGGCGGCCGGCAGGAACAACAACGCACCGGCGCCGTAGAGGCCCAGCCCCAGCAACACGGCGGCTCGATACCCGAAACGCCGCATGAACAACGACGCGGGAATCGCGAAACAGAAATAGCCGAAATAGAACGCGGACTGAACCAGGCTCGAGGCGAAGTCGTCGAGCTGGAAGGCCTTGCGGAATTGCGGGATCAGCACGTCGTTGAGGCTGTTCGCGACGCCCCACATGAAGAACAGCCCGACGATCAGGATCGTCGCGAACAGGTAGCCGGGCGTGATCAGAGCGCGCCCGGGCGCCGTGGCTTCGAGGGAAGGCGTGTTCATGGCAATTCTCCGTTCATGATCTCGGCGGAAATCCTGCGTGCCGCGGCGCGCACGTATTCGAGCGCGGACGGCATCTCCATCAGCAATGGATTCGAGTGCACGAACGGCACGACGAGCGTGGCGACCGCGGTCTCGCCGCGCAGGATCGGGGCGGCCAGGTCGGTGATGCCGCGCACGAAATCGGAGGGGGATTCGTGGTAACCACGCGCGCGGATTGCGTTGGCCCGCTCGACGAACGATTCCGCGGCTTCACCCTTGATCCGGCAGCGCCTGAGCCATTGCTTGCGCACTTCATCGTCCTGGTACGCGAACAGCAGGAGGCCCGACGTGGCGCGCGAGATTTCGCGCCGGTAGCCGACACGGACGGAAAATCCCAGGTCGCCCGGCCTCTCGATGCGCGCGATGACCACGATCTGGTCCTCGGACGCGACCGTCAGGTGGCACGATTGCCCGACGTCCTGCGCGAGCTGGCGCATGATCGGCAACGCGGTTTCGACCAGCGTGCGCACCGGGGCCTGCGTCATCGCGAGCGCGAACAGTTTGTTCGTGAGGACATAACCCTTGCCGTCGTCGGCGAGCGTGATGAATCCCTTGAACTCGAGTACCTGCAGCATTCGGAACAACTCGCCGGCCGACCGGCCGAGGCGCTGCGAGATCGCCGAGAGATTGAGCGGCGACTTCTCCGCGGCGAGCAGTTCGATGACGTCGAGACCTTTCTCGAGGGCCGGCGCGCGATAACGCGCGGTCTTCGAATCGGTGTCGTCCGATGAAGTGGAGCGTTGACTGACTTTCGTGTCCATGTGACTCGTCCTTGTCTCGTTGACCGCCGTGTCAAGTTGCGTCGCCGCCGACGCGGGCAAAACCACTTGATCTTGGTTTTTCATTAGAGCATTGTACTTTCATTATAAAAATTAGATCGGGTTGATGGGGGGACTCGAGTGTTGCAGCACCTCAATTTCCCCTGCCCAATCGCCGGAAGACGAGTCTCGCCGTCTCGCGACGTCGTGTCCCGTCTTCCGGCGCTTTTCATTTTTCGGGGGATGAATGAGATCAGTTGCGGGACTCGTCTGCGTCGCATTGCTCGCGGCCTGCGGAGCTAACAAGTCGGACGGTTCGTTCGTTCAAGGAGACCGCGGCGTCGTCGTCACGCCGGCCAGCGACGAGTCGAAGCGAGTGCGCCTCGAAGTCGTCGGCGACCGCATCGTGCGCGTCACGTCGGTCGCGGAAGGCAATCTCGATCTGCCGAAGAGCCTCATGGTGGTCGAGACGACGGCGCCCGCGCCGAAATTCGCAGTCGAGCGGCGCGAGGGCGAAGTCGTCCTGACTACATCGCAGATCGTCGCGACGGTGTCACTGGCCGACGGCCGGGTGAAGTTCGCGGACAAGTCCGGCAACCCGCTGCTCGCGGAGGACGCAACCAGTGCGCCTTCGAAGGGTGTATCGCAACGCTTCAATTCCGGCACCGACGAGGGTTTCTTCGGCGGTGGCCAGCACCAGTACGGCATGGTGAATCTGAACGGCGAAGACGTGGAGCTGTCGCAGCACAACTCGGATATCGCCGTGCCGTTCGTCGTCTCGACCCGCAACTACGGCGTGCTCTGGGACAACAACGGCATTTCCCGTATCGGCGATCCGAAGCCGTACGGTCTCGCGTCCCGCGATCTCGTCATCCGCGATGCGAACGGCAACCCGGGCGGTTTCACGGCGCGGTATTCGCTCGGCGGCGTGCAGAAACTCGAGCGCGTCGAGAAGGACATCAACTACCAGTACATCCGCGACCGCTTCGACTGGCCCAAGGAACTGCTCGAACCGAAGACGCCCGTGCCCGGGGCGCCGCCCAACATCCTGCCTAACCAGTCGGTGGTGTGGGAAGGCACGCTCGAGACGCAGAAGCCGGGCGCGCACAAGTTCCAGCTGTACGGCAGCAGCTATTTCAAGGTGTACGTCGACGACGCGCTGGTGCTCGATCGCTGGCGCCAGAACTGGAACCCGTTGTACCACCCGTTCGACGTCACGATGGACGCGAAGAAGCCGACCCGGATCCGCATCGAGTGGATTCCGGACGGCGGTTACATCGCGCTGCTGCACAACGATCCGCTGCCCGAGGCCGAGCGCCATTCGCTCACGTTCACGTCCGACGTCGGCCGCGCGGTCGACTACTACTTCGTGCAGGGCTCGGACCAGGACGAGGTCATCGCCGGATATCGCACGCTCACGGGCAAGTCGGTGATGCTGCCGAAGTGGGCCTACGGCTTCTGGCAGAGCCGCCAGCGCTACACGAACCAGAAGGAACTGGTCGACGTGGTCGCCGAGTACCGCAAGCGCAAGATCCCGCTCGACAACATCGTGCTCGACTGGTTCTACTGGAAAGAGGATTCCTGGGGATCGCACGAGTTCGACGAGGCGCGTTTCCCGGATCCGAAGGGCATGGTCGAGGCCGTGCACGCGCAAAATGCGCGGCTCATGATCTCCGTGTGGCCGAAGTTCTACCCGACCACGGCTAACTACAAGGAGCTGGACGCCGCGGGCTTCATCTACCGCAAGAACGTCGAGGACGGCTATCTCGACTGGGTCGGCCCGGGCTACAAGAACGCGTTCTACGATCCGTATTCGAAGGCGGCGCGCGAGATGTACTGGCGCCAGGTCAACGAGAAGCTGGGAGTGCTCGGCATCGATGCGTGGTGGATGGACGCCACAGAGCCGGATCCCCACTCGAACCTGGACATAGATTCGCTGATCGCGCGCAACGGTCCGACGGCGCTCGGCCCGGCGGAGCAGTTCTTCAACACCTACGCGCTCGTCCACTCGGGCGGCGTCTATGAAGGCGCGCGCGCGGCGCGGCCGGACACGCGCGTCTTCATCCTCACGCGTTCGGGCACCGCGGGCATCCAGCGCAACGCGTCGGCGGTTTGGAGCGGCGACATCGTTTCGCGCTGGGACGATCTGTACAACCAGATTTCGGCGGGCGTGAGCACCGGATACTCGGGCCTGCCCAACTGGACGTTCGACATCGGCGGGTTCGCGCTCGAGCAGCGGTTCAGCACCCGGAAGCCGAAGCCGGAGGATCTGGCGGAGTGGCGCGAACTCAACCTGCGGTGGTTCCAGCTCGGCGCGTTCGCGCCCATCTTCCGCTCGCACGGCGAGTTCCCGTTTCGCGAGATCTACAACCTCGCGCCGCAAGGATCCGAGGTCTACGAAAGCCTCGTGTGGCACGACAAGCTGCGTTATCGCCTGATGCCGTACATCTATACGCTGGCCGCGGACACGCACCATCGCGACGGCACGATCATGCGCGGCCTCGCGATGGACTTCGCCGACGACGTCGCCGCGCGCAACGTGCGTGACGAGTACCTGTTCGGCAAGGCGTTCCTGGTGGCGCCGGTGTACAAGCACCGGGCGCGTTCGCGCCAGGTCTATCTACCCGCGGGCGCCGAATGGTACGACTTCCACACCGGCGCGTTGCAGTCGGGCGGCCAGAGCATCGAGGCGGCGGCTCCGCTCGCGCGCATGCCGCTGTACGTGCGCGCCGGTTCGATCGTGCCCGTGGGTCCCGAAATACAGCACACGGCGGAGAAGCCGGACGCTCCCATCACGCTGCTCGTGTTCACGGGCGCGGACGGGTCCTTCGACTACTACGAGGACGACGGCCTCACGTACGGCTACGAGCGCGGCGAGTTCTCGCGAATTCCGCTGCGTTTCGACGCCGGGCGGAATTCGCTCGTCATCGGCGCGCGCTCCGGCAGCTACAAGGGCATGCCCGCGAAGCGCACCTTCCGCGTGCGCTGGGTCCGTCCCGGCGCGAAGGCTCCGGCAGACCTGGACGCGGCCGCGGATGCCACCGTGGAGTACACCGGCGCCGAAATCGAGGTGCTATCGGGGGCAGCCCCCGTTTCCTAGCAAAAGGGGGCAGGCACCGCCCAATACACCCTGTCGGGTGTTGGTCTTCGATTGGGAAACGGGGGCTGCCCCCCTTACACTGTGCCGGCGAGGGGGTGTTCTCTACTAACAAGGGAGTGCACCGTGGCAAAGATTCCCGCCGGCGTCGGCCCGCGGTTTCCCCAGGTCGTCATCCTGGTCGGCGCGACGGGTGATCTCGCGCGCCGCAAGTTGATTCCGGGGCTGCTGCATCTCGCGACCGCGGGTTTTATACCCGCCTGCCGCATCATCGGCGTCTCGCTCGACGATTTCGACGCCTCCGCGTTTCGCGCATTCGCGCGCGCCGCGATCGACGAATTCGCCGCGCGCAAGATCTCCAACGACGACTGGAATGCGTTCGCGGGGTCGCTCGACTACGTACCGCTGAAGGCAGGTCCCGCCGCGCTCGCGGCCGCGGTGGCCGCCGCGGAGAAATCCTTCGGCGCCGAGAGCCGGCGCTTGCACTATCTATCCGTTCCGCCGGGCGCGGCGCTCGCCGCGGTGCGCATGCTGGGCGAGGCGGGCCTGGTCGCCAATTCGCGCATCATCATGGAGAAGCCGTTCGGCGCCGATCTCGCGAGCGCCGTCGAGCTCAACGCGAAGCTCCACGAGGTGTTCGCGGAGCAGCAGATCTTCCGCATCGACCACTACCTGGGCAAGGAGCCGGCGCAGAACATCCTCGCCTTCCGCTTCGCCAATGGCCTGTTCGAGCCGATCTGGAACCGCAACTTCATCGATCACGTGCAGATCGACGTTCCGGAGACGCTCGGTCTCGGCAAGCGCTCGGCCTTCTACGAATCCACCGGCGCCTATCGCGACATGGTGGTCACGCACCTGTTCCAGATCCTCGGCTTCATGGCGATGGAGCCGCCGACGCACCTGGCGCCGCAGCCCATCAGCGAAGAGAAGAACAAGGTGTTCCGCAGCATGCTGCCGATCCAGCCGGCGGACGTCGTGCGCGGCCAGTACAACGGGTATCGCAGCGAGGAGGGCGTCTCTTCCGATTCGGACACCGAGACCTTCATCGCCCTCAAGTGCTCCATCGACAACTGGCGCTGGGCCGGCGTGCCGTTCTATCTACGCACCGGCAAGCGTCTGGCCGAAGGCCAGCGCATCATCTCGATCGCGTTCCGCGAACCGCCCAGGACCATGTTCCCCGCGGATTCGGGCATCGGCGCACACGGGCCCGACCACCTGACATTCGATCTTGCCGATGCGGCGCGCACTTCGTTGTCCTTCTACGGAAAGCGTCCGGGCCCCGGCATGAAACTCGACAAGCATAGCCTGCAGTTCGCGATGAACGACACGGGCCAGGTCGGCGACGTGCTCGAAGCTTACGAACGCCTCATCCTCGATGCGATGCGCGGTGATCACACGTTGTTCACCACGGCCGAAGGGATCGAACGCCTCTGGGAACTATCCGTCCCGTTGCTCGAGTCGCCGCCGCCCGTGAAGGGTTACGCCCCGGGCTCATGGGGTCCCAACGCGATCCACCAGCTCATCGCGCCGCATGCCTGGCGACTGCCGTTCGAGCGCGCCTGGCGAGACCCGAACAAACAGGGCAGCTAGGGAGGGAGGGAGGCGGCTCCCCGAGATTCCCAATTAACAATCATTCTCAGTTGCAAACGCGAATGATTCGCAATAGGCTTTGAGCCGCATCACCCCGATATCCAGTTATTCCATCCGGATAGCCGGAGTTTCGGGGCCTCACGAAACTCAGGGAGCTTTTGCGTGCCGATTTCCGATTCCGATCTGGACTTGCCGTTTGCCCGCCGTCGCATTGCCGTAGCCATCAGCCTCGCGCTCGCCGCGGGCGCCGCGCACGCGCAGACCGCCACGGATACGTCGACCACTGGAGAGACCAAGACCCTCTCGAAGATTTCCGTCGAGGCCACCGAGGCCGAGGAAACGCCGAAGGTCGATCGTGTGTCGTCGCCCAAGTTCACGCAGGATCTCATCGACATCCCGCAGACGATCACGGTCGTCAGCAGGGAAGTGCTCACTCAGCAAGGCGCGACCACGCTCTCGCAGGCGCTGCGCAACACGCCCGGTGTGACGTTCCTGCTGGGCGAGAACGGCAACACCGCGACCGGCGATTCCGTCTTCATGCGCGGCTTCGACACACAAGGCTCCATCTTCATCGACGGCATCCGCGACCTGGGCGCGGTGTCGCGCGACGTCTTCAACACGGAGCAGGTGGAAATCGCCAAGGGTCCGGCGGGTCCGGATTACGGCCGCAGCGCCGCGTCCGGATACATCAACCTCGCCAGCAAGGTTCCGACCGCGGACAGCTTCAACTCGGGCGCCGTGAGTTACGGCACCGCGGAGAATGCGCGCATCACCGGCGACGTGAATCATCGCTTCGAAGGAACCGGTGCCGCATTCCGCCTCAACGTGATGGCGCAGGACGGCGAAGTCGACGGCCGCGACTTCATCGAGCGCAAGGGCTGGGCCGTGGCGCCGTCGCTCGCGTTCGGCCTGGAAGGCGACACGCGTGCTTATTTCTATCTACTGCACACGCAGCAGGACAACATTCCGGACGGTGGCGTGCCGACGATCGGCCTCGAGGGTTTCTACAACGCGGCGTTCGATACCGGTGGCGCACACGCGGGCCTGGTCCCCGATCGCGTGGATCGGAACAACTACTACGGTTTCACGAGCGACTTCGAGGACATCGAGGCGACGATGTTCACGGCTCGCTTCGAGCACGATTTCAGCGAGAACGTCACGCTGCGCAATACCTCGCGCTACGGCAAGCTGAACCAGTTCTACGTGCTCACCGGCGTCAACGCGCTCAACGTGACGGCCGCCGATCCGGACGACTGGACCGTGGCGCGCACGCGGCAGTCCAGGTTCCAGGACAACACGCTGCTCACCAACCAGACGAACGTGACCGCCAACCTGCAGACCGGAAGCGTGGGCCACGCCATCACGGGCGGTGTCGAGTTCATCGACGAAGAGCAGTACACGCCCCTGTATCTCGCCGCGAGCCTTGGCAGTCCCATACCGCCGGCAAACGTGTACAACCCCAACCGCAACGACGTGCTGCCGGGCTACGCCCCGACGCGCGACGGCCGCTACACGCGTGGCGAGACGCAGACCGTCGGCGCCTATCTGTTCGATACGCTGAGCTTCGGCGAGAAATGGCAGCTCACGGCCGGCTTCCGCGTGGATGACTTCGAGACCAACGTGGACGGCGTGGTGTTCTCGACGGAGGCCTCGCACCCGACACTGCCCGTGAATACGCTCGTGCCGCAGAACTTCCAGATCGACGACACGTTGTTCTCATACAAGGTGGGCCTGCTGTACAAGCCCGTGCCGAACGGCAGCATCTATCTGTCGCACGCAACGTCGCAGCAGCCGCCGGGCGGAGCCAACTTCACGTTCTCGGCGAACGCGAACAACCAGAACAACCCGGCGCTGGATCCCACCGAGGGCACGAACCTCGAACTCGGCGCCAAGTGGGAGTTCCGCGACGGCGCGCTGGCGGTGACCGGCGCCCTCTATGACAGCACCAACAAGGACGAGATCGCGCAGGATCCGGTGGATCCGACGCAGTTCGTGCAGATCGGCGAGCGCAACGTGAAGGGCATCGAGCTCGGCATCGTCGGCAAGCTCACCGATGCCTGGGAGCTGAGCGCGGGCGTTTCGAAGATGGACACCGAGGTCAAGCGCGGACTCGCCAACCAGGCCGGCCTGCCGATCACCTGGTCGCCCGAGTTCACGTTCACGAGCTGGACTACCTACCACCTGCCGTTCGGGCTTTCGATCGGCGGCGGGGTCCGCTACGTCGACAGCGTGATCCGCCCGGTGAGCGCGAACAACGTGCCGCCGCCGCCCAACCAGACCAACATGCGCACCGCGCCCGACTACTGGGTGGTGGACATGATGGCGTCCTATGCCATCAACGACAACGTGACGCTGCAGTTGAACGGCTACAACCTCACGGACGAGCTGTACGTGGCCACGCTCAACAACAGCGGCGCCCGCTACTCGCCCGGCGCGCCGCGGTCGGCGCTGCTCACGGTGAATTTCAGCTTCTGAGCCCGACTGTGCGAGCATCCGGCGCATGCTGATTCGCGTGCCGAACCTGTTGAGCGCCGAGCAGGTGGCGGAGTGCCGCCGCCTGCTCGACGCCGCCGAATGGACGGACGGCAAGTCGACCGTCGGCGAGCAGGGCGCGCTGGTGAAGCGCAATCGGCAACTTCCCGAACTGTCGCCGGTTTCCCGGCAGCTCGGCGAGCTCATCCTCACCGCGCTCGCGCGCAATCCGTTGTTCTTTTCCGCCGCGCTGCCGCTCAAGACCGTGCCGCCGCTGTTCAACCGCTACGAGGGCGGCGAGCACTACGGCATGCACATCGACGGCGCCGTGCGCGCGGTGCCGGGCAGCACGCACTTCATCCGCACGGACCTGTCCTCGACGCTGTTCCTGACGGATCCGGCCGACTACGACGGCGGCGAGCTCATCGTCCAGGACACCTACGGCGAGCACTCGGTCAAACTACCCGCCGGCGACCTGATCCTGTACAACTCCGGCAGCCTGCATCGCGTGAATCCCGTGACCCGCGGCGCCCGCATCTGCTCGTTTTTCTGGACGCAGAGCATGATTCCCGACGATCGCCACCGCGAGCACCTCTTCCGGCTCGACCAGACCATCCAGAAGCTGCGCGGCAGGATCGGCGAGACCGACGAAACCGTCGCGCTGGCCGGGCACTATCACAACCTGCTCAGGATGTGGTCGGAGATCTGATACTCCACTATCCGTTAATCCGGGATCGGTTCCGCTTAATCCAAGCGTCTATTCTTCCTGCAAGTTAATTGGTTCCCTCTTCAGGAACGGTACCAATAATGAATATTTCCGTGACGAACTACTCAGCCACGAGTGTTCGCGTACCCTGGCTGTCTATCTAGGCTAATCAGAAGCGTATTGTCAGATGCAATCGCTAGCATCGACAACCAACACGTCAGATTCTGTTCGGAGAGGCCAATGGCGGAGATCGAAGCGCTTCCGTTGCACCTTCATACGCTGGATAGCTTGAGCGACGATCTGCTGGCTGGGCGGAAGGTGCTGTTCGCGGACTCTGCAGAAACTGGGGAGATCTTCGTCCTTAGTGAGAACGAGAGAAGGGTCTTTTCTTGGTATAGCCAGAACCGCGGCAAGTGGGCAAAGAATTGCCTGAAGGAAGATGTGGAAGCCATTGCGGCGACTCTTGGCAACGCTCTGCCAAAAACGCGCGATCGTCAACTTCGAGACGGACCAAAGCGCGTTCGCCATTTTCATCTCTTGAAGATCCGAGCATTTCGGTTCGGGGGCCTTCATCTATTTGGCAGTGCAATCGCTGACAAGCCGCCAGTATTTGAGTTTGCATGCTCAAGTCCAATGACTCTTGTGCAGGGTAAGAACGGCTCAGGGAAGACTTCGCTTCTTAACGCCATTACTTGGTGTCTTACAGGCCACGTATTTCGGCCCTCAAGCGAGCCAGAACCGGGAGCTGGCCCAATTGAGGTTTCTAATAGCGAATCTGAGGGCCAGACATGGGAACTTGCCGGTGTTACCCCCCTTCCGCCGCGGGATGCTCTCGCGGGCTTTCCGAGCCGTGGAGTTCCGCTTGATACATGGGTCGAACTGATACTCGGCACTGAGGACGGCGCCGAGTACGCAGTGAGGCGTGAACTAACGCGAACAGCCAGGGGAAATGTTCAGGAGCAGATTACCGGGCTATCGGAACTCGGCTTGGATCCAATAAGCCTTGAGCTCGGGACCAAAATGCCCGGGCTGCTTCCATATATTCGGCTTGGAACTCGGCCATCGGAACTCGGAAAAGCTATTGCTCAACTAACTGGGTTAGCGCCCCTTCGCGATCTATCTAAGCATGCGTCTAAAGCATATGAGAAATTAACAGCAGAACTACCAAAGGAACGCCGCGCCGATATTGCTGTCGTTGAATCGACCTACTTAGCTGACCAGAAAAAGCTGGATGACCTGGTAAAGGTTCATCCCTTGATTGCAGAGAAACCAATACTGGTTCCCAAGCCTTCCGATGAGAATGCAGCATCCCAACTAGATGCGTTGCAGGGCCAACTCGACGGGCTTTGTGCACAACTGCTTGAAGACGTTGAGGGCGTACTGACGACGGATTTCGATCCGTCGGTCGCAACCGATAGGGCCGCTCTCGCCAATGACTTGCCATTGTGTAGAGCCGCGTGCAGACCAAGCAACCTACTAACTTTGGCCTCGGTCGCGAGAATCTCGGGTCTCAAGGGACTTGAGGAAAATCAACTTGGAGATGCGGAGAAAGTCATCGCCGAGTTGGAACTGCAGGCAAGTGAGCTGCTCGAACTTGCAAAAGAACCAAGGGCCGCCTCCCGCACTCGTCTTTACGCATCGGTCGGCTCATGGATGAGAAACGAAAAATTCACCGATTCACGCCATTGCCCGGTCTGTATTGGTGAGCTTGGTAAAGCAAAGGACCCGATCACAAATGTAGAAATCGAAAAACTCCTTGAAGAACACCGAAATGGCGGCCGGTCGCACCTTTCATTGACTACAGATCAATGGGTGAATTCGGCGCGTCAACGCCTTAAGGACGCGCTTCCAACGGCGCTGGCAGCTGAGCTGACATCTGCGAAGTTGGTGAATCCAATTTCCCAAATTTCCGATGAGATGGTTGATGATCTGTTTCGACTGGAATGCTTCTCTGGGCCGCTCAAGAGTCTAAAAGCCAAACTAAAAGATCAGGCGCGAGCACTTGCCGGTAAGCTGCCATCATTCGAAGTCGATGGAGCAGCAATTCCGCATATCGCGCGCCTCTCGAGTGCTCTCGCGCAGATGATTGAGAAAGTTCGAGCCGCCATCGCCGCTGCTCGGTGGCGTCGAAAGAACGAGAGAGAGTGCCGAATTTTCTACTTCGGCCTAGTTGGACGAGATAAGCGGCAAGCCACTGAACAGCAACAGGAGGAAATCGAAAGCCCTACTGAAGGGACATTGCTCGACATTCTCACGGCGCTCGATCGAATCGTTCAATCTGCTGGGCCGGCAGCGGACGCTGCATCACTTGTGCGTGCGCTTTCAAAATCACTCAATTCTCGGGCTGCACTCGAATCAAGAATAGAGACATATATCGAGGCTTCGAAAGCCGTGAAGACGTTAGGAGGACTAGGAACACTAGTTGATCGGCAAATCGAGGGGTTGCAGACTCACCTGCATGAGAAAACTGAACAACTCCGTAACGCTATTTATCAGTCCGCCTATTCAAATTCGGCATCGCCCAAACTCAATCGCACTCGGGTGTCAAACGACGGATCTCTCAGCCTAGAAGTCGAGCGGAACGGAACTTGCGCGCCAGCACAAATCGTTGGAAATGCGTCTGATCTTCGCGCAACTCTCCTCGCGTTCCTATTCTCGTTTTGGTTGCACGTATCGAAGACACGAGGCGGACTTAGTATCTTCCTGCTTGATGATCCGCAAGAGTTGTTTGATCCAGATAATCGTCGTCGGGTCGCTAACGGAATTCCGCAACTCGTAAAGGAAGGGGCGCGACCTATTGTTGCCTGCAACGATGACCGATTTTCAGAGAAACTTGGGAGTGCAGACGGATGCGATAGACGTGAAATCAAACCAGCAGGGAAGGTCTGTCCAGTAGCAAGGGTTTTGCCCCATGAGGTTTCCATAGACAGAAAACGTCACGCCTTCGAATCGCCGGTGAACGAGGAAGATCATTCAATTGCACAAGACTATGTTGGTTCGCTTCGAGAGTGGCTGGAAGGACAATTCGCAGACTTCTTTTTGCCATCGGCAAAAATATTCTCGAGTGAACCGACTCTAGGAACATTGATCGATACATTTCGAAGTCGGGTGATGTCCGGATCGGAGGCGTTTGCCGGGCCGGCCGCCTTGGCGCTTGCAAGATGTTCAGACCTTCTTGCGTCGTCATCGACGTATGAGCTCTTGAATAGGGCGCACCATCGCGATCGGGCAACAATTACTGCCGGAGAAGTTCGGGCGGTCGACGGTCAGCTTAGGCATATACAGAATCTAGTTAGCCGAGCACACGAAGAGCTGGAACTGTGGCTAAGTCGAGACCTAAACGCGCGTGGATCGGGACCTGCGCTCAGACAGACCTTGTCAGGAGAATTCAAGTCTAGGCCATTTATTGTTCCCATAGTTCGCGACCTAGCAGCGTTTACCACAAGGACAATTGAGCACGACCCGCAGCTTGAAGAGGTTCCATTAACCGATGGTTGGTTCCGTGGAACAGGCCTCTTCCAGCTGGGTAGCAACAATTTCGGCTTCAGCGCCCCGAAACACAGCATTGCAATCGTTGAGCTGGAACCGAAGGAAATCCTTGATAGTCGCCTTGTCATCGCGTTGGTTGATGGGAAGGTGTATGCACGCCGGCACATCCAAGATCAAAAGAATCCAAAGATGATCGCGCTAATCTCAGAGGCTGAGAATCCGCTGGAACGCGCGCCATCCATAGTTATACCTGCGCAGCAAGCACAGCTGCATAAGGTGGTTGGCATCCTCTTTGAAGATCGTGCGCCAGCCGTGCGAATAAAGGGCGATGCAGCTCAAATTCAACATTCGTCATTGTTGGATTCTGTGGAGGTTGCCTTCAAGGTTAGACAAGACAGCGCCCTTCCGTTGGCAATTGAGGGACAGTTGGTCATTGGAGGTCGGCGCGTCGAGCCGCGCGAGATTTCGAACGCAGTAGGAAAGGTTGTTGCGGTGGCAACTACCGATGGCCAACATGCGCTAAAGCGCCTTGGCGACGAAGTCCCCGGTCTGGCGGGTGTGCACTACTTCGATTCAATTGGTGGGAAAGGTAATTCCCTGATTGCGCGAATTGCACAATCGCCGCGGGTGGAGGAAGAGCGCCTAGCTATTCCCAAAATCGAATCGCTACGCATTATCCTCGGTGTGCTTTACGTTACAAGCTCCTGATATGCTTGACTCCCGAGTGCTGGGGCGCGGAAAACGGGTGTCAAAAGGCGCAGCTAGTCGTTCGAGCTTGAAGTCCCAGGCCGCACCGCCGGCAGCACGTGGCGAGTCAGGATATCGAACGGCAGGTCGGACGCCCGCGAGTTGTAGTTCGACGCGGTGAACGTCACGACGAGATCGAGCGCGGGAATCACGAAGATGTAGTTCCCGCCGTTGCCGGACGTGAAGAAACTCTCGACCGTGACTTCGGTGTGATGCGGGAACGAACGCTTCCACCACAGGAACCCATAACCATCGGAGCCCAGCCTGTTCACGGGCAACGCAGATTCGGCCACCCACGCGGCCGGGACCACCTGTGTTCCATTCCACTCGCCACCGGCCAGGTAAAGTTGCCCGAGCTTCGCGGCATCGCGGGGCTTGAGCCGCAGGCCGCCGCCGCCGGTGGCGCGCCCGTCGGGCGACCGGCGCCAGATCGATTCGCGGATGCCGAGCGGATCGAATAGATAGGCCTGGGCGTAGGCGTCGAGCTCCATCCCGGACCGCAGCGATACGATGTGCCCGAGCAGGACGACGCCGCCGGTGCAGTACTGCGGCACGGAACCGGGCGTGAAAGGCGCAGGAAGGTCGAGCACGAAGCGGATCCAGTCCCTCGAGTCGTACATCCGCTCTTCCTGCCCCGGCGAGTTCGCCACCCAGTCATCACACGCGAGCCCGGAGCTCATGTTGAGCAGGTGGCGGATCGTGATCTCGCGTTTGCGGTCGCTCATGTTCTCGTGCCCGTCAAAGTTCGGGATGTGCCGGGACGCCGTGTCGTCCACGCCCAGCAGGCCCTGATCGATGGCGATCCCGACCAGCGCCGACGTGAAGCTCTTGCCCGTCGAACGCAGGTCGTGCAGCGAGTCGCGGCCGAAGCCGTTGAAATAGCCCTCCGCGACCAGGCGTCCGTGGCGCGCCACGACCATGGAATCCACGCGCCGATACTCGCCATCGCGGATACGGTTGAGGGCGGCGGACAGGGCGGCCGCATCGATGTCCTCGGCGACCGCGGTCGAGACGGTCCAGCCGTCACCGGTGTCCTCGGGCGTGATCGAAACCAGCGGCGGCAGGCCTGGATTCACATCGCGCGGCGGGTCGCTGCCGTCGTCTCCGAAGCGGCAAGCGGTGAGCAGCAGGGACAGGACGAGGACGAAAACCTTGTGACGCATCGCGACTCCACTTGCCTGTAGATGGACGAGAGTGGGTGGCCGACCGCGGCCGGAATCCTTCGCGGCGAGGATTCCCGCGAAGGATTCGGGTTGGCGGGGCACACTAACCGCCCTGATGAACGTCGCGGACCGCCAACTCGTCGACCGATTGCTGCAGGGCGACCGCGCGGCTTTCGACTCGTTCTTCAACGAGTACTACCCCAAGCTTTTCCGCTTCGTGAAACGCCGCATGCCGAACGACGTGGCGGCCGCGGAAGACGTGGCCCAGGCGACGTTGTGCCGCGCGCTCGAGAGCCTGCACGGCTACCGCGGCGAAGCGGCATTGTTCACCTGGCTCTGCACTTTGTGCCGGCGGGAGATGAGCGCGCGCTGGCAGGAAGCCCGCCAATGGAGCTCCGCGCCGCCGCTGGCCGAGGACGACCCGGCCGTGCGCGCGGCGCTCGAATCGTTGCTGGGCGAGCAGGCGGACCCCGTGAGCGCCGCCGATCGCGAGCAGGTGCGCGAGTCCATCAGGACGGCGCTCGACTATCTACCCGCTCCGTACGGCGACATCCTCGAGTGGAAATACCTGCGCGATCTCAGCATGGAGGAGATCGCGCGCCGGCTCGGCCGCTCGCCGAAAGCCGTCGAGTCGCTGCTCACGCGCGCCCGCGACGCCTTTCGCGAAACCTTCGCGATGTTGTCCGGCGGCGCGGCCGGCAAGGCGGTCTTGCCATGAGCTCACGGCACGAACGCTCCATCGAGGATCTGATTCGTCTCGGCGGCGAACGGGAGATGCCTTCCGCCGAAGGCATGGAACGCGCGCGCGCGGCGGCCGAAGAATCCTGGCGCCGGGGCTTCGAGCAGAGGTCGAAGTCATCCGGTTTCCGCTGGCGCATCCCGCTTGGGCTCGCCGCGGCTGCGGGAGCCAGCGCGCTCGCGCTGTGGCTCGGATTCACGCGAGCGCCGTCGTCCCCGTCGGTGACGGTTGCGCGCATCGTTGCCTTGCAAGGCGTGGCCGGCATCGAGCACGGCAACCACGCTGCGCCCGCGGGAAAAGATTCCGTCGTGCCTTCGGGCGCGACACTGACGACGGCGAACGGACGCGTCGCGACCGCGCTCATCGACGGCGTTTCGCTGCGCCTCGATCGCGATTCACGAGTGCGCTTCGACGACGCCGATCGCGTGACCCTGATCGCGGGCACGGTGTACGTCGATTCGGGCGGCATCAACACGGGATCGGGACTCGTCATCGAGACGCCTGCCGGCGGCGTGGCTCACGTCGGTACGCAATTCCTGGTTTCGGTCGGCGGCGACGCGACGCGAGTGCGTGTGCGGGAAGGCCGCGTGTTGCTCGCGAACGCGGCCATCGCCGCGGGCGAAGAGCTCGAGGTGCGCGACGGCGCGCAGACCTGGCGACGCGGGCTGCCGTCGTTCGGAGCACCCTGGGAAGAATTCACCCACGTGGCGCCGACGCTCGACATCGAAGGCCGGCCGCTCGCGGAATTCCTCGCGTGGCTGGCGCGCGAGCACGGCTGGCGGCTGCGTTATTCGAGCGATGCGCTCCAGCAGCGGACACACGAGATCCGCCTGCACGGCTCCGTCGATGGCCTCGACACCGCGGCGATGCTGGAGCGGATGACGCTGGTGACCGGCCTCGTGATCGAGGCGCGAGACGGCGTGTTGTTCGTGGGCGAAAACGGGGGACCGGTGCGATGACGCCGGACTGGGTGTCGCGCGCCTGGCCCACGTTGTGGCTGGCCACGCTGTGCGCGGCCGCGCCGGCCGTACCCGCCGAAGCCGACAGACCGGCGATCGTGAGCGGTGCGATACGCGCCGGCGAATCACTCGAGGCCGTGTTGTCCGCGCTCGACGCCCGGGGTTACACCATCGTGTACAGCAGCGCGCTCGTGCGCCCGGACATGAAATTGCTCGCGGCGCCGGCCGCGACAAACATCGAGGAACTGCTGCGCGAGATCCTCGCCCCCTGGAAGCTGCGTGCGGTGCGCGGCTCGAACGGCGACTGGCTCATCGCGAAGGACGCGACGCCCGCCGCGCCGATGACGCAGGCTGAACCCACGGAAAAGCTGGAAGACCTCGCCGTCGTCGATGTCACCGCTACGCGCATGCGCCTCGCCGTCGCGGGTGCGAGCGAAACCTTCCTCGATCGCAGAGACGTCGAGCGCCTGCCGCACCTGGCCGACGACGCGATGCGCATGCTCAAGGTGCTGCCCGGCGTATCCGGCGGCGACTTCAGCGCGGCGCTCAACATCCGCGGTGGTCGCCTCGACGAGGCATTGCTCACGATCGACGGCGCCGAGATCCACAACGCCTTCCACTTCCGCGACATCAACGGCGCGCTCAGCGTGCTCGATACGAACCTGGTGCACGGCATCGATTTCGTCACGGGCGGCATGACGGCCGACCTCGGCGACTACATGAGTGGCGCCGTGGCACTCGAGACGAGCAGGCCGTCGCCCGCGGACGAGTTTCGCCACGGCGCCGGCATCAGCTTCGTCAGTGCCTATGGCCGCACTTCCGGCAACTTCGCGGACGACCGAGGTTCCTGGCTGCTGTCCGTGCGCCGCGGTTTTCTCGACGTGCTCACGGAGCGAGTCGTCCCCGACGACGAGCAATTGACGCCCCGATACACGGACGTCTTCGCCGCGGCCGGATACGACCTGGGTGAGAACACGACACTCAACGCGCGTTTCCTGCTGAGCGACGACGATCTCAAATTCCTCTCCGAGGACGACACGGACGACATCAACTCCGCGGGCAAGGGTCACTCCAAACATCTCTGGTTCTCGCTCGATCACGCATTTTCGGATGCCGCGCGCAGCCGCACCGTGCTCTCGGCCGCGACCGTGCGGCAGACGCGCGACGCCAGTGGCGAGGAAGAGGATGAGCGCCAGGGAATCGTCCGCAGCGACAACGAGTTCCGTTTCCTCGATCTGCGGCAGGACTGGAGCTGGGCATTCGGCGAAACGCGGCTCGCGCGCTTCGGCTTCAACGTCGGGCAGCAGGACGGTGACTACGACTACTCGTTGTATTCGCGGGTCATGGACCCGCTCGTGACCCCCGTGCCGTTCGAAACCCGATATGCCACGCAAATGTCGGTGCGGATGCGCAAGTACGGCGCCTATGCCGCGTGGCGTCAGCGCATCGGGTCGCGCTTCACGGCGGAGGTGGGCGGCCGCGTCGACGCGTATCGATACGAGATGGGCCAGGACTTCGGCACGGTCAGTCCGCGAGTGAATGCGATATACGCGGTGGGTGATGCCGGCGAACTACGCGCCGCCTGGGGGCTCGTCCATCAGCCCCAGCGCGTGAACGAGCTGCAGGTCGAGGACAACGTCACGCGGATCTTCGAACCCGAGCGCGCTCGGCACATCGTGTTGGGGTACACGCATCGCTTCGCCCACGGTCTGAGCGCACGCCTTGACCTCTACGACAAGGCCTACGAGGACCTGCGGCCGCGCTTCGAAAACGCGCTCGACAACACGCAGCTGATTCCGGAGGGCGCCATCGATCGCATCCGCATCGACGCGCCCGAGGCGCGGGCGCGTGGCGTCGAGCTCACGGTGCGGCGCGTAGCGGAGCGCGGCATCGGCGGCTGGCTCAGTCTCGCGCTGGCGCGCGCCGAGGATTTCGAGGACGGCGAATGGGTGCCGCGCCTGTGGGAGCAGCGCGAGACGCTGTCATTCGGTGGTAGTTGGACGGGCGCGTCGTGGAACGTGAGCGTCGCGGGGCTCGTGCACAGTGGCACGCCGATCACGGCGCTCGGCATCGACGTCACGCAGCAGCCCGACGGCGAGTATTCGGTCGTGGGCGAAGCCGGGCCGCGCAATGGTGACCGGCTGGATACCTACGCGCGCATCGATCTGCGCGTGAACCGGGAAGTGCGCCTCGCGAGCAGCAGACTATCGCTGTATCTCGAAGTCACGAACCTGCTCGATCGCAAGAACGAATGCTGCGTGGACGAGTTCCGACTGCGACCGGGGTCGATGGACGCCCCGACACTCGAGGTCGAGTCCGGCTACTGGCTGCCGCGATTGCCCTCTCTGGGATTTCAGTGGGAGTTCTGATCCTCCACCGGCGGCATTTCGCGAATGCTGAGCCCCTTCAGTGGTTCCAGTATCTCATCCACGCTGAGCAGTCCCATGCACGGCATCGCGCCGCGCGGCGGCAGGAAGCCCCGGGCGATCTTGTTCGCCAGCGCGATCGCGGGGCCGCACGGGATGTTGGGCCCGTGATTTTCGCGCGCGACGAGGTTCCAGGTGAGCTCGAGCGGCGCGCCATCCGTATCGAGGCCCTTCAGCGTGATGAACATCGCGCCGCGGTCGCTGAAGAACGACTCCGTCCATTTCGCGATCGTGGCGAGCGGGCGCGCGAAGGGCAGGGCGCTCTTCAACTTCCCGTCGCGCACCCAGCGCGCGAGTAGTTCGACGAAGCGGTGCCCGGCCTCGCTCGCGAAGCCCGCGTGGAAGGCGACCGTTTTCACGCCGACGAAACGCGCTGGCAGCAGGTCGAGGTCCGGCACGTCACAGCGCCCGAGCAGCCGCGCGCCCACGGGTCCTGGAAACTCGTGCCGTTGCGTATCGAGCCAGCCGCGCACCGGGGTCCAGGCGCCGTTCTCGAGCGCGCTGAACGCCTGGCCGCAGTAGCCCAGCACGGCGAGCAGCGTCGCGATGCCCGGCACGACCGCGCCCGAACTGATGCCGAATCGGATCGCATCGAGCCGCGAGAAATGCTCGCGATATCGATCGACGACCGCGGAGGACAGCGCCGGCAGCGAGCTCACGCCACTCACGACGCTGACGCCCGCGGCGCGCGCGGCAGCGTCGAGCTCGCCTATGCCGGTGACGAATGCCCGTCCATCAGCCAGATCGAGGTAGTTGCAGCCCGCGCGGATCGCGGCCCGGGCCACCGCGTAGTCCTGTTTCTGGAACGGTCCCGCCGTGTGTATCAGCGTCGCGACCTCGAGCTTGCGCAGCTTCTCGGCGAGCTGTGGATCCGACGCGTCCAGCGCCTTCGCATTCTCGGAACGCAGTCCCACCTGGTAGGCGAGAGCGGTGGCCTTGTCGGCGTTACGCCCGGCGATCAACAAATGGATGCGCGGATTGCGCGCCAGGGACGCGCAGATCCTGCCGCCGAAGAATCCATATCCGCCCAGGACCAGAATCCGGTGCATACGTGCCGGAGAGTATTCCAGAGGTTACGCGCGGAATCTCCGCCACGGCTTCGCGCGGCCGATCGAATTGGCGAAGATTCGTACAGCGAATACGCGGCGCGAACGTGCAGATACGTGGCTACATTTCGCGGCCGCAGCCCGTACAATCCCGCCCCAGAATTTCTTTCGATGAAGGGCACGACATGGCGCGGGGAATCAACAAAGTCATCCTGATCGGCAATCTGGGCGCAGACCCGGAAACCCGCGCCATGCCCTCCGGCATGACGGTCGCGAACATCCGTGTCGCGACCAGCGAGAACTGGAAGGACAAGCAATCCGGCGAGCAGAAGGAGCGCACCGAGTGGCACAACGTCGCCATGTTCGGCCGTCTCGGTGAGATCGCCGGCGAGTACCTCAAGAAGGGCAGCAAGGTTTACATCGAGGGGAGCCTGCGCACGCGCAAGTGGCAGGACAAGCAGGGCAACGACCGCTACACCACCGAGATCATCGCGAACGAGATGCAGATGCTCGACTCGCGCGGCGGCGGCGGCATGGGTGGCGGTGACTACGGCGGTGGCGGTGGGGGCGGCGGTGGCCGCGGACGCCAGCAGAGCAGTCCGCCGCCGGACGACTTCGACCAGGGCGCGCCCGCCGGTGGCGACAAGGGCGGCGGCGACTTCGACGACGACATTCCGTTCTGAAGTACGGCTCGATACCGGAAGGGCCCCGCGACGCGGGGCCTTTTCATTTGTAAGACATTGTTTTAACAGATAAATATTGCAGGATGGGGAAGTGCGATACCCTATCGCCCGCTATTCCCCTCGCCCTGCAATGCCCGGCCGCTACTACATCAAGACTTTCGGCTGCCAGATGAATGAGTACGACTCGGCCCGCATGGGCGACGTGCTCGGCGCTGGCGCCGGCCTCGAGCCCACCGACGACCCGTCCCAGGCCGACGTCCTCATCATGAACACTTGCTCGGTGCGCGAGAAGGCCGAGGACAAGGTGTATTCGTTGCTGGGCGAATGGCGCGCGCTCAAGAAACTCAAGCCGCACGTGCTGATCGGCGTGGGCGGCTGCGTCGCGAGCCAGGAGGGCGAGGGCATCACGCGTCGCGCGCCGTTCGTCGACCTGGTATTCGGACCGCAGACCCTGCACCGGCTCCCCGACATGATCGGCGAGCTCAAGAAGACCGGCCGCTCGGTCATCGACGTCTCGTTCCCCGAGATCGAAAAGTTCGACAACCTCCCCGAACCGCGCGCCGAAGGCGCGAGCGCGTTCGTGTCGGTGATGGAAGGCTGCAGCAAGTACTGCACGTTCTGCGTCGTGCCCTACACGCGCGGCGACGAAGTGAGCCGCGGCTTCGAATCCGTGATGGGCGAAGTCCGTTCGCTCGCGGCGCAGGGCGTGGGCGAGATCACCTTGTTAGGCCAGAACGTCAACGCATACGCGGGCGAGATGGCCGACGGCACCGCCGTCGACCTCGCGACGCTGATTCACTACGTCGCGGCGGTGGACGGCATCGAGCGCATCCGCTTCACGACGTCGCACCCCGTGGAGTTCAGCGACTCGCTGATCGAGGCCTACGCCAACGTGCCCAAGCTCGCGAACCAGCTCCACCTCGCGGTGCAGTCGGGCTCCGACCGGATCCTGTCCGCCATGAAGCGCGGCTACACGGCGCTCGAGTTCAAGGAGAAATTGCGCAGGCTGCGCGCGGTGCGCCCGACGATATCGGTTTCCACCGACATCATTGTCGGTTTCCCCGGGGAGACAGAGCGCGATTTCGAGGCCACACTGAAACTCGTGCGGGAAGCGAACTTCGATCAGTCGTTCTCGTTCATCTACAGCCAGCGTCCGGGCACTCCGGCGGCCGCGCTCCCCGACGACGTGCCACTCCAAGTGAAACAACAGCGGCTCGCGCGACTGCAGGCGCAGCTGAACGAGCAGGCGCGCGCCATCAGCGAAACGATGGTGGGCACGACGCAACGCGTGCTCGTCGCGCGTCCCTCGAAGAAAGACGCGAACGAGCTCGCGGGCCGCACGGAAAACGGCCGCTGGGTGAATTTCGCGGGCCCTGCCTCGCTGATCGGCCGCTTCGTCGACGTCGACATCGTCAAGGCGCTGCCGCAATCGCTGCGCGGGCGACTGGCCGCATCCGACGCATCCGACGGCGCGCAACCGCGACTCGCGGCGAATTCCTGATGTCCACACCCGAACCCATCGACAACGACCGCGAATTCGAACTCGCGCCGCCCGACAACACGCGGCTGGCCAATCTCTGCGGTCCGCTCGACGAAAACCTGCGCCTCATCGAGGACCGCATGGGGGTCGCCGTTAAGCGGCGCGGCGCGCATTTCCGCATCGTCGGGACGCGTGCGCACGCCGCCGAAGACGTCGTTCGAGACCTGTTCGCGGCCACCGCGAAGGAAGACGTCTCGCTCGACCGCGTGCACCTGGCGCTGCGCGATTCGCGCGATCTGCCGGGCGCGATCGGCGCCGACGAGCCGCGCGATGAAAGCACCGTGCGCGTGATGCGTGGCACGATCCGCGCGCGCGGCCGCAACCAGCGCGAATACCTCGCGAACATCCGCTCGAAGGACCTGACCTTCGGCATCGGACCGGCCGGCACGGGCAAGACCTTCCTCGCCGTCGCCTGCGCGGTCGAGGCGCTGCAGGCCGACAAGATCCGCCGCATCGTGCTCACGCGGCCCGCGGTCGAAGCGGGCGAGCGGCTCGGCTTCCTGCCGGGCGATCTCACGCAGAAGGTCGACCCGTACCTGCGGCCTATCTACGACGCGCTGTATGAAATGCTCGGTTTCGATCGCGTGGTGCGTTACATCGAACGCAACGTCATCGAAGTCGCGCCGCTCGCGTTCATGCGCGGCCGTTCGCTCAACGATTCGTTCATCATCCTCGACGAAGCGCAGAACACGACGCCCGAGCAGATGAAGATGTTCCTCACGCGCATCGGCTTCGGCTCGCGCGCGGTGGTAACGGGCGACGTGACGCAGACGGATCTGCCCGCCGGCAAGATGTCCGGCCTCAAACACGTGATCAGCATCCTGCGCCAGACCGATGGCGTCGCCTTCACGCATTTCGCCGCCGCCGACGTCGTGCGGCATCCGCTGGTCCAACGAATCGTGCAGGCGTACGAAGCGCATTCGCCTGACGAACGGGCATGAATGGACCGCGCGGCCTCAAGCTCGAAGTCGCTTGCGGCACGCGAGCCTGGACGCCCTCGTCGGTGCGCATGGAACGTTGGGCCGCGGCCGCTCTCGGGCGGCGCGGCGAGGGCCGCGAAATCGCGGTGCGTGTCGTGAAAGCCGACGAGAGCCGCGAGCTCAATCGCCTGTGGCGCGGCAAGGACAAACCCACGAACGTGCTGTCGTTCCCGGCGCCCGATCAGGACAGGCGCGGCAAGCCGCATGATTTCCGCCTGCCGCTCGGAGACCTCGTGATCTGCGCCGAAGTCGTGCGGCGTGAGGCCGAACGTGACGGCAAGAAGCTGGAGGCGCACTGGGCGCACATGGTCGTGCACGGCGCCCTGCATCTGGTCGGTTACGACCACGAAAGGGGCGAGCGCGACCGCATGAAAATGGAACGGCGTGAGATCGCCGTCCTCAGAGGTTTTGGTTTCGGGAATCCGTACACATGAGCGCGAAGGAAAAAGAACGGGATTCGGGCGCGAGCGGCCGATGGCTGCGCAAGTTGTCGCGCAAGATGGCGGGCGAAGCACAGGATCGCGGCGAGGTCGTCGAATACCTGCGCGAAGCCGCGTTGCAGGGCGTCATCGAAGGCGATGCGCTCGCGATGCTCGAGGGCGTCCTCGGCGTCGCCGACATCCAGGTGCGCGACATCATGGTGCCGCGCTCGCAGATGACCGTCATCAATCGCGACGACGAACCGGGCGAGCTGCTCAGGACCGTGATCGAAAGCGGTCACTCGCGCTTCCCCGTCATGGACGAGGATCGCGAGAAGGTGGTCGGGATCCTGCTGGCGAAGGATCTGCTGCGCATCGCCGTCGAAAAGGGCGACGGCAGCGCCGAGTTCGACATCAAGGAATTCATGCGGCCGCCGGTGTTCGTGCCGGAGTCCAAGCGCCTCAACGTGCTGCTGCGCGAAATGCGCCGCTCGCGCGTGCACATGGCGATCGTCGCCGACGAATACGGCGGCATCGGGGGCCTCGTCACCATCGAGGACGTCATCGAGCAGATCGTCGGCGACATCGACGACGAACACGACATCGACGAGGAACAGAACATCCGCAAGGAAGGCGACCACCAGTACATCGTGCGCGGTCAGACGCCGATCGAGGAGTTCAACGAATACTTCCAGACGGATCTGTCCGACGACGAGTTCGACACGGTCGCCGGGCTCGTCATGAACCAGCTCGGGCGCCTGCCGCGCCGCGGCGAGACGCTGCAGCTCGCCGACTGCGAGCTCAAGGTGTTGCGTTTCGACCGTCGCCGCATCGACACGATGCGGCTCACCACGCCGCGCGAAATCGTGGCGCCCGAAGACCGGCCTCTCCAGGAAGAGTGAGCCTGCGCAATCTACTCGCGCAGCGTTACGTCGGCAGTACCGTCGCGTTCGCTGCCGGTGCGCTGTTGTCGCTCGCGTTCGCGCCCGCGGGACTGTGGCCGCTCGCGATCCTCATGCCCGCGGCGCTTTTCCTGCTCTGGGACGACGCGACGCCGCGGCGCGCGGCCGTGCTCGGGTTCTGGTTCAACGCCGGCACGTTCGCGGCCGGCACCTACTGGTTGTACATCGCGATCGCGCAGATCGGCGGCGCGCCGCTCTATCTGACGGCGTTCCTCATGATCGGGCTCGTCGCGATCATGGGCGCCTATCACGCCTTGTTAGGTTGGTCGGTGGCGCGGTTCCTGCCGGCACGCGGCGCATGGCGCTGGCTCGCCGGCATTCCGGCGGCCTGGCTGCTCATCGAGTGGTTCCGCAGCTGGTTCCTGACCGGCTTCGGCTGGCTCGCGCTCGGCTACTCGCAGACGGATACCTGGCTCGCCAGCCTCGCGCCCGTCGTCGGCCAGTACGGCATCGGGCTAGCCGTGCTGGTGCTGGCCGGCGCGATCGCGACCGCTGTGCTCGGCAACTCGCGCGAACGCATCGGCGCGGCAGCGGTGTTCGCGCTGGTCTGGATCGCGGCGTTCGCGCTGCGCGGCATCGAGTGGACTCAGCCGACGCCGCAGCCGCTCCAGGTGGCGGTGGCGCAGGGCGCGGTGCCGCAGGACGAGAAGTGGACCACCGACGTGGAGACCACGCAGGAGCTGTATCGCAGGCTCACGAAGGAAGCGCGCGGCGCGCAGCTCATCGTGTGGCCCGAGTCGGCGGTGCCGGCCTACGCGAACGACGTCGTTCCTTTCTATCGCGACGTCTATCTATCGGCCGCCGAACACGGAGCGGCGCTCATCATGGGCACGCTGCGCGCGGCGCCGAACGAGAAGACGGGCGAGGCCGACTACTTCAACTCCGTGCTGTCGATGGACCCGGGCACCGAGGGCATCGGCTGGCACGACAAACATCACCTCGTGCCGTTCACCGAGTTCGTGCCCGTACCGCAAGCCGTGCGCGACTGGCTGCGTCTCATGAACCTGCCGAACGCGGATTTCACACGCGGCGCCGCGCGACAGCAGCCACTGCGCGCCGCGGGACACCGCATCGCCGCAACGGTGTGTTACGAGGATGCCTACGGTTCGACCCAGCTGCCGGCGCTGCGCGAGGCGACGCTGCTCGTGAACGTGACCAACGATGCGTGGTTCGGGCGTTCCAGCGCGCGTTATCAGCACCTGCAGATCAGCCGCATGCGGACGCAGGAAGCCGGGCGCCCGCTGGTGCGCGCGGCAAACGACGGCGTGTCCGCCGTGATCGATCATCACGGCCGGGTCATCGCCCGGGCCCCGGAGTACGAGCCGACGGTATTACGCGCCGAGTTGCAGCCGCGCACGGGACTCACCCCCTATGCCCGTGTGGGAAACTGGCCGGTGGTTGTTTTGTCACTCATTCTCGGGCTTGCCGCCGCGGGGTACGCCCGTCTTTCGGGGCGCGTCGAAACGGCGCCGGATCGGGCGTCCGGGTAACAGATTAAGGAGGCTTCATGAAATCGCGGTTGAAACTCCGACTTCTGAACTTCAATAAATCGGCCGGGTCTACACCCGCACTCCCGTACCCTGATATTCGAGGACTTGCTGATATGTCGCTATCCATTGCGAGACGTCTCGCCGGCGTCGCGATCGTGGCTTTCGCGGTTGGCGCCTGTTCACCTCAATCTTCCGTCGCCGCGTCGAAGAACGATGCGACGGCATCCGCGCCCGCCGCCGAGACCGCTGCACCGCCGCAGTCGGTCGGCACGCTCAATGGCCGCGCTCTTCCCGACTTCTCGACGCTCGTCGAAACCGTGGGGCCCGCCGTCGTGAACGTGTCCGTGGTCGAGAAGGCGCAGACGCGCACTCGCAATCGCGGGCTCGACGAAGACGATCCGATGCAGGAATTCTTCCGCCGCTTCGGCATTCCGGCTCCCGATCAGCGCGGTGGCGGCCAGATTCCGCAGCGCCAGGGCGAAGGCTCCGGTTTCGTCGTGAGCGCGGATGGCTACATCCTCACCAACGCGCACGTCGTGGGTGACGCCGACGAGATCACCGTGCGCATGACGGACCGGCGCGAATATCCGGCGAAGCTCATCGGCGTCGACCGTCGCACCGACGTCGCCGTCATCAAGATCGAGGCCAAGGATCTGCCGGTCGTGAAGCTCGGCGATCCGACGAAGCTGCGTCCGGGTGAGTGGGTGCTCGCGATCGGCTCGCCGTTCTCGTTCGAGAACAGCGTGACCGCGGGCATCGTCAGCGCGACGGGTCGTGCGATGCCGGGGGAGGACGGTCTCGTGCCGTTCATCCAGACCGACGTCGCCGTGAATCCCGGCAACTCGGGCGGACCGCTGTTCAACCTCAACGGCGAAGTGGTCGGTATCAACTCGCAGATCTACAGCCGCAGCGGCGGCTACATGGGCCTGTCGTTCGCGATCCCGATCGACGTCGCCAACAACGTGCGCGAGCAGCTCATTTCGACCGGCAAGGTGACCCGGGGCCGCATCGGCGTGCAGATCCAGGAAGTGAACGCGCAGTTCGCCGATGCGTTCACGCTCGATCGTCCGCGCGGCGCGCTCGTCACGCAGGTCATCTCCGACGGTCCCGCCGCGAAGTCCGGCATCAAGACCGGCGACGTGATCCTGTCCGTCGACGGCAAGCCCGTGGAGCGTTCCGCCCAACTGCCCGGCGTCATCTCGGCCATCAAGCCCGGCGAGACCGCCAACATCGAAGTGTGGCGCGACAAGCAGAGCAAGAACGTCAAGGTGAAGGTCGAGGAGTTCGAGGAAGAGCCCGTGCGCGTCGCGAATCGCGACGTCGAAGAGCCGGCCAAGGCCGACAAGCTCGGCCTGTCGGTCCGGCCGCTCCGCGCCGAGGAGCGCAAGAATGCCGACACGCAGGGCTATCTACTGGTCGAGGACGTGACGGGGCCGGCAGCGCAGGCCGGCGTGCGTCCCGGCGACGTCATCCTCGGCGTCAACGGCAAGACGGTGAAATCGCTGGACGATCTCAAGAAGGAGACCGCGAACGGTTCGAAGACCGTCGCGATCCTGCTCGAGCGCGATGGCAACCAGGTGTTCGTGCCCATTCGCCTGAGCTGACGTCCGGACTGAAGCATCTCCCTGGTGAGAAACAAGCGGCGCCCGGAGGCAACTCCGGGCGCCTTTTCGTTTTCCGCGATCACTCAGGCGAGCGGTAGATAGATGTCGGTGATGGCCTCGGAGTCCGCGACGTCGGGGAAGAACGCGACTCGTTGCATGAACAGCGGAAATTCCCGCGGCTCTTCTCCGCTGGCGGGCAGCCAATGCGCGTACAGGTGGCGTATCGACCGCCCGAGCTGATCGTCGGAGCCGCGATGGCGCAGCAACGCGCAACGACCGGCGGGGATCAGGAACTCCACGACGCCGGAGTCGTTTTGCGGGACGGCCCGGTCGATGGCCGCGCACAATCCGAAGCGGAAATCTCCGGGCGGCGTTGCGTCGGGATCGTCGTAGGCGATGTTGAACGTGGCGCTGCTCGAAGGCGGCAGGCGATTCGCCCGGCGAAACTCGATGAACCGGCGGATACTCTCGCCGAGCCGCATCGGATCGCCGCGGTGCTCGAGCATCGCGACGCGCGTGGCGGGGAAGGTTACGACTCGCACGTTCGGCGCGGCGCTCATGTTCATCGTGGTGGTCCTCAGGTGTGTGAAGGGACGGAAGCGGGAATGCCATTCCGTCCAGTCCGGGGCCGCGCGGAATTCGCTGGGGGACTGCCCAGAGAACTGCCGGAACGCACGTGCGAAGGCTTCCGGCCCCTCGTAACCGCTCGCCAGCGCGATGTCGGCAATCGATTGCTGCTCGCGGAACGCGAGACGCCAGGACGCGCGCCGCATGCGCAGGTGCTGCACGTAACGGTACGCGCTCATGCCGAGGAAGCCGGAGAACTGCCGGTGAAAGTGGTAGCGCGAGAACGCCGCGATACCGCTCAGCGTCGCGATCGACAGGGCCTCCTCGGAGTGGGCCTCGATGTGCTCGAGCACTCGCGCGAAGCGCTCCTGGTAGCGCTCCATGGTCGACGGAATCTTTTCGCATTCACCCATGAGTTCGAGGATATCGACGTGCCCGGCCGGGCGCCTTGCCGATATTGCGCTTTCGGGGACGAGGAGACGCGTGTTGACGGGCCCCCGCTCGCTGGAGCATGGTTGGCCGAACTAACAACAACAGGAACCCACAGGGTTCACGGCGCCCGGACATGGACAAGGTCGACCGCATCTATCTTCTCCACCGCATCCTGGCCGGCCGCCGCACGCCGATCGAATTCCACGACCTTTGCGATCGCATGGAGTGTTCGCGCGCGACGGTGTACCGCACCATCGAGACGCTGCGCGATTCACTCGGCGCGCCGATCCATACGGATCCCGAACGCGGGATCAGCTACCGGCCGGCGGAGGGCGAACGTTCATACGAGCTGCCGGGACTGTGGTTCTCGGGCGCCGAATTGCAGGCGCTCGTGACCTTCCAGAAACTGCTGAGCACGCTCGAGCCCGGGCTGCTCGAGGAACACCTGAGCCCGCTGTCGCGCAGGCTCGATCAGCTGCTGACGGACCGGCGACTGCATCTCGGTGAAGCGGCGCGGCGCATCCGGTTGCTCGGCATGGCCTCGCGCCCCATGGGCGCGCATTTCCGGACCGCGGCCGGCGCCACATTGCAGCGGCGTCGCCTCACGATCCGTTACCACTCGCGCGGCAAGGATCAGCACACGGAGCGATCGATCTCGCCGCAGCGGCTCGTGCACTACCGCGACAACTGGTATCTCGATGCGTGGGATCACCTGCGGGACGCGCTGCGCAGCTTCTCCGTCGACCGCATCACCGCCGCGAGCGAGTCCACCGACGTGGCCGTCGACGTGCCCGAGGCGCAGCTCGACGAGTACTACGCCAGCGCCTACGGCATCTTCTCCGGCAAAGCCAACAAGACGGCCATCCTGCGATTTTCCGCGACGCGCTCGCGCTGGGTTGCGGACGAGCGCTGGCACCGCGACCAGCGTGGGCAGTACCTCACCGACGGGCGCTACGAACTCGAAGTGCCGTTTCGCGAATCCCGCGAGTTGCTGCTCGACATCCTGAGATACGGGCCCGACGTCGAAGTGGTCCAGCCCGAGCGGTTGCGCAACGACGTGGCGGCCGCGCTGCGCCAGGCGCTCGCGCAGTACGAGTCCTGAAGCATCCGCGGCGCGCCGGGCGCGCGCGGTCCAACTACTGACATAAGCCGTCTCAGATCCTGAGACAGCGCCGACGGATGATGCGCGCGATGGGTCGCGAACCGCCCCTCGCATGCCACTCGCGTCGGCAGGACGCAGCGACATTCGGGAGTGTTTTCCGGCCCCGCCAACCGGAGAACAAAAATGCAAAAGCGCCACGTCCTCGCCGGCTTCTTCGCCGTCGTCCTGTTCGTCACCTCTCTCGTGTCCTGCTTCGGGCATCAACGGCGCAGCGACGCCGATCCAGTCACTACCCGGCTCGAGCTTTACTGATGCGTGCGATCAAGCCATCGCCCGGCCCGGACAGAGAGCCCGACTGGGCATTCAGGGTCGTGGTGGTCATCGGGATCGTGCTCATCTGGATGGCGCACTGCACGCCACTCGGCAAGCTCCCCGAGGGGCAGGGCGCGGAGGAACGCTGGCGGGAGCACGGCTGACGAGCCAGACCGGGTCCCGCCCGCATGGCCGGTGCCGAGCGTGCGGCTTCGCCAGCCAAGCGCGCCTCGTGTATTCTTGCCGGCCTTCTCAAGCCTCTGAAAAACCAGCCTTTCCCGATGCAAGAACGATACGAGGCGGCTGCCGTCGAACGCGCCGCGCAGGAATTCTGGGACCGCGAGCGCGTCTTCGAGGCGCGCGAAGACGCCAGCGGCAGCGCTGGCAAGTTCTATTGCCTTTCGATGTTCCCGTATCCCTCGGGTCGGCTGCACATGGGCCACGTGCGCAATTACACGATCGGCGACGTGCTCTCGCGCTTCCACATGATGCAGGGCAAGACCGTGCTGCAGCCGATGGGCTGGGACGCGTTCGGCCTGCCCGCGGAGAACGCGGCGATCAAGAACGGCGTGCCACCCGCGCAGTGGACGCGCGAGAACATCGCGTACATGAAGGGTCAGCTCAAGCAGCTCGGCTTCGCGTTCGACTGGTCGCGCGAGATCGCGACCTGCGATCCGTCTTACTACCGCTGGAACCAGTGGCTGTTCCTGCGCATGCTCGAGAAGGGCATCGCGTACCGCAGGACGGGTGTCGTGAACTGGGATCCGGTCGACCAGACCGTGCTCGCCAACGAGCAGGTGATCGACGGTCGCGGCTGGCGCACGGGCGCGCTGGTCGAGAAGCGCGAGATCCCGATGTACTACCTCGCGATCACGAAGTACGCCGACGAGTTGCTGGCCGATCTCGAGAAGCTGCCCGACTGGCCCGAGCGCGTGAAGACGATGCAGGCCAACTGGATCGGCAAGTCCGAGGGCTGCGAGATCTCGTTCCCGTACGCGCCGGACACGAAGGCGCTGATGGGCCACGACGGCGTGCTCAAGGTCTTCACGACGCGCGCGGACACCTTGTTCGGCGTGACCTACATGGCGGTCGCCGCCGAGCATCCGATCGCGATGGCCGCGGGCGCGAAGAATCCCGCGTTGCAGGAGTTCATCGACGAGTGCCGGCGTGGCTCCACGATGGAAGCCGACATCGCGACGCAGGAAAAGAAGGGCATGCGCACCGGCTTCTCGGTGCTGCATCCGTTCACCGGCCAGATGGTCGAGGTCTGGGTGGCCAACTACGTGCTCATGGCCTATGGCGAAGGCGCCGTCATGGGCGTGCCGGGCCACGA